>CAYWRI010000034.1:0-5548 GCA_964461035.1 uncultured Methanosarcinales archaeon | reverse complement strand
AAAAACGCCAAGGCTCAGATTTGAACTGAGAATAGCCTAAGCTATCGGTGTTCGAGACCGACCGAGTACCGGATTGTCGCACCTTGGCATTTAATCTAAAGAAATCACTTTGATTTATTAATATTGTTGAATATTAGTTGCAAAGATACGTTTTTAATAAAGATTAAAGTTGATTTGAAAGAAATTTCCAAATTATATTATTAACTTCAACAATTGAAGAATCATTTCTACGATATCCATGAATGGAATCGATAATCTGAATAAATTTTGGATTTGCAGAAACATCATATAATTTTTGCACATCTTCTTTTTTAACAGATGTATCTTTCAAACCTGCAATAAATAATTTAGGTTTTTTACACTCTGAAAGAATATTGAACAGGTCAAATTGGTCTTTATCTTCAAACATGGTTTTAGGAACCTTGAATACCTGAAATTTATTCTCATATCCTAAAGGGGTATCACGATTATGGACTCTGAATTTATCGGTCATTGTGTGATTGCCTGTTTCTTCACCTTCTTTAGAATGTATTCTGACTTTTCCTGAACTCATCATACTAATAATGTGAGTAATAGAAGGATTTTTGCATCCTACAACCATTGCCATAGCTCCACCTTTACTATGACCTATAAGAACTGTGGGCTTATTTTCATAATAATCAATAACTTCATTAACAGCTTTAATGTAATTTGAAGTAGTATATAACTCAATATTGTCCCCACTTTCCCATGTTCCAGGAGGATCAAAAGAAAGTGCAAAATATCCTCTATCAGCTAAAAATTCAACAAGCTTTTGAGAATGACTATAATCTTTTGTATCCAGCTTTCCAAGTAATATTACAGCCATTTTTTCTGAGTTAACAGAACCTTTAGCATAAATTGCAAGTTTAAAACTCTTAGTTTGAATAATTTCAGTGGTTTTTAACATATTCATACTCATAAAAGCATCTTTATAAACTTTTTTTAAGTAAGTTAATTAAGGTGAGAGAAGTTCATAATAGAATCTAAAATTAAAAAAACTAAGTAAAAGGCATCATAGTAAAAATTACTTTTTTTGATAGAATACGTGAAATAAATCTAGATGTTAAACCAATTAAAGTATATTTTGTTAAAGGTAAAGCCCTTTTAAGCAACTTATCATTTTCTGGATTTCTTGAACATTTTAAACATATTGCCCCCGTTCTTCTTTTGAAATTATTATAACCTGAATCTTTTATTCCTAAGCCCATATGTATATTTAATTTGTTTTTACAAGCATATTTTATTTTTTCATGATATAATTTATAATTAATATATTTATCAAAATAATCTTCATGTCCTGCACCAATAGAAGTATATAAATTATCTTTATTTTCAAAACAAAAGCTATATCCTATTAATTTATTTTTATCATAAACTAGAAACAATAGTGAAGAAGGCAATTTTATAAATAATTCAAAAAAAGTTTTAGGAAAAACAAAAGCATTTAGTCGTTTCATATGTTGTAAATATAATTTGTAAGCATCTGTAATAATTTCATTATTAAACTTCCTTAAGATTTTTGTTGTAAAATTTAATTTATCAGCACGACCCACATATTTTCTAAATGTCTTATCAAATCTTTTGTAAGCAAGATCATACGGTTTGTAAAACAAAATAGGGTACTCCATTAATGAAGGATTAAGTTCAGTATCATTATTTTTTAGATCTACTGAGAAAAACTTTATGTTTTTTTCTTTCATCATTTTTAATTCTTCAGAATTATAAGTATGAATAGATATGTTCTTATCTTTAAGAATAAAATATCTATCACGAAAAGGCATAACTTTGTTTATTCCTGTTACTTTTTGACAAAATGTAATAAATTCAGTGTTAAGATAAAAATTATTTTCAAAAGCAGAACTAAACGTAGAATCTACCATTTAGCAACACACACTAATCAATAATTCAAAACATATTCTTTTTGATTTTGTCATCAGAAAGTTCACTTTTCTTTATTATCAACATCTGAAGTTTCAGGTTTCATAGTGGGAAACAAAATAACATCTCGGAGTGTTTCAGCTCCAGTTAATAGAAGAATCATTCTATCAACTCCCCAACCAATTCCTCCTGCAGGAGGCATTCCTGTTTCTATAGCTTCAATAAAATCATTGTCTACAGCTCTTTTTTCATCATCAATATCGACTGCTTCTCGCGATTGTTCTTCAAGTAATCTTCTTTGAACAACAGGATCATTTAATTCTGAATAAGCATTACATAATTCCATTCCAAGACATGCAGATTCAAATCTTTCTAGTAATCTTTTGTCTTTTCTATGCTTTTTACAGAGTGGTGTTGAACCTCTAGGATGATCTATTATGTGAGTTGGTTGTATTATTTTATCCTCACATAATTCTTCAAATAATAATTCTACTGAATGACTCCAAGAAAGTCTTCCTTCATATTCAATATTTTTCTGATGAATTAAATTCATTACATCATCATTAGGCATATTAGAAATATCTATTCCACCAAGTTCCTTAATAGCATCTATCATGCTAAGTCTTTTCCAAGGCGCATTAAAATCTAATTCAACTTCTGTTTCTTTATTATCAACAACATATTTGTGTTTAATTTTTGTTGTACCATTTACTTTTAAACAACAATATTCCCATGCTTCTTCAATTAATTTCATCATGTCTTCATAATTAACATATGCTTGATATGCTTCAATCATTGTAAATTCAGGATTGTGACTTTTATCAACACCCTCGTTTCTAAAGTTTTTACATATTGTGTAAACTTTTTCAAAACCTCCAACAAGAAGTCTTTTCAAATAAAGTTCGGGACTTATTGAAAGAAACATTTTCATATCCCACGCATTAATATGAGTTATGAAAGGTCTTGCTGTTGCTCCACCATAAAGTGTTTGTAAGAGAGGAGTTTCTACTTCAATAAATCCTTTTTTGTCCATAAATTCTCTTAACGCAGATATTATTTTTGATCTTTTTTTGAATACTTCTACAACTTCGGGATTCATGATTAAATCAAGATATCTTTTTCTGTATCTTAATTCTTTATCTTGAATTCCATGGTATTTTTCAGGTAAAGGCCTAATTGTTTTTGTCAAAAGAACAAACTCTTTAGTGTTTACAGTTATTTCTTTTGTTCTAGTTTTGAAAACAGGACCTTGAACACCTATAAAATCACCAGTATCGAAATCCTTTAAATGAGCATATTGTTCTTCACCAAGAAGATCTTTTCTTAAGAATATTTGAAGCTTATCTGTATCATCTTTAATTGTTAAAAAAGTTATTTTACCCATGTTTCTAATAGTTAGAATTCGACCAGCAACTTTCACTGATTCTTCACTTTCCGTTCCATCTTCAATATTTGCATATTTTTCTTTAACTTCTGAATTTTTTATGTTTTTATCAAATTCGTAAGGATACGGATTTAATTCTGAATTTTTTAATTTTTCTCGTTTATTCAATCTCTGTTCTATAAGATAATTAAAATCTTCAATAGTACCATATTTTTGTTCAAAAATTTCTTTTTTTTCTTTTTCAGAACGTTTATTTTCAGATTTATCTTTGTGAACTTTGTTTTTATCGTTAGATTTATTATTAACATTATTTTCATGCGTCTTACTTTGTAGATTATTTTCTTGTTTTTGTTTTTTATCCATAATTAAACACCATACCTCAGATAATATAGTTAATTTAAAAATATATTGATATAATAGGCATGTTACAAAAAAAGAGGTATTTACTGATTGAGTAATGAAGCCATCTTATTTTAATATTAATAATTATGAAAGTTTATTAGAATCCTGAGAATTAACTACATATTTTAGAAGAGGAATTATGTGCCCACCATTTACATGATATTCAGATAATTTTCTATCTATTTTATTACGTTTTTTAGTCACATTATACACATCTTTTAGTTTATCCATATGTGTTATGAATTCTTTATCAGATATAATTATTTTAAAAATGTTTATTGTTTCCTCATCCAATTTACACTCTTCATTTTTTTTTGCAGAAATTAAATATCTGTTTAAAACATAATTTATCACACCATATGTAAATTTTTTTTGAGTTTTTGACAGTTTAGAGTATTTAGACAAAAAAATATTTTTTATATGCATTGCATCTACTTCTTTAAGATATTCTTCATCTTGATCCATTATTGCTGTAATATCCTTTTGAAACGTATTATTTCTAAAAGATTGTTGTGTGTTAGAAGCAGATGATATTAAATTAGGAAAATTAAATTCAATATATTCAGATATCAGTTTATTTAAATCTGTTTTTGATGATTTAATTGTTAAATTATAATCTAAAGGATTAATGTTTAGTCCAATTAAATTTTCTATTGAAATAGAATATATTTCTTCTTCATTTTTAGATATGCATTTTTTCAGGATTTTATCTGATCCAATTTGACAAGTAAGAGAAGAAATATTTTTTTTTGAACCGCCTAAAATGTTATTATAAACAAGAGTATTAATAAAATCATTTGCATCACTTTTTGTAAATTCTGCAACAGTATTTATTGCTAACTCATAAACAAGTTTAGTTATTGGAATCAATTCATCCTTAACACATATTGTTTCACCAAATATTCTCATGTTTTTTTTTGAATCATCTTCGTTTTATAAATATTGTGCTACTAAAGAGTAGTATTTTAAATAAATAATTAATTATCTAATTAAAGAATAATCACTTAGCAGTGAAAATATTAGAAATTTTTATAAAATAATACGTGCCTACAAATCTCATGGCAGAATTATTTAGAAGCTTACATCTATTGAAAAACAATCAATCAGAGTTGCATTTAGAAGAAATAGATATTTTTGAAAGAAACGGATTTATTTTTTCAGGCAATGAAAAAGAAAGAAAACAAATAGACAGAATTATAGATAATCACCATTTACAGTTAGAACATAAAATATACAAATTAGCTCAAAAATTTAGAAAATATGATATTAAAATACAACAATCAAGATTTGACTTTCCAAATTATTTCAAATTAGAGGAGAAATATTATGATTGTAGAGAGGAGGTGTTTGATGAAATCGGACTTCCCGAACTTACTCAAAGAAAAGGAAGAATGCTTGCTAATAATTTACAGTTAGAACATAGAATATACAAATTAGCTCAAAAATTTAGAAAATATGATATTAAAATACAACAATCAAGATTTGACTTTCCAAATTATTTCAAATTAGAGGAGAAATATTATGATTGTAGAGAGGAGGTGTTTGATGAAATCGGACTTCCCGAACTTACTCGAAGAGAAGGAGGAATGCTTGCTAATGATTTACAAAAAGAAGATTTTCCACAAATTAAAGCTGTTACTAAACCCCAAATTGGAAATGTAGTTTTATATCTAAATAAACGGGAAATTCCCATAGGACATTGGGGGATTGTACGTCACATCTCAGAAAATTCGGGACAAATTTATGTTGAATCTAAATGGGGTCAAGGTCACGTATATTTACACCCTCTACATCAGGTTCCGATAGGTTATGGAAATAAAGTTATTTTCTTTGAAAAAATAGAAACACTAAATGAAGGAGAAA
>CAYWRI010000033.1:0-8593 GCA_964461035.1 uncultured Methanosarcinales archaeon | reverse complement strand
CAGACTTGGGAAGAATCTACATTTATCATACTTTACAAAACTTTTCTGATTCTGATTATCATGAAATTATTAATTTAACTCCCAAAACAGATTCTCTAGAAATGGTTGATATAGCAACAACAGATACTTTGCAAGAAACAAGAATTGGAATAAATAGAAAATTAGTTAAACCAGAGATTGATTCCTATTTATGTATTTTAAATACCTGTGCTTATGCAATCAAACTTTATGATTGGTTAAATGCGGGAAAACTTTCAATACAAACGATTTTTATTAAACAAGAAAATGGCAATAGCGTACTATTATAATAATGATTTATCTAAATTACATATTAATATAATAAAAAATTTTGAGTGCACAAATCACTGTGTTTTTTGTGATAAGCCAGAACTTGAATTGTTATCATCAACTGAATTGTTTCTGGAAAAAGTGCCAACGATTGAAGAAATAGTAAATTCGGTTGGCACAGAAATAACTGCAAAAGTTAATGAATTAATTTTTTGCGGTCTTGGAGAGCCAACTCTATACCTGGATACTTTATTAAACTCTGCAAAAGCACTAAGAGAAAAGTATGATATTCCGCTAAGATTAAATACAAATGGTCAAGCATATTTAATTTATCCAGAAAGAAAAGAAATTCCTAACGAATTAAAAAAAGCAGGTTTTAAGATAGTTTCAATTTCTTTAAATGCTATTTCAAACAAAGAATATAATAATTTGCATCATTCTGACTATGAAAACCCATTTGAATCTATTGTAAAATTTATTCAAGATTGTAACATAATAGGATTAAAGACTTATGTAAGCTTTATTGAATTCCGAAATTTCAAAAGAGCGAATGCTTTAAATTTTATTAAAAAATGCGGATTAAAAGAAAACAATCTAAAATTCAGAAAATATATTAAGATGTAAATTATGTAGTATTAAACATAAAAACACCAAAATAACTACCGTTTTGTGATGTATAACTATTATATAATCACAAAAAACCGAAACCTATATATAGTAGTAGTTCTTACATGGATATATTCTAAACTTAACAGTTTAGAAAAAAGGGTGTGAATTTTTTATTTTGTATTTCACAGAGTTAAAAAAAAGAGGGATGTGTATCCTCTAACACGGGGGTTAGGTGTAAAATGATTGTAAAAGATGACTTTCTAAGCAGATTGAGGAGATTTTTTGGATTAAATCTCTACGAAGTAAGAATATGGACTGCAATATTATCAAGAGGTGTTTCTACAGCCGGAGAACTAAGCGATATAGCAAATGTTCCAAGATCAAGAGCTTATGACATATTAGAAAGCCTTGAGAAAAAAGGTTTTGTTGTTATGAAACTTGGTAAACCAATAAAATATCTTGCGGTTCCTCCAAAAGAAGTTTTAGAAAGAGTTAAAAAAAATATTAAAAAAGATAGTGATTTTAAAATAAAAAGGCTAGAAGACTTAAAAGATACAGATGTTGTTACTGAACTTAATTCACTTCATACGCAAGGCATTGATCTTGTAGAACCCTCAGATCTTTCAGGTTCAGTTAAAGGAAGACATAATCTGTTTAATCACTTTGAACTTGTGATTAGAGGTGCTGAAAAATCAGTAACTATAATGACTACGGAAGAAGGCCTTATTAGAAAAATAGGTTCGTTAAATCCTGTCTTTGAACAAATTAAAAAGCGCGGTGTTAAAATTAGAATTGTTGCACCGATAACAAAGAAGAATGAAAAAGAAGTTAAATTGTTAAAAGGTATTGCCGAAGTTAGAAGTACAAAGAATAAAGCAAGATTTATCATTGTTGACAAGAAAGAAATTATTTTTATGGTAATGGATGATAAAGAAGTGCATCCTAACTACGATGTCGGAATATGGATAAACACACCATTCTTTGCTAATGCAGTTGAGGATTTGTTCGATGTTGCCTGGACTCATCTTAAACCAGTAAAACTTGATTAAAAAAAATCTTTTTATTTTTTTCTTTTAATATATGTTACACCTGATTAAATTTCTCGTTAAATCTATATGTAGGTCTTTATTTTATAAGTATATGAACATTTATTTTGTTACAACAAATAAAGGAAAAGTTGAATCTATTAGTACAGATTTAAAACCATATAATATTTCAATTATTCAAAAATCTATTGATTTAACTGAACCTCGTTCTAGTGATGTTCAAGAAATAGCACAATATAAAATGAATCAAGCATATAAACAAATTAGAAAACCAACTATTGTCGTTGATGCGGGATTTTATATTGATTGCATAAATGGTTTTCTTAGAACTTTTGTAAATTTTACTTTGGAAACAATTGGAACAGAAGGAATTTTGAATCTTGTAAAAGGAAAATTAAGAACTTGTGAATTTAGAGAATGTCTTGCATATATGGATGAAGAACTCAATGAACCACAATATTTTATTTCACATGTAAGAGAAAGTATTGCTGAAACTGAAAGAGGACATATGCAAGATCATCTTTGGTCAAAACTAACTTTAATTATACCTAAAGATAGTAATAAAACCTTGGCAGAAATGTCTTATGAAGAATGTTTAGAATGGAGAAATACATTACGGGAGAAAAACTCTTTAGGATTAAAACTGTATAATTGGATTTCTATGCGTACAAAATAACTCTTCGAATTTTGACTTCGCTAAACGTTGCACTAAAGGAACATTTTTTCTTTAAAAAGGAAAAGACAATTTCTAAAGTTCTACTAATATTTAATTCTATTTATATCTTGGTTCAACATAATTAACAGAAATATTACATAATTGATTAAGCGTATCATTTAAAATTGCTGTACAATAATTCATATCCTTGGTTTTAAAAAAGGTTTTTAGACATCTTTCTTGATAATAATCTTTATTTGATATCTTTGAAAAAAATGAATCATTGAGGTGCTCTATTGAATAACAAATAGCATAACTATCTTCAAATATCGCCTTTGCTTCTAAACAACCAACTAAATACGCTATTTCTTCAATATTATCACATAATGAAAAGTTATGACTGCTTCTGGCAACACGCAAGTAACAAGAACTTTTTACTCCAAACCCGTGAGTTACTTGTTCACATAGAGAACTATTGCTAGTATTTACAGCAATTGAACTCACACACGTACTTTGTCTAAAACTATCATTAAAATTTGAACAAATAGACGCATTGTTCGTTTCAACAGCAAAATTGACACATTCAGAACTATATTCAGAACAAACAAGAGGGGTTTGTCTTTCATTTTGCTCATTAGTTATTACAATAATGAAACCAATTAATATAATTAAAAAAATTACGAGAGTTATTTTTCTTTTCATATATTATCAACAGGAAATAATCAATATATAAAACTTTTCAAAAAATAGGCTCTAAATTTACTCAAAGAATTCTAATTAATACACTAAGCTTCTTTACACACACATAATTAAAATCTTAGAAAATTAACTAAACTTCGGAAATCCGCTTTGAGTTATAAGAAGTATCGCAAGCATTCCAACAATCAATATTACAACCATTCCAATAACTTTAGGATGAGTTAATGTTGCAAGTACATTAGAACCATATTGATTTGAATTTACAGGTATTTGTGCATCGCCAACAATTGAAACACCATCTCCATTTTCAGATGTTGCATTAATATCAGGATTATTTTCTAGTAATTGTTGACCATACAAATTTGAAAATCCAAATACGATAATTAACACAACAAATATTATTACCCAAGTTACAATGGGTGTTTTTTTCCAATGAAATGAATTAGATATTGAACTATCGCTTACTCCAAAAAGTTTACCTGCAAATATAAACATCAGTATTACAAGACTTAAAACAAAAAACCAAGGCAAAATATAAAGTAAAAATTCTGCAACAGGATCTGTAACTATCACAATTATCGCAACAGCAATAGCTATAATACTCACTAAATTTTTAGATTCCCCGAATAACTTTGATTTAACTAGTAAAGCATATGTTCCTGCAAATATAAATAGAAAAAGAAAAAGGTTTGAAAAAAATTGCAGGAGTCCGATATCCATAAGTGAAGCCATTTTTAGTCATCATTACCGTCTTTTTTAGAGCCAACTGATTCTAACATATTACTGAACCAACCCTCTTTAGATGTTTGTGTTTTACTCTTTGTTGGCGCAGTTATAAACCAAATTACAACCGCAATTATTAAGATTGTTACAACAATTACTTGTGTGCTTTCATCATTTAAAAAGCTTAGCCACCAAGGTAATTGACCAAACCAACCTGCAGCATTTCCAAATGTTGCTAAAACTGAAATTATTGCAAAGATAACTATTAAACCACTTAACGGTGTTCCTGCAACTTTTATATTTGCTCCAAAAACTCCAACGATTAACATAAATGATATTACTGCCAACATAATTAAAGATAAATTTGGAAGAATATTATTTATCATTAGTACCGGATCAGAATCCACAGGATATCTTCCAAGTGCGTGAGGAATTACAACCGATAATCCCATAACTAATGAAAGTATTATATTGAATTTTCTTTTTTCTTCACCCCTACCCAATATTTGACTTTTTTGCAAAACTGCAAAAACAATCACAAATATTAACATAAATGGAAGAAAAACGTCTAAAAATCCCGATTCTCCTAAAATTTCAATTGCATCATAAAAGTTCATTTTTGCTCACCTTTAATTATTTAATCCTCATCAGCTTTAACGTTATTACTTATTGATTTGGGTCTTGCACCCATAATCCAAATAAATATTGCTATAAGCACTATAAATATGATTGAAGATACTACTTCAGTACTCCAATACCTTTTCAAAAAATTATATCCTATTTGTAACCATCCAAGTGCATCAAGGAATATTAAAACTATTGCAATTCCCATTATAACTATGAAAACAGTTTTGTTGTTGAAGGCAAATTCTTCATCTCTGCCAAATGTTCCTATTACTAACATAAACATAACTGCTAATAATAGTAATATGAATACTGAACTTACTGTTTTATTTATTAAAGCAACAAGTTGAGACGAAGCAACTACAAAAAACGCGATTACAAATGCAACCATACTATTAAGGTTTCTTTTAGGATATTCTGTTTTATCTTCACTATACGAATCTGCTTGAACTCCGAGAATCTTTGTTTTTTCAAGAAGTGCAAAAACTAAAGTAAAAGTCAATAAAAATGGTAGAACTACATCATATATTCCCACCTTATCCAGAAACTCTAGTCCGCCTCTAAAGACACTTGTTTCAGCCATAATATAAAATACTACTAATATGTATATATAAATGTTTCGTCTTGGGTCTATTTTTTTAAGTTTCGTATGCTGAAGAAAACAAAATACGAACGTGACCAGAATGATAAAAAATATTACCTTAAAATAAACTAAGTGAAATACATTTTCTATGAAAAAATAAAATTATTACTACACCTAATTAAAATTGGATACACGGTAACCAAGAACTCTCAACATCAAATAAAAAGATTCCACTTTAAACTTACTCAAAAAAACAACAAGCTTTTTAAAAGTATTAATTAAGGGTGAGGTAATGTTAAAGAAAAAAAAGAGTGAGAATGTTCTAATTATTAACTTCAAAACATATGCTGAAAGCTCAGGAAAAAAAGCAGATAAACTTGCATTAGCTGCAAATAGTATTGCCAAAAAAACAGGTAAGAAAATTATTCTTGTTGTTCAAGAAACTGATATTTATAGATTAAGTAAATTAGTTGATATTCCTATTTATTCTGAACACCTTGACCCTATAGAATATGGTGCGCACACAGGAAAAGTTCTTGCTAAAACACTTAAATTTAATGGTGCTGAAGGAGTTTTATTAAATCATTCAGAGGATAGATTTGATCTTAATGAAATTGATGAATCCACTGAATTAGCCAAGAAATTTAAATTAAAAGTTATAATTTGTGCTACAGATTCTGAGCAAGCAGCAGCGGTTTCATTATTCAAACCCGATTTTGTTGCTGTCGAACCATCTGAATTAATAGGAACAGGTATTTCTGTTAGTAAATCTAAACCCGAAATTGTGAGTGATTCTGTTCTTCGTGTTTCTCAAGTAAGCAAGGTCCCTTTATTGTGTGGTGCAGGAATAAGTTCTGGTAAAGATGTTAGAAGTGCTATAGATTTAGGAGCAAAAGGCGTTCTTGTTGCAAGTAGAATTGTTAAATCAAAAAAACCTGAAAAAATAATTTTAGAAATGGCAAAAGAACTTTAGTTTAAGTATTAACCCAAAGTATTTGAGTTGAACCATAATCTACACCGGTTCTTTGTATTTTAAAAAATAAAGAGTATTCACAATTTATATGTTTTGGAGAAAATAATAATAATCTATGATCTCTTTCATTATTTTTTATTGAAACAGTTCCTTGAGTAAGAGCGGGTGATGCTTCATATTCATCAGGGTCACAATCTCCTAAAGTTCCATCATCGCAAGAATAAGTACAATCTGATTCTTCAAATTTAAAATCATTTTGAGGATTTACACTATTTTCATTGTTTATTCTAATTACATATGTAAGACTCTCACCATCATATTCTTGTTGAGGATTTAAAACACAAACAAGTTCTTCACAAGTATTTAAGTCTATGATTCTTTGATTTGCCTCATTTTGAACTTCTTTATCCAAATCAACACTTTTATCATAAACTGTTTTGAATAAGACTATTCCAAAAGAAAATATTACTATCATTATTATCAAAGTTACAAGCATATTTATTGATAATTGCATACCTGCTTTTTTATTCATCATCATTTTAGTATTATATTATTATCATATTGATTTAGCAATGCTTACAATAAAAATTAAAAAATAAAGAAAGAAATAAAAAACTCAGAGCTTTGTATAATCATACTCCTTTATAAGAATAGCTATGAACAATACAATGAAAATTATTCCTGCTAAAATTATTAAAAGATTATAGCTAAATGCTCCAACATTGAATAATACTCTATAAAAACCAAGTCCTAAAATAAATACTGCGAACAGTAATAATTTATCAAAGATGATTTTCATTAATTCAAATTCTTCTGTTTTAGTTAATGTTCTTTTTTTCATATTTTCACCTCAATCGATTGTAAGTGCAATATCCAAATTTCCTGTTGAACACGCAGTAGTTTTAGCAGTGCAAATGTATGTTCCTAACGGAAGAGATTTTGAGACATCTAAAACAGTCATTATAGTTCCAGATTCACCAAAAAGTATCTTAGCATCAGCTTGACTATTAACAGAAAGTCCTTCACAACCACTTAAATCAATCACGGCACCATCACAATCTACAACATCAGAATAAACACTCCACTTAATAACTATTTGTTCACCTGAATCTCTTGTAATTATACTATCTCCTCTTGACATTGTTAAAGGATTTGTTGCTGTAGCAATAATTGGTTCAGGTTCGTCAGGCAATTTTATTATGTCAGGATTTATTAACCTTATTATAAAATGCAATGCTAAACCGAGAACAACAACTGCAATAATTAACATTATAATCATATTTATTGATAATTGCATACTTGCTTTTTTTTTCATATTTTCACCTTTATTTTATATTGACAATTATATCTAAATCTCCAGAAGCTAGAGGTGCTACACCATCTGATTTAATAGTGCATGTATGAAGACCTTTAGATGCAGTACTTGAAACTTTTAAAATTGTTGTTATTGTATCTGCAGTGTTAAAAGTAATATCTTTTTTCCCAACTTCAACTAACGCCAATTCAGAGCAACTACCTAAACCTATTGATACTTGACTACACTTTGGATCTTTATCACAATAAACACTCCATTTTACAGCAAATTCTTCACCCATTGATGCAACAATTGAAGATCCCCTAGACATTGTTAAAGGTTCAGACCCTGTTGCCATAGGTGGTTCTTTTTCATTAGCTGCTTGTTCCTCAATAGATGTTGTTAACTGACCAAATATTTTTTGAGTAAAGCCCAATGCCAAACCAAGAATTACTACAGCTATAATCAATATAACAATCATGTTTATTGATAATTGCATACTTGCTTTTTTATTCATAAAAAATCACCTCTCGAAATTATTATTTAATATTATTTATTATAATTTTATTAAACTAGTAGTACATTTGATTACCCCTTTTTTAAAGTTTATTATTCATCATCTTATTTAAAGCAATATTTCATTGTTTTGAAGACAACATATTTCCGAAACATTTATCAATTCTTTTTCTTATTTGATTTTGAGATAAGATGAATAAAGCAATAGTAACACCTTGGGAAGTGAAAGGCAATATTGATTATGATAGATTAATATCTCAATTTGGTTTAAAAAAAATAGATGATAAACTTCTAAAAGATATAGAAAATTCTACAGGAGAACTTCATCATTATTTAAGAAGAAAAATATTTTTTGCTCATCGAGACTTAGATATTGCATTAAAGGAAAGCAAAAAAGGAAATCTATTTTTATACACTGGTTGTGGTCCTTCAGGCCCAATTCATATGGGGCATGCAGCAGTTTGGTTATTTGTTAAATGGTTACAAGATAAATTTGATTTAGAATTATGGTTTCAATTTACAGATGATGAAAAGTTTTTATTCAAGAATAAAACTTATGAGGAGATTCAAAATTGGACTCATG
>CAYWRI010000032.1:0-8838 GCA_964461035.1 uncultured Methanosarcinales archaeon | reverse complement strand
AAGAACTATCATTTTATCTTGTTAAAACTAATTCTTTAGAATATGGTAATTATTCTGGACTTGTTTACATTAGTTACTATTCTGTTGAATGAGTTTCATTTAAGTTAGTATGAACTTAAACTAAACTATTCAGTTTCTTCTAAAAAAAAGTTCTTATTTATTTGTGAGCAGACTTCCACAATACTTCAAAATGATTTTTGTAAGATTCAGCAACATATTTATTTTTAATTAAGATAATTGATGGTTTTTCTTTAATTATATGTATTGCAATATAATCTCCAAAGATGGTTGTAGTTGCTTCACTTTCTATATCTAAATATTTAACTTCACAACTTTTTATGTTCATTGGATGTTTCTTATACCTTGAATGAGTAATTAGTCGAATTTTAGCTCTTGATTTTTCTAATTCTTTTGCAAGCAGAGGTCCTTCTATCAATAAATCATAAGCTCTTCCTGTTGCACCAAAGGAATCAAAACCTTTATGTTTCAATAATATCCTAGCAAAAGCTCGTACTCCTTCTTTGCCATCATAAACTGAAATTTCTTGAACAATTTCAACCGTTTTTTCTATAGATTTTAAATCAATTAATAACTCTTTAATATATGTTTCTTGTTCTTTTAAGGGATTTAGCAAATTTTCAGGAGAAGAAGCGCTAAAAAATTTTTTATTATTTTGAATAACATAATTAACCATTCCTTTTTCAATAAGATGATTTAATACAGTATAACTTAAAGTTCTATCCATTCCAATATTTTTAGCTATTTTATTTGCTGAAAGCTGTTCTTTTTTCAATAATTCATAATATACTTTAGATTCATTACCAGTTAACCCTGATTTTCTAAGTCCTTCTAATATTTCTTTAGTCATGATATTAAGTTAAAGAAACTAAAATATATAAATGTTGTTATTTTTTATAACAACTTAAATTTAAATATACTTTCAAATTATCGCTTGATATGATAGAAAAACTCGAAAAAATATTAGAATATGCAAAAACAAAAGGAAAAAATGTAATCGGAATAGCATTAGGTTCATATTTATTAGGGCTAAGCACAGGAGCAATTGGAAAAGGAATCGGAGAAGATTATAAATATATTATTCCTGCAGTTTTGCCAGTAATGGATTTAACAATGGGTAAAATAAATTTATACTACTTAATACCGTATGTTCTAGGTATATCAACAAATTATACAGAAGAAATATGTGAAATGACTAAAAATTTTTTCTAATAAAAAACCCGGTTCTCAAAAGAACTAAAATAATAAAAATCTTAATAGCAATAGAACAATTTATAGACAAAATAATAGAAATTTAAAGAACTTAAGAAATATTCTTGGATAAATCCAGTTCAATAAGCTTATCTACTTCACCTTTGTCCAACCACATACCACTACAATTTTGACAATAATCGATTGTCACTCCGAATTCATTGATTTTCTTCATTACCATTTTGCATCTTGGACAAAGAAGCGGAATCATCTGATAACTAGGTATTCGATTAGTGTGAGAAGAAGTCTTTGATTTAGGAGATTTAATTTTATTATTTAATATTGACATAAAGACACATTTATTTTTTGAAATTTATAAGTTTTTTGAAAATAAGTATGATAGGACAAAAATGTATCTAAATCAGAAGTAAGAGTTTTAGTAATATTTTAATAAAATTGAAAAAAGCAGAATTAAAAGAAATTATTTTAAAAAAATATTCGGGCTCAGATTTTGTCTGAATGTTTCAGAAAATTTTAGTCACTAAACTATATTTAAAAGGTTAGCTTATCAATTTATAAAGAGGTGTTAAAAGTTCGGGAGGGGTTTTAATGAAAAAAAATAAAGAGATGATGCTATTAAGTTGTCTAAGAAATAATTCGCGTGAAACATTAACAAATATGAGTAAGAAAACAAATATACCCATAAGTACGATTTTTGATAAATTGAAAGAATATGAAAAAAAACTTATTAGTAAGCATACTTCTTTAATTGATTTTAAAAAATTAGGTTATGATATAAAAATTCACATAATGTTAAAAGTTAATAGAGAATGTAGACAGAGATTTGAAAAATTTCTCGGCAATGCTCAATCAGTAAATACAGTGTATAGAATAAATAATAAGTTTGATTATTTTTTAGAGGGAATATTCAAAGATATTTGCAGTTATCAAAAATTTGCAGATCAACTAGAAGATTATGGAGTTACAGAGATGCACGAGCATTTTGTTATAGATGAATTAAAAAAAGAAGAATTCTTAACGAATTTTAGTGTTTTTCAACAACTTCCTTAAACAAAAACTAAGGGAGTTAAATAAACTTCAAGAATTGCTGCAAGAACTATTAATCCAATACTTAGTAAAATAAGATCTGCACTATCTAGTAAAACATGTTCAAATTTTCGAGAATTCATATTGTGTTTGATAACAGCAATACTTATTATTCCACCTGCAAGACCTGCAGTAAAATATGCTAAGATTTCAGGAATACCATGAATAGTATATTTGAAAAGACCTAAGGTAACAACTTTAAGATAATTATACATTTTTTCCAGTCCAATTAAATGACTATACATCGCAAGATTACTTCTTATAAAATTACCAATAGCCACACCAATTACTGATGCATTCCAAGTAAGAATAAAAATTGCTCCTACACCATATAAAAATGAGAATAAAATACAAAATATGGTTACATTTAAATTATTAAACATTATGTTTTTAAACACTCCAAATTTTGTTGTAGCCATTCCTGTTACAGCACCTGAAACAGTTGGTCCAACCCCATTTATTGAAGTTAAAGTTTCTATCTGTGCTTGATAAACAATGTTTACAGTATCACCCGGTAGCATAACATATAATGTTGCAACGCCAATAGTTATACCTATAAATAAATACATGAAAAATCTTAAGGCCTTCCAATGCTCTTTTAGAAGAGGAACTTCTTGCATATCTAATAAATCTTTATTTTCTTCTAACTTTATTGTTCTATAAATAAGAGGTATACCTGCCATAGTTGTTAGAAAAACAAATACGAGTGTTGCATAAGCAGGAAATATCCACAAACTCAAAAGACTGGCCAATATAACAATGACAAATCCGAATAAAAGCATATACTTCGGATGTTGCTCAGCATTTTGCGGAGTAAAAATAGATTCTAGTACCATGCTCCATTTATTATATACTTAATTTAAAAATGTTTTTAAATCTTAACAAAGTTCTTATAAAAATGATTCTTTTAAAATTTTTAGGAACAATGGATTTTTTAGCAGCAATATCTTTAATACTTTCAGCTCTAAGAATATGTCCATTCAGAGTTGCATTTGCTTTTGTGTTATATTTATTCTTTAAAGGAATTGTTTTCAAAGATGATCCTGCAAGCATGATTGATATGGGCATAGCCGTTTTACTTTTGATTGTATATTTTATTGGACCTTGGGGAATATTTGGTGCATTAACATTTGGTGGAGTCTTCTATCTTCTACAAAAAACTCTTATGAGTTGGACAACTATTTGAATTTCTTATTCAGCAAGATTTAAATAGTATCAACAATTTCTCTCAATACATAGAACTAATGAAATCACTTAGAGTTAAAAATGATAAACCCTGACGAACCTCAAAAAATATCTGATAAAGTTATTGATTTAGCAGATGATAAAACTTATCTAAAAGAAATAAGAGCAGGGAAGTTTTATTCTGGAAAAAGAATGCCTGATGATAATAATATTGGTGCATCGTTAGAAAAGATAAACAAAAATCCAATTTATTCTAATAGTGAAGTAGAGCTTTTAGATCCTGAAAATGTAGATATAACTGAACTCACATTTTTAGAAGATAAAACTTATCAAAATTCTGATCCAAATATTCCAGATTATCTAAAAGAAATAAGAGCAGGAAGAAAGTTTTATTTTGAACCATTAAGGAAAAATGATTTCGATTCATGCAGGTTTCCTCCTATTTGTCTTTTGACTAAAAAAGGATTTTCTGGAATTAAAGAAGGAAACGAAATTATTTGTAATTTTAGAGAAGAATACTGCAATTTTAGAGAAGAAAATGGATTAGTCTGCAGATTAACTCCTGAAGATCTTAAACGACCTATTTGTATGATCGGAGGAAATCTTCCTGCATGGGGAATTAAATTACATGATTTAGGAAATAAACAAAGACTATGCAAATTAATGTCGGAGGATTATCAAGATAATCACTGTTATTTTTGTACTAAAGAAGGATATAACTTCTATTGCAAAACAGATTAATTCAGATTTTTATACTTAAAGTTCTTTTAAAAAATGATATTTTTTATGATTTAGGAATTCACCACATAATTAAATATGTTTTAGAAACTAATTATAAACTATATTAAGCTGAATTAATTATAATAAAAGTAAAGAAAGAAATTATATTGTACTACATATGATTTATGTATTCCGAAATTACTTAGCCATTTTTAATAAGTTGGCAAGTTCTGTAAACTCAGTATCACTCGAATATATAGTCATGGTTTTATCCTCTTCTATTCTTTTTAGACCTTCTGGCGAATTTAAATTATAATAATCCTTATGACCATTTTCCACCTTTTTTCTCGTATCTTCTAAGCATGCGGGGTTTTCTACGTTACAAAGATCTCTATACTTTTGTAGTGCAGGCTGTATAACCTCGCCTAAAGGTAAATTATGAGAATTATGTACTTCTACAACAGAACGAGGTGATTCTGTTAATGGTTCAGTGTTCAAATATGATAAACTTAAATATCCCTCAATTTGTTTTTGAAGTGTATTATCAGAATCTCTAACAAGATTTTTCATCGAATAACTCAAAATTCCCAGACCATTATCAGATATTCCTGTTTTATCAGCTTTAAAGATATAAACTATTCCTGCATTAAAAACCATAATCCGAGTCTCTGGAAATTCTATGGTTAAAGGAATAAACCCTCCCAGCTTTTTATAAGATACAACAAATATTGCGGATTGAGTCAAAGAATTATTATCTACATTATGCACTGTCATTGAAACGTCTTCATTTACACTTATTTCTCTTTCAAAAATTCTATCAGCCATAGATTCTTTTATTTTAGGTTTTTCTTCATTTGATTTTATCATCTTAATTATGGGAGAATAAGAACCATTATATAAATATTACTACTGATTAAAGTAATTAGTCAAGTGTAGTAATATGTATAAAAAGGATATAATTTCAGAAACAGATTAATTCAAATATTTATCTTACTATTCATAAAACTTAAAAATAGACAATATACAATAATGTTAGTATGATATTTGAATTATAAATAAATTATATACTACACTAAATAATTATGAGGTGATTAAAATGGCAGGAATCTTTAAAGCGTATGATGTAAGAGGGAAATTTCCCGAAGAAATAAATAAAGAGATAGCTTCAAAGACGGCTTACGCTCTTGCAAAACTAAATAATCCTAAGAAAGTTCTTATAACTGTTGATGTTAGACAAGGATCTGAAGCAGTAAAAGATGGTCTGATTCAAGGTTTTTTAAATTTTAATCCAGATATTTCTATAACGTTTGCAGGAATCACATCCACGCCCATGATGTATTTTATATTTAATAATTCTGAAGATGATTTTGATGTAGGCATAGTTGTTACTGCATCACATAATCCTAAAGAGTATACTGGAATGAAAATACTTACTAAAGGTTCTAATGGAATATCTAAATTTATTAATTATGAATCAGGTCTTGATAAAGTTGAAGAATTACTTAAGGAAAATATTTCAATTAAAGAATTTTCTACAGATAAAATTATTAAAAAAAATTATGTTGAAGAATATTATAATTATCTTGAAAATCTATCTAAAATATCAGATTACTCGTCTAAGAAAAAAATAAAACTAGTCTGTGATTTTAGTAATGGTTCTCCTGTAGTATACAAAAATTTCTTAGAAAAACACACAAATTTAATATCTTTAAATGATATAATGGATGGGAATTTTCCAGGTCACATTCCTAATCCATTAGAGAAAGAAGCTCAAGAACAAATATCTGAAAAAATAAAAAAAACGGGTGCTGATTTCGGAGTAATATTTGATGGTGATGGAGATAGAATAATATTCTTTGATGAAAATGGAAATGTGATTGATTCAGAAAAAATTATTTATATGATGATTCAAGAAATGCAAAAAGAAAATAAATCTGTTCAATCAATTGTTGCAACTATAAATCTTTCCAGACAGATGAATTTAGCTCTTGAAAAAATAAATGTTAAAACAATAGAAAGCAGAATAGGCTATGGCTTTGTAAGACAGCACGTAATAGAAAACAATGCGACTCTGGGTGCTGAAAGAGCAGCACATTTTTCATTTAAAGAAACAGGTTATACAGATTCTTCAATCTTATGCATTCTCTATATTTTAAAATTATATATTGAATCTGAGGAAAAATTTAGCAGTCTTGCAAAAAAAACAGGCATTACAAGTTATATTGAAGAACATAATGTAATTCTAAAGAGTGATGAACAAAAAGAATTTATTCTTAAAAAGTCATATGAGCTATTCAGAGATGAATGTAATAAATATAGTAATATTGATGGACACCTATTTTATTATGATGATTATTGGGTAAATATAAGACAGAGTAATACTGAACCAAAAGTCAGAATAACTATTGAATCTAAAGACAAAGAAACAGATTCAAAAATATATAAGAATATTTTAGAGAAATTAGACATTAATAATTAATTAATCCATAAGTATAAAATCAGAGTCTTTTGATTTTTTCTTTTTTTTAATTAATGAACTAACATTGTTATTACCAAATATTTGTTTATTTCGTTGTTTAGTAGATGCGTTCTTTGGTTTTTTCTTAATAGATCTTTTATTTGCTTCAGATTCTTCACCGATCTTATGACTTGCGATTATTGCAGCAGCTACAAAAAATAAAAAATATATTAACATTGGAAACCAGAAATTTAAAAGATATATTATGAAAACAGAGTTGAATACAAATAATATGGGAGTTGAAATAAGAGCAATTTTAAATAATTTAAAGAACTTCATATCTTTTTTTAGAACTCTTATTATAACAAATGCTAAACATGCTGAAACTAAAGCCAATAACAATGATTCTGCAAGATTAAATAATCCGTAAGCGATTAGAATTCCGGGGAACATCAACAAGAAAGTTAAACCTATAAAACTAGAAAGTTGAGAACTTCTATCTACTAAATTTTCATAATCACCAATACTAATTTGTTTTTTGAAAGGCCACAAATTAATGTTAATATAATCTTCAGAAATCCAAATTCCTCTTGAAGCTGTTTCTATTTCATCAAAATCTGCAATTATCAAAGGAACTTTATTAAGTTCAACTCTTTGTTCAAGATTTGAATCAAAACTTATTTTTAGTTTATCAAAAGAAGATATTGCATTGTTAACATTATGACTTGAAACCAAAACTTTTGGAAAAAGTAATATTGCAAAAAGAATTAAACTGAAAACCAAGAATATAAGATATGTATTGAATAAAGTTTTGGTTTGATGTCTTATGAGTTTTTTATACTGAAATGGATTGAAGAACTTTAGTGCTTCAGATAATTCTATGTGTGCCATTTAATAACCTTAAGTCTTTTAGTTTATTAAGTTTGTTGTTTAAGGAGTTTAATAGAATAATAAAAAATTGAGAAAACAAAGAAATTATTTTTTTATAGTGGGAAGGTATTCAGAAATAACCTTAAATAAGTTAGAAATATTTTCTTTATTAGTGGTTAATCCCATTGATTGCACTACATATTTTGTTTCTTCAATTGTTGAAGGTAATATATCAATGAATTTTACTATGTGCTCAGGTTTTATCCTTAAAATACCTATTTTTTCTATTGCAGAATATAATTCCTTTGCAGCCTTCTCAGAAATAACATGAAGCGAAGATATATAATCTTCAGATTTATTACCTCTGAAATTTAATTCTTCATCTCTTTTTTTAATTCTATTAAGTTCATTTTTAACTTCTGCTAATGTTACAGGAGTCATTTTTATTACTTCTGGATCCATTTTTCACCTATTTAGCTTTTTTAAGATGGATTGCATGAGTTATAATAATTTTGGTTTTATTTCCATCTTTTATAGAAACTTCATAACATCTTCCAAGTCTATTCTTAATAACTCCAAATTTACCATGAAATCTTGGAAAATACATTCCTTTTTGAACTGCAGGTTCTGCTGCAAGAATAACTTTTTCACCCTCTTCAAACTTTTGAAAGTATCTAGTTATACTTATTTTTCCTCTTGTTCTGACATTCTTTTTTAGTTGATGTCTTGTTTTTCTTCTAAAACCGCCAGTTCTCTTTACCATGGAAAATGCTAATCCCAAACCATTTATAAATATATTTATTTTGGAAGTAATTCTAGAATAATAAATTAGTGAGACTTAGAACATTTACCCCACAGATTATACACTCACTAAAAAGTAACAACATCAGAAACATTTATAAAATAAAAGAAATTCTCCACAAGTATGGCAAATTCAAACAACAAAGGAAATCAAGGATTAAAGAACGATCAGGGTTTAGCATTGTTCCCTGGAAATTATAGACCAATTATTCTTTTTGTGAACGATACTAATACAAGAATATGGACTGATTACTTATTTGAAGTTAATAATATCATACAAACAGACGTTACAGAGATTGCAATCAATTCAAGACTTCAAAGCGCGCTTCACTTACCAATAGCAGGACTTATGGATGGAAACGGTTATTTTAGTCGCGCAAATAACGCATTTACAAGAGATGAAAAGATAAGCGCAGTCGCATCATTACTAGCATCTTATGGTGGCACAGAATATACCAAAGAACAAAAATTAGATTATCTATTAAACG
>CAYWRI010000031.1:0-9271 GCA_964461035.1 uncultured Methanosarcinales archaeon | reverse complement strand
ACGGTATTGTCTATTAAATAGGAGTTTTGGAAGCGAGTCTGAATTAAAAGAAAACTTTTTAGTAAATATTGCATAAACCGTGTTTGCATTAACTGATTTTTTAGAAATCTTAGAATTATACTCATCTACAGAATTATTTAAATTGATTGAATTATCAGAATTGTCTTCTAGTGTTAATAAAGGTAAATTAGATTTATTATTATCAATTATTTCTTTTTTATGTTGTATGTTTTGAGTGTTTTTTTCTTGAATAATTTTGTCATTAACTATTTTTTGATTATCTTTTACAATCATCACATTAGATTTTTCAGAATGCACACAAACATTTCTTTCAACGAATAATAATTCATTTTCATGTATGATATCAACCAGACCATCATGTCCTTGGATTATTTTTCCATTTTGACAAATAAGATAATCATTGTCTTTGTTGGGAACAATATTATTTAAAGTCTGTATACTTATTATTTTTTTATTAATTGTGTTTTGGTCTGTATTTTCAGAAGAATATTGTTTAGCAATTGATGTTAGTGTTTCCTTTTTTTTAACTGAATGTGTTATTTCAAAAACATCGTAAATTGGCTTAATAGTGTTTTGAGAAATTGGATTATATAAAATAGTGTTACTAGAATCTGTTCTAAAAATATTATTATTTGATAAGCTGAGAGTTTGATTAGATGAATTTTTGAAAAGTTCATAAAAACCTTTATCCATTATATCTTGGTATCTATTCATTTCATTTAGAGGAGAGTATAATAGGAAAGAAAATATTAAATATAGTGATAATGCAAAAATTCTTTTTTTGTGTTTTATATTAGGATGAATTAAGTCATCAGAATCTGCAATAGAATTAATATTATTAGATTTTTCATCAGAACTAATGTTATAATTTGATTTGAAAGCTTTATTTTTGTCATTTAATAAAAATATATTTTTTATTGGCTCATAAATTTTTTTAAAATTTGTAAATAATCCCATAAAAATTAAGAATCAATAACATTTAATATTAATTTATGAAAATAAATCGAAATATTTTCAGATAAATTCGGATAAAGATTTGATTCTAAAAATTAAATTAGTTTGAAAACCCTAATTGTTTTTACTGCTAACCCCGATTTGGGATTTGGTTTTCCAGATGTTGTATCTATTTTTGATTCTCCTAATAATAGCAGTTCATTGTTCATAGTTAAGAGAGCAACCATATCTCCTCTTTTTATTCCTGAATGAATTTTAACAATGCCCGGCATTTTAAGTTGTGCACCTTTGCACAATGTTTCAACACTTGAATCTTTTACCCAAATTTTAGGTAAGTGGTCTATACAATTTTCTAAAGGAATTAGTATATTTCTTAAGGGTTTTTCATTTTGATTTTCTTTGTATTCATGATATGCATCAGCTAAATCTTGAAGAGTGATTGCTTTCGATTCACTAAAAGGACCTGCTTCTGTTCTTCGAAGTTCAGCCATGTGAGCACCACAACCAAGTTTTAAACCAATATCGGAACATAATTTTCTAATGTATGTTCCTGCTTGACAACCAACTTTGAAAAGAACATCTCTTCCTTTTATTTCAAGAATGTCAATATAATAAATTGTTCTGAATCTTTCTTGTCGTTTTACAGCACTTCTTACCGGAGGTAATTGTTTTATTTTACCTTGAAAACTCATTATTGCTTCTTTTAATTGTGATTCATCAAGATCATCATGAACATGCATTAAGCAAACATATTCTTTTCCTGCATTAAGTAATGCTTGAATTATTTTTGTTCCAATACCTAAAGCAACTGGCAAAACTCCTGTAACATTAGGATCAAGAGTTCCAGAATGACCTGCTTTGTCAAGATGCAATATTTTTTTTACAAAACCGCTAACTTGATGACTTGTTGGTCCTGCAGGTTTATCAATAACAATAAGAGAATTATGTAATAATTTAGGCATGATTATGATATTTGAAGATTTAAAATCTCCCGATGAAAGTGAAATTATGTCTCGTTTTATATTTTTAAAAGGAAGAGTGTTCATACTTTCAAAGAATAGCTATGGCTTTTTAAAGTTTTCACTATCTAATCTTATTTATCGTTGGAACAAGCTCAATATGAACAAAGTTTTTAAAGAATATTTATATTTGAAATATATATGACTATGAAAATTATACTTGATACTAACTTTCTCATGGTACCAATAACATTAAATATTGACATATTTGAAGGTCTATTTCAAGCAGTTCAAGACTCTTATGAGTTGTTAACCATTGATTTAGTGGTGAAAGAACTAGAGTACTTATCTAAAAAGAAGGAGCTAAAGACGATTGATAGAAAAGCTGCTAAGTTTGGTTTAAGCATTTTAAAACAAAAAAACTTAAAAATAGAACATAGTTCCTTAGACCAACATACAGATGATGCTCTTATAAATAAAGCTATAAAATTCAAAGATAAAGGATTTAGCGTTGCAATTGCAACAATTGATAAAGATTTGATTCGGAAAGCACACGAACAAAGTATAAAAGTGCTAAGTGTAAAACAAAAGAAAAATATATATTTTCAGTAATTCGGGTGAAACTAAATGTACTATAAAGTTAAAGTTAAAGACCACATAAGATTGTCTCCAAAGTTATATGGAGAAAAAACAAAGGACGCAATTATCAAGGAAGTAAAAACATCTTATTCAGGATATATATCCAGAGATTTTGGTATTGTCATAGATGTCTGCGGTGTTGATGATGTAAAAGATGGTATAATTATACCTGAAGATGGTGCAACTTACTATAAAACAGAGTTTTCATTATTAACATTCAAGCCAGAGCTTCAAGAATTAGCAATTGGCAAAATAAAAGATATAACTGATTTTGGAGCATTTTTAGGTTTAGGTCCTATTGAAGGAATGATACATATCAGTCAAACAATGAATGATTTTGTTAGCTTCTCAAAGGATAAACAGCTTCAAGGTAAAGAAACACACAGATCATTAAGAGTGAATGATGAATGTGTTGGTAAAATTATTGCAGTTTCATATAAGGATATAAACAATCCTAAAATAGGAATAACTATGAGACAGGAAGGTCTTGGAAAGAAAGACTGGATTATTGAAGATTTAACTAATCCTAAAAAAGCAAAGGTGCAAAAATGAAGAAAAAAGCATGTAAAAATTGCAAGATGCTGGTTGAAGGCAATGTTTGTCCTGCATGTAAAAGAAATGCATTTACAACTTCTTGGCAAGGCCAAATTAATGTTATTGATGCTAGAAAATCATTTATTGCTAAAAAAATAAATGCAAACATTAAAGGAGAATATGCAATAAAAGTTAATCGATAAAGGTGTAAAAATGGATTTAAAGATAAAGAATGATAAACAACAAAAGCTCTTAGATAGAAGAACAATTATGGGAGAAATATATTTTTCTGGTGAACCAATTCCTTCAAGAGAAAAAGTAATAAAAGAACTTGCGAAACAACTTAAAATTAAAGAAAATCAAATTATAATCAAAGAAATATCAAATAAATTTGGTTCAACTACGGCACAACTTGAAGCACATGTTTATGAAAGTCAAGAAATAAAGAATAAACTTGAACCAAAACATCTCTTGAAAAGAAGTGAAATTAAAGCTGTTGTTAAAAAAGAAAAGAAAGAAGAAACTAAACCAAAAGTGAAAGAAGAAGCTAAGGAAGAAGTAAAAGAAGAAACTAAACCAAAAGTGAAAGAAGAAGCTAAGGAAGAAGTAAAAGAAGAAACTAAACCAAAAGCAGAAGTAAAGGAAGAAGCTAAACCCGAAGTGAAAGCTGAACCAAAAGCAGAAGAGAAAAAGGAGTAATAAAAAATGGCACAAAAAAAATCAGCTTCAAAAGGGAAAAAAGAAAAAGCAAAAAAAGAAGGATATAAAATTTTCAAGATTTTCAAAATTGAAGGAGATAAAATAACTTCAAAAAATAAAACATGTCCAAAATGTGGTAAAAGCATTTTCATGGCAAATCATAAAGATAGATGGACTTGTGGTAAATGTCAATACATGGAAAAAAAGTAATTCTCTTTTATTTTTTTATTAATTTTTATAACAGCTTATCAAACAAGACAACAAATTTTGGGGCCTTAGCTCAGACTGGGAGAGCACTACGCTGAAGACGTAGGTGTCCTGGGTTCAAATCCCAGAGGCCCCATTGATTCTTCTTACTTTCAAAGGGATTATAATTTTGTAAATATATAAAATGACAATACTAACAATAAAAGGATATAAATTTAATGCAATGATAATTAAAGATTCATTTACAAGAAGATCGCAGAAATTTTATAGTAATATTATGAATAATTTACGTTCCATTGGAGTTACTGAAAATGATATTTTTATGGAGCTTGAACCGGCTGCAATGAAAAAGTTTCCTGCTAAGATCACTTGGTATCTTGATGGATATCGTTTACATTATAGTTATAATGCGGGTAATAATTATGTTGAAAATCTATTTGTTGTTTCTAAGATTATTGAATTTGAAGTAAAACAAATTCTAACAGGCGGAAAAACAATTGAACAGTGTATTTTTGATTTTTCTGAATCTAAAGAAGTTGAAGAAGAACGAAAAGAAGCACGAAGACATTTAGGGGTTAATGAAGAGTGTATAGATTTAGATCTTATAAACAAGAGATATAAAGAATTAGCCAAAAAAGCACATCCTGATATGTCTACAGGAGATACAGAAATATTTAAAATGCTTAATCGTGCACATAAAATTCTAAAGCGAGAATTATTATAATTTTTAGTCTATTTATAACTAATTTTATCAAAAGAATCATTCTAAATAATCTTTTTACTCAATTCAAATTAACAACTAGAAATTGTTTCTTGAAAATAATGTTTAGGATTTTTTTATTTTTATATAAGTAATATTTTTATAAATACTTGCCAATTCTTTGTTGTGATGGTTAAATTATACTTTGCTCCGATGAATCGTTTTAGCAATTATGTGTTTAGACATATTCTTTTAGAAAACAAGGCAAATTTTGTTTTTACTGAATTAATCATGTTAGATAATTTAGATGACGAATTTAATGAATACAAACTGAAATTCATTCCAGCAGATATACATAAAACGATAATTCAAATAGGTACGTCCAATAAACAAGAATTAAAAAAAGGAATAAACAAAATAAAAAAATTAATTCCTAATTTAAAAGAAATAAATCTAAATATGGGTTGTCCTCGTTCTTCAATGCTACAAAACAAGATTTGTAGTGGCATATTAACTGATTTAGATTTAATGCAAGAATTATCTTCAGAATTAGTAAAACAATGCAAATTACACAATATTATTCCCAGTGTTAAACTAAGATTAGGAACAGATATTAATAACATTAAAATAAATACTTATCTAAACATATTGCAAAATTCTAAGATCGATAAAGTCTACATTCATGCAAGACCTAATAAATATTCTTATCAAAAACCTGCAGTTTATAAGTCTTTAATAAATATAAAAAAAGATTTTCCTGAAATGAAAATAATACTTAATGGTGATATTGATTCATATGATCAATATAAAAAAATTATTTCAGAAATTAATTGTGATGGTGTTATGATTGGTAGGGCCGCATTAAGTAATCCTTTAATATTTCAACAAATAAAAAATAAATTAATAATCAATTCAAAAGGGTTTAATCCAATTCTAAATGATCCAAATATAAAACTAGTAAATAATAAATATGTTCTATCAAAAGAAAAACAACTTGTAATAAAAGATTTTATTGTTTTAGCAATCGAAGAAGATTTAAAATATATTTTATTAAAAAACAATTTAGTTTATTTAATGAAAGGTTTAACAAATAATTCTATTTTTCTAAAGAAAATAAATCAAACAACTAACATAAAAGATATAGAAAAATATTATTCTGATTATTTTAATTAAAATTTTATTCAAAAAAGAATAAAACAAAAAAAAATCTAGAAAAAAACAAAAACTAAGCTGAAACTGCACTAATAGCTTTTTTCTTTGGCATTATTAAACAAAAGACTAAAGTTATTAAAACAATGAACAGCGAGCTTGCCACAATCCACACGGGTTTATTTATTACGTTGCTGTAAATGAAGATTGGTAACCCTATAAAGAAAGCTACAATAATCCCCCAAAATACTCCTCGTGCATCTAAACGATCCCAATAAAGACTTAAAACCGTTGGAATTACTACACAAGCAGCAATGGTATTGAATACCCACCAAAGTTGATGAAGTCCAAATTTGGGAATAAAAATAACTAGCAATGCAACTAAAAAACCAAGAATGGTAAGCACAACCATTGTAGTACGAGAGCCAGATAGACGTCTGGCATCCAAAAGATGTTTTTCAAGTTTCTGTTTATAGGTCAAAGATTTACCTTTTTCAAAATTCAGCATTAAATCTTGTTCTTTCTTTGTATACTTCATAACATCTGTAGCATAAAGACTTGCGGCCGCATTCATACCCGAATCTAATGTAGAACTCAAAGCACTTAGAAGCATGACTACAAAAAGAACTGTTGTCCAAACTGGAAGCAATTTTCCAACAACTATCACTCCAATCATAGAAGCATCAATACCTTCAGGAATTACTATGCCTAAAGCACTATCAGCACCAATAAAACCAAGAATGCCTAATGCAATTGGTACTATTCCAAAAGCTAATGCTCCAAAGATAAAGGCTTTCTTAAGATGTCCTTTCTTAATTGCAAATCCTCTTTGCCAAAATTGTTGATCAGAAAGTGCGCCAGCAATAAGACCAATAGCAGTAACAATTCCAAGTGAGAATGCAATTTGAGGATTAAATATGTTAGCACTACCGGAAATACCACTAAGACCTGCTGTCACTGCCCCAAACCCGGTGGTAGCTAATACCCAAGGAATGATTATTATCAAAGCAACTATGATAATAATTAATTGAACAAAATCAGTCAATATTGAGGCTTCTAATCCCGACAACAGGGAATATATTAATGGGATTGCAGCTAACATGGCAATCGTAACTAATGCTGTAGCTTGATAAACAGGAACATTAAGCATTAAAGCTAATAAATTACCACCAGCATACAACTGAACAGTAACAGCCATCAACTGATAAAAGAAGAATGGAAAGAGATAAATTTTGTGAACACTTTCACTTTTTAATTTACGACGAATCCATTGAGGAAGAGTATAACCATAAGGCATTTTTTTTCTGATTCTTGGAGCAAGGAAAGCAAATAGTGCTAAAGCAGCAATATTAGGAACAACAAACCAAAACAATCCCGCTAATCCACTTTGATAAGCAAATAAAGTCGAAACAAACAACGCTGGAGCCCAAATCCACGAAGCAGCAATACTTGATCCTCCTAACAACCATTTTACTTGCCGTTTTCCAACTAAAAAACCTTCTGCTGAAGTAAATTTTTTCCAACGAGCGAAAAAATAAGTAATAGCTAACATAAACAAACCAAAAACTAGAAGTAAAAAATAAGTCATTCCGACTGATAAATTCATAATTGCTGCTGCCATAATATAATACCTCTCTCAGATTAATAAGCTTTTTTATCCATATAATTCCTTTAGCCATATTTAAATGTTTCTATTTTTTGGGCGATGGGACAAAAATTATTGTAAGCCCAATTTAACAGTTTATTTAACTTTGAACATTTATTAAGCTAAAGAAATAAATTTTTTGATAACCTTTAAATATTTGAATGAAATTCTTTTTTCTAAATAATGTTTAAGTGCAAGGTATTAAAATTCTTACAGGGCATTTAATTATTAGCTAAATCAAAATCAACATATTTATTCAAAAATGTTTGTTAAAACTCAATTTCTGAATTAGAATTATTTAGAATAAAAGTTTTGATTTCACCACCACAAAATCTTTGAACTAACTCACTCAATTCATTAATTATTTTTTTAATATCTTCTTTTAAAATTGGCGGAATCCCTTCAACAACCAATGCAACATTTTTTGTTTCTTCTGTCATCTTTGATTTGTTGCATTCTCTCCAATTCCAACGCCTGCATAGAACTTCTTTGTCATCAAGATAAATAATCTCTTCTTCTTTAGGATTTTTTATTTCTTGGGAATTGAGTTCAACAAAAGTTTCATCCCCTTGAGCAAATTTCAAGGTAATATTTCCATCAATCTTGTCAATGTCATCACCACCCACAGGAATCATATGCTTTATTGAAATATAATTATAAACATCAACCACTTTATTTATATGTCTGAGTTCTATTCCATCTAAAATCAGTCTATATAAATTTTCCACAGAACACTTGTATTTTTTTGGTTTGACTCCAAATAAAGAATAGGCATTTCGCCAAGCAACTATTTTTGGATTCTGAGATAATGTTTTCATATTGAAATTTACTTTTATCTCTTGAATCTTCTCATTGATTAGATTAAGAATATCTTCATTGTTTCCCGCATTATTTATTCCTTTAACAATTACAATTCCAAGGTTCAAATTAGGAAATTTTTCAAAAATTTTGTTATCAATCTTAAATTTCATAATGGAAATAAAATAAAATTAAAACTTTATAAAATTATCGCTGAACAATATTATTCTAAAATAAATTCTCAAACAGAATTACAACATCCAAATAAACAAATAAGTTTATAAATGAAAGGACAACCTCTTAACGAATACAGATAAAAAATTAATTACTTAACAATAAGTAATTTTATAACATCAATATTAAAAAAGATTGATGTGATTGTATAAATATAGAGGAGTAAGAAAGTAACAAACAGATTAAAGAACTTCTAAGAAATTCAAGATTTTTTGTACACTTTCTTCAAATAATAAAAAATGAAAACATTTAAAGAATTAGGAATAAATGACGATATACTTCGAGTTATAAACAAAGAAGGATTCGAAGCACCAACAGAAATTCAGGAAAAATCAATACCTGCAGTTTTAAATGGTGAAGATGTTGTGGCTGAATCAGCTACGGGATCTGGAAAAACATTGGCTTTCGCTATTGGGCTTTTGCAAAGTGCAATCCCAAAAAAAGGAATTCAAGGATTAATAATTACACCAACAAGAGAACTTGCTAATCAGATTGTTCAAGAAATTGGAAAATTTGCAAAGCATAGAAATCTTAAATTTGCAGCGATTTATGGAGGAGTTTCAATTAATCCTCAATTTGATGATTTGAAAAAAGCTGAAATTGTTATAGGAACACCTGGAAGATTACTTGATCATATTGGTAGAGGAACTATTAATTTAACAAGAGTTAGCACAATCATATTAGATGAAGCAGATATAATGTTTGATATGGGATTTATATATGATACAAAAG
>CAYWRI010000030.1:0-12474 GCA_964461035.1 uncultured Methanosarcinales archaeon | reverse complement strand
GGAAAATACATAGGAATATGTGGTCAAGCACCAAGCGATTATCCTGAGTTTGCAGAGTTTTTAGTAAGAGAAGGAATACAATCAATTAGTTTAAATCCTGATACAGTTATTGCTACAACTTTGAGAATTGCTGAAACAGAAAAAAGTATTGGAAAATAAAGATTAACAAATTAGAAATTACATATTATCAAAAACTTAATTTGTTAATTACATTTTTTTTAATTTTTTAAAATGACATCTTCCATAACCTTAAGATTGTGGTGTCCAACAAAAAGGATGTACATACAAAAACAAGTTTTTGAGTATTAAACAAAATTTTAATAGTCACAAAAAGCCTACACATACAACTTAAAAGTTTAGTATTAGCTTTTTTGAGAATAGAATTTTAAATTTAGGGATAAAACATGGATGCGTTATTTTACTTAACAGGAATTGCAATAATATTATTCTTAGGTCTTTTAGTATCAATTTTATCTGATAGATTAAAAATTTCTAATATGCTTCTTTTAATTATAATTGGAATAATTGCGGGATATGTGGAATATGATGGAGTAAAAATATTTGAATTTCCTTCAGTTTTCTTAGTTTGTATTGCCACACTTGCTTTAGTAATGATTGTTTTTGATGGTTCATCAAAAATGAAATTTAAAGAAATAGATGAACTGTCAAGTAAGGCACTAAAAGTAACAGGTCTTGCAATGCTATTTAATATGTTATTAGGAGGTCTTGTATGTTACTTACTGTTTTTTAATGAGTTTAAAATAGCAAACATTATTTTATCTCTTGTTTTTGGAGTTTTGATGGCAGGAACAGATCCTGGAAGCGTTTTTATAATGTTTAAGGATAGTACACATAAGCTTTTAAAATTTTTAAAAGTCGAGGCAATTGTTAATACGCCTTTTGTAGTTCTTATTCCATTCATATTATTAGAATTTATTAGTGGAACTGAAGTAAGCATTATATCAAAACTTGGTCCTTTTCTACAACAAATATTTACGGGTATAGGAACAGGATTAGTTATGGGCATTATAATATTCAAACTTATGAAAAAAGCATATTCTCAACAATACAGTCCTATTGCACTTTTAGCAACAACACTTATAACATATATTGCTTCTGAAAATCTTGGAGGAAATGGTGTTCTTGCTGTTGCAACTCTTGGCTTAATATTTGGAAGTGTATATATTAAAAATAAATCTGATCTTTCAGGATTTAGTTCTTTATTATCAACTTCTTTAGAAATTCTTGTTTTTGTATTAGTTGGAATAATAATTGACATACCTTGGGAACCTTGGTTTATCATAAAATCATTTATTCTATTTATAATTTTAATACTTTGCAGATATCTTGCACTTAAAATTACATTTAAAGAAGAATATCCTAAAAAAAGTCTTATTTTCATGGCATTAAATATGTCTAAAGGAATAGCAATTGCATCAGTGACATTCACTCTTGCATTATTTACTTTTGAAGGAATTCCAACATTAGTTAATTTGACTCTTATTTGTATGATATATTCTTTAATAGTTGCTACAATTGCGTCTTTGGTTGCAAAAAATTTTGTTCCGGATATAAATTCTTCATCATCTGAAAAAGATGATAACAAAGACGTTCCTGATTTAAGTGATGAAGTAAAAGATAATTGAATCTAGTTATTTAATTTGAAATGAAAAGGTTTATATATGTTCTTTTTTATTAATGGTTATTATAGTACTTTTTGAGGGTGGTTTAGTTTGAGGAAGGAATTAGTTTATGTGTTGGTTGTTGTGTTGGTTGTTGCAGGTTTTGCTACTTTGTTTTTTTCTAAGTCTGCTGGTTTGGCTGTTAAAGATGGTATTTTGGATTTGAGTTCTCGTATTTTTGGTAAGCAGGATTCTTTGGGTTTGAAAGAGTCTGATTTAATTGGTAATTCTAATCCGCAGGATTTAAGAAGTGTTCCTGGAGAAATTATTTTTAATGATTCTGCTAATTTTACTTCTGCAAATGTTAGTGGTGGTTGGTGGCATTTTCCATATTTAGTTTTTTCTTCTAATGCATTTCAAGGTGAATTTGATAGAGAATTAGAATTTAAGTTAAATGTGAGTGATGATTTTACGAGTTTTAATTGGGATTTTGATGGGGATGGTATTTTCGATATTGTAACTGATGAACCTATTGGAAGTTTTATTTATTCTTTAGAAAATTTAGATTTTTATAGTTTACAAAATGAGGTTAATGGTGTTTTTCCCGTAATTGTTTATGTTGAAGCAGAATCTCATAGTGGTGATTTGTATAGTGATTATGCTTATTTATACTTATCTAATAAAACTAATGATGTTTCTCCAAATAACTTTTTAATTCCTATTGAAAACTTTATTGATCCTCTAAGCATTGTTCCTAATAGTGCTGATGCGGGAGATAGATACTATACTTATTACAATCAACCATCATATTTTGAAGTTAGTGTTGACGTCACTTATCCAGGTAAAATTTTATCAATCGAATGGGATTTGGATGGTAATGGTATTTATGAATTAAATGCTACTAAAGAGAATATTTCTAATTTGCTTTCTGTTGAAAAGATTTATTCTCACTCTAAAAATTCTGAATCTAATTTTACTTTTGATAACCTATTTGATGAGTCATATATTAAAGCAACAGTTCGTTTTAAAGATAATCGTGGTTTGTATTTTGGCGATGTTATTGATATTCATTTAAATGATTGTAATAAAAATTATTGTTTAGCAGAAGCTGAAAGCAGAAGAAACGTTGATGAGATTATTAAAAAGATTAATGAAAAAGAAAAACTTAATGGCAACTCTCAAAAAAAGGTAACAGACCCATTAAGAAACCATTTCAACCCTGTTGAACACCACTATATTCTTGTTGCAGGAGATAGAGACTTTTATGGTAATATTGTTATAATGCTAGATTGGTTAAAACAAACCAATATTCCTGGAGACCATATTCACGTTTTTTTAAGTCAAAAAAAATTGAGTTGGAAGATTAAACATTTTAATTTAAGAACAAAAATGAAAGATATTTATCCTAATGCAAATTATTATTTTATTGAAAGTGTTCAAAAATTTGAAAGTACAATAACAAGTATTTCAAGAGGTATTGATAAAAATGATAAAACTTATATTCTTTACAGTGATCATGGTAGTGGATACAGTGCAAGCTATAACCATAATGCTAAAGGTATCAAAGATAAGAATTTCGTATCATCACTTTATTTTAACCAAGATTATGTTAAATATATTTACGATATAGGTAATGAAGCAAAAGATTTACATAGATTAATTGAATTTGATATAACTGGAAATTCTAGAGATGTTGATGTTAGTTATCCTGCTGAAGATTTTTTTCTTCATTTTAATAGAATGAATTATTCTTCAGAATTATTAGGATATGAACAACAAAAACATCCTTCAAATGGTTTTTCTTATAGTAATAATATGTGTATGTCTGTTAATTCTTCTTCTGATTTGAAAGAATGTTTAATTGATGTAAGAAATCTTTTTTATGATTTGACAACAACGAATAATCAATACTTTTTTGATTTTTCTAAAATGCTCTATCTTAATTTAATAAATTTTAGTGTATGTAATTATAAGACTAATGAGTTAAGTTATAATGAGTGGTCTGACTATTTTAAGGAAGCTTCTAAACTTAATTATAATAAATTAAATTATCAGGATTTACATCAATTGATACCTACAATGAAAATAGCTCAAACTTGTTTTCCTACTAATAAAAACAGTTATGTTCAGTTGACTGATGCAAGAATTTCTGAATTGTTAGATAAATTTAACAATTATTCTAGTGAAACCGAGTTTAATTATCAGTTAAGTGTTGTTCAAATGGTTAATGATTTATTCATGTTGGGTTTTTGTAATAATTTTAAGTATGATTCTGAAAAATTAAGTCCTGAATTTAAATATCTATTCGGTGATTATAATACAAGCAATAAAGAAATAATAAAATCATTCAATGAAAACGGGTTTAGACATATTATTATGAATATGATAATAAATCGAGTATTGAAAGGAGATAAAAATTACGGAGGGTATTCAGAAAAGTATTCTTCTTTTTTTTGTATTGATGAAGCCGAGTTTATTCTTGCTTCTGGTGAAACTCTTAAAGGTAAAACCCGTAAGAATTATCCTTATTTAATAGCTAAAGAAAAAAACTATTATAAAGATCAATCATATTTTTTAGATATTGATGTGGATGGTTGTTCTACGAAACTTTTAGAATATTTTTCAAAGTTTGGTGTTATTTTAACTACAACTAAAAATACTAAAAAATTTCGATTAGACAATAAACAATTAAATGATCTTACAAATTCTGAAAATGTTAAACAACCATGCCTTATTCAAAATGATTTAGATCCTTATGATTTTGAAGAGAATCTTAGATTTCCTTATAACAATGGAATGCATAGTAATTCCTTAAAAGATTTTCCAGGATATATTAAAGGATTTAAGGATTCTGATGAGTTTAAGCGAGTTATTATTCATGAAGGTATTTGTATAGGTAATGATATTTTGTTGGATAATGAATTGAATAATATTTTAAATGATATAGACTCTGAATCTATTTTTGTCGATATTGATACGTGTTATTCGGGCGGTTTTGTTGATGACTTAAAATCTAAGAATAGAATTATTAAAACTTCAACAAGAGAGGAAAGAATTAGTTGGGGAATACAGTATCATTTACATAGGCTTTTTTCATATGATTCTGATGATTTTATTTTTAATGATTTATTATCAAATGCCAAAAACATTAGAAATCTTGCGGCAAATTTTGGTGCTACTGATCATCATTTATTTTATTCTTATATTGTTGGTAATTTTTTAGATAATCTTAAAGAGAACCAGAATGATTATGAATTACCTTTATTCAAGGATGTTTATAATGAAAATATTTGGGCTGAAAATAATCTATATCAACCTTCTCAATTAAGTGTAGGAATATATACGGATCTGAGGAATTTTCCTTTGTTTGATGTGGGTGTTGATGTTAAGGGGATGGTGGTTCCTTTTGTTTGTGATGATTGGACTTTGTTGGGTGATTGTTCTTTGGCTAATCCTGGTTTTAGGTGTGTTTATCGTAATACTAGTTTTGTTTTGAGTCCTGGTTGTGTTGAGTGTGGTTGTGGTGGTGACTTGTTGTGTAGTGTTGTTGTTAATGATTCTGCTAATGCAGTTATTCCTGAAACTGTTGCGGGCAATTATGATGTTATTGAGAAAGAAAATATTTATCCTGAGTTTGTTAGTGGTGTTTGTCATTCGGAAGTTTGTGATGATAAAGCAGAGACTCCTTTTTTAGAATGTGCTACTCCTGATTTTGATCAGGGTAAGATTTGTTATTTTGATGGTGATGTTTCTACTGTTGTTAATGGCGAAACTGTTTTGCCTGTGCAAGAGTTGGTTTATAGGTGTTTTACACAATGTAAGACTAATTGTTCTGTTAATCGAGAGTTTGTTTGTGAATCTACTTTTGATTCATCTTTGTTTGATTCTTGTTTTGATGGTCCTAATTATAACCAGTTTTTTTGTGGTGATTTTTTTGTGAGTAATGCAGGCGGTTTTGGTTTTAAGTATTATCCTTTGGATTTTTTAGATGTTATGATAAATTACCTTAATCCTGCAAGTTATAATAATAATGTTTTTGATAAGACAGAGTTTAATGCTCGTTTAAGTTATGTTTTGAATGTTTTAGATATTTCTAAAGTAGAATTCTATGAATTTTTGAATGCAGAATTTGGCTCTTTAAAAGAAGGTAAAGTTTATTTTGTTTATTGGTCTGATTTACAAAGTATTGGTGTCACTTTTCCGAATTTAAATTTTTTTAAGTATTTAGAATTTACAGGAATAGTATCTCAAGGTCCAGGTAATGAAGAATGCGATCCTTTGTTATTTAATCAGTTAAGAGATCCTGTTTTTTCAGGATTTGATGTGGATGATGATGGCGATTTTGATTGTGCTGATTATGATCCATTACATTTTGATGGTGGCGAATTGTATTGTTCAGGCATTCCTGAACAGGGAGCTACTTTGATTGATCCTCATTGTGCTACAGGTTTTAAAGAGTTTACTAATTGCGGTCTTGTTGATGCAAGTTGTTGTTATGCTCAATGCGGTAATCATGTTGTTGATGATGGTGAAGAGTGTGATCCTGGCACTCCGGGTATTCCTGGTTTGACCCCTTCTCATTTGCCTGATGGTGTTTTTTGTAGTAGTGCTTGTAAAATTAGTGATATGTGTGGTGGTATTGAATTAGGTTTTATTATGGGTGGTACTGATTTTATGAATAAGGGTGTTGCGTATTGTGAGTCTTATTTTTCTGGTAATCATGAGAATGATTTTATTGAAACCGAACTATCAAAATATAATAATTCTCTTTCTGAAACAGATATTTCAAGCATGCTTACAGATTTTGGTGAAGCATTTCCCCTAACTGGTTTTGAAACTATTGTATTTGATGTGTTTGATTACGAAAACTTAGATCCTCAAAATAATGAAGATTTAGGTAAACTAAGTGATGCTTGTGCAATTTTGAGCGATTATAAAACTTTGATGACTTGTTCTTTGTTTAATGGTCATCCTACTTCTGCGCCCTATGGTAGTTGTGATGATAATTCTAGTAATCCTGATTGTGATTGTGGCTATGCATACCAAGATGAGCATGGAGAAATTTTTATTAATAATTATAATGGTTTTTTTAATGTTGAAATAAACAAATTTGATTGTATGGAATTAATTGTTAAAATTCAAGAACAAGTTAATTGGAATAATAGTTACGTTATTAATCCTACTGATTTTCAACAATTATTTAATGTTAAATATGATTTACATAGTTTAAACTTACACAATTTTAACTATGATGCTTGCCCAGATGAACATGAAGATGAAGGCGGTTGTGCTAGATTTAAAGTAGATATGACCGCCCAAAGAAGTTTTGTTAAAAGTCATTCTAAAAATCCCTGCCCTGAAGGATTTGATCCAAGCACTACAGGTCCTGAAGATTATAATGATCCTTGGCCTTGGAAAGAAATTCAAGAAGACGACCCTGAAACACAACATAACGAAAGCAGGTGGGAATTACCAGAACAATATATAGATTGTATTATGCTACCAGAAGACCTGATTCACGTTGTTACTAAACCCTTAAAAGACGATTGTGATGCTTGCCCCAAATGTTGTTGCAGAGCTTTAGACATAACAGCTATGAAACTTAGTGACTTTGAAGCACTTGGAGATTCTGAGGGTGCGGAGTAAACAATTTTCTTTTTTTAAATCAATTTTCTACAAAGATTTTTAAATAAAAGTCATTATTAAAATATAAAATGAAAGAAAAAATAAAAATAACTGCAGTTGGCGGATTCTCAGAAATCGGTAGAAACTGCACTTTAATAGAAGTAGATAATGAATGTATCTTATTAGATATGGGTCTTCATATGGAGAACTATATAAATTTTACACAGGATGAAGATATGAAGAATGCTATTGATTCCAGAGATTTAATTGAACATGATGCCGTTCCAAATATCTTGAAAATAGAAGATAAATTAAAAAGTGTTAAAGCATTATTGATAACACATGCACATCTTGATCATCTTGGAGCTGTTCCTTTTTTAGCTTCATATTTTCCTCAGGCAGATATTTATGGTTCAAAATATACAATAGCAGTATTAAAAGCAATACTTATTGATGAAAAAATAGACATTTCCAATAAATTAATTGCTAAACCTGTTAATTCAAAATTTAAAATATCTGATACATTTAGTATTGAATTTATTAACATGACACATTCTGTTCCACAAACAGTAATGATTCTTGTTAAAACAAAATATGGTGATGTTCTTTATGCTAATGATTTTAAATTTGATAATAATCCAACTCTCGGAGAAAAACCAAACTATAAAGCACTTGAAGAAATAGGTGAAAGTAATAATTTAAGAGCATTAATAGTTGATTCATTATATGCTGATGACCCAAGAAAAACACCTAGTGAAGCTATTGCAAGAGAAATGTTAAAAGATGTTATGCTTGGAACAAATTCAGAGGGAAATGTTGTTTTAATAACAACTTTCTCAAGTCATATAGCCAGACTAAATAGTATTATACATCTGGGAAAAAAGTTAAATAGAAAAATCATTTTAATGGGTAGGTCTTTAACAAAATATGTAAAAGCTGCAGAAGACATTGGTCTAGTAGATTTTACTAAAGATTGTGAAGTTGTAACGTATGGTTCTCAGATAAGAAGATTTTTTCAGAAAACAGCTCATCCTGAAAAATATTTATTTGTTGTAACAGGACATCAAGGAGAACCACAATCTGTTCTTGGAAAACTTGTTAATAGAAAATGGCTTAAATTTCACGAAGGAGATCACGTAATATTTTCATCAACAATAATTCCTGTTGAACAAAATTTTGTTAATAGAGAACTTCTTGAAAATCAATTGAATAAATTTAAAGTTAGAATATTTCGAGATGTACATGTATCGGGTCATGCGGGAAGGGAAGATTTAAGAGATTTAGTAAATCTTGTTAAACCAGAATATGTTTTTCCTGCTCATGGAACTAAGAAAAAATCAGAAGCAATGAAAGAATTATGTGAGATAATTGGTTATAAAGACAAAAAAATTCATATTTTTACAGATGGAGAGAGCTTTTTTGTTTAATCATATTAATTTAAGGAACAAATCTTAGATGTTTTATTCTTAGGTCATCAGGATCAGACACTACATCTTTATTTTTATCATTTTTATCATTTTTATCATTTTCATCTTTCTCTGAAATCAATTCAGGATTATTTAAGGTTACATTATTAGATTTACCTGATAATCCATCAATTATCATATTTTTAAAAGACTCTAAAGATTCATGACTTGCTTTATTAGTTTCCCAATGCAAATCAATATTATCACCACTTTTTCTAGGTATAATGTCAATAGAGAAATGAGGAAATTTTTGACCTGTATTTAATCCATTTTGAATTAAAATATTAGTTCCATGCAATCCCATGACCTCAAATAAAACAGTTGCAAATTTATTTGCAGCCATAATTAAATAATTAAGTAATTCATCAGGAACTTGCTCTAAAATATTATAATGTTCTTTAGGAACAATTTTTATATGACCCAGACAGACACCATTACTTAACAAAAGAGCAACAATTCTATCGTCTTCATAGATAGTAACTCCCCTATTTTCTATTGCTTGACATATTATGCAGTTTGTCATTTTAGTTAAATAATTTACTTATTTTATCAAGATCAAAATTTGATGCTTCATCTTTTGCTATTTCAACTGAATCCTCAGAATTTTTTCCTTTATTAGATTCTTTTTTTTCTTGTTCAGAATTTTTATTTTTAACTTTTGAATTATTTGTTTCTAATTTTGTTTCTTTTTCAAACTCTTTTTTAGTTTCTGAATTATTTGATTTTGATTTTATTTCTTTTTCAGGTATTTTTTCTTCTGATTCTTCTTTTTTGGGGGGAGATTCTTTTTTTTGAATAGGTTGAGTATTAGGATTATACTGTAATTGTGCTCTTAATTTTTTAAGAAGTTCATCATAAGCAATAGGATCAACTTTAGAATATTCAGGTTGAAGTAATATTTTTCCTTCATATCTTGGGATTAAATGTAATAATACGTGAGGTGATTTTTGACCTGCTGCTTCACCTATTTCAAAAAGAATTGTGGTTCCTTTAACTCCCAATGAAACAAGCATTGCTTGACTAATTTTTTTAGCAACACACAATAAATGTCCTAAAACTTCATTAGGAACTTGAGGTAATATTTGATAGTGAGAATTAGGTAATAGTAAAACATGACCATCATCAGCAGGATTTATATCTAGAATCGCAAAGCATAATTCATCCTCATAGACTTTGTAAGTTGGTATTTCTCCAGCTTTCATTTTACAGAATATACAGTTCTTTTTTTGCATTTCTGCAATTTCTTCGGGACTCATATTCTGAATTTCTTCCTGAGTAGGTTGAGACATATCAATATTAACATTTAATTTATTTAAAAGTTTTTGGATATTTTAGTTGCGAATATTAATAATTAGTATGTTGCAATCAGGGTAAGCTGATTAAAATAAAGAATAAAGTGCGTTGTCGGGGTTCGGCGCCAATAAAAATTCTGATTTTTTATGTGCTTAACAAGTTCTGTGAATTTCTTGGCAATCATAGGACGACAGTACTTAAGAAAAAAGATAAGACTTAGCGAGAGTGCAATATGATGCCAAAAACTTTTGTCCGCAACCAGTTTATATTTATTAAGAATGATAAAAATACGATCTTAGAATAAAATAGAAAAAGATTCCATTCTGTACATATTGGTATTTTAGTTATAGATATAAATAATTACTTATCTGAACGAAGATTATCAAATTCACGATCAAGTTGTTCTTTTGTTACAAAATTCATATTTCTCCAAAGGTCAACATATTTATTTAAAGTTATAAGGTCTTGACGGTTAGCTGCATCACCGACTTCAGATATTAATTGATCCATTTTTTCAGTAATCTCATTAATAGAAACTCTTATTTTACCCATTTCTTCATTAATCGCTTTAATCTCTTCATTAAAACGTTTATTAGATTCAAGCATGTTTTGATCTGTTAGCTGAGTTTTTTTTCTTATTGTTGAATATCTATCTTCAAGAATTCTTAATCTTTTAGATGACTCAAAAACACTTTTTATAAGTGTGTCTTGAGAATCATTTTGTTTTTTTTGAGAATTATTCTTAGTTTGATTAGAATTCTGATTCATATTATTTAAATTATTTTGATTGTTTGAATTGTTTAGATTATTAACCATAATTATCAACCTAATTCTTTAAATTTATAAATTTTGTTTAATAATTCATAATATCTTATAATATTTAATCCATATTAGGTGCAATTGAGAATAATTCCTAAAAAATAAGAAGGGATTTTGGCTTAAGTGTTTCTTTCTAATATTGTTCTGACATGAGATTCGGAATTACTCCTAATGGCTTGTTCAAATTTTCTGATTAAATCTGGATTAACATTTGCTTTAATTAATGTTATAAATCCTCCAATATGTGCTAATAATTCTTGTTCATTAAATGGTTTTTTCCAAGATTTTTGAAGATCATCTTCAGTATAACCACCATAAAACATTTTTTGGGTAGAATTATCAGATGCTTTAGCATATTCTTCACTAAAACAACTAAATTCATATCCTAATTGTTTTGCAGCATTCCATAATACTACTAAATTTCCAGTTTTATCTGCAATATGTCCTTCTTCATGTCCCATAACAAATTTATGCTTTGTATCTGAACCCGAATATGCATCAATTATACAATCAAGTGTTTGGTTTTCTTCATTATGATTATAACTAACTTGACCTAATGTAGTATTAAAAAGAGAATTATCTGTTACAAATATCAATTTGCTGTCTATTGGATTAGCATATTTTACTCTGGTTCCTTGAGGAAGAATTATTCTTTCTTGAATATTCTTCAAAGTCATTTTATTTGTATACCATATTCCCATACTTGAAAAATCATTAGAAGTTTGTATGAGTTTTTTATACGAATTTAATTCTGAAAGTGAAAAAGGTTGTATGAGTTTTTTATACGAATTTAATTCTGAAAGTGACATATATTCTGACATAAAATAAATTAATAATTATTAGTATTTAAATCTTTCGGTTTTGTAACTACTTAATTGTGGTTAATATGGCTCTGTGAGGTTAAACCTTTTTTTCTAAATATTCTGATATTAATCGTTTTCTTCAAAGCAGTATTTTTTATTATTCTGGTCAAGCTTTAAATGTACAAAACTTTATAAAATTAGTATATTTCCTTGAGTCTGTGATAATAAATTGGTAAGAATAGCTGTTGTAGATAAAAGTAAATGTAATCCAATAAAATGTGGAAATTATTTGTGTAGAGCGGTTTGTCCTATAAATAGGTCGGGAGATGCTGAATGCATAATTATTGATGAAAACGATAAAAAGATAATAATAGATGAAGCACTATGCATTGACAAATGCTCTATTTGTGTAAAAAAATGTCCTTTTCATGCATTAAGCATTGTAAATCTTCCTTCAGAACTTAATCAAGCACCAATTCACAGATATTCAAAAAATGGATTTGCATTATACAATCTTCCGATTCCCGTATTTGGAAAAACAGTTGGTATTATTGGAAGAAATGGTATTGGTAAATCAACTGCATTAAAAATACTTGCAGGACTTCTCAAGCCAAATCTTGGAAAATTTGATTCAGAAGTATCAAATAAGGAAATAATAGATTATTTTAAAGGTTCTGAATCTCAAGCGTTTTTTGAAAAATTAACGAAAAAAGAAATTATTGTATCTTACAAACCTCAACAAGTAGATTTAATACCTAAACATTTTGATGGTAAAGTTATAGATCTTCTTGAAAAAGCAAATGAAAAATCTAAAGAATATTTTGAAAATGTTATTAAAACTCTTTA
>CAYWRI010000029.1:6656-12816 GCA_964461035.1 uncultured Methanosarcinales archaeon | reverse complement strand
ACTTAAGAATAAGTTCTCTCCGCCTGCAACTGTTGTTGTCGTTGTGCCAGTTATTGAAACTTGAGTTTTGGATTTAGCTTGTAAGCTTGCACCAAGATCTACTGCTCCGATAACGTCCATTGTAGCTGCGTTTGCACCTACTACAATTTTAGCATCGTATACACCATCTTTTACGAATGGTTCTGGATAGTTGCCTAAATCTGCTGTTGCAACTGCACCCAGAATTGTTGCTCCCACTAGCACTACACCAGCTCCTAGAGCAGCAATTTTTTTAACTGTCTTTTTTATATTCATTTCCTTAAACCTCCAATGTGTATTCCATTGTTCGAGTAATATACACGTTAACTAATGTGCATAAAGTTTGCGCAATGTCATTATTATTTTACCAACAACAACATTTTAAGCCTCTACACACACTAACTTATGTATTGTAAACAAAACGTATCCAATTTCCTTTATAAAGTTTTCTCAAGTCAAAAGCATTTTAAACTCGATAAACTTAATTTAACTCTCTAAACCTCAAAATATGGAGGTATCAGCCAATCATCACTTTAAGGTAACTATAAATTGGGGTGGGTTGTTTTGGATGGTCAAACTTAGTTGTTTTTTAAATAGGTCCTAATTAGACTCAATAAATTTTTGAAAATTTGGTTTTTTGAAAGTTCTTAATATACTAAAACGTATATTAATATTGTATTAGCTAAAGCTATATCTCTTTAACAACATTATTGTACATCATATTAACCAAATATGTAACTAGTTATATTATTAGTTTAATAGATGAACATTAATCTGTTTATGGCCTGAGGACATATGTGTGAACATTGACTATCTATAAAACTTAAATTATGAATTTTATTAATTGGACATTACGTAATAAAGAATTGATTTAGTTATTGAATCAGTTGTTCTTTCTCGAGAAAGAAACTGATTTTTTCTATATCTATTTTATCTGCATTAAGAATTGTTTTATTTTCTGAAACAAGTGTTTCTGTGAATTTTCTGACTTGATTTTTTGTTAACTTTTCTTTAAACAAACACATTAAAGAATTCTTAAGTTTTTTATCGTGCTGCAATATTAATTCTTTGAAAAAAGCAGAGTCTTTATCGTCTTTAAGTTTCATTTTTACTAAGACTGATTTCACTTTTGGTGCTGGATCAAAAGAATTAGGAGATATAGTTTCTAAAACATCTAACGAGTAAATCTTATTAAAAAGTAGATTATCCTCTAAATATTTAACAAATTTTTCTCCCATGCATAAAATTACGAGTTCGGGTTGTTTTATGAGGATCTTTTTTAACAAAGGCTCAGAAATAGAATAAGGAATATTTGATGCAATTTTATTAAAATTTAACTTACCTATCAAATTAAGAATGTTACTATTGAATAACTTAATATTTTTACAATCTTTAAACTTTTTTTTAAGTTCAAAAAAAAGAGTTTTATCAAGCTCAACAGCCAAGACTTTCGCATTCTTAACAAGTAAGTTAGTAAGAATTCCTTTACCTGGTCCTATTTCTAAAACAATATCTGATTGAATAAGATTTGCGTTATTTGTAATTTTTTGTAAAACTTTTTCTTCGACTAAGAAATGCTGGTCTAAATCTTTTTCTTTTATCATTTTAAATCACATAAATCAACAATATCATATATACACACCAAAGCAATACTGTAAGTATGAGTGGTTTATCTTTCAAAATTAATTTAGTTGGAGACTCACTATAATTAAGTCTAATTGTTAAATATAAATATCTTGCTAATCCATAAAAAACAAACAAAGAAGATAACAATATTGCAGTTTCATTTAAACCCATGTGATTATTTATAGACCATAAAAAATAAATTGTAAGGGTTATAGTAGAAGACATTACAAGCAATAAATCCATAAAATGAAGATCATAATATTCTAATACTTTTCTTTTTTTTGAACCGTGTAACACTAATTCTGCTCTTCTTTTAGCGAGTATAATCATCAATGATAAAGTAAAAGTTGCAGCTAAAAACCAACTAGTAATAATACTAGAAATCGCAAATATTCCTGCTAAAACTCTTAAAACATAACCTGAAGCTACAATAAATAAATCAATAATAACTACATGTTTTAACCATTTACTATATAATATATTTAGAAATATGTATGAAAGAATTGTATAAAAAACGCTTAAGTTAATTGAGTAAGATATTACTAGTGATACAATAAGTAGTATGAACAATAAAATTAAAGCCGTTTTTACTTTTACTTTTCCTGAAGCTAACGGTCTTTCCTTTTTTTTAGGATGTTTTTTATCATTTTCAATATCAACAATATCATTAATTATGTAAATTGCACTACTTGCTAAACAAAATGCAATAAACGCATAGATTGACAATACAACTTTATCAAAATTAAACATCATTCCTGCAAATAGAAGAGCTGCAAAAACAAAGAAATTCTTTATCCACTGTTGTGGTCTCATCAACTTAATTAAATATTTTGGATTCATAATCATCTAGAATAACTCACTATTTATAATATTTATGCTCTATTTGTTTCTCTTTTAGTATTTAAAATAATTATTGTGCCTAAGACTATTACTACTGTAAATATAATTTGCCAAAAATAATAATCTAAAAAATATATTCCTAGACCCATTTTACATCTTTACCATTTTTACTTTTTTAAAGAATCTTTCTTCTTAGATTCACTATCTAGTTTATCAGTTTTCAAATTTTTAGTGCTAACTTGAGGTTTAGATTCTTTCTTGTTAAAAACATTAAATCTATCCTCAATAACTTTCAAATCCTTACTAGATAAAATACCACGATAAGATTTAGCATTATCCAAATCAACAATATCACTTGATAAATCAAAGTATTCAACACGAGCATTTTTAGGAGCTTTATTAACAACACCAGAAGAAGCACCTCTTGGTTTAAATCCGAGATGCTTACTAATAATTAATTTATCTCCAGCAAGAGTAGTATAATCCATAAAACTTCTAGTTTCAACAAAATCTCCAATCCTAAAAAAAGAATCAACCCTCGCACGAACAATATCAATAGGATCCAAATCATTAACACCATTAAGAGGCATCCGACTATACAATCTCTGCATCCATTGAATATCCATATCGGTAGGATAAGTAGCACCAGGATCATTAAAAACACTGGGCAAACCAAACTCATCCAAATCTTGAGCAGGACCAATACTTTGTAATATTTCTTGCGCATATACAACAGGATGTGCACTTGAACTTCTCATAGTAGCACCAGAATAATAAATTATACCATCAGCACCAGCTTGATAACCATTATTACCACTGCCAGGAACCTGATGATTCCATCCAACCATTAATGTGCCTTCAACAGCATAACTTAAACACTCCCCCCAAGTTTCAGCAATAATAAGATTATCTTCAGGATCCATTAACCCATTAGTAGAATCAAACAAATAATCATTCATAATGGTCTGAGCATTTTGAACAGCACCTGGAGTAACCTGTTGATAATTCGAAGAATCAAAAGGACAAATAACTAAATTGGGCACATCAACCCATCTAAATCTCACAAACCCAAAACTAGTAGTGAACCCCTGCTCAATAACATCTTCATTACCCCCAGTTTGATTAGGAACAAAAGTTAAATCCAAAACAACATCATCTTCGCCTAGAGCTTGATATAAATTTCTTCGACTAGTATAATAATCAGGATTTTCGATTTGAATAATAGGATTCTCATCAACAGGATAAAAACCAATAAAACTAGATAAAACCTCATTAACTAAAATCTCACCAACATTATTATATTCGCCCATAAAATTATTATCGGAAACAATCTCTTCAGAATACAAATTAATCATATTACCTCTCAAAGCTTTGTAGTTTGTTTCATAAGATATATTGACTTCTTGAACCACACTATTAACATTATCACTTACTTCAACATTAAAAATAACTAAATGAGGTGTATGATAATCTAGAGAAAACTCAGGATACATATTAATTATTAGCTCTTGATTTTCTTGATTATATTCAGTAGGAACATTTAATTCATTGAAAAGCCAATCTACAGAAATGTTTAAATCATCAAAATTAGTATTCGAATCATTAATATAATCTTCCAGGTTGATTATTATTAAAGAATTATCAGACTCATCAATTATAACATCTTCAAATGATAAAACAGGCGCTTCATTAGTCAAAATAACACAAACACCATCTGAACAGCCATTTTCACATAAAATAACATTAGAATTAGGACTAGAAGAACCATTTGAAGCACAAAAAAATTCTAATATCATGTTATTGTTTAAACAACGATCATTATCAATACGAAAAGGGACATTATTATTCTCAAGTCTAACAAAACCATTAACAAATTCATCACCAGACTCATCTAAACAAATAAAAGAATCTCCAATCAAAGTTGATTCTTCAATAACATTAACAAAAATGCTAATATCATTATTATCTTCATTAAATTCTTCGACATCATTATAATAATCAACAACAATATTAATCTCATGTTGTCCTAGTTCTTCAAAATTAGTATAAGCATACTGTCTATCAACCAAGCTATCGCCAGGTGCCAGAATAGTGGTTTCACTAAAAGTCTCAGACCTTAAAAATGCATTATCAAGAAAACTAGCAACAGTGAATGAACCTTCAAAAACAGAATCACCAACATTAGTAACAACAATGCTATAACCAACAGAATCATTTACATCAGGAGCCAAAACACCTGGAGAATAATAGTATTCTTCAGTAATTGTTAAATCGGGTAATGCTAGAGTGCTAGATACTAAAACCAAAAACGCAATCATGAACAATATTGACTTTTTCATTTTTTTAAGCCTCCTAAAACCTAAGATTAATTAGTATAATAACTTAATGCTTTAATACCTAATTAGAATAAACTTAATAATATATAAAGTTTTCGGTTTATAATCACTTAAAAGTGACAATTAGCTTGTTGAATTAATTAAACACAAATAATTACCCGTCGCAAAATTCTGAGTCTTATTAAAACAACAACTCCTACTAAACCATTCATCTTCAATCAAAACATCATTCCACTTAATACAACCAGGATTAGTAAAATAAGCAATCTCAAAATAACCCCAAGGTCTATGTGTGTCAGGATTAATAGTATTATCTTGAGGTAAATTACAATCTGCAGTAGAATTAAAACCACATTCATAATTTGGTCTGCATTGACCTCCACCAGGAATTAATATGTTTTCCCACCAATACCATCCCGTAGGACAACAATGACCTGGATCATAAGCGCCAAAACCTGTAGGAGAATCAGTATAAGGGCCATAACTACAAAACAATCTTAAATCATAAGGCGTATAGATTCCGTCTCCAATACCTATATCATTACACTCAATACCTAATTCATCAGGAGCATTTGCATCTTGATCACAATCAAAGCTAGTGGGAATAGGTTGGTAGCAGATGCTTAAGTAGTTTTCAGTGAACTCGTCAGAACAAATCCAGATGTGCGTGTTGTTGAATAAATCGGTTCCGTTGTTTAATGTTGAAACTTTTAGTGCGCATTCATATCCTGTTGGACATTCCTCAGAAAAAGTTATTGGGTTGCCTAGTTCTACTTGATAGCCAGGTGTTGGTTCGATTGAATCATAAGTAAAAACATGACCACCGCCAGTGCTTCCTAAGTTTTCCTGAATATCAAGAACTCCATGTTCAAAACCAACACCGCCAAAACCTATTAGGCCAACACAACATAAAACTTTGTTAAAAAAAGGATCAATCCAATAATAAGATGCATGACTTCCATAATCAGAAGAAAATTCATTACCAACTTTTAATAAGGCCGTAGTATTAATAGGACATCCAAAATTAGGAGAATCAACATTATACTCATAAACAAAACAAGAGTTTAAATCTCCTTCAACAAGTAAATCTGCATCATAATCAAAATTCATTATACCACCATAAAAAATAGTAAAACCAGTAAACAAATTATTAGAAGTAAACTCATCAGTATGATTTGAAAAGAAAACAGATAAAAAACTCAGAACTACAACCAAACAAACCATAATGACGTAAACTGATTTCATCTTAATTATTTCTCACCTTAAAGATTTTGTAATAAAACATTAACAATAACCTAGAAATAGATATAGCCATTTAAAAATATATTTGTTTCTCAATT
>CAYWRI010000029.1:0-6556 GCA_964461035.1 uncultured Methanosarcinales archaeon | reverse complement strand
TTATTTATGCTTGCAATCATATAACAACTAAGTTTTTAAAACATTAATTTCTTCTTAATTGTAATAGGCCGGTGGCCCAACCTGGAAAATTAATAATTTGGGTAAATAAGGCGACAGCCTCCTAAGCTGTAGATTGCGGGTTCGAATCCCGTCCGGCCTGTTTAATTCAATTTTTTATTTATTAGTCTATGATTGGAGATAGTTATGAAAATAGAAAAGCTAAAAAAAATAATTCCTGAAAATGTTTATTCACACATAGAAAAAAGAATAGTAGAATTCAGACCGGGGCAAGTTAAATCAATAGAATCTGGATTGTTTAATAATAAAAATATTTTAGTTTGCACACCTACTGCATCAGGCAAAACATTGATTGCAGAAATGCTTTTTCTTAATACTGTATTGAACAAAAAAGGAAAAACAATTTATGTTGTTCCACTAAAAGCTTTAGCTTCAGAAAAATATTCTGATTTCAAAAAATTGTATGAAATACATGATTTTAAAGTGGGCGTTAGTTCTGGAGATTTGGACAAATCAGATGCATATCTTAGAGATTATGATTTAATTATAACAACATCTGAAAAACTTGATTCATTATTAAGACATAAAGTGGATTGGATAAATGATGTAAAGTCGGTTGTTATAGATGAAGTTCATTTGCTTAATGATGTGGGAAGAGGACCCACTCTTGAAGTTGTGATAACTCTTTTAAGACAATTAATTAAAGATATTCAACTACTGTGTCTTTCTGCAACAATAGGTAATGTGAAAGAATTGGCAGGATGGCTTGATTCTGAAATAGTCGAGGATACTTGGAGACCTGTTGAACTTCATAAAGGAATCTATTTAGATTCTAAAATAGACTTTTTTAAATAATTAAATAGCAAAATTGAAGTTGAAGTTCATCTTTAAGTTTAAACTTAAAATATTCGCAACTTTCTGGCAAATAAAAAATAAAATTAAATAAAAAAATAATCATTAGTCTTACCCATCAAAGTTTTTATATTATGGTCAAAATCTGTTCTTTTTTGTATTTGATTATTCTAACATTTGTATATTTGTTTTTTTAGGGTTTATAGTTATCTATTGTGTAAAGTATTAAGCATTCAACATCACTTTGATTTGACCAGGATAAATCACTTGATACGATGTCTAAAGGTATTGTCTCTGTATTTCGATATGTGTCATCATTTACTAGCTCAAAAACTGTAAATCTTGTAGCTGGTTTTCCGTCGCCACTTTGACCATTATCACCAAATAAACTAAATCTAAATCCATCTTCAGTTTTAGCATCTATTGAATAACCTCCACTTGAAAACTCTTCAAGTGAAATACTTCCTGCGATATTTCCATCCACTAAATCTTTGAACATATCAACATACTTCTTAACAATTTCATTAGTTTTTTCTACATATAAATCGCCCAACATTGAAGTAGCTTTGTCTTCGGTAGTTAGATGAATAAATCTGTTTCCATTTCTGAAAACTGATACTCTATTCGGATCTTCATCCATGTAAGAATCATCCTCACCATCATAGTAATTTGTAAATTCATAAGATTTATCATTTTCTTCAAATTCTAAATAACTGACACCCTCAGTTTTGAAAATACTTCCGTTACTATAATATCTAATAGCTGGGTTTTTAATAGGTCTAGAATCTTTCACTTCATCTTTGAGTTCTATTGCATTTTTCTCTGATTTTTTTGTGCTATTTTTATTAATTGAATTACTAGCACAGCCTCCGAATATCAGGGTTCCCATAAGAACATAAGGGCCACTTTTTTTTAATCCTTTAGCGATAAGATTCGTATCAATTGAACCTGATGCTATTTCATTATCAATATTATGAACTTCATTCATCATTCTTTCCAATATATCATTTATCATTTCTTTCACCTTTATCTTTCTTAAATTCGAACAATTCTAATTTTGTTCTTACTAGAAAGTAATATTCATTCATTATTAATATCTTTCTGATATCATTAATATTATTAATATTAAATGCTTTTATTGTAATTTAAATCTTTGTTTTATTATTGTTTGAAAATCAATTAATTACTAAAAATGGTATTTAGTTAGATTCTAAAATAGACTTTTTTAAATGAGTGCAAGAAGTATTTTGATGAGAAATTCTTTATTTTAAAGCTAAATTGTTTTTTATAACTTGGTGTGCACTCATTATATTCATAACTATCTTTTTAGTTTTTTCTAAGTCTTTTTCAAATTTTTTAGAAAAATGTAATGCAATTTTACTTGCACCTTTATCAGTTATTGTTTCGTATTTGCTTAATAATTCATTTCTAATAGCATATGCGATTATTTCATCTGAAGTAGATTTTCTTTTTTTAATCATTAAATCAATCTTTTTGATTAAAGGTTTGTAAAAATCAGGCATCAAAGGTTTTATGAATTTCATAAATGATTTTGTATAAGAATATAATTCATCATTTTCAAAACCTTCATATGCTGACGCTTTTTGAAGTTTTACTCGAACATGCGTGTGAGGTGGAATAAACATTATTCCGTTGTTAATTTTAAAAGGATTTTTTATTCCAACATCTGCAGGAAGAACTTCTATAAAATCTCGTTGAATTTTTCTTAATGCAAATTTTATTAAAGCTGAACACGCCAAGACAATACTTATGTAATTCATATCCATACCTCGTTGTTCTAGTGTTCCATGTCTATTTACTTTAACAGGATTCCAGGATATGATAAGTTTATTAGGATATTTTTTATCAAAGTCAAATTCAGGACTAACATTTTTGACAAGTTTTTTCCATCGTAATTGTCTTCGGCTAAGACTTCTTATTAAGTCTGTGGCTGTTTGTTTGTATGGTGGAAGACCACCTAATTGTTGAGTGTTGCTGTAAAGTCCAGGATAAGCTAGTTTTTTCCCGCCTCTATAAATTAGCATTCTTGAATCTTTTGCAAGAAGAGTGTTTTCAAAAAATGGTGAAGATTGTGTGAATAAAGTAAGAATTGGATCAATTGCGATTAAAAAATTATAAGAGTGAAGAAGACTTCTTTTTAATTTACTATTAACTAATAATTTAAGATCTTTTTTCTCAAAATCAAAAACCCCTTTAGGCATAGTATAATGATTATGAAACCCAACCGCTTTAACAGCATAAGAAAATTTTTCCTTACCAAATATTTTTTCTTGTATCTTGTAAAGTCCATCAGACGAAGTCAATTTTTCTTCAATTTTTCCAGGATATGTTGCAAAAGGATAAATTCGTAAGTTTAATTTTTTAGCTACTTTAATTGTCTTCTCTATTGATTCAAGAATTTCCAGAGCAGGATTGTAAGCATTTATGTCTGGATATGTTCCAAATTCAATCATATTTTGTCCACATTCTTTTACAATTTCCACTTCAGGAAATTGTTTCTTTACAGCGTCTATAAGTTCTAAACCTTTGTAGGATATTTTCCCTTTAGAATTTATAACGTGCATTTCTGTTTCAAGTCCTGTCTTAGCTCGTTTAAGAGGTCTTGAACTACTTTGTTTTTTTTCAGTGTTGACTAAATTCATTTTTTCACTATTAATATTCCAAAAGAGGACTTTTATAAAGTTTTTTTATTTTTAGTTCAATAATACTAAAATGGAAATTAATAAAATCCTAGAAATATATGATAAATTAAAGGATAAATATGGAAAACAAGGCTGGTGGCCTTTAATTAATAATCAAACATTAAGTTGTGAATATTGTCAATCTGAAAAAAAAATATCTGAGAATCAATTTGAAATTTCTGTTGGAGCAATACTAACTCAAAATACTCAATGGTGTCCTAATGTTGTTAGAGCAATTCAACAACTAAAATTATTAAGAGTTTTGAAAGATGAAGAAATTTTATTATTAAAACAATTTAAGAAGTCTTTTGTAAATGAAAAAAAAGAAAAAAAGAATAGAGTTATTTTTGAAAATGCACAAAATATAACTCCTAATTTGATACTTAATAATTCTGAAAAAACAATAAAAAATTGTATAAGACCTGCAGGATATTTCAACCAAAAATACAAAAAGCTGAAATTATTTTCTGAGTTTTTCAATAAATTAAAAAATAAAAAACCTGAAAGAGAAGAACTACTAAATTTATGGGGAATAGGCCTAGAGACCGCAGATTCAATATTATTGTATGCATATAATAAACCTGTTTTTGTAGTGGATGCTTATACTGAAAGATTGCTATTGCGAAGTAAGATTATAAATAAAAATTTTTCCTATGATAAAATTCAAAAATTAATAGAATCTTCCATACCTAAAGATGCAAATTTGTATAAAGAATTTCATGCATTCATAGTCGAAGAAGGTAAGACTTTTAAGAAAAAACAAATTTAATATTATTCTATGTCAAATATTTTTACAAGGTTTGATGAAAGAGATAAAAGTTTTTGATCAATAGGTTTCTCTCTGTTTTTAGTCATGTAAAGTTTTTTGTTAATTTCCATAGAAAAAGTAAATATATCTGGAAATCTTTTATTAAGCCATTTTAAAATATAACCGCCTGAATAAGGAACATTTAATCTAACTGGAGAATATCCCATTTTTACAAGATTATTTTGCATACTTCTTACTATGGGCATGTAAAATGAAGGAATATATTTTGTTCCAAAACTTATATTAGGTCTTATTTTTGAATCTCGCATAGAATGCGCATCAAATATTATATTAAATCTATAAGTATTAATCAATTGTCCTAGTAGAAAATAAAATTCTGATCTTGACTTCATTAAGAATTTTCTTTCAGAAGATTTTAATTTTTCTTTCCAAATTTCTTTCACCCATTTTTCAGAATGGTTTTCATATATTGCTGTTTCAGATGACCTATTAAAATCACATGCAAATCTTGAAAATTTATTATCAATCCAAATACCTGCTTTTTCTAAGACAAGAGGTGCATATAATTTATGTGTATCTACATCTTCTTCCTTAAATCTTTTTTTAGAATCAAGACATTGCTTTTTTTCAATATTTTTAGGCATCCAAGTTCCAGAATGTATTGTCATTAATAAAACATTGAAATTATCAGGTTTATAATTATCATAAACTATTAATCCATTTCTAAGTATGGTAACTTTTATATCTTTGTTTAATTTATAAGCCCATTCAATATCTTGTTTTACTAGTTTGTAAAGAGCATTTTCCGAGAAAAAATTCTTAAAATAAAATGTGTTTCTATCAGAATATATTTCTTTAATTGAACCATGAATAAATTTACCCAAAATTTTATAAGATTTTAATAGTGCTACAAAATTAATAAAATAATCTCTACCTATCTCTCTTTCGAGTTTTAGAAGAGAGAGAACAATATTAGATCTCTTTTTATTACTTAAATTACCCGATATTTTGTAAGGAATTTCAACCATTTCAATCTTTTGAAATATCTATCTTAAAAAGTTTTTGAGTTTGATGGATATTGGGAACTTCTTTGAAAAAGAAAAATTTTATATAATCATAAATTTAACAATAAATAAAATGACCGTTAAAATAACTTATTTTGTTCATGGTACAACAATAGATAATGAAAAAGATTTAGCAACAGGATGGGCTCCAGGAGAATTATCTGAATTAGGTATAGAACAAGCCAAAGAATTAGTAAACAAAGTTAATGATAAAATATTTGATGTAATATTTTGTTCTGATTTAAGAAGGGCTGTTGATTCTGCAAATCTAGGATTTAAGAATAAATACAAAATAATTCAGGACAAAAGATTAAGAGAATGTAATTATGGAGACCTTACTCAAAAATCTGCAGAAGAATTTAAAAACAAACTGAAAGAATATATTAACAGAAAGTTTCCTAATGGTGAAAGTTACAAAGAAGTTGAAAATAGAATAAAAGATTTTATTGAATTTCTAAAAAGAGAATATGATAATTGTCATATTGCGATTATTGCACATCAAGCTCCACAACTCGCATTAGATGTTCTTTTAAAAGATAAAACTTGGGAACAAGCTATTGAAGAAGATTGGAGAAAAACAAAATCATGGAAACCTGGATGGGAATACAATATCCCCTAAATCAATTCTATTAACAACTAAATTTGTGGAAAGATGATATTTTAGACTTTGGTCAAATAATACATTCTACTTTATTTTACTTCAATGCAATATTTTATTAGTAATAACAGAACTTATAGACCAGAAGATTTATATATAAACTATAATTTTGGAAATAAAATGGAGGTTACAAAATGAGTGATGAAATTGTAAAACAAGGAGATTTTGTACAAGTAAATTATGTGGGTAAATTCGAAAATGGAGAAATATTTGATCAAAGTAAAGATCAACCCTTAGACTTCATAGCTGGTACTCATATGGTTGTAAAAGGATTTGACGATGCAGTTATTGGTATGAAAAAAGGTGAAACAAAAAAAGTAGACTTAAAACCTGAAGATGCATACGGACATCCTAATCCACAACTTGTTCAAGAAATACCAAAAACCGCTTTCGGTGATAAAGCTGATCAATTAAAAGAAGGAGTAACTATTGGTCTTCAAAATCCTGCAATGCCAGGAAGAATGATGCCTGCTGTAGTAAAACAAATTATAGA
>CAYWRI010000028.1:0-13233 GCA_964461035.1 uncultured Methanosarcinales archaeon | reverse complement strand
GAAACATTTGCCCAGATTTCTATTTCATAATTTCCCGGGTCACGATAGTTACTCAGTGTTAAATTAAGCTTTTCTATTTTTCCAACAGGTATGCTCTCAAAGTAATTCTGTGATAACTGATATGTAACATTGTCTTCAGTCGTATGAACAGATATGGCTATACCCTCTAATGCTGTTGTCCAATTATTTCTTAATTCTATAGGAATGATCAAAGTTTGATTTTTATACATAACAGCACTTCTTGCAGTTATTATATCTAATGCAATAGGAATATCTTCTGGTGTGGGCGTAATTATCGGTACTGATGTTGAGGAACTTGAACCTGAACCACCACTGGAAGGAACAACTACTGTTGAAGGATCTTCATATTTTTGAGTTATATTTATAAAAACTTCATTACTTGTAATATTTAATCCTTCTGAATCTGTTGCAGTAAAATTCACTGAACAAAGACCTTTTGCAAGTCCGTGAATACTTAAACTATCATCAGTTATAGTTAATGCGGCAATATTATCACATCCATCAGTATAAGTATAATTAAATCCAGTCACTTCTCCCTGATCATAATCTATTAGTTGATTTGGATTTCCTGCAGGATATGTATCAAAATCAATATCATAAAAATATTGAGTTACACCAACAAGTGTAAAATAATTTTCAATAGTTATTGCATCCGTTGATTTATCTTCTGTGAAATTTCTAAGATCATTTAATAAAACGGGTGCACTATTTAATTCCATTACGGTAAGATTCCAAGTCCAATTTGCCTGATTATATCGGGTATCATTAACTTGTAAAAACAGCCTATAAGTTCCTGATGCAAAATAATTAAAACTCATGTTTAAAGTGTGATTATTTTCATCTAGCAATCTTGAATCAGTTTCTTCTAAAAGAACATTATTAATTTTCCAATAATATGATAAATTGTCTCCATCAGGATCATAAGTTGAATGATTAAAGATTATTGTGCTGTTAGCATATGCACTTAAATTAGTTATTCCTCCTGAATGTGGAGACTCAGTATTGTGCCATGAATAACTAATTAAACCATCAAGTTCATCAGGATATGTTTTAGTTATTACAGGAGGTAAACCTTTTGGATATATATAAAAAGTTGTGGTTGTTTCATTAAAACTACCTAACGCATCTGTAACTCTTATTGTCAAATCATATGTTATATCTTCACAATCTTCTACAGATGTATCTATAAATATTTCGGTAGTATTTGCACTAGTTTTTATTATATTAAAAAGTCCTGTAGTTGCAGGTGTTAAATTGTATGAAAAAGTAAGAGTCTCTAAATAATTCTGAGCGGATAAATCTTCATCAACACCAACCATGCCATAATAATAGTAGGGTTTATTTTCAACAAGTTTTCCAGGAAAATTTATTTCTGCAGGAAGTATGCTTGGCGCATCATTTGTATTTTGAATTGATAAATTATAATCTGTTTCATTATATGCGCCCTTGCTATCTGTTACTCTAATTGTAATAGTGTAATTACCAACTTCTGATTGTGTTGGAGTAAAATTTATTTGACCCGTGCTTGAATTTATCAAGATATTTAAACTTGAACTTCCATAATCAATTACTTCCGAAACTGGTATTGAATAAACTAAGGTATCTACAACATCGGCATCCGAGGCATTTATTTTAAGTTCACAAACATTATCTTCATTACAATGTTGATTACTAATATTGGATTCATTAAAAGTTGGATAATTATTTTCAAAAACATATAATGTGAGTTGTCTAGAATAATTAAAAGGTATTGCTTGTATTGTATTGTTTAATCCACTATCTGTGACAGTTACATTAATGTAATATGTTCCAATATCCAAATTTGAACTAGAGAAAAAGGAAAACACTCCAGATGAATTAATATTCATGAGAACATTTGTATCATTCATACTATAGCTTATTATCTCATCCTCATAAGTTATTAAATCTGGATCGGTTGCATTAAATTTATAGTAAAATTGTGCACCAATGTATGCAGTAATATTAGACATATTAAAATTAATACTTGGCAAACTATTAGAAGAATAATTACTAATTTCATAAATTATTGGAGGATCATTAGTATTATTAAAATCTGTAACTATTTGTTGATTATCTTCTTCACCCAAATTATCATGTACACTTATTGTTATTTTATTATTAGCTATGTGATCATTTGTTAATACACCATCAATTGGAGTTAAATTAGCAAACCAATACATTGTTCCACCAACAGAATAATTTATTGCTGCAGTAAAATTGTAAAGTAAAGACAAATTTGTACTAAAACCTAATGATTCTGTAATTTCTTCATTTGACGCATCTTCATCAGTTGCATTAATAGTTAGAATAAATTCATCACCTTGAACAGCATTAGGTGTAATAATTTCTGAAAGAACCGGTGCATGATTTATTGAATTTATTGTTAACTTAAAAGATTCAGTATCATTAAGACTCATATTTATCACGGAATTAGTATAATCAAACACATTTAACGTTATAGTGTAATTACCATAATCTTGATCATCAGGACTTCCCGTTGGATAATCAAAATAAATCGTATAAGGTGAAGATTGAGTTACAGCAATATATTCAAGTTCACCACATTCACTGCAATCTGTTTCTACTGCAGTAACATTAAGAAGAAAAGAATCACTTTCTTCATCACTAACACTAACAACCCATGAAGTTGTATCTGCAACAGTTATGGTTGCATCAGATAAAGTATTTATTTTTGGTGCATCATTTACAGGTATTATGGTAAATTCAACCGTCATAAATTGCTCACTTCCATAAGATGCACCATCTTCTCTTACATTAAATGTTATGTTCATATTTGTTATTTCTTCTGATGGTCCAGAACCATTTAAAATATTGGAATGACTTGGAGTACAATCAGTTTCACCAGAATTTGTTGCTCCTAATTGTAATTCGCATAAAGATGGTAAATGGGTATCAATTGAATAAACTAAAATGTCATTATCTGCGTCAGTTGAAGTTATATCTATTTCATAAGTAACATCTTCAATTAAAGTCATATTAGTTTCAATGTTTACCGCATTATAATATATTACAGGCATATCTGGCGCAGTATTAGCAATTGTTACAGAAGTTATATTAGAAACATTATTTGTTGCATTAAATAAAGTGACATTACAAGTCCAGAGTTCATCTTTAGCAGTATTAGAACTATCAAGTTCTTGAGGGTTTGTTAGACTTTGAGTTCCAGTTATACTACTGAAGAAAACCCCATTTTTATACCATGAAACAGTTATGGATGTTGTGTCTGCCGAGTTTGACCAATTACACTCTAGGTCATTACCTGTTCGCATGGTTCCTCCAACAATTGAAGGATTAGAATCAAAACTAACAAATCCTGTAATGTGATTCAAAGAAAAATGGCCAGGTCCTGCCGTAATTATCAAATAAGCAAATAATAAAAAACATAAACCAAATACTGTTTTTCTTAGTATTTCTTCTAATTTGGTTTTCTCTTTTCTTTTCCTATTTTTTTCTTCCATATTCTTTTTCTAATTTAAATATAATTTTACTATCTTTTTTTACAATCGTTTCAAGAGTAGAAATTATAAATTCTTTCAAAGTTATTTCTTGCATAGCACAGAATATCTTAATCTTTCTATGCAAGTCCTCAGGTATCTCTATATTTATGTTTACCAATTTTTTACAACTTTTAAATTTATTCTCAAAAAAGCTAATACTGTAACTTTAGTTTGTGAGTGTAAGCTTTTTTGTACGACATCTCTTATATTGTGAATGATGTCATTTTTTTAAATCTACAGCATCGTTAAGTGCAGATATTATATAATTTTTCAATGTTGAGTTATCTAATGCACATTTAATTTTAACTTGCTTATGGATTGTCTCAGGTATTGAGATATTTATGTTTACCATTTTACATGAACTTAGTTCGCTAAGTAAACTTATCAAAATAACTTAGTTTATTTAGTTTACTAATATTAATTAGTTAACTTATTTATATACTTTTTGGCTAGAATGGTTTAAACTGAATAAGTTTCTTATTAGTTTTATTACTCATCTTAGAAATAATGTGCTCGACGAAAGAATCGATTCTTGATAGAAGATGTGCTTTTTTACTCGTTTTAAACACACCTGAAATATCACAAACTTTAAAAATGGGTAGCACTCATTGCTATATCAAGTAGCGAAAAAATATATCAGTATACTAATTCGCTCAATAAGTTGTGCTAAATAATAAAGAAACATTTTTAATTAAAACAAAAATAAAATTGTAAAGTTTAAATTATTTGAACCAATTTAAACAAAGAAATACTGAAAGAAAATGTCTACAGAAGTTGAAACCCCTGGAAATAGAATCTTTGATATGTTAATGAAAGAAGATGAAATTACTTGGCAAACTATGATATATGAATTAATAGATCAAGAAAATATGAATCCTTGGGATATTAATGTTTCAATATTATCAAAAAAATTCTTACAAAAACTCAAAAAGTTAAAAGAGATGAATTTCAGAATATCTGGAAAAGTAATTCTTGCATCAGCGTTACTTTTAAAAATAAAATCTAAACGATTGCTAGATACTGAAATTGTGGCTTTGGATAATTTAATGAATAGTGAAGAACCAATAGATTTATTAGAAGACTTTCAATTAGAATCACAGGATTATAGTCATGAAAAAAATGCTTTAAGACCAAGAACTCCACAACCAAGAGTTAGAAAAATATCGGTCTATGACTTAGTTGATGCACTTGAAAAGGCATTAAAACTTGAGAAGAAAAGAAATCATTATGCAAAAGAAGAAAGAACTAAAGTTTTAGTACCAAGAAAAGCAGAAAAAGATATTCAAACAAGAATGAAAGAAATTCTTTCACAAGCAACAACTTATTTTCAAGCAAATCCCATAGTAATGTTTAATGATTTAGTTCCTGGAGATTCAAGAGAAGATAAGGTTTTTACATTTTTACCCCTTCTTCACTTAGAGAATCAAAGAGCACTTGACTTATGCCAAAAACAACATTTTGGAGATATACAAATAAAACTGCTTCTTGATTAATTTTATTTGTTTTTTGATAAATCACAGAGTTAAAAATATATTTATATTTCATTGTTTTGAAGTTCATGAAAAGAACAGAATACAATTCTTTTGTAATTTTGAGCTAATTTTTCTGCTTGTTTGTATTCGCATTTAGAAATTAAATTTTTATATTCGTATGCAAATCTTGTAAAATAATGTTCTTCATCCAGTATTTCAAATTTTTCATCTTCTTCTCTTGCAATTCCGTTAAGTGCGGGAATAAATCTGTATTTTAGTGATTGAATTGCTGTTTTTCTATCTTTTCTTGTTGAAGATTGTGCTTCACTTACAATAAATTCTAAATCCTCTATAAATGCTAATATTTCCGCTTTATAATTCCTATTAATTGGATTTTATTCTACCTTAAATACTTTTTTCTATTATTAATCTGTTTAATTAAATAATTGTTTAATATTCCTGCTTAGCACTAAATTTAAAAAAGAATTCTGTTTTCAAGATATTAAAATGAAGTATCTATCAGATAAACAAATAAAAGAACTTGAAAAGAAGAGTTATGGTATTGTTGACCATTCTGCTGTTCAAGTATGTGAATGGAATAAAAAAAGCATCCTGAACAAAGGGGAGTGCTATAAAAAGAAATTCTACGATGCTCACTGTCATAAATGTATGCAATTTACACCAATTAGTATGTGGTGTGATAATAATTGTATTTTTTGTTGGAGACCAATAGAATATATGAACTTTTCTTCACTTGAAAAAATAAAATGGCAACACCCAATTGATTTTGTTGATAAACTAATAGAAAAAAGGAAAAAATTATTATCTGGATTCGGTGGAAATGATTTAGCAGATAAAGAAAAACTAATAGACTCAAAAGATCCCGATCATTATGCTATTTCTTTAAGTGGAGAACCAACTCTTTATCCATATCTTCCTGAACTTGTTGATTACTTAAAACATGTTAAAAAAGCCAGAACCATTTTTGTTGTTTCTAATGGTAACAATCCTAAGATGTTAATAGAAATGAAAGAAAAAAAATTACTTCCTAATCAATTGTATATTTCTATGAATGCACCTAATGAAGAACTCTTACAAAAGATTACAAGATCTTACAGATCCGATACTTGGAATAGATTTAATCAGTCTTTGTCCTTGCTTAAAGAATTATCTTGTAGAACAGTAATACGAATGACTTTAATTAAAGGTTTAACAATGAAAGATGAATTTCTAAAAGATTATGCTAAACTTATTGAGGATTCGCAAGCAGATTTTCTTGAAGTTAAAGCTTATATGCATATAGGAATGTCTCGTCAGAGATTAACTGTGGATATGATGCCATTTCATGAAGAAATCAAAGAATTCTCTGAAAAACTTTGTAAATATTTAACTTCATATCATATTGAGGATGAGCAAATAGAATCTAGAATCGTTCTTTTAATGCGTAATAATTTTAAGGATAGATTTTTCAAGTAACTTTTTTCTAAGTAAGGTTATTATGAAACTCTCAGCATTTTTGTGTTTGTCTGTGCTACTATTGTCCGCGTTTTCGACTTGAAAAGGAAATAATAAAAATTAAAAATTTTCAGTATGTCCAAAAACTTTGTTTTTCGTATATGGTGGTAACGGGTCAGATGCGAGCCGTAAAGCTTTGCTTGAAGCACCAACATTTTCAATGTTGCGTGCAGATGATGTTTTCACACAAAGTGTAGAGTTATCATTTGAGAAGTAGTACACAAAAGTACAAAAACTTTTAACAAATTCAGAAGCCAAAAGAATGAACTTTTAAGTTAAGAGATATTTTAATTCTTTATTTTTTCCCGCTCTTTTTATGTTTTCTGCTGTTTCTTTCAAAAGAACTTTTACTGATTCTTCAGTGTTAAATGCTGTATGAGGAGTAGCTATAACTTTTGAATGCATTATTACTTTTTTTGTTTCAAACTTTTTATTTTTGCACATATTATGGTCATCTTCTAAAACATCGAGACCTGCACACATTATTTTTCCTGAATCAAGTGCGTTAAGCAAAGCGGTTGTTTCAACAAGTTCTCCTCTTGCAGTATTTATTAGAACAACATTATCTTTGAGTTTTTTAATAGATTGCCTATTAATAAGATGTTTTGTTTTATTATTTAGTGGAAGATGAAGGCTTATTATATTGCTTTTAGAATATAATTTATCTAATCCTACATATTGAAAACCTATGTTTTTTGCTTCAGTTTTATTTTTATAAATATCATATGCTAAAACTTTCATTCCAATGCCCTTAGAAAGTTTTGCCATATGTAATCCTATTCTTCCAGTTCCAAGAATTCCAATAGTTTTATTCCTAAGTTCAAAACCGATTAACTCAGGCATATTAACTTTACAGTTTTTAAGTGCTTTATTACACTTAATTATTTTTCGACTTAAAGCAAATAACAAAGCTAATGAATGTTCTGCAACTCCTTCACTTGAATAAGCGGGAATATTACAAACTTTAATATTTCTTTTTTTACATTCTTCAATATCAATATTGTTAAAACCCGTACTCATAAGTTGAATGAGTTTCAGGTTTTTCATCTTATCTAGAACAATCTTATCAATTTTACTCTCAATTCTGCAAATAATTATTTCTGTTTCAGAATACTTTTTTGCATTTTTTGCATTTAAAGTCCCATTAACAAAATTTATATCTTTAAATTTTAATTCTTTTTTTAATAATTTTTCAGGAAGAGTCTCAATTTCAAAAACTGTTTTTTTCATTTTTCACCTTTTTGGTATTCTTTGATTGCTTTTTTTAATGTTTCAACAGCTAAAACAGAACAATGAATTTTAATTGTTGGAAGACCCCCTAAATTATCTGCCACTTCTTTCCAAGTTATTTTATCCGCTTCATCAATTGTTTTATTTTTAGCAAGTTCTGTAACTGCTGATGCAGTTGCTATATTGGAAGCACAACCAAATGATTTAAATTTTATGTCTTCTATTTTTTTTGATTCAGGATTTACTTTTATTTGTAATTGTATTTGATCACCACAAGAAACATTACCTTCTACAACTTCAACATCAGGATTTTCAATTTCTCCTATGTTTCTAGGATGCAAAAAATGATCCATTACTTTTTCAGAATATCTCAATGCCATTTTATTCAATCCTCTTCAGATGACTTATTTTTCTTAATATATTAACAGCTTCTTTGAGTTTTTCAATAGTGTACATAATATCTTCTTCTGTTGTAAACTTACTTAATGAAAATCTGATTGTTCCATGTGCTTCAAGAATTGGTTTTCCCAAAGCAAGAATAACATGACTTGCTTTTAAATCTTTAGAAGAACAAGCTGACCCTGTAGAAACACAAATTCCCTTTTCATTCAATAACATTAATAATGCTTCACCTTCAATAAATTTGAATGTTATATTTGCAACGTTACAGATTTTTTTATTATAATCTGTAGGACCATTTAATTTTGTATCAGATATTTTTAAACATTCATCTATTAATTTTTTCTGCAATTTTCTAATGTGTGCCATTATCTTTTCTTTTTCAGTCATTGCAATTTCAACAGCCTTAGCAAATCCTATGATTGCAGGAATATTTTCTGTTCCAGGTCTTAAATTTTCTTCTTGATGTCCACCCAGCATAATTGGAAGTAATTTAATGCCTTTTCTTACGTATAATGCTCCAATACCCTTAGGCCCATGAATCTTATGTCCATTTAAAGTAAGAAGATCAATATTCATATCTTTAATATCAATATCTATTTTTGTAAATGATTGACATGCATCAACATGGAGTATTGTATTTGGATTTTTATTTTTTATGACTTCTGATATTTCTTTAATATTTTGAATAGTTCCTATTTCATTATTTGCATGCAATACTGATACAATTAATGTATCGTTTGTGATATTATCTTCTAGTTGTTTAAGATTAATTATTCCTTCCTGATCAACATCAATAAAAACAACATCGTACTCTTTTTCTAAACTTTTAAACAGATCAAGAATACTTGGATGTTCTACTTTAGTTGTTATAATTCTTCCTTTTTTATTCTTTATTGCACCAAGTATTGCAAGATTATTTGATTCAGTTCCACCACTTGTGAAAATTATTTCATTTTCATTTGCGTTTATTGCAGAAGCAATCATTTTTTTTGAATTCTCTAACAATATTTCTGCTTGTATGCCTAATTCGTGTAAACTTGATGCATTACCATAAGATGTTTTTTGAGTTTCTTGCATAATATCAATAACTTCATCTAATGGTTTTGTTGTTGCCGCATTATCTAAATATATTATTTTATTCATTTTTATTCATTCCTACTTATTTTTCACATAAACCACAACAATGTGTGACTTTTTCAACACTCTTATGAACTTTACAAATAGTTGTTTTATTTGCAATTTTTTTAAGTATGTCTTGTATTATTTTAGCATAATTATTAGGATTTTTAATTATGTCCTTTGTTGCATTAGAGATTATTTCTTTGTTAATATTCACACATAATTTATGAGCTCTTTTATTATGGATATATTGAGAAATTGCAGCAGGAGTAATATCCATAATTTCTGCAATTTGTTTTTGATTCATATCTGTAGCTTTAAGTTTTAAAGCAAGTTCCCGTCTTATGGCAGGCAATATATACCATACTTCAATCTCTTGAGGTGTTAACATAGAAAAACATTAACTATAGTTAATTTATATATTTTGTGATTTTTTTCAGTTCATTCTTTCAGTTTATTTTAAAATTATGTCATTTTAATTTAGAATGTCAATAATTCAATTCTTTTTATCAATATCTAAATCACAAAATATTTCTTTCAGATCATTACTTAAGAATATTTCATTAGTCATACCTGATTGTTTTTTATGAACAATTTCTTTTTTTTCTAGAACAGATAACATTCTTGATATTGAGACTCTTGACAGCCCAGATTCAGAAGACAACTTAGATTGAAACATAGAACCTTTATTCTTAATCAGTATTTGAATCACTTTTCTATAATCTGGTTCTAAAAACTTTAATGCAGATTTCATATCTCTATGAAAATCATGACTTATTTGATTTATTTCTCTTTCTTTTTTTTCAGACATAAAATAATAAGTCAGACTTCCTGCAAAAAGCCCTGCAAGTGCTGAGAATAAAAGGGAGAGAATAACTTTGTTTTTATGAGAACAATCAAAGTCACAAAACACGTTTTTATCAAGATAACTTATTATGAAGAATATTGTGACTGCCAAACCCGCAATTATTCCAATTATCAACCATAACTTAAAAAATTGACTTCTCTGTTTTGTTTTCATAATGGTGTGAATGCAATACTCATTTAAAAATTTTAAGGTATTATTAGTTTTTTCAGAATTATTAAAAATGCTGCATTGGAGTAAACTAAGTGAAATACATTTTGTGTGTAAACACAAAATTATTGTATTTCACGATTAAAATTTGGTTACACAGTAACCAACAGCGCGCTGCAATATAGAAAAAGATTCTATTCTGAAAATACTTATTATTATGTTAATGAAAATAATATTTGGACATATTTGCAAAGAGTTTATTCTTAGAATACTTAAAAATAATAAACTTTATAAGTAAAGCACACTTTAAGAATAGTAAACTTTACGTTAAGGAGACTTTACATGACTTTATCAAAAAACAAACTCAAAGAATTCAGAGAACAACATAGTTTAAGTCAGGAAGCTCTTGCAGAAAAAGCAGAAGTCACAAGACAAACAATAATTTCAATAGAAAAAGGAAAATGTGTTCCTTCATTAGAATTGGCATTAAAACTCTCAAAAATATTCAAATGTAAAGTTGAGAACTTATTTCAAATATGAATAATATTAGATATGTGAAAGGCGATAATATGATTAAAGATTATACAAAAATACTCATATATAAATTGAGTTTTTCAGTCTTAGTAGTTATTACTGGAGTTATTTTTACGATTTTGAATATTGGAAGAACAGATTTTTTAGGATTTAACTCTGTTGGTAGATGGCTGATATATATTGGTGTTTTAATGATTGCAGTAAGTTTCATGGCAATAGGTTTTAAGAAAAAAAGAAAAATTGATGAAAGAATGAAAAAAATAGCATCAGAATCTGCAAGATGGACTTTTGTTTCAATAATTTTATTTGCATTCATAATAATGATTATTGATGGTATAAAACCAATAACAATACCTTACTATTTATTTATGAGTTACCTTATATGTGGACTATTAATAATACACATAGTACTTTACAAAATTGTGCTAAGAATGTATTAAAAGTTACTTAAAGATTATATTATCAACTAAATTATTCGTAACTTATATAAATGATTTAGATGATTACCTAACTTATTGATTTAGAAATGATGGAAAGATAAATATGGCTGACAAAAAACCAATAATAAAACTAAAAAATGTTTGGAAAACATATCATGTTGGAGATTCAACAGTTAATGCTCTAAAAGATGTTAATATGGAAATTTATGAAGGCGAATTTATTTCTATTATGGGTCCATCCGGTTCTGGAAAGAGCACTGCAGTAAACATGGTGGGTTGTTTGGATATTCCAACAAAAGGCGAAATATATTTGGATAAGAAAAATATTGCAACTCTTGACGAATCAGAGCTTGCTCAAATAAGAGGTAAAAAAATAGGTTTTATTTTTCAAAAATTTAATTTAATACAAACAATGACTGCATTAGAAAATGTTATGCTCCCAATGACTTTTCAAGGATTAGAATATCCTGAAAGATTTAAAAAAGCAAAAGAGCTACTTCAACTTGTAGAACTCTCAGAAAGAATGAATCATAAACCAACCGAATTATCTGGAGGACAACAACAACGAGTTGCAATAGCCAGATCTTTATCAAATGATCCCGAAGTAATACTTGCTGATGAGCCAACAGGAAATCTTGATACAAAAACAGGAGTTAAAGTCTTAGAATTTCTAGATAAATTACATAAGCAAGGTAAAACAATTATAATGGTAACTCATAATCCGGAATTAGCAACATATGCTGACAGGGTAATCTATCTTAAGGATGGTGGAGTAATCAAAGTTGAAGAATACAAAAAAGGACATAAAGTTAGAACAGAGATGCGAAATAAATTAGTGTTAGAAGAAACAAAAAGTAAGAATTATTCTAAATTAAATTCAAAAGTTCGAGGTGTAAAAAAATGAAAAAAACATATGGAATTATAATTTTATCCGTTTTAATATTGAGTATTTTCTTGTCTGTAAATGTAAATGCAGAAACAGCACCGGTTGCAGCAAGTCTCGATGTTAGTTTTGTAAATCAATTACCTGATCCTGTTGAACCAGGTGACATAGTTGATGTTAGATTTAAAATAGAAAATCTTGGTAGGGAACAAGCTGCGGATGTAAAAATAGAATTTGTTGAATCAGAATTATTCAGTATTGTGGATGGTGATGCAATAAGAGATGTTGGTTCTTTAGGTGGTCAACAAAAAGATAATGATGCAAAAATAATTAAATATAGAATTAAAGTTGCTAATGATGCACCTTCTGGAGATAATGAAATAACATTAAAAATTACAAATGATGATTGGAATACAGTACAAATAGAAGATAGTTTTACTATAACTGTTAATACTCTTGATCCTGTTATAGAGCTTGTTTCAGTTAGTACACTTCCAGAAAAAGTTGCTCCAGGTCAAGAAATACAATTAAATTTGAAAGTAAAATCATTAACTTCTTCAGAAATGAGAGATGTTAAAGTTGCTATTGATTTAGAAGATACAACCACAAAAACATATTACTTTGCACCATTAGGTTCTGCTAATGAACAGGTAATTGATTCAATAATGCCTAATGAAGAAAAAGAATTTATTTTTAATTTGATTGCTTCAACAAATGCGCCAATTCAGATTGAAAAAATTCCTGTCACAGTTTCATATTTAGATAATGATGGTGTATCTTATTCAAAGAGTTATATAATTGGTTTGAAAGTTTACGAAGAACCAGAGTATAGTGTGGCTCTTGAAGATAAAACAATTTACAAAGAAAATCAAAAAGGAACTGTTGTTTTTAGCATTGCTAATAGGGGAAATGCAAATCTAAATTATCTTGAAGTTGAAATAGTAGAACAACCAGAATTATATAAAATACTTGGTAAAACTAATGTTTATATTGGTAATTTAGAAAGTGATGATTTTGATACTGCAGAATTTGAAATATTTACTAAAAATAGTAAATATAATGT
>CAYWRI010000027.1:0-13387 GCA_964461035.1 uncultured Methanosarcinales archaeon | reverse complement strand
AATTCTAATAAAACTATGAACACGATTATAAAACAAATAAAAAGATATGATGATTCTGAAAACTTAGAAAAAAAAATAATTACATATTTGCAAAGAGCTATTAACAAAAATATTGTGTATAGAACAAGATTCAACATTAATTATAGTGAACGTCTAGGATTACAATCTACTTTTAAAAAAATGTTAAGCTTGGGTGCATCTTATAAAAATATTCAGCAATATGCAAATAGTAGAGGAATGAGCATATCAAATTCAACAATTTATAGAATGAAAAAATCATTTACGGTGAGTCACCAAAAATAAATCATTAGTATTATGTGTTTAGAGTGATTTGATTTGATATTATAATAAAAATAGTTAACTAAAGCTTAAATTTATCACTAATATCACAGTTTTCATCATTTATCTCAGTAACATTATCTTCAGTTTTTTCTAGAATACTACATTCATTCACTTCTATTCCTGATGTCATTATTGAATCTCTTATGAATAATTTATATCCACAATTAGAACATGTAGCAATAATATAATGAGTGTGGAAATCAAAATCGGAACTGAATTTTTCTTCATGTTTTTTCCCACAATGAGGACAAACTTTTTTTAAATCATCTAACTCGCACGAATGCATATTTAAGTTCATTCAATAACACCATATTTCAATTGTTGGGTATTTGTTCATAAAGTTTATGTTTTATTAATTGGATTTATTTTGAGTAAAATAGAAATAATGTGAGAATAATGTATTATACTTCAAATAGTAAAATTTGGATTAATTAATGGAAAATATTATAAATGATTTTATTTATGTTATTAAATTGAATGGGGGAATGTCTATGGTTGATGAAAAAGAAGCAGAAATTCATGTAAAATTAAAAGTTGCTCAGGCAATGTCTGAAGATATAAACAAGGGAATAGTTAGAATAGGCTCTAAATATATAAAAGAACTAAATTTATCCCCTAATTCCTATGTTGAAATCATTGGTGCAAGAAAAACAGTTTGTAGGGTGGAAAGAGCATTTCCAGGGGATTTAGATCTTAATATTGTTAGGATGGATCCTCTAACAAGGAAAAATGCAAAAACTGCAATAGGTGAAATAGTTAAAATAAAAAAACTAGAAACAACCAAAGCTGCAAAAAAAGTAACAATCGCACCATCTAAAGAAGGAATAATGATTAAAGCAGATTCTTCATTTTTTAAGAATAGACTTTTTGGTAGAATTGTTATAAAAAATGATTTTATTGCATTAGTTGGTCTTGGTTCAATGAGACCTGCGTCTAGTTTTGGAAATCTTGAACAGAGATTTGGTAATTTTCTACCTGCGTTTGGAGACTTAAGATTTATAGTTACAGATGTTCAACCAAAAGGAGAACATGTTATCATAAATGAAGATACTGAAGTAATTTTTGATTCTGAACCTAAATCTTTTGAAGAAGAAGAAATCATAGAAGTTTCATATGAAGATATTGGCGGTCTTGAAGATGAAGTGGACAAAGTAAGAGAAATGATAGAACTACCTTTAAAATATCCTCAAATATTTGAAAGACTTGGGATTCAAGCACCCAAAGGAGTTTTACTTCATGGTCCACCTGGAACTGGTAAAACTTTACTGGCAAAAGCAGTTGCAAATGAAACAAATGTTAACTTTGTTAATATAAAACCAAGTGATTTAATTAGTCCAATACCGGGCGTAACTGAGAAAAAATTTGATAAAATATTTCAAGATGCTGAAAAAAATGCACCTTCAATTGTTTTTATTGATGAAATAGATTCTTTTGCATTCAAACGTGAATCAAGAGGTGCAAATGAATTTCTTAATACTCCTGTTATAGAATTATTAAGACAAATGGATGGTCTTGATGCGAGAGGAAGAGTTGTTGTTATTGCAGCAACCAACAGACCTAATGCATTAGATTCTGCATTAAGAAGACCTGGTAGATTTGATAGAGAAATAGAAATTGGAATTCCTGATAAAGACGGCAGATTAAAAATTTTAAAAATACATTCAAGAAATATGCCTTTAGCAGAAAAAGTCGATCTTAAAAAATTATCTGAAGTAACTCACGGTTTTGTTGGAGCAGATTTATCTGCACTTACTAAAGAAGCTGCAATGATAGTTCTTAGAAGATTACTTCCTGAATTAAGAAGATTAAAAGAAGGTGAAGAACTATCTGATAATATTCTTAGTAATTTATTGATAACTCAAGATGATTTTATCAATGCACTTAAAGTAGTAAGACCTTCAGCTATGCGTGAAGTATTTATTGAAATTCCTAATGTTAAATGGACTGACATTGGAGGTCTTCAAGATGTTAAGCAAGAGTTAGTTGAAGCTGTTGAATGGCCTCTTAAATATAAATCATCTTTTGATAGAATAGGTGTGAGTCCTCCTAAAGGTATTTTAATGTATGGTCCGCCTGGAACTGGTAAAACTTTACTTGCTAAAGCAGTTGCTAATGAAAGTGAAGCTAATTTTATTTCAGTAAAAGGTCCAGAAGTTTTAAGTAAATGGATTAATGAAACCCCTAAATTAATTAGAGATATATTTAAAAAAGCAAGAGAAGCAAGTCCCTGTGTTGTATTTATAGATGAAATAGATAGCATTACTGCTCGAAGAGATTCTACTAATGCTGCTAAATCTGGCATGGGTGCTGTTGAAACAATTCTAACTGAAATGGATGGATTAGAAGCATTAAATGATGTTATAGTTATTGCAGCAACAAATCGACCAGATATTGTTGATACTGCATTACTTAGACCTGGTAGATTCGACAGAATTGTTTTTGTTGGAGTTCCTGATAAAGATTCAAGAAAAAAGATATTTGAAGTTCATACAAAAAAAATGCCTTTAACAGAAGATGTTGATGTTGAAAAATTAGTTCAAGAAACAGAAGGTTATGTCGGTGCAGATATAGAAGCAGTTTGCAGAGAAGCAGCAATGTTAACTTTAAGAGATGATATTGAAGCAAAAAAAGTTTCAATGAAATATTTTGAAAAAGCATTGAAAAAAGTTAGACCTTCTGTTAATAAAGAAATAGAAGAAGCATATAAAGGACTTGAAAGTCAATTTAGAATGGCTAGAGGAAAAGAATTTAAATCAGAAAAACCTAATTATTATGGATAATGTTATTGATTTATATGATTGAGCAAATTTTTTTAATTTGCGAATGTCACATGTTTTTTACCAGATTTTTACGTTAGGTCCAAAAATCTGAACCTAATTATTATAGGTAATATTATGAATAAGGTTTATTGATTTATGTGATTGATAATAATAATTAAAATAATGTGATAAAAATGAAAAAAGATAAACTAATAAAAAAACAAATTGAAGATGAGAATCCGATTAAAGAAGAAATAGAAGAAGAAATAGATGAACAAGCTCTTTTAGAAAAAGGTTGGCTTAGAATAAGAGTAATATTTGAAATTCTCGGAAAACCTAAGGAACACATAGAACAAACATTAAGAGATTATATTAGATCTGTAAAAGATAATAACGCATTTAAATTTATTTCTGAAGAATATGCTGAAGCGGAAGAGCAAGAAGATACTTTATGGAGTTCTTTTGCAGAATTAGAAGGTTATGCAAGAAATCTTCAGGTTTTAACTTGGCTTTCTGTTAATTTTATGCCTGCATCAATAGAAATATTAGAACCTTTAGAAATAAATACAACAAGTAAAGATATTCAGGAATGGCTTAATGATGTTCTTGCAAAATTACATGAAGTTAGTTTATTAACTAAAGGACTTATGAAAAAAGATAAACAGATGACAATGAGTCTAGGAACTCTTTTAAAGAACAATGTCCTTCTTGCATTAGAATCAGGAGATAAAACTCTTGATGAATTACATAAAAAAACAGGTATAAGACCTGACCAAATAAATGCGGTTTTAGAAGTTCTTACAAAAAAAGAAAAAGTAAAAATGATAGAGGGGGAAAAGTATAAAAGGATTTTTCCTAATACTCAAAAAAATTAATAACAATGAATAAAAAAAAATCCAAAAAAGAAGTGAGCAAAAAGAAAAACACTACAATTCAATATTCGTCAGAAATACCTAAAGAATCATTAAAAACTAATAAAGCTGAAATTCAAATATTAAAACATAATATTGAAGCAGTTTTATTTGCAGCAGGTAAAGCTTTAGAATTATCTTTTATTGCTGATTTATGTGGTTCAACAGGGTATATGACAAAAAAACAATTAAATATTCTTAAAACCGAATATGGTAAAAATTCTTCTGTTTTAATGATTATCAATCAAGATACAACTTGGAAAATGACTGTAAGGGAACAGTATCTTGATGTTGTAAGAAAAATTGTTGCAGATACTGAATTAAGTAGAGCAGTCCTAGAAACTTTATCCATGATAGCATATAGAAATCCTGCTTTGCAAAGCGAAGTTGTTAAAGCAAGAGGCACAAGCACTTATGAGCACATAGCAGAACTTGTTAAATTAGGTTTTCTACTTAAAGAAGCAATAGGTCGTTCATATATTCTAAAATTAAGTGAAAAGTTTTATGAGTATTTTGAAATTGATGGTAAAAAAATAAAAGAAGTATTTCAACCAGTAAAAGATAGAGCTGATCAGCAACTCTTACTTGGCAACATGAAAATTGTTAATGCACAAGCAGATATTAGTGAAAAAAAAGATATTTTTGCTGATGAAAATAACAAAGATAATAAAGAAGAAAGACTTGGCGAACTTGAAGTTATTAGAATAGAAAATCAAAAACATGCTGAAAGCATTAATAACATGCGTCATAACCATACTGGATTTTTAGATGATATTGATCAAAAAATATCAGCCATATCTGATAGAACAGCTATAGAAGAAAAAGGACTTAATGAAATAAAATCTTCTGATGTTCAAGTAGGGGTTGATTCTATGAAATCACAGGATGAATTATTAGAATCAAATAATTCAGAAGAAAATTCTTTAGAATCAAATAATTCAGAAAAAAATTCTTCAGAATCTGAATTTACATTATCTGAAAAATCTGATGATTATAATAATTCAAATGATAATTCTGAAGATTCAAATTTAAGTGGTGAAGATAAAATAATTGCTGATGCAGAAGAAGAAGTTAAAAAAGTTCAAAAACTTGTAGTTGAAGATACTTCTGAAGAATAATTTTTCTTTTTTAATGTAATTAATTTATCACTTAACTAAATTTTTTCAACAGAAACTATTCTAGATTCATTAACCTGTTTATGAATTAAAAAACTGTGTCCACAATAAACACATCTTTTTTTCTTTTGCGAAAAATCTTCAAAATTTTTAGGTATGTATTTTTGAAGATGTCCGCATTTAGGGCATTTTACAGTTAAGACTTTTGTCATTTTTTTTATCATCTGTTAAACAAGCTTTAATAAAACCCCAAAATAATGGTGCGGGTTTACCAATTGTTGATTTAAATTCGGGATGTGCTTGAGTTGCAACAAAAAATTTATGATCTGGAATTTCTATGAATTCCATTAATTTTGTTCCATCACTTCTATGATGATATCCTGAAAAATAGACTCCTTGTTCTTTAAATCTATCTATAAAATTATTTGCAACTTCATATCTATGACGATGTCTTTCCAAAATAACTAAATCATCTTCTTTTATTTTACCAAGTCTAAAACTTTGCTCTTTATCTTTTTTTAATTCAGATAATTTCTTTTGATCAATATCAAATCTTCCTGTTTCTTTATAGAGTTGATAAACTTTACTTTCAGGATCAAGTATTGCAGCATAAGTTCCAAGTCTCATTGTTCCACCATAATTATCATTAGCCATTAATTCTTTTTGTGATTCTAGTATATCAATAACTTTACAAGAAGAAGCAGAATCTATTTCTGAAGTATTTGCATCGCACATCTTGCATTTATTTCTAGCAATTTCTACAAGTGCAAGTTGTAATCCGTAACAAAGTCCGAGATATGGAATATTATTTTCTCTAGCATATTGTATCGCAATTAATTTTCCTTTAACACCTGACGCTCCAAAACCGCCTGGAACAATTATTCCATCATATTCTTTCAATGTTTCAACATAATTCTCTTTTTCCTCTAAATCCTTAGAATTTATCCAAAAAATGTCTGGAATTACTTTATTGGCCCAACATGCATGCTTTACTGATTCTATAACTGAAAGATATGAATCACTTAAAAAAAATGCACCAATGTCAAAATACTTACCAATTATTCCAATTTTTACTTTTTTATGATATGTTTTTGTTTCTTTAATTAATTCTTCGAAAAAACTAACTTTTGCTTTACTTTCAGGTTCACCAAAAAAGTTCAATATTTTTTTAGTTAAACCTTGAGTTCCATATATTGATGGAAGCTCATAAATATTATCAACATCCGGAGCAGATACAATCATTTCTTCTTTAACATTTGTGAACATTTTTATTTTTTCTTTTCTAACATCGTCTACAGGAACTTTTGCTCTACAAAATATCATATCAGGACTAATTCCACTAGCATTAAGAGCTCTAACTGAATGTTGCAAAGGTTTTGTTTTCATTTCACCAAGTTTACTAGGTATTGGGAGAAACGCAACATGAACAAACATCATTTCATGACCTTTTATTTTCATAGTTCTTACAGCATCTAAAAATAATATGTTCTGATAATCTCCAATTGTTCCACCTATTTCAATTGTTACAAAATCTGCATTAGTTTTTTCTGCAGTTTCAAGAATTCTTCTTTTTATTTCTAAAGCAATGTGTGGAACAACTTCAACGCATTTTCCTTTATATTTTAAAGATCTTTCATCTTCAATAACCTTTAAATATATTTGACCTGTTGTTAAATTATTACTTTTTAATAATTCTTGTCCAAGAAATCGTTCATAAGTTCCAATATCCTGATCTGTTTCTCCACCATCTGTAGTAACAAAAACTTCTCCATGTTCAGTAGGTCTCATTGTACCTGCATCAACATTTATATATGGATCAATTTTTACAGAAGTTACTTTGTAACCTGATGATTTAAGAAGATGGCCAATTGAAGAACTAATAATTCCCTTACCTAATCCGCTAATAACACCGCCTGTTATAACAATAAATTTAGTCATAAATACACCTCACATCCAACTATATTACTTAACTCTTTGATACTCATATTTAAATCTTTCTTTTGTCCAGAATATACTTTAGAAGTTTATTCTAAGAAACTGGGAGCTTTAATTCGCCTCAAGATAAGGTATATTATAATTCTAGATTAATTCTATAATAAGAAAGTTTTTAAAATATAATGTCTGGGACAATAACATAATGAATAAAAATTATTTCAAAGTAATTATATTAGTCTTAGCTATATTTATGGTAGTTTTTAATCTCTTTGTGCTTTCTTCTTCAATATTCAATACTAATTTATTTAGTTTAAATCCTTTTACAGCTAAAGCAAATTCTAATTTAGGGTATGTACGATTTTGCATAGACAAACTTGGTTATATGGATTCTCCTGTAGATCAGTGTGGAAATAATTTTTCTTTAAGATTTGGTGAATCAGCAAATTGTTCTTTAAATTATACACTCAACGATGATGATGCATTAATTTTTTCTTCAGAATTTACATCATTACCCACAATCTTTCAAATTAATAGAACAGGATTTTTTAATTTCACAGTTTCACAATCTACTGAAGGTAATCACTCCGCAATTATTTCAGTAACTGAAAGTGGCGATACTTGTAGTCGAGAACAAATATCTAATTATGAATACAATTTCAGTTTGATTTACGAAAATACTCCTCCTGAATACTTTAGAAATATAACTGATATACATCTAAAACCATACGAATCTTACTTAATAAATCTATATTCTAATTTTCGAGATGTAGATGAAGATGTTTTAGCATTTTATTCTTCAGATCATTCACCCATTCTTGATATAGAAATAGATGAAACAGGGGATGTAATAATAACTGCAGGAGATTATTGCGATCCACAAACTGTTTTATTTATTGCAGAGGATCCTTCTTTAGCTACAGATGTTTCAAATCCTTTAGTTAATGTTTATATTGATTGTACAAATCAAGACACTGTTGAATCTCAACTTAGTTCTTCTTCCTCTTCTGGAGGTGGAGGAAGTGGAGGTGGCGGAGGTTTTATTCGAACTTGTGAAGAAGATTGGAGTTGCTTAGAATGGAGCGATTGTTATCCACCTGATTTAGATAGACATCCCGATTTTTTAAGTGGTTATAAAAAAAGAGATTGTTATGATAAAGAAGCATGTGACCCGGATAATTATGAAAAAACAATTTATGAAGATTGTAATTATTCAACCAAACCTTCTTGTTATCCTAATTGGGATTGTACACTTTGGACTCCTTGTAGAAAAGATGGAACAGAAGAAAGGTCTTGTGTAGATAAAAATAAATGTTCTCTTGAAGATCAAATTAAATTTGGTTTAGCTGAAACAAGTAGACTTTGTGTTTATGTAGAATCCTGTTTTGATAAAGTTCAGAATAATGGTGAATTAGACATAGATTGTGGTGGACCTTGTGAACCTTGTAAACAAATAGTTTTACCTTCAACATTACAAGATACAAATAAAACTTTAACTCTATTCATAACTGTACTTGTGTTGTTATTTGTTATTGCACTTGTAATCTATAAACTATTTCATAAAAAAATTAATCAGTTATTCTCTAAATTTATTTGGTCAATTGTAAAGAAAAGTGCAAGACAAATATATTTAACAGGTTCTTCTAGACAAGATATTATTAGTTATTTGGTAAGTCTTGAAAAAAGGGTTAATACTATTACTAATGAAACAAATGATTCTGAATATATAAAATTACAAGATAATCTTTTCATACTTTTAAGAAAAACTTTTTCTGCTATGTTTGATATTGCAGTAGAATCTTCTAAAGCCGAATTTATTGAAAAAATAAACAAATTAGATACAACAGAAGAATTCAGAAAAGTATTATTAGATTTGATTGAAAGATTTATAATTATGGAACTTAATGGTAGACAAATTATAAAATCAAAAGTTGATGAATTAAAACTTGATTTTAATATTTTAAAATTGTTCTTGTTTAATATTTCTGATGAAATAGATATAAAAAACTTTAAGCCAGTAAAAATAAATTTTTCTAAATCTGATAATAATTCAAATAACATAATTGAAAAAATACTTTCTCTTCTAAATGAAGCGTTTTTAAAATTACAAAATAATGATAAAGAACGAGCAAAAGAATTATACATGAAAATAATAGAAGAATATGAAGCTCTTGATGAGGTAGAAAAATCAAATTTATATGAATTAACATCAATTCTATTTCACATATTAACATATATAAATTCTCATTTAGATTAGTTATTCAGTATTTATGCTAAGTGTTTAATACAATTTAAGAAATGAATTTTATGATTTCCATCTTCTTTTATTTCAAATTCTGAAACACCTGTATTTTTAGTCCATTCCCAACTTCTGAATTCCAAATAAGATTTATTATGAATTATGGTTATGAATGCATTTTTTATTCCACCATGACAAACAATTAAAACAGTTTTATTTCTATTTTTCTGACATGTGTCGTCAAGAAATTCTTTTGCTCTTTCACATAAAGCTTTATCTGTTTCAACAAAATCAGGAAAATTGTTCCAATCCCAATTTTTAGGCCAAGGCTTGCCTTCTAATTTTCCAAATGATCTTTCTCTAAGTCTTTTGTCAAGATTTAATTTTAAATCGGGATGGTATTTTAAGATTTCTTTGGTCGTATCAATTGCGCGTTTAGAATCACTAGAATAAACCTTGTCAATTTTTTTATCTTTAAATCTGATACCGACCTTTTTAGCCTGTTCTATTCCTCTTTCAGATAATTGACCATCACCTTGCCCTCGAAAGACTTTTTTTATATTGTCAATTGTTTCACCATGTCTAACAATTATTAATCTCATACACAATTTGAAATTTATACATATTAAAAACTTTTTGTTGTTAGAGGATATTGTGTAATGTGTTGAAAAGAATTAGTACTAAAATAATTGGTAATAGTTGAAAATGATAGAAAATAAAGTAAATAAATAGAAGAATTTAAAAAGGAGAGATTTTTCCTATGTGTTTATATCAGAGCTTTTTAACTATTAAATTATTATTTAACACAGTTTTAAATTATTATTTAACACAGTTTTAAGATGATTTCTGAATATAAAACGAATAAGGAGATAAAAAAATGAAAGGAACAATAAAATTTTTTAATGAAAACAATGGATTTGGATTTATTACTGCTGAAGATGGATCAGAAATTTTTGTACATCGATCAGCACTAGACGAAGGAACAATTTTAAATGAAAATGATACAGTTACATTTGATGTTGAACAAGGGGACAGAGGTCCAAAAGCAGTTAATGTCAAAAAAGAATAATTTAAACCAATTTCTATTTTTTTATTATTTTACATTTTGAATAATTTCTATTTTGAATTATTACTCTATAGAGTTTAATTTATCTCATTAACTAAATATTAATAATATTTTTAAAGGGTAGTGTGTATTTTAATAGCATGAGTGATATTCAAAGTCTTATTGGAAAAATAAATACTCTTAAAGTTCAAGGGTTGAGTAATAATCAAATAATTCAGACTCTTGAAAGGCAAGGATATAATAATACTAATATTTTTGATGCTCTTAATCAAACTCAACTAGGAGGCGTGAACACTATGAATACAACAAATCAAAATAATATTATGCCAAAAAACAATGATTCATTTAATAATCAATCAGATTCAAATTTTCCAGATTTAGCTGATGGGGGAGATTTCGGAATGCCTTCTCCTGGTCCTGCTTCTCCAGGACAGATTAATGAAATGCCGTTAGCAGATCCAGGAATGGTTGGTTCTACAAATGAAGAACTTATTGAAACCATAATTGAAGAAAAATGGAATGATTTAATAAAACATGTTAATAAGATTATAGCTTGGAAAAATAGAACAGAACAAAAAGTTATAAAATTAGAACAAGAATTTTCAGATTTAAAAGATCAATTCAATGAACTTCATAAAGCCGTAATAGGTAAAGTTGGTGAATATGATAAAAATATATTAAATGTTGGCGCTGAATTAAAAGCAATGGAAAAAGTATTTAGTAATGTTCTTCCAGTATTTGTCAATAATGTAAAAGAACTTAATGATATTACTAAAAAGTTTAGAGTTGTTTCTAAGTCTTCTTTAAACAAAAAATAAAAATAATAACTTTATTTTTTTCTTTGTATGAACATTATTAGGTCTGCGACCCTATAAGAATAACCAACTTCATTATCATACCAAGAAATAATTTTTAATAAATTACCATTTACACGTGTTAATTCTGAATCAAAGATACTACTATGTTGATTTCCCACAATATCTGTGGAGACAAGAGGTTCTGTTGAATATTCAAGAATTCCGCGCATATGATGTTTTGCCACATTCATAAAAAGAGTATTAACTTGTTCTTTTGTAACATTCTTTTTTAATTGACAAACAAAATCCGTAACACTTCCATCAGGTGTAGGAACTCGCATAGCTATTCCATCTAATTTTCCTTGAAGTGAAGGAATCACTTTTGTTACTGCTATTGCTGCACCTGTAGATGTTGGAACAATGTTTAGTGCAGCACTTCTTCCTCTTCTCAAGTCGCTGTGAGGCGCATCCACAATTCTTTGATCTGCAGTATAACTATGAATTGTTGTCATAAATCCTTTTTCTATTCCAAAATTATCTTCTAAAACTTTTACTATTGGTGCTAAACAATTAGTAGTACAACTTGCATTGCTAATAATGTTATGTTCTTTAGGGTTATATGTGTTTTCATTAACACCTAAGACAATTGTTTTAACATCGTCCCCTTTTGCTGGAGCACTTATTATTACTTTTCTAGCACCTGCTTTGATATGTTTTTCTGCTAATTCTTTTGTTCTAAAAAAACCTGTTGATTCGACGACAATATCAACACTTAAATGTTTCCAAGGTAAAACTTCAGGATCTCTTTCTTTTAAAACATGAATTTCTCTATCATCTATTATTAACATGTTTTTATTATGCTCAATTTTTGCATTAAATTTTCCATGAACACTATCATACTTCAGAAGATGAGCAAGAGTTGCTGTATCAGTAAGATCATTTATAGCAACAACATTAACTTCTTCAGAATATTTTTCATGGATTGCTTTAAAAACTTGTCTTCCTATTCTACCAAAACCATTTATAGCAACATTAATCATTACACTCACCCCTTTTTAGAATATATAAAATATGATTTTTTCTTTAATTTTAATTATTCTTTCTTTATATCCTTTTTATTAATATCTATTTAAATATTTATTGGCTTTGTAACTTTAATAGTAATTGGTAAGTTATTAGGCGTGGTATTTAATATTCTCGATGTTGTTACACATTTTAGTAAATATTTAGTTGCAATATAAATTTTTGGGCTCATATATATAATATTTTAATCATTTTATCTCAAGACATTATTTTTTTAACATTTTAGCTCCCCCTTTAAACTCGAAAGGTTTATAAATAACTCGCGGTTCCCCAGACTAGTTTTAATATATGGCCTCCAAATATGAACATAAGTTCATCAATTTCCAAGATTCTTAAAAAAATTTTGGGTGTAGGAAAATTAATCGAGCCATGTGTAAAATACGACTTTAAAAGTGACGTTCTAAGAAAGAATACCCGTTGATCCTGCGGGAGATTGCTGCTATGAGGATTCGACTAAGCCATGCAAGTCTTCTAGTAATAGAGGCGGAATGCTCAGTAACACGTCGTTAACATGCCCTCAAGTCAGAGATACCTTCGGGAAACTGAAGTTAATACCTGATAAGAAATATAATCTGGAATGATTTTTTTCTTAAATTCGAGCTTGAGGATTGGACGGCGGCTGATTAGGCTGTTGGTGAGGTAATGGCTCACCAAACCTGAGATCAGTATGGGCCTTGAGAGAGGTAGCCCAGAGAGGGACACTGAGATACTTGTCCCAGCCCTACGGGGTGCAGCAGGCGCGAAACTTCTACAATGCACGAAAGTGTGATAGGGGAATCCTTGCTGCTTACACTTTGTGTAGGCTTTTGCCAATGGTAAATTCTTTGGCGAATAAGTGGTGGGAAAGACCGGTGCCAGCAGCCGCGGTAATACCGGCGCCACAAGTGGCAATCACGTTTATTGGGTCTAAAGCGTTCGTAGCCGGTTTGATAAATCTTTTGTGAAATTGTCTAGCTTAACTAGTCAACGTGCAGAGGACACTGTCAGACTTGAAACCGGGAGGGGTTAGAAGTATTTCAAGGGGAGCGGTAGAATGTTATAATCCTTGAAAGACTACCAATGGCGAAGGCATCTAACCAGAACGGATTTGACGGTGAGGAACGAAGGCCAGGGGAGCGAACCGGATTAGATACCCGAGTAGTC
>CAYWRI010000026.1:0-16802 GCA_964461035.1 uncultured Methanosarcinales archaeon | reverse complement strand
TATCTATTAATGGTTGAAGCAGAACTAAATGTGGATAGTATAATAATAAAAATTAGTATGATTGAAGATAATATTTTTTTCTTAAGTTTCATTATGTGAGTAAGATTTCTTTTATTTCTTTAAAAGCTTTTTTGAATCACCTAAGTTGCATTTTAAACTTAGTATAAGCCTTGTGTTAAATCACAAAAAGAAATAATTTTTATTGTTTCAAATTTAGATTGTAGTATGTTCGAATAAAAAATAATTAAGAAAAAGATAAATTACTTTTTTCTAACCGTTCTAAGTTGATGTGCACCGCACTTTCTACATGATACTTTACCTTGAAGAACTTTCATAGGTTGTGCTCTAATTTTACTCTTACATTTTCTACAAACATAAATATTCTTCATTTTTCTTGCATCAGCTTCTGGAAATTTTACCATTTTTATATCACTCTGATTTTATGCCTTTTAATATCTTAGCATTTAATATTATTGAATACATTGCTACACAACCTTCAACAATTTTATCTTGAAGTTCATGAGGAATTTTCAAATCAAATGTTTCATATGATTCTGAATCCATAACATTTGCAGTTTCTCCAGATACTGATAAAACTTGTGCAGTTTTATTCTCTATAACTGGAACTGCTATTTGATCATGTCCTGGCATGATAAGATTTCTTTTTTTATCATCAAGCATACCGACTGCAGTTAAATTAACTTTAGCATGTCCATGCTTTCCAGGTCTTGAAATAGTAACATCTGAAACAACACATGCAGCACCATCAATAATAACCGATTTTCCTTTTTGTAGTGAACTTACACTCACCATTTTAATATTTCCCTGAATATCATCCATTTTAACACCTATAATTAATAAAAGAGATATTACCTCATTTAAAAATATAGTGTTTTTTAGAGTTATTATGAATTTTTTAGTAATGAAAAGATTAATAAATGAATTTGTCTCATTATATTTTAACTAACACATTGATTTAAAAAACAAATTAATTATCAAAAGTGATATGAGTAATTAATGAAAAGTTAAAAAACCAAAACAGGTGATAATATGATTCCAACTGTAGAACAAGCTAAAGAAATTCTAAAAAGACATGTTAAAAAAGAAGAATTTATTATTCATAACATGGAAGTTGGCGCGGCAATGAAAGCTCTTGGCAAATATTATGATAAAGATGAAGATTATTGGCAAGTAATTGGAATTTTACATGATGTAGACATTGAAGTATATGGTGATAAATTAGATCAGCACACACTAATTGGAGAAAAAATACTTCAACAAGAAAATGTTTCTCAAGAAATAATAGATATAATAAAATCACATAATGGTGAAAATGTTAATAAAACAAGAGAAACAAAAATAGAGCATTGTCTTTATTCAGCAGATGGTCTCACAGGTTTAGTGCATGCATATGTTTTAATGCGTCCTGACAAAGATATTCAACAGGCAACCATAAAATCTATTAATAAAAAACTAAAAGATAAAGCATTTGCAAAAGGTGTGGATAGAGAATCTATTAGGTCTGCTGAACAAACATTAAATATACCTATTAAAGATTTCATTGGAATAGTATTAGATGGTATGAAGAAATTCCTATAATCCTTTAGTTTAAAATACGATTATTGTTATGAATTCATGTAGTCAACATAAGTTTTATAAATATTTAATGTGGATTAATAAATATGGTGAGAAAAAAAAGTAAAATATCTAAGAAAGCGCAGATTTCTTTTGAATATATTTCAATAGTTAGTTTTGGTTTAGCAATACTACTAAGTGGAATTTATATATTCTATAGTTATTCTATGAGTTCGAATGACGCAATGGTTATTTCAAGAGTTGAAGAAGCAGGTTATAATATTATTCATCATGTAGAAACTTTATACTATACTACTGGCGTGGGTTCCTCAGTTTTTATAGAGATAAACTTACCAGAATCAATAAAAGATTCAACTTTTTCTTTTACACAAGGTGAAACCGAATTAGTTTTTGAATATACAACTTCTGGTGGAACAACTGAAGCAATATTTTTTACTCCAATAAATATGACTTCAAATAATCCTCAGGGTACGGGTTATACTTTTTTCAATGCTGGAGATGTTCATTCTGGCTCTGTAATGCTTAAAATAACTAAAATTAATGGGGGAATTAGAGTTGATGAAAAAACTTAGTAAAAAAGCTCAATCCAGTATTGAGTTTGTAGTTTTATTCACATTTCTTTTGATTTTTTTTACAGTCTTCACCATATTTATTCAATCTAGAATTGCGGAAGCAAAACAAACAAGGGACAAAAATACTATTGAAGAATTAAGTGAAGTAATATTTAATGAAATAACAATTGCAGAATTAATGCCTACGAATTTTTCAAGAAATTTTTCTTTACCGCCAACATTGGACGGCAAATCATATGAGATAAATATCTTTGAGGGTATTGAATTAGTTATTGATTATAGGAATAGGGAATATGTCTTTTTCTTTCCAAGAAACTTTTCAACTGATAGTAATTTAACAAGAGGAAAAAACACAATTAGTAAATTTCTAAATAATTCTGAAATAGTCTATGGATTCTTTTATTAACTTAACTATTTAGAGGGTGTGTCTTAAAAGAGGAGTATTTACTACCTTAAGGCGAACTGATTAAATTAAAACTTGAAGTTCGTTGTTGGGAGTTGTATTCTGGGGCAATAGCACTTTTGAATAATATATAAATTTAGTGAAATGTAGTATACCTTTTACTCCTTTTTGGATATATCTTATTCAGAAATAATTTGATGTAATTGTAACTTAATATATTACTATTAAATGTTTATTAACTAAATTGGTCTAAATTATATTGGTTTATTATGCTGTAAAGACTTGTTGGTTATTATATGACCCCGTTTTAATCGTGAAGTGCATTTTGTGTTTACACATAAAATGCACTTCACTTATTTTACTTCAAGGCCGTATTTTTTATTATTGTGACTACATTCTTATCAACCAAACATTTTTAAAGCAAGTCTTATTTTGTAATGTTAATGGTATTTAGGCCTAAACCCAAGAAACATAATAAAAGTGCTACAACCACTTCAGAAGAATTAGTTAGAGTTAGAATTCCAAGGGAAACTGAAACATTGGGAATTCTTGAACAAAGACTTGGTGGAAGTAGAGCAAGAGTAAGATGTCTTGATGGAAAAACAAGAGTTTGTAGAATTCCAGGAAGATTAAAAAGACATTTATGGGTTCGTGAAGGAGATACAATTCTAGTAGAACCATGGGAATTTGGCGGTGATGGAAAAGGCGATATCATATTCAAGTACAAACCTATTCAAGTTAATTGGTTGAAGAAAAGAGGTTATCTTGACAATCTATCAGATTTGGATGAATTCTGATTAAAATTATTTCTAAATTGATTTTATTATTGATTCATTACTCTTTTTAAAAGGTGGAGAATTAATTAACACTGTTTTAAAACTTCCTTTGAAATTATATTCTGTATTCGATGAAATAAAAATAACATCTCCTTTTTTAGCTATTAATTCATCATTGATAATTAATTTTCGTTTAAGAACGTAATATGCTCTATCACGGGTAGTTTTTGTCGTTTCATTATAAGATTTCGCTTTGCTTATTGCAACACTTAATTTATCACTATCGGACCAGTTATTAAATAGTAGTAACAAAAACGAAACATTTAAATAGTGTGTGTGATCCGCTCATACAATGAATCCAGATTATTTTGCTCAAAAACAGAAAAAGGAAAATATCAAATCATCTATTGAAACATACCTCTTCAACCATGAAAATATTGATTCTGATATTGAAGAAGCGCTTTTAGAATCCAAAGCTGTGCTTTCATTGAATTCAAAATGGAAAGAAATTGATTATGAAAAATATGGCCGTCAGAAGAGAGCAATTGATGAAAATTCAGAAGGTAGGAATATAGCACATATGCTTTATAAGGATATTGTGGTACCTTTTTTAGTTAATAAAGTTAAACAAGATACAGATTTAATTGGAAATGTTGAATATATTTTTTTATATGGTTCATTAATTTCAGTTGGTGAACCAGCGCATTATACTTCAAATATTGATTTAAATGTTTGTATTAAAGATGAAGTTTCCGAAGAACAATTTGATATACTAAAAGAAAAAGTTTTTGAAATGGCAAAACCTATTGCAGAAGCCATGGGAAGAGACGTTTCAAGTATAATTCAAGTAAATTATAAATCAAAAACACTAAATCCAAATCTTCAAGAATCAACTCAAGTACTCAGGAGTTATGTTCATTTAAGTCCAACTAATAGAAATTCAAATTTAATATATTTTAAAAGCTAGAACCTATTTACCTTTTAACATTGATTTATGATTGAATTTAAGACAGAATATGATTTAGAAATCTTTCTAATAATTCCATTTTTTTTTAATAATTTTAATGCTCATTTTCTTAGTCTGTTTTACCATTGATTATAGTGTGTTATAGATTTTAAATTAACTAGTTCTTTATTGTCAAGTTGTTCAGAAGAATCAAAATATCCCACAGGTAAAATGGTAATTGGCATAATAGTTTCAGGAATAGATAGTATGTTTCTAATTTCTTGAGCAAGTTTCTTTTTTGAGATTTTACTTGCAGATAAATAAACAGATCCAAGACTTAATTCATTAATCATCAAAAGCATATTTTGTGTTGCAGTAACTCCATCTTCAAGATATCTGCTTGGAGATTTTTTAATATCAACACAAACTATTATTGATAAAGGTGCAGTTAAAATGTGTTTATGTCCATCCTTTATTTTTAATTTTGCTAATTTTTCAAGCTTAATCTTATTTTTGACTATTATAAAATGCCAAGGTTGACAATCTACAGATGAAGGTGCATTAATTCCTGCTTCGAGAATTTGAATAACTTTATTTTCAGGAATATCTTTGTCTAAAAATAATCTTCTAGATCTTCGTGTTTTTATACACTTTGTTGTATCCATATTAATTACCAACTAATATTATGAATAACAAAAAAAATAAAAAATAATTAAATTTCTACTGAGTTAATTCAGGTGAAGGTGAAGGATTTACAGAAACTTCTGGTTCATCTTCTTCAGGAATTACATCCAGGTCATCTTCTTCCTCTTCAAAAGTATTAATCAAAGGATATTTAAACTCGTCGTTTTCAAATAAAGTTTTATATTTTTCTATTAATTGGTCAATATTCAAATTTGAATCTTCAAGTGTTATTTCACCAAAACTTATTTTTGCCATAATTTATACCTCATATTTATTTTAATTCTATTTTTACTCCACCAATACCACTTGCTAACAAATTGTAAATCACACAGAATATTGCTGTTGAAATCCATCCAGTTATTGCGTAAAGTATTGGCAGGCCAATTATTGCTATTGCAGGATTTATCATTAGCATATTACCACTCATTGTTAAGCCTGCAGAATAAAGTAAGCCTACTACAAACCCAACTATTGCCATAATTATAGCTTCAATATTTGCAAAGCTTATTGGATCTATTTTTTTAATTTCTCGCATTTTTTATCACCTTGTCTTATTTTTTTGATTTATTGGAAATCTTCGTATATTTCCACAAAGGGTACAAGTATATATAATTCTGGACTGATGTATTCTGACTTTGCAAGTTTTTCCAGGAACCATGAATTTTCTACATTTTCTACAAAGTCTTCTTTTAATTTCAGGCGATAGTTGAATCTTATATTTTAACCAGATTTTACTGGCTAATTCAGCATATCTATGACTTCTTTCAGGATGTTCTTGAAAATTCTTTTCAGCTTCTTGAAATAATTGATTTATTCTTTCTTTAGCAATATTATCAATTTTCTGTTTATTTCGCTTATATGTTGATACTTTTCTTTTAGAAAATTTAGCCATAATAATAGCTAATAATTTACAATTTTATAAAGCTATCGCAAGGTTTTTATAGTTGAGATGTATTATGGTATTATATGGTTGCTTTTAGATGCTTAAATATATTTAAAAGCATTTTATTTATTGTTCCTAAGGGTTTTAACAATGTTTAAGAAAAGAATAAAAAATATTCCTGAAGTTATTGAAATAGACCAAATAATAAATTATTTAGATGCATTATTTGAAGAATCTACTGATAAAACTAGATTAAAGACTATTAAAGATAATTTTAATTATGAAATCTCAAAACTTCACAAATATATTGACCTATTATCTAGTCGAGAATATCAAAGTAAAATACCTCCAGAACAAGATTACTTGAAAAAATTATCTGCCAAAGTTTGTAAAGAAATAAATATATTTACATCAGAATTTTATTTTCCAGATTCTGTTTTTGCATTAACTTCTTTTATTGAAAACATGACTCGTACGACTGAAGAAATAGATAATAAATTTTCAACAATTCTCAATCAATTAGAAGAAATAGTACCAAATCTTGTATCGCGAATAAAATTAAAGCTTTCATCATTAGATAATGCAATAGTTCTCCTGAACAAGTTTTTAGAACAAATAGGTATAAAAACATATGATAAAATAAATACATTGCAAAAAAAATACTATGAAACACAAGAACTAATTGATAAATTTAAGTCTGAAAAAACAGATTTTGTTTCTCAACTTACAGAAATAAATATAATGAAAGACAAAACTGAAGCAAGAATTTCCGCTTTAAAATGTAAAAGAGGTGCAGAAAAACTTAAAGAAATTATTGATAAAAAAGAAAAACTAAACCGAATGATTGAACAGGATTCAACTCAGGTTGTTTTGAAATTATCATACCTAATCGAGTTATTACCTGATGTTAATTTTTCAGAATTTAAAATAAAAATTCAAAATATTTTGTTAACTCATAAAAAACAATTTAAATCAACAATCACAATTAACATAAGAAGGCTTTTAACAACAATTCGTGAATCTTTAGATGGACTTTACAAATTTGATAGTGAAGTTAGTACTATGAATAAAGATGATTTACAACAAGTAATTGATAGTATGATCCCTTTTGTTAATGATATAATTGAAAGTTATGAAATTTTAAAAAAATCAAACATTGAATTGCATGATAATTTATTATATCTTAAGTACAAAGAACAGGAAGATGCATATATGTTATGGAGGGAAAAGTCCGATATTTTAAAAGATGAAATAGCTCAAATTGATATAAAATTGTCAGATATAAGTCTTGAACTAATAAAGCAAGATTTAAATAAATATGTAAAAGAAATAAATAAAAACTTGATTATTCATTAATTATTTAAATGAAGTAGACTTTCAAGTTATATAAATAAACTAAATTCACATTGAATTTAAACAAATTTACGCTTATAAAACAAGAAGTGTTGAAAATGGCTTTTGAAAATCCTAAATTTAATAATGATATTTTTTCTGCAGATATCTTGAACTCTATGAATTCTTTAAATATAAGTCCAGAATTTACAGCAAAACGATTAAATGAATTAAATTCTGGAAAATATGATAATATCGAACTTCTAAAAGCTAAAGAAATTCCTGCAATAGATGGTGAAAAAGTTGTAAAAATAGATTGTAATGGTAATTACATATTTGATTATGAATTAGCTAAAAAAAGAATTGATGAATTAAACTTAGGAATTGACCTTAATAACTTTGGTGAGTGTAAAGAAAATAAATTGATATTGAGTTTTAATCAACTTAAAAGATTGGGAATTGCACTTGCTCCAGTAATATCTTATGGTATTTTAAATGGTGGATCAGCAAGTTCCTATATTGACAAAAAAAAGAATAAAAATGCTTTTGGAAAATTATATGATATTTATGAAAAATATTTTTCTAAGATATCATCTTTTGCTAAATCAAAGCCAAAAGGTTTAACTCCTGCTTACATAAATAAAGATGGAAGTTTTGGTGAACCATTTTTTAAATTAAAATTAAGAGCATTATTAATAAAAACATTTCAATACATGATCATTCATAATAAATCAGAAGTTAAAAATCCTTACCAGGTTTTTCAAATGGATTCAGTTCTTAATTCAGAAGAAATTAGTCAAGCACTTACTGAATATGAAACAGATTCTCTTTTAAAAGATTTAATTGATGTTACAGGTCATAATATTACTAAGGTTTATAGTGCATCACAACCTTTAATGGCTGCATTAACACATCAAGGTAAACCCTATGAAGTATTTACTAATGCGGATAATCAAGATAATTCTTTAATTGCTATGCCTGGAGGTCATGGGCATAACTTTGAAGTATTAAAAGATATATATGCAAAATTACAAGCTGAAGGCAAGAGATTTGCATACTTAACAAATGTTGATAATCTTGCAAACACAGTTAATGATGGTGCAGTTGCATATCTTGCATTAACAGGTAAACATGCAGGATTTGAATTTAGCACAAAAACAAATGTTGATACTAAGGGTGGAATTGCTATTGTTGATCAAAATGGAAAATTAAATTGTGCCGATATAGGTGTAGCAATTAGTAATGAACAAGTTCAGAAAGCAGAATCAGAAGGAAAAACAATACTATTTAATACTGCAATAGGATTATTTGATTTAACTTATTTGTTAAGTGAAATAGATAATATAATTGAAAATCTTCCGATGCGACATTCATTACAAGATAGAGATGTGGGAAAATATTCACAGCTAGAACAGGTAACTTGGGAAGTTCTTGGAATGATAGAAAAACCAGTCATATTTGCTGTTGATAAATATGATCGATTTTTAGCGGGTAAAACCTTAATAGAAAGTCTTATGGCTTCAGGTCTTGATTTAGATCATCCTGAATATCCTGAACAATTTAATAAAATTGCGGGAAGCATGGCTATTTCTTTAAGAAAAAAAATGCAAAATGAATTTGGAATGAAAGAAATTAATAATCGTTGGATTCCAAAATCCATTGATGAAATAAAAACAGATTTTTCAACAAAGAATAAATAAAATGAAAATCCTAGATAAAAAAACTAAAGAGTTTTCTGAAATTGTAAAATTTGTAAGAAAACTAGGAATCTCTCCAAATGTTTTAGATAAACTTGGAAATTTAGTAAAAGAATCTAAATTTGTTTACTCTGTAAATGATAAATTGTTAAACCACATTACTTCTATTGATCACAGATTCTTTTTTGTAGGAACATCCATTGGAGAATTAAGACAAAAAGGATTTTTCCCAAATCCCGAATTTATAGATTTTCTTTCAAAACGTTCTGAAGATAAAATAATTATAAATGATAAAAGTGAATGGATGTTTTTATGTGGAAAAGACATATTTAAATCAGGAGTATCGTCTGATAAATCTAAAGATTCTGCAAGAAATGTTTTTGTTCAAAATAAAAATAATGAAAATCTGGGATTAGCAGGTTCTTTTAAGAACGGTCAATATTATCATATTCTTGATAAGGGTGCTTATGTTCGTAAAGAGATATAAACTTTTTTAAACTAAGTCTGTTATCTAACTAATATGTCAAACAAAATAATATATTTAGATAAAAATAAGAATATTTATGTTCCTGAATCAAAAACCAAGAACGATTTTCATACAGAATACGGAATAGTTTACAAAGAAGAATTTAATAAAAATTCTATAACTGAAACACATAATGGAAATAAAATAAGTGTTTTTGATTCACATTTTTCAGATGATTTTAGTAATCTAAAAAGAAGAGCACAAATAATTACGATGAAAGATGCTGCAGTTATTCTTGCAGAAACTGGTGTGACATCCGAAACTATTGTTTTTGATGCAGGGGCGGGGTCAGGAGGACTTGCTTGCTTTTTAGGAAAATATGCTAAAAAAGTTTTTTCTTTTGATATCCGAGAAGATCACTTAGAATGTTGTGAAAAAAATAAAATACTATTAAAATTAGATAATATATTTTTTCACAAAGTTGATATTACAGATTCTGAATCTGTAAAAAAAGTTGTTAAATCAGAAAAAGCAGATGTTTTTGTTATTGACATGCCTGAGCCATTATCTTCACTTAAAACTGTTAAAGAATTTCTTAAAATAGGTGGTTACTTTGTAACTTATGCACCGCAAATTACTCAGGCAAAAGAAATTGTTAATGCAATTGAAAATGATGATTCCTTTTCATTAATTTGTGCTAAAGAAATATTACATAGACCCTGGGATTTAACAAAAAGAAAATCAAAACCTTTAAACATTGAAATAGGCCACACGGGTTTTCTTGTTTTTTGTCGAAAAATTGTTTAGCTAAAGAAACACTAATTTTTTTATTCTCTAATAATTTTCCCAGCAATATCAATTATTTTATCAAAATCTTTTTTGTTCGGGTTGTATTTTGCAAATTCGACAAGACCACACAAATTAAGACATTTTTGAGTTTCTTCATAATTTATTTTTTTAGATTTTAATAATTTAACAAGTTCAAAACCAGTTATATCTTTTTTAGTTTCTAATTTACACCTATAAAAAAATCTTATTGCTAAAGAAGCAAGGGCATATGCTTCTTTTTTTTCATTTGACTCAAATAATTCTTTTGCTTCTTGAATCATTTTTCTTGCTTCTTTTCTAAAGTCAATGGTTTTTTCTATTTTTTTAGGAGTTACTTCTAATTCTAATTTATTTTTTTTCAATTTCTTAGAAATAAAATAACTTAAAACACATAAAATTATAATAATAAAAACATACCATAACCAATTTTTTGAATGTTTTAATTCTAATTCTACTTTTTTGATTTCTTCATTTTCAATTGTAGATAGTATTTTTGCAGTTTCATTTAACTGATTTTTGTATTCAATCTCTATATTTGTTTGATTTCCTTGTTTGGATATTTTTGGAGACGTACTATTAAAACCTTGTTTTTTTAAAGTTTTATCATAGTTTTTAAAATCACTATTATTTCTTAATTGATTCATTATTTTTTGTGTATCTTCAGAGCTTGTTTTTTGGATATCTTGCATTGTTCCATTAACCATATTTCCTTTAAGATTTGCAGTTTCACCATTTTTTTCATAATTGAGATTAAAATCTCCCGTATTATTTGATGTTGGATTCATATTTCCGTTTGTTAAATTATAACCTTCTGAAAGCATTTCTTGATGCTTTTTTTGAAACTCTGAATTTTTAGAAAGTTCTTTTTGAAATTCGTCTTTCATTTTTTGCTGATTATCGTATTGTTTTTTTATTTCATCTTTTAAAGCATTACTATCTGCAGGAAGCTGATTATTCTGAAGTTTTTGTTGCTGTTGTTGCATCTGAGAATTTGTTGGTTCTTGTTGTTGCGAACTTTGTTGGTTCTGATTATTTTGGTTATTTTGAGATTGTGATTGTTGTTGATTATTACTTTGAGATGTGCTTTGTTGTGATTGTGAATTCTGTTGTTTCTGTGAGTCATCAGAAACAAAGTGAATTTTGATATTGTCTAAACTCACAATTTTAGATTCATTTTCTACAAAATTAAAACTTAAACTTATATCCATTGTTGAGGGATTTTCAGATGTTCCAAAATCTAAATTTACAATACTGTTTCCTTGTGGAACAGAAAAAGAACTTTGTTGAGTGTTGGAATTAGAATATTGAAAACCTGATTGAGTAATTTGCTGTGAAATACTATAAGTTAAAGTTCCGCTAACTGCATGATTATACGTGTTATTTAATTCTAATGGAATGACTGCATTTTGATTAACAAGAAAATAGTATTCAGAACTATTAATTTTCATAGCAATATCTTCTGAATATACAGAAGAACAAAATATTATCATAAATGAAAGTATAATTAATGCATTTATTAATGAAACTCTTTTCGTTTTTTTTGTTTTGTCATTTTTCATTGTATTATTCTACCTTTACCATATCTTAAATAGAATTGAGCTAATAATAAAAGTATTGCGCCAATAACAAACCAATCTTTAATACTTGTTGGCTCTTTTTCTCTTTCAATATCTTTACTAATTGAATTATATATGTTGTCAAGTGTTTTTGTATCAACAGCTTTAAAATACTGACCTCCCGTTTGCTGAGCAATATTTATTAGAGTTTGTTCATCAAGTTCAGCATATTGTGGGTTTCCAAACCAATCATATCCAAGAACAACATTTCCTTCAGAACCCATTCCGATAGTGTAAACCTGAATTTTATTCATTTTTGCAAATATTGTGGCTTCATCAGGACTAATAACGCCTGCATTACTCACTCCATCACTTAATAAAATTATAACTTTCTTTTTATTTGGGATTGAAGTAGCCATATCAACTGCAAGACTTAATCCATCTCCAATTGCAGTTTTACCATCCTTAGCACTTATTGCTTTAAGTTTATTTTTAGCTTTATCTTTGAATGGACTTAAATAAGCTGCTGTCGTAGCGCCTGATTCAAAAACAACAATACCAACATGATCTTTTGAATTTAAACTATTAATTAATATTTCTGCAGAGTTCTTTGCTGCTTCTAATCTATTAGGAGAATAATCTGTTGCTTGCATAGAACCAGAATTATCTATGACTAGAACAACATTAACTCCTTCTTTAACTTGCTTCAAAGGAATGTGTGGATTTGCAAGACCAATTATTAAAAATACAATTGACAAAAGAATTAAATAAAATAAAACATTGATTCTTGAAAACTTTTTTGTATTGTCCATGGCATTTTTTATTAATGCAAGATGACTAAATTTTATTGCTTGCTTCTTTTTCTTTTTGTTGTTTAAATTGTAAAAATAGTATATTACTGGAACTATTAATAATAGTAATAAAAAATTTTGATTAATAAATTCAAGTGTCATTTTATCTAGCCATCCTATTTTGTCTTATTTTAAAAAATTTTCTCAGATTTATTTCAAAAGGTTCATTAGTTTTAAGTTGAATAACATCAATCTTAAGTTTTTTAAATAAATTTTTTAAATTTAAATCTTTTTCTTGCGACATTTTCGCATAGTTTTCTCTGAAAAATTTATTTGATGTATTAACAAGAATCTGCTCCCCTGTTTCTTCATCTTCAAGCTCAATATAACCTATATCTGGAATCTCTGATTCTCTAATATCATTTATATTAATTGCTACAACATCATGTTTGTTTTTCAATAATCTCAATTCTTTTTCAAACGGTTTATCTGCAAAAAAATCTGAAATAATAAATATTATGCCTTTTCTTTTTATTATCTTTGAAAGATAACTTAAAGTTGATGAAATTTCTGTTAAACTACTTTCAGGAGTAAATTGAATCATTTCTCTGATTAGTTTTAAAACATGTTTTTTCCCTTTTCTTGGAGGTATAAATTTTTCTACTTTATCTGTGAATAAACACAGACCAATATTATCATTATTTTTAAGAGCAGAAAACATGAGTGAAGCAGAAAGTTCTATTGTTTTTTGCTTTTTTGTTTCTTCATAACCAAATTTATTTGACGCAGAAACATCAAGAACTATGTAAATTGTTAAATCTCTTTCTTCAATAAATTCTTTAATGTAAGGAAAATTCATTCTTGCTGTAACATTCCAATCAATTGTTCTTATATCATCTCCTGGAACATATTCTCTAACTTCAGAAAATTCAATTCCTCTTCCTTTAAATACAGAATGATATGCGCCTTGTAAAAGACCCTCTACAAGTCTATTTGTTTTAATTTCAATAGTTCTAACTTTCTTAAGAATCTCTTTTGTTTTTTGCATTTTAATCATATCTAATTAAGGAGACTCTATTTTTGCAAGTATTTTTTTTATAATATCTTCTGAAGTTATTTCTTCAGCTTCTGCTTCATAGCTAAGTATTATTCTATGTCTTAAAACATCATAAGCAATATCTTTTATATCTTCAGGAATAACATATCCTCTACTATGCAATATTGCATTAGCTTTTCCAGCAAGAATCAACCAGATTGATGCTCTTGGAGAAGCACCATAATCAATTAATTCTGAAATTTCTAGACCATAAGTTTCAGGGTTTCTTGTTGCATCAACAATCTCTGAAACATAATCTTGTATTTTTTCATCTGCATAAACCTCTTGACAAAACTTTTGTATTTCAATTATTTTTTCAGGAGAAAATATTTTTTTTACTTCTACTTTACGGCCTTCAGTGTTTCTTTTAATTATTTCCTTTTCTTCTAATTTAAGGGGATAATCAATTAATAATTTAAACATAAATCTATCAACTTGTGCTTCAGGTAATTTATAAGTTCCTTCACTTTCAATAGGATTTTGTGTTGCTAAAACAAGAAATGGCTTTTTAATTTCAAATGTATCTCCTTGAATTGTTACCTGTCTTTCTTGCATCGCTTCAAGAAGCGCAGATTGAACTTTGGGAGGTGCCCTATTTATTTCATCAGCTAAAATAAAGTTTGCAAAAATAGGTCCTTTTTTAGTACTGAAACTTGAATCTTTATGATTATATATTTTAGTCCCAATAATATCTGCAGGTAAAATATCTGGAGTGAACTGTATTCTTCTAAAGTTTGCATGTAATGTTTCAGAAAGAGTTTTTATCATCAAAGTTTTTGCCAATCCGGGTGCACCTTCAAGAAGAACATGGCCATTTGCAACTAAAGAAATTAATAATTTTTCAAGTATTTTTTCATGTCCGACAATAACTTTTTTAATTTCTTTTAATATTTTTTTGATTTCTTCAGAATATGCTTCTGCTTTTTCATTAAGTTCTTTTATCTCATAATTCATACTATCACCCTAAAAATAAACTAGAAATTCATTTTCTTTATATTTTTTGTGGTGTTGAAATCGCGTAAACTAGTATACATGTCTCATGAAGATTCACTTATTTAGTCAATATAAAACTATTCAAGAGTTAATCTAAAAATTGATGGAAACCTAACAATAGTTTAAAATATAAAGGAAATATTTATAAAGAGATTTTCTAATAATAATAAACTGAGTGAGTTAATATGAAATTACTTTGGGTTTCATATTAAAATTAAAAGATAAAAGAGGGGGATTAATTTGGATAAAAATACAAAGTTCATTCTATGGTTTGATCAGTTAGGAATAGAAGATGTTCCTTTAGTTGGCGGAAAAAATGCTTCACTTGGAGAAATGTATACAAATCTAATTCCAAAGGGAGTTAATATTCCTAATGGTTTTGCAGTAACAGCTTTTGCATATAGATATCTTCTTGAAAATGCAGGAGTTAAAGATCAAATAAAACAAATTTTATCAGATCTTGACACTTCAGATTTATATAATCTTCAAGAAAGAGGAGAAAAAGTTAGGAATTTAATTAGAAATATTGATTTTCCTGATGACTTAAAAAATGCGATAATTGAAGCGTATAATAATATGTGTAAAGAATATGGGGAAAATACTGATGTTGCTGTTAGAAGTAGTGCAACCGCAGAAGATTTACCTGATGCAAGTTTTGCAGGACAACAAGATACCTATCTTAATATTAAAGGTCCAATTGAAGTTATTGATGCTTGTAAAAGATGTTTTGCATCTTTATTTACAAATAGAGCAATATCTTATAGACAGGACAAGGGCTTTGACCATTTTTCAATTGCACTTTCAATAGGTGTTCAAAAAATGGTAAGATCTGACTTGGCTGCAAGTGGCGTAATGTTTTCAATTGATACAGAGTCAGGATTTCAAGATGTTGCATTTGTAACAGGTGCATACGGTCTTGGAGAAAATGTTGTTCAAGGTGCAGTAAATCCTGATGAGTTTTATGTATTTAAAACAACATTAAAATTAGGATTTAAACCTATAATATCTAAAAAAATTGGTTCAAAAGAAATTAAAATGATTTATACAAAAGATGGAAAACAGCCTACAAAAAATGTTTCTGTTGATCCAACTCATAGAAAACAATTTTGTATATCTGATGAAGAAGTTTTGAAACTTGCAAGTTGGGCTTGCATAGTTGAAGATCATTATTCTGCAAAAGCAGGCAAGCACAAACCAATGGATATGGAATGGGCAAAGGATGGAATCACTAATGAATTGTTCATGGTTCAAGCAAGACCTGAAACTGTTCATTCACAAAAGGATTTAACAAAATTAAGAAAATATGTTATGAAAGAAACAGGTAAAATTCTTATAGAAGGAAGAAGTGTTGGAGCAAAAATTGGTAGTGGCATAGTTAATGTGATAAAAGATGTTAAAGATATTCACAGTTTTAAAAAAGGAGAAGTTCTTGTAACAGATATGACTGATCCTGATTGGGAACCAATCATGAAAATTGCTTCAGCCATAGTAACTAATAGGGGTGGAAGAACGTGTCATGCTGCAATAATTTCTAGAGAATTAGGCATTCCCTGTGTTGTTGGAACAAAAATGGGAACAGAAGTACTTAAATCAGGACAAGAAGTTACAACTAATTGTGCTGATGGAGACGTAGGTTTTGTTTATGAAGGAAAACTTAAATTTGAAATAGAAGAACATGACTTAAAAAACATGCCTCAAACTAAAACAAAAATAATGATGAATGTTGGAAATCCTGAACAAGCATTTGAATTTAGTTTTATACCTAATCAGGGAATAGGTCTTGCAAGAGAAGAATTTGTTATAAATTCATACATTAAAATTCATCCATTGGCGCTAATTCATTATGACAAAGTATCGAGCGAAAGTGTTAGACAACAAATCGATGAATTAACAACAGGGTATGATGATAAAAAACAATTTTTCATAGACAAATTGGCTCAAGGAATAGGAACTATTGCTTCCGCATTCTATCCTAAAAAAGTTATTTTAAGATTGAGTGATTTCAAAAGTAATGAATATGCAAATTTAATTGGTGGAACATATTTTGAACCTTCTGAAGATAATCCTATGATTGGATGGAGAGGAGCTTCAAGATATTATGATGAAAATTACAAAGAAGCTTTTGCTCTTGAGTGTGAAGCAATAAAAAAAGTTAGAGGCGTATTCGGTCTTAAAAATATTGT
>CAYWRI010000025.1:6392-16970 GCA_964461035.1 uncultured Methanosarcinales archaeon | reverse complement strand
CATTCCCCCTTTAAATCTATCTATATCTATTTTTCCTGTGTGGGATCAAGACCTATTGCAGATAAACAAAAATGAGTTAGCTCTATTGCAACTCTTGCATCTTTTTTTGTTACAACAGTATCCAATCTTAATTTTGCAGATGCTTCGCTTAATCTAACAAGACCTTCTAATTGTCTTGCACTTATGGCAATAGCCTGAACCTTTCCATCTTCTGTTCCAGATAATCTCATCTTAACATAATAACTTTGAATTTCATTAAGTGCTTCATCACTTAGCCTAGGTCTGAATGTTCTTTTTGCATATGCAATGTATTTTTTTACAAATTCTGTTGTTAATGGTGTCTTTACAACTGATTCGCCAGTCTGATGTAATTTCAATAAAAAGTTAGCTAAGTGTTCATCCACTTCTTTATTAGGTTTATCTTTTATTGGAAATATCAAATCAAATCTATTAAGAATTGTGCTAGGAAAAGTTATTTGTTTTCCTATACTTTCATAAGGATCAAACCTATCAAATTTAGGATTTGCAGCTGCTAAAACTGATGTTTGAGCTCTAAGAGTTGCCTGAATATTTGCTTTTGCAATAGTAACTGTTTGTTGCTCTAATGCTTCATGCATTGCAGAAGTATCTTCTTTTGACATTTTATCAAACTCATCTATTGCGCATAAACCATGATTTGCAAGAACTAAAGCACCCGCTTCAAGAGCCCAACCTCTGATAAATTCATCTTTTACAACACTTGCGGTAAGTCCTGCACCACTTGCACCTTTTCCAGAAACATATCTTACTTTTGGCGCTAATTTTGAAACTCTTTGTAATAAAACAGATTTACCACAACCAGGATCTCCTATAAGCAAAATGTGAATATCCCCCCTAGTTACAGTTCCATCACTTCTTACTTTTCTTACACCACCAAGCATTTGAAGAAGCAAAGCTTTTTTAATTTCGGTATGACCATATATTGTTGGAGCCATACTTTCAACTATTTTACTTTTCATCTGAGGATCTTTAGAAAAAGTTTTAATTTCTTTTATTTCTTTTTTTGTAAGTTTTATTTCTGAAAAAGATTCTTGAACAGGCATAACATGATTTGTTTCAAGAATAAGATCAAATCGAGTTGATTTGGTTCCGTCTCGCATAATTATGGGAATTTCTTTTATAACACCAGTTACCGAAAGTTTTGCTCCCGGATTTGTTCGTTTATCAGACATTGGACTGACTAAATCATATTTTAAAAAGATGCTTAATCTTTTTGGTTGCTCACTTCCTTCAATTGCTTCAGGTGCTTCTTCAAGAACAATTCTTTGAGCATCAACAAGTTCTTTACTTAATAATCTAAATTTTCCTTTTCTTCCACAACCACATTTTGTTGGTTCTTTAAATTTTTGATCAAGTTGTAAAACAGTTATTCTATTTCCACAACTTGGACATTCAAATACTGCACTTGTTACTTGTGGTCGAACATCCGATTTCTGACGAACTATACCACTTAATTCTATAAATTTACCTATGTTTTTACTTCTAATAGTTCTTATTGATAGAAATTGTTCTTTAGGAAGATTAAAAATTCTTACTCTAAAATTTACTTTTGAATCAAGACCTAAATCAATATTTTCTAGAGACAATTCAGCTGCACGAATTGTATCTTCAGGATGTTCTATTAATAGATCTGCAAGTTCTGGTTCAAAAATGGCTAAATCTTTGAATTCAAATTCAATAGAATATATTTCGCTTCTCGCATTTTCAACAAGTTCTTTAAGATAATTCATCTCGAAAAATTGTTGAAATTTATCTATTTGTTCTTGAACTTCCATTTTTATCTTTATTAAAGCCAAAGCTAATATGTAAAATTACACCCTAATAAGTATAACTCTTTGACAGAATTAAGAAAATAATAAAACTATATAAAAGTATCCCTAGCTTACTTGTTAACTTTTTCGATATTTACTATGAGTTTTTCGAGAGCTATTTGAACTTCTTCTCGGGATTTAGTTCCAGTACATACAACTTTTCCATTACTAAATAAGAGGAATGTTGCTTTTGCATCCATAAGTTTGTATACAAGACCTGGAAATTGTTCGGGTTCATACTCCGTGTTACTTAATTTCATTGCTAAACTATTAAGATTAAGATTTGCGCCAATACTGCTTGATGCAACTAGATTCTGAACATCGATTTTTGGTTTAATTGTTATTACTATTCCAATTTTAGCTACTGCTTCTTTGATTTTTACAATTGCTTTTTCAACATCCTCAATGCATCTTGCGCCAGTACAAACTATTTTTCCAGAACTAAATATTAGAGAACTTGTTTTTGGCTCTTTAATTCTTAGAACTAAACCAGGAAATTGTTCTGGATTATACTCAGTATTACTGAGAGTTGCAGCCATCTTCTCAAGAGGAATGGGATGTTTCAAATCACTGCTAACAACGATGTTAACAACATTTATTTTTTGAATTTCAAATTTTTCATTATTTTTAGTCATTTTATCGATCCCCTAATCACTTAAGATTCAACCTCTTTTTAAATGCAAATACTCTTTCATTTATAAATGTTTATAAATCCAAATGAGATTTTTATGGGAAAATTTCAATTAAAATCGGAATTTGTCGTCTATAAACTCCTTCATTTCTATTGTAAACTGACATTTCAAGCCTTGTACTTAAGAAATTAAGTGATTTGGGCATCCTGTATACAAAAAACACCCCCTTATTTCCTATGGAACTTTTATGATTTTAGAGTTTTTCTGGATTTTACTCAAATATTTGAACCCAAAGATTTATATTATTTCAAGAATTCTAAACAATTTATGGGCATAGAAAAGAATGTTTTAAATTGTTCAATTAGAGAAATTAAACTTACTAAATTCAGACATGTAAAAATATCTCCTGAAAAAATAAGATTTCCTGAAAATGTAACACTTTCTTTTGAAGATTTCAATCATTGTAAAGAAATTATTGCTTTTTTCAAAAATTATTCTGAAACTCTTACTGAAACTAAAATTACTACTCCTTTTGAAAACAAACCTGATGAACAAGAAGCAATTCTAAAAAAATACGCCCGAAAAGGAATCATATTCAACAATAAGTTTAAACAAGGAATTATTCTTGAAGCAAGATATTGCAAATATAGTGATGTTTATTATCTTGAAGCAGAACAAGTCACACTCACATATCTATTAAGCAAAGGTAATATTAAAAAAATTAAACTAAAAGTGTCAAATTGCTTAGATCATAATTTTAATCATACTCATTTAGTTTATACTTGTGAAGAAAAAAGACACGAAAGCAAGTACGATTTTGGTTCCTTAAGAACTATTGAATTCAGTGATGAACTTGTTAAAGATGCGTTTTTCCTTCTCCATAATTCTTACAAAAAAATACAAACCACACAATAAACTTTAAAAACATTTATATATCTCAAAGTTGATATAACGATATGAAGAAAATATTCAAGTTATTAATTTCTGTGGTTATTCCATTACTTATTGGATTTTTAGGCTCTTTTTTTACATCAAGCTCTGTTAATTCTTGGTATGAAACAATAAACAAACCTTTTTTTAATCCACCTAATTGGGTTTTTGGCCCTGTATGGACAGTAATATTCATTTTAATAGGAATTAGTTTTTATCTTATTTGGGAAAAAGACTTTGGTAAAAATAAGAAAAAAGTCATAAGTATCTATTTTTATCAGTTATTTTTGAATTTTTTATGGTCTATTCTATTTTTTGGTCTCAAAGCACCATTACTTGCAGTAATAGAAATAATAGTACTGTGGTTTTTCATTCTAAAAAATATGAATGTATTCTACAAAATATCAAAAACTGCAGGTTATTTATTTATTCCTTATTTATTATGGGTTAGTTTTGCAACAATACTTAATTTTGCAATAGTCTTAATTAACTAATATGAATATAAACAATTTGATAGGTTATAATATGAGATTGTGGTCATTATCTCCAAAATACTTAGATGTAAAAGGTCTTTTAGCAGTTTGGAGAGAAACACTTCTTGCTAAAAAAGTGTTAGAAGGGAAAACTAAAGGTTATAAGAATCACCCACAACTTATCCGATTTCGAGAATATAATGATTCTCTTAATGCAATAAATTCTTATTTACACTATATTTTTCTTGAATCTGAGAAAAGAGATTATTCTTTTGATAAAACCAAAATATCAAAATCTGATTTGAATTATGTATCTGAAAAGATTATTCAGGTTACTGAAGGTCAAATAAAGTTTGAATTTGAGCACCTATTAAAAAAGCTTCAAACACGAGATATCGAAAGATACAAAAGATTTAAAAATTTAAAATTAAAAGATATTGAAATAAATCAGTTATTCAAACTAGTTAAAGGTAAAATGGAAAAATGGGAGAAAAACAATTAAGTGTGTGCTGGAGGGTATAAAAAATGTTAAACTTATTTTATTATTTGATAATTGCTTTGGGAATTAATATTCTACTGTTTATTCCTGCTTTTATTTTTAAAACAGATAAATTGACAGATCTAAGTTATTCACTAAGTTTCATAATTTTAACAATAATTGCAACATTATTTAATCCTTTTTCATCAATAAATTTGATTTTAACAATTATGGTTATCATTTGGGCTTTAAGATTGGGTATTTTTCTTTTTATACGAATTAAAAAAATGAAAAAAGACAAAAAATTTGATAATATGAGAAACTCATTTGGTAAATTCTTAGGATTTTGGTTATTACAAGGATTAACTGTTTGGATCATCCTAATCCCAACATTGTTGTTTATTAATAATCAAAATAAATATATTTACCTTGCAGGAATTGTGATTTGGTTACTAGGATTAATAATAGAAACAATTGCAGATATTCAAAAATTTAAATTTAAACAAGATAAAAAGAATAAAGAGAAGTTTATTAATATAGGAATATGGAAATATTCAAGACATCCTAATTATTTTGGTGAAATACTTTGCTGGGCAGGTATTTATGTTTGTGTATTTTTATCTTTTAACACCCTTAATCAATTATTGACATTAGTTAGTCCTTTGTTTATTATTGTTCTGTTACTTTTTGTGACAGGACTTCCACCATTAGAAAAATATGCTGATAAAAAATGGGGAAAAACTAAAGAGTATCAAAAATACAAAAAACAAACAAGCATACTTATTCCCTGGTTTATTAAGAAGAATTAAGTAAATAAACCGAATTTGGTTCAGTGTATACTGATTAAGATTTATCATAACTACTCATTAGTAATTACAAATACAAACATTTATAAATATTGAATACTTACTTGTTCTAAAATGAATAAACAATTACGTTTGGTTCCTCAAATAATCCTTGAAACAGGTTTATGCCAAGATTATAAGAATGAATTTATAGTTACACACGTAGATTTGCAAGAGTCTTATGAATATGCACAAAAAAATGTTTTAGAAAAACCAATTAAAAAATACACAGAACGTTATAGTCCTGAAGAATATGAAAATGCGGTGCCTGAACAAGCAACAGAACGTGTGAAAGTATTGGATAAAATAGTAGATTATGTTAATGAAATATTTAAAGGTCCGGCACCTTCTAAAGACGATTTCTTTACAGAAGCGTTTAGTGACGTAATAAAATTAATAGAAGACGAAAACGTAGATCTTGATAAAATGCTGAATAAGTATAAATAGATTAAATAATTTTATTTAACAAAAGATTTTCTAAAGAAATTAAGTACAAAATAAGTTTTAAAAACAAATTATATTAATTCATTTTCAAGAGTAATCTCACCGTGCATATCTTCAATCATCTTCTGTTTTATCTTTTCATATTTTGTTTTTTGACCTAATAACCAAGCCATTTTTACAGTCATTGATTCAATACTCACATCATATGTGGGAATTGCCAAATCGTGTTCTCTTAAATATTGACCAGTTTCATTTACTTGAAAATTTGAAATACCACTTGGTGCTTGAGTTGTTACTATAATTGGAATTTTCTTTTTCTTTAAATATTTAAATGCGGGGAACAAATGACTACTTGGATCTCCAGCACCAAAAGACCTAAAAACAAATGCTTTAATACCATTATTTTCAACTAATGATTTAAAAATATCAACTGACATTCCAGGAAATTCTGTTAGAGAAGCAATACTTTTTGTATCAAACTTCTTTTTAACACTTAATACTCTTGATTGAATTGCCAATGCCCTGTATTTAGACAAATAATCTACGTGCTTTTTCATAGCCGTTTCATTAATTCTCATAAATCTACCAATTCTTTTTGTTTATAATTTATTCGAATTCTTTCAAGAATTCTTATTATCAAATTATTCCTAACAATAACAACCTTTTTAAAAACACAACTTAAATGTCATGACATGGATATTAATTTAATCAGCATATTGATTTTTATAGGCATATTGTTTGGCCTTGTATATAAACACAGGAAAAATTTTGAATTTCAGAAAATTGGTAATGTTCCCTTTGCTGCACTTCTTAAAACAAAGTTTGGAATGAAATTCATAAACAAAGTAGGAACAAAACATTCAAAATTCTTAAAAGTTCTAGGATATATTGGATTAGTTGTTGGTTTTATAGGCATAATTACAATGTTTGGAATGATTGCAACTTTCTTTGTTAAACTATTAATTAATCCTGCAGGACCAACTGCTGTAAGCATGGTTATTCCCGGAGTAAAAGTTCCGGGCTCACCAATTTACATTCCGTTTTGGTATGGAATAATTGCACTATTCATCGTTGTTGTAGTTCATGAATTCGGTCATGGAATTATTGCTAAAGCTCACGATCTTAAAATTTTAAGCACAGGACTAGCACTTATAACTATTCTTCCCGCAGCATTTGTCGAACCAGATGATAAAGCGCTTGATAAGAAAAAAGATAAAGTTCAATATTCCGTATTTGCTGCAGGACCTTGGTTCAATGTAATTTTAGCAATTATATTTTTTGTTTTATTCATAATTGCTGCTCTCGGACTTACAAGTCTTGTTAATAACGACGGTTTTATGTTTGAATCTATTCAATCTGGTTCTCCTGCAGAATTAGCCGGCTTACCTACAAATACTTCGTTTAATAAAATTAATAATATTTCTGTAAATAGTGTTTCATCACTTTCATTAGAATTAGCAAATACAAAACCCGGAGATAGTATTACTTTAGAAGATATAAATGATAATGTTTACTCTGTTACTTTGACGGGTCATCCTGACGCTGAAGAAAAAGGTTATATTGGAATTCTGGGATTAAGTAATGTGCAAAGTTTTAATACTAACTTTAGTAAAATTGTTTATTACGTACTTTATATTATTGCAACATTATTCCAATGGATTTGGGTTCTTAGTTTTGGTATCGGAACAGCAAATCTTCTTCCTGCTATGCCTTTAGATGGAGGAAGAATGGTTTTAACCTTCTTAAAGAGAAAATTTAATAAAAAGAAAGCAGAAAAGATAGCATACAATATTTCTATACTTACATGGTTAATGCTCGGCATTCTTATCTTAGTTCCTTTCTTTCGAGCATTGATTGGAATTTAAACCAACTCAATATAAAAGAAAGATTTATTAATAAGAAATCATTCTCCTATTTTTAAGGTAATTAGGTAATAAAATGAAAAAATATTTTAATCTTCAAGGACAAATGGTTCCTGTCTGGCAAGGCTCTGAACTTTACATGGATTTAAGACATAAAGAAAGGTATGGGCGAAATCATGAAAAGTTTGAAGCTACCCCTGTTCATCAAAGTTCTAGACTACCCGGATTTGACATGTTTGCACAATTTAAATTAAAGTCTGACCCAGGTCCTAATTCAATGAAAGATCCTGATTTTGAAGGATTTTTTAGACAAATTGAAAAAATGCGTGATGGAATGAAATATTTTTAAGGTTTAATTACGTGATAGAAAAATTCTAAAACACAAACTTATCACAAAATAGAACAATTATGTTTTCACAGAACATATACACATATTAATCTTGGAGAATAATTTTATCATTCTTAACTTATTCAAAATCACAAGTCCACGTTTAAATAAGAAAATAATATGATAAATTACAAAAATTTTTAAATTAAAAAATTAGAGTATAAGTATGCTTAAAAAAATAATAAGTATCATACTATTTTTGTTAATTATAAATTGTGTTAATGCAGAGACAATAACAAGATATGATTCAGATTTTGTGATTTCAAATAACCAAATCTCATTTAGGATAAAAGATCGAATGAATAATGAACGATTAGAAATTGATTCTGAGAATATTACTGCAAAATTTAACAATTTACCATATGGGCAAGAAATACAAAAAAATAATCTTAAATATGGCTTTTCTAATAAAGAAAAAGATGAAACAGATCAACATTACTTCAATGCAAGATATTATGATTCAGATTCTGGAAGATTTTTAAGTGGGGATTCCGTTGAAGACAATCATGCGTATTCTTTTGTAAATAACAATCCCATGAATTATATTGATCCTGATGGGAGGGATACTTTGTATGTTGCTGATTTAACAGATAGTGATGATTCAATAAACGCTATTAAAACAACAGTTGTTAAAGATAATTATCATTTAATAGTTAATGATAAATCTGAAAAATTAATAAAACATCTTAACTCATTGAAAGGAAAAAATAAAATAGATTATACTTTAGAATCTAAAGCAACTAAAGAGCAATTAAAAGATGTTGAAATAATTTATCTTTCAGGGCATCATCGTTACGGTACTGAAGAATTTTTAAGTTTTGACAAGAAGAATGAATTAAAATTTTCTGAAATAAATTCTTTTCCAAATGCTAAGCTATTAGTTTTAGCTATGTGCACAACTCTAGCAATAAATGATGAAAAATTTTATCCGGATCAAAAAACAGGATTTATTGATCTGAAATCATATGATGCCGGAAAAAGATTGTCAATATATAAAAATCAGATTTCTTCATTAAAATCGCTCGCACCAAATGGATATATTTTTGGAAGTCCTCATTACACAGGAGATAAAGGAGATATAGAAACATTCAATATAATTTTTAATATGTACAAAAAAACAATTTTTTTAAATTTTGATCCTGTTGCAGTTACTGATTCAGTAAAAGCTAAAAAAAAATATACTAATTATCAATATAGAAAAGGATTAACTTTAAATGACAAATTAAAATCTTTGGAATCTGCAGATTTGACTTTAGGTAAACACAAAGACACATTATCTTATCTACCTATTCCCAAAATTGATGCTGAAGAAGTGCATAAAATTCTATCAACCAATAAATAAAATTCATTTAAACCAAATAAAAACTAATGTAAGGGAGTTAACCTAACAACGGAATAAATTTGATAATCAAAAAAGCCATTATCCATGTTTTCTGCCAAATCTGAAAATAGTTTTGAATATTGAGGGTTTACAGATATTTCTTCTACTATTCGTTTTGCTTCATCCAAATTACCTTTTAAAAATTCTATATTTGCAGATATAATTTGAAATTCCGTATTGTTATTGATATTTTCTTTACCTATGTCTTCAAGTAGCGATGCTGCTAAATTTAATTCTTCATACTTATTAGCAACACAAATAGATTTAGCAAGATTTTGTTTATAAGGATTTGATGTTGGTCTTAATTCAAGAGCGGTTTTGGCATGAGCATATGCTTCTTCAGAATCAGAATCATATTCTAAAAAAGATAAATAATGATAAAGAAATGATGCTTTATGATTTAATTTATAATCAACAGGAACTTTTTTAATTTTATTAAAAAATTCGTATTCTGTAATGCATTGTATTAATTGAGATTTAGCAGATTCTTTTTGATTTATCTTTAATTTATTTTCTATATCTAGTGTAACAAGATCTATATTTTTCATCAAATTTTGTTGAAATTTAAAATTATCTATAATTGAATTACCAATAACCAACACAGGTGTATTTATAGAAACTTCTTTGTATAAATTCTTCATGTCTAAGTATTCCAAGGCAATACAACCCAAAGTCCAATTGCTATCTGTTACTTCACCATATTTACTTTTTCTTCCCGAAGTATGAATTCCTATTGCATCGCCTAAGTTTGTATTTCTTATATTTGCAGTTTTCTTCTGCTGTGCAGTTAAGATTCTATTATATTCAGTATCTGAAATTAATTCAGTGTTTAATCCTCTTTCTGCATCTTCAACATTAGGATAATTTAATTCTAAAAACCAAGTAAAATACTTTGAAAGATGTTTATCCATAATTCTAAAAACGCCCTCAGGCGTTGCACCATCACCCCTATTTACTTTATCAGTTACAGAATCAATACCTAAAGCAACAGGATATGTTTTAGATAAAGAATTATCTTTAAATACTTGCAAAGTTTTGCTTTGTTTATCTATAACAAGTTCAATTTGAGCATTTGAAGAATTTAAGTAATTTTGAATAATATCATACTTAATTAAATCTTTATCAGTTTTTGCCAATAAATAATTAGAAGAAAAAGTCATAAAAGCTAAAAAAAATACTAATGATTTATTTACTAAATTATTTTTGAACATTTTAAATAAAGAAATAATGATAAGTTTATAAAGCTTTTGTTACTAAAAAGTGGTATATATTGAAAAAAAGAAATCAGTGAAATA
>CAYWRI010000025.1:0-6382 GCA_964461035.1 uncultured Methanosarcinales archaeon | reverse complement strand
ATTTATAGAAATAGTATAAAGTTTCAACAATCTTTTTAATAAGATATACATTCTAATCATTTAAAATGAATGTAAAGATTGTTTTAATAAATCCTGAGAACGCTGGAAATATAGGTGCAATAGCAAGAGTTATGGCCAATTTTGGGTGTAAGGACCTAATTCTTGTTAATCCTAAAGCAGATTATTTATGTAAAGAAGCAACAGATAGATCAAGTCATGCAATTAATATACTTAAAAAAGCAAAAGTGATAAAATCTGATGATATGAAAGAAATAAGTAATAAAATAAGAAAATATGGTAATCATATCATTGCTACAACATCAAAATTAGGAAATGACTACAACATATTAAGAAGCATTGAAACAATAGAATCTGCATCAGAAAAAATAATGAAATCTGATTCTAAAATAGTTATTATATTTGGAAGGGAAAGTTCTGGTTTGACAAATCGAGAACTTGAAATTGCCGATTTTTCTGTAACTATTTCTGTTGACAAAAAATATCCTGTTCTGAATTTAAGTCATGCGGTTTCAGTTTGTTTATATGAATTATTTAAACATTCTAAAAACTGCAATTCCATACTTATGCCTAAACAAGCTCAAAGAACTGAACTTAATCAATTAAATAGGTTAGTTGATGCAAGCATTGACAATTTAAAATTTCAAAGAACAACACAAAAAAAGACACAAAAAATAGTTTGGAAAAAGCTATTATCTAAGATTTGTTTAAGCAAAAGAGAAGCATATTCTTTAATGGGTTATTTTAAGAAAATTCTTGGAAAGCGATGAATTCATAAATCTGTAAAATTCTGATTATTTTAGAACGTTTTTTAAGCAATAAATAGATTTGAATTCTCAATACTAAAGCTCTCTAGCTAAAGAATTCTCGCATTTAGCATTTTTCTAAATTTTGCAAATTTCGACTTTTATCCTTTATAAATGAAAAATCTATTATCCGTTTGTTATATGTAGTATACTATTTTGATAAAATTAAGCAAAAAGTATTTAAACACAATCAACGTAATTAAATTAAAAAGAGTGTTAGTTGAGAGGTGAAGCAATTAGTATAATTTCTGTAAATTGCAAAATCTACAACTTGGTGAAATAGAATAAAATGAAAGTATTAATGCTTGGTTGGGAACTACCCCCATTATATGCTGGCGGCATTGGAATGGTGTGTTGGGAGATGATTAAAGAGTTTTCTAATCAAGGCATTCCTGTTACATATATTATGCCCATGGGACCAGAAGAAGGCATTTCTAATGACTTTGCAAAAGAAGTTATAATTGCCGAAAATCACAAAATAGGTAAAGCAATTAAAATAGGAAAAAATGCTAATATCATAAAAGTTCCTGCAGGTTTTCACGCATATCAAAGTCCTGAAGAATATGAAAAATCTTATGACAATCTGATTGAAAATGCGACTAATTCTAAAAATAAAATATCAAAAAATAAAATATCGAGATCCACATTATACGGTCCAAACTTATTTGCTGAAGTTGATTTATTTGCTAAACGATTATATAATATGACTGATGATTTTGATTTTGATGTTATTCATGCACATGATTGGATGACATTTCCTGCAGCAATAGGTATTGCAGACAAAACAGGAAAACCCTTAATCGTTCATGTTCACAATACAATATATGATAGATATCTTGGAAATGCATCAAATATTGAAAAAGATATTGAAAGAAACGGCATGATACGAGCGGATAGAATAATTGCAATAAGTGGCTATGTTAAAGATATGATTGTAAATAAATACGATATTGATCCTGCAAAAATAAGAATTGTTCATAATGCTAAAAATACTTTGATGGAAGCTGTCCCAGATTCAGGACCAATTGATATTAAAGGTAAAAAAGTAGTTCTTTTCACAGGTAGAATTACTGTTCAAAAAGGGCCAGAATATTTTTTATATGCTGCTAAGAGAGTTCTTGAAAAAAGAAAAGATGTTGTATTTGTAATGGCGGGATCAGGAGATATGATGTCACAAATGATTAGATTAACTGCAGAATTAGATATTAGTCAAAATGTTCTTTTTACAGGAAGATATAATCCCAGTCAAGGAAAATCATTATATAAAAGAGCAGATTGTTATGTTATGCCTTCTGTTTCAGAACCATTTGGAATTGTTCCACTTGAAGCAATGGCTCAAGGAGCACCTTGCATAATTAGTAAACAATCAGGCTGTTCTGAAGTTCTAGGACATGTTTTAAAAGTTGATTTTTGGGATACAACTGAAATGGCTGCAAAAATATTATCCGTTCTTCAATATTCGGTTCTTAACAAACAATTGAAAAAATATGGATTAACTGAAGTTAATAATCTTACATGGGATAAATCAATTCACAAATTATTAAATGTTTTTGGAGAAGTATCGTAATCGTATAATAGGGGTTTTAAATGGTAAAAATATGTTTTTATTTTCAGGTTCATCAACCGTGGAGATTAAGAAATTACAATATATTTGATATTGGTAAGAATCATAATTATTTTGATGACGATAAAAATAAAGAAATAATGCAGAAAGTTGCTAGAAAATCTTATATTCCTATGAATAATTTACTATTAAAACTTATTAAGCAACATAAAGGAGAATTTAAAATATCATTCAGTATAAGTGGTGTTGCTCTTGAACAATTTGAAGCATTTGCTCCTAAAGTTTTAGAAAGTTTTAAAGAATTAGCAAAAACTGGTTGTGTTGAATTTCTTGCAGAAACTTATTATCATTCATTATCATTTTTATTTTCAAAAGAAGAGTTCAAATATCAGGTAAAAATGCATTCAGATAAAATTAAAGAACTTTTTGGAGTTACACCTAAAGTATTTAGAAATACTGAACTAGTATATAGTAACGAAGTTGCAGAAGTAATTTCTGCTTTAGGTTTTAAGGTTGTTTTAGCAGAAGGAGCTGAAAAAATACTTGGATGGAAATCACCCAATTTTGTTTATAGTGCACCAAATAATAAAGTAAAAGTTTTACTAAAAAATTACAAGTTAAGTGATGACATTGCATTTAGATTCTCTAATAAAAGCTGGAATGAACATCCTTTAACAGTGGATAAATATTCTAAGTGGATAAATAATGCTAATGGTTGTGGAGATGTTATTAATCTATTTATGGATTATGAAACATTTGGTGAACACCAATGGGAAGACACAGGAATATTTGAATTCATGAATTATTTACCTAATAAATTACTTTCTCATCCTGATAATTCTTTTGTTACTGTTAGTGAAGCTGCAGAACTGCCTGTTAGAGATGTTATTGATTTTCCATATTTTGTTTCATGGGCTGATACTGAACGAGACTTAACTGCATGGCTTGGAAATGATATACAAAAATCCGCCATAAATGATTTATATAAATTTGAATCATTTATTAAAAAAAGTCAGAGTAAAGAATTAATTGAAGCTTGGAGAAAATTGACAACAAGTGATCATTTTTATTATATGTGTACAAAGTGGTTTAATGATGGTGATGTTCACAAATATTTTAGTCCCTATGGAAGCCCATACGATGGATTTATTGTATTCATGAATGTTCTTAATGATATTGCGATAAGATTAAAACAAGAACATAAAATTAATTTAATAACGCAGGAATTAAATTCGACTTTACCAGTTGATAATCCTGCAACAACAATAATGAATAGTGGAGTGTTGCCAGAATGAGTCCAAAAACAAAAAAACGAAAAAGGACAACAAAAAGAGATATAAAAACTAAACTTAAAAAAAGAATATCTGAAGAAAAATATTTCGTTTTAAAAAATGGAATAAAAGCAAGAAATGTTAAGCAGTTAGCAGATTATCTTGGTTATCTTAATGAAGATGAATTTTTACATCATTGTAATGCTGAAAGAAATGATTTTGCAAATTGGGTTGAAACTGTATTTGGAGATCATCTCTTGGCTAAAAAATTAAGAAATGTAAATAATAAAACGGAAACAGTTATAACAATATATGAGCATGTTGCAAATAATTTTTGGCAATGAAAATAATAATTACGGGGTGAATTATGCCACGAATCAAAAAAGAGAATAATACACAAACAAAATTAATCAAAGAAACAAAGAAAAAAGAGGCTAATAAAAGGAACTCTAAAAAGTCAAAAGAATCCACCAAAAAAAAGTCTGCGAAGAAAAAAGGTTCAAAATCTAAAATAAATTCCATTCCTGAAGAACATTATTTTTATTTAGTATCTGGTCAAAAACTCAAAAATTTAAAAGAATTAGCAGAAGCACTTGAATATCTGGATTATCACCACTTTGCGCATCATGTTAATGAATATAAAAATGATTTTGCAACTTGGATTCAAGATATATTTAAAGAGTATGATCTTGCAGAAAAACTTAGAAAAACGAAAAATAAAGAACAAAGTCGCTTAATTATATATAAACATATTACATCTGTAAAAAATTAACATTATTAAATTAGAAAGAATTAAAATTTACAAAAAATTTGAGTTTCATAAAAAAAAGAGGTATATATGATAAAAGCAAATGCAGAAGTAGTTTTTGAATGTGCATGGGAAGTGTGTAATAAAGTTGGTGGAATACACACGGTTGTTACATCAAAAGCAAGACACATGTTAGATTTTTATAAAAATTATTTTCTTATTGGACCATACTTTAAAGGCAGATCAGAACTTGTTTTTGAAAGAAAAAGCCCCTCTGAATTGCTAAAAGAATTATTTTATGAACTTTCATCTGAACTAGGCATAAAATGTCATTATGGTAAATGGTTAATAGAAGGTGAACCAAATGTTATTTTGCTTGAATTTGATTCATTAAAATATAAAACAAATGATTTGAAAAAATGGTTTTGGGATAATTTTAAAATTGATTCTATGAACACGGGCTGGGATTTTGAAGAACCAATGTTATGGAGTTATGCAATAGGAATTCTCATTGATAAATATAAGAAAAAAAGTAATCAAGAAAACATCATTGCTCATTTTCATGAATGGATGACCGGATTTGGACTATTATATCTAAAAAAAGAAAATCCATCTGTTAAAACAATTTTTACAACCCATGCAACAATTCTTGGAAGAAGCATTGCTAGTTCTGGACGACATCTTTATTCAGAATTAGAAAATGTTAATCCAGATATTGAAGCAAAAAATTATAATATTGTTGGGAAATTTACTGCTGAAAGAGCTGCAGCTCAGAACTCTCACGTTTTTACAACCGTTTCTGAAATAACTGGAAAAGAATGCAAATATCTTCTTGGAAGAGAACCAGATGTTTTAACATTAAATGGTTTGGACTTAGACATGTTTCCAACAGTAGAAGAAACATCCCTACTACATATAAAAAACAGAAGAAAACTCAGAGAATATATTACATACCATTTTTTCCCCTATTATGAATTTGACTTAAGTCATAATTTATCTTTTTGTATTTGCGGAAGACCTGAACTAAAAAATAAGGGTGTTGATGTTTTTATTAGAGCGCTTGGTAAATTAAACAAAGAACTTAAAGAAAATCCAATTAGAAAAAGAACCGTAACTGTTTTTATCTGGTTACTTTATGGTGAAAAAGATTCTAAAATAGAACTTATTGAAAATAAGGAACATTTCAATCACATTCAAAACACCATAAGACAGGATGCAGATAAAATATTAAATAACGTTTTATATGATTTTCTGGAAGATGAAAAATTCGGAAATAAAGAAATCATATCTAAAAAGTTTGAACTTAGATTAAAAAAAGATCTTACATTGTTTAAAAAACAAGGAAATCCACTTATTTGTTCTCAAAACATTGGTGATGAATCAAAGAATCAGGTTATTAATATGTTATCAAAAGAAGGATTAGATAATTCAAGAGATAATCCTGTTAAAGTTATTTTTTACCCTTGTTATCTTGATGGAAATGACTCACTTTTGAATCTTGATATTTATCAGGCAATGAGTGGTTGTCATCTTACTGTTTTTCCAAGTTTTTATGAGCCATGGGGTTATACTCCCCTCGAATCTGCAGCATTATCGGTTCCTACAATAACTACGGATCTCGCAGGTTTTGGAAAATTTATAAAACCTAAAAATGATTCGAAAAAAGGTAAAGAAGGAATATTTGTTATTGATAGATATCAAAAATCTGATGAAGAAACAGTTGTTTCATTATTTGAAACTATGAAACATTTCTGCACATTACGACATTCTGAAAGAGTGCAGAACAAAGTAAATGCGAAAGACTTGAGTTTTCTTGCTGATTGGAAGTTCTTAATAGAAAACTATATTCAAGCACACAATCTTGCTTTAGAGAGATAAATCTATTTATATAAAAATTAGTAGGTATTAATGCAAGTGTCGCAGACTTGGGAAGAATCTACATTTATCATACTTTACAAAACTTTTCTGATTCTGA
>CAYWRI010000024.1:1298-19343 GCA_964461035.1 uncultured Methanosarcinales archaeon | reverse complement strand
AATCTATCACTAACCTTAAAAGAAATTTCATTATTAACAATCTTAAAATCAGAACCATACCTTGTCAGGGTAGAAGCACTAACACTATTAAAACACAACAAAAATAATACTATAAACAAACAAACTCTAATCATACCAAATAAAATATAATTTATGCTTTAAAAACTTTTTTAACATTTAATTACGAACATGAGTTCCTAATTAAATTAGTGATATATTGAGTACAATAGAACCTATTTATAATGCATTATTCGAGAAATTTATATATTTCAGTTAAAGAATCTATTCTATTTATATAATCAGGATAAGAATTATTTCTATCAATCAAAATTCCCTTGATTCCGAAGTTTTCTGCGGCTAACACATCGTCATGTAATGAATCTCCAACCATGATTACTTCATCTTTTGTTACATTCAACTTTTGTAACATTAACTGAAAAAGTTTTGAGTTTGGTTTGAGTAATTTAGTCTCATAAGAAGTTAATATAACCTTAAAATACTGATTTAAGTTAAAAGTTTTATTTAATTTTTCAAATCCAATATTATATGCATTACTCAAAAGACCTAGAGAATACTTTTTTCTAAGATCTTCTAAAATGGGTAAGACTTCAGGATAAGCTTTTTTAGCTCCTTTCAATTTATTAATAAATTCAACTAATAACTTGTATTTTTCAGGAGATATTTTCATATCCAGTGCATTTAGAAAATTGTTGATTGATTTTTCAGTATCATCAAATTTTTCAAGCATAAAACTTTTTTCTAAGATTTTTAGATAATTATAATCAGCCATATCTTTACCTATTAACTTAGAACACTCAACAAAAGGATGAGGATTAACAGAATCATAGAATAATGTATTCCAACAATCAAATATAATTGCTTTAATCATAATAGTACAGAAGGGATTTTTTCTTTATAAATATTCCTGAAGTTCATCATTATAAGAGCAAACTCAAGACAAATTAAAAGAAGTAAGAATTTTTCTGCAAGTGCAATAATTTCCTAAATGACATATTGCAATTTTTGAAGCAATAAAATTAATATTCATTTTATGATTTTCTAATTTAGATATTCCTAAGGTTATGTGAGGATAGAAATTTTCAAAACTCGTGTTTCTATATGTATTTACCCAGAATAGAGTTTTCTCAACAATTTCAGGAGGTGAGAAAAACATTTCTAGAGTAGCGTCATATGATAAATAAGTGGATAAATTTGTCATTAATTCTTCATGTAATTTTTGAAGAATTTCATTATTAACTTCAAAACAGACATGTTGAGAGTTTATTTCTGTAATATTCAAAGATAATTCGGAGAATTGTCTACTTATATTACCTACAATGTTTTCAACTTCAGATAATTTTTCTTTTTCAATTACGCCCATGCATAAATATATGTGAGGTAAGCAATTTTCTTTATTTAATTTTATAGAATCATCACTAAATTGTTTATTTATTTCAATTGCTTTGTCCATTATATCTTCTGGTGGAAGAACTATTACATCAATGGCTATTTTTGACATATTAATTCTAAAATACTTAAGATATATAAACTTTGTTTTCAGAATTCAACATATTTATAAAAGATAATTCTTGCAAAAATTTAAGAAATTGCTTTTAAATCATTAGAAGAATTTATAAGTTTTATAATATTTCCATTTACTTAAAATGAATAAATCATATTCACTTGAAAAGAAACCTGAAGAAAAAGAAAAGCCAATCACAATATCTATTGAAAAAATAGGACCTGCTGTTTTCTTAGCATATTCAGGAATAAAAGGAATAATTAAAGGCGTGAGAACTGCTGCAGGAATAAATAATGGAGAAGACATTATAGAATCTGAATTTCATAAGTTTATTACCACATATAGTCATCATTTTTTAGTCTTTGGACCACTTTTCGGAATGTTGTACCTTTACAATTCGGATAAATTTTCAGATAAATATAAAAAGTTCCAGAGTGGTTGTAGTCCAGATAGAAATGCAGTAAGAATGTCAATTACAATACCCCTTTTTGGTGCATCATTATATGGAGCAGGATATCTAGCAGGAACTTTTTTATATAATGTATTTTCTTAATAAATTTTAATTTAATTATTTTGAAATCTAATAAATCAATAGTTTGGAGCACTTCGTTTAATATTTATTAAAAAATCAAAAAGTTTTTTATAAAATTTAGAAATTTATCAGAATATTAATCATTTAGATGTACTTTCAAGAGAAAAAGATAATTCAGCTAATTGTATCTATTTCAGAATCCAACATATTTATAAAAGGTAAATATTATAGTAAAGGTATGGAGTTTATTAAATCTATAACTGAGAAAGCTAAAAAGATTCAAGCCAGAATTGTTTATCCTGAAACAGAAGATTCCAGAACTATGGATGCTATTGCTAAAATTATAAATAAAAAACTTGTCATTCCCATTCTTATAGGAAATGAAGAAAAAATAAAAAAAGATCTTAAAAAAAGAAAAATCACAAATATTGATAAAAAAGTAATAATATATAATCCAAAAACCTATAAAGAGCTTGAAGCTCTTGAAAATAAATTATATTCTCTTAGAAAAAATAAAGGAATAACTCTTGAAATAGCTAAGAAAATTCTTTTAGAAAATAAAATATTCTTTGGAACTATGCTGATAAAAACAGGAAAAGCCGATGCACTTATTAGCGGTGCAATTCATACAACGGCAGAAACAATTAGACCTGCTTTGAAAGTTATTAAAACTAAAAAGAAGAATAATGTTGTTTCTGGTCTTTTCTTTATGGAAATAAAAGATAAATTACTACTTTTCGCAGATTGTGCCGTTATTGCTAAACCAAGTTCAAAACAATTAGCTAATATTGCAATAAATACGGCTGAAACAGCAAAAAGATTTGGAATAAAACCCAAAGTTGCAATGCTCTCATTTTCAACAAAAGGATCAGCGGAACATGAAGAAGTTAAAAAAGTTAAAGACGCTGTTAAACTTGCTAAGCAAAGGGCTAAAGGAAAATATTTAATCGATGGAGAACTTCAGGTTGATGCAGCGATTGTTCCTGAAGTTTGCAAACATAAATGCCCTAATTGTAAAATAAAAGGAGATGCAAATGTTTTAATATTTCCTGATTTAAATTCTGGAAATATTGCTTACAAACTTGTTCAAAGACTTGCAAAAGCCAAAGCAATTGGGCCTGTTTTTCAAGGTTTAAAAATGCCGATTAATGATTTATCAAGAGGTTGTTCAGTCCAAGACATTGTTGAACTAACAATAATAACTGCAATACAAACTCAACATTAAATATTAACAACAAAAATATTGCTTTTACAACAAACTGATTAAATATAATTAAAAAAGAGGAAAAATGAAAATTTTAACAATCAATGCGGGAAGTAGTTCACTTAAGTTTCAAGTTATAGATTCGGAAACAGAAAAAGTTCTGATAAAAGGACATTACGATGAAATTGGACGTCCCACAGGAATAAGAACAATAACAACAAGGGAAAAACAAATTGAAAAACTTGTTTTTAAAAATCATGAAAAAACAATAAGTGATGTGCTTGAATTATTAATATCAAAAAAAATAGTGAATGATTTATCTGAAATTAATACCGTTGCACATCGAATTGTACATGGTGGAGAAAAATATCAAGATACATTAGAATTAACAGAGAAAAATATCAAGGAACTTAATAAATTATCTTTCTTAGCTCCTCTCCACAATCCCATTAATATTAAATGTATTAAGATTCTTAAAAAAATGATTCCAAAAATAAAACATTTTGGTGTTTTTGATACCGCATTCCATAGCACTTTATCTAAAGAAGTTTTCTTGTATGGTTTACCAATTGAATTATATGAAAAATTTAAAATTAGAAAATATGGTTTTCATGGAACCAGTCATAAATATGTTTCAAGTGAAACAGCAAGATTAATGAAGAAACCAATTGAAAAACTAAAAATAATAACTTGCCATCTTGGTAATGGTCAGAGTATTTGTGCTGTGAAAAATGGAATAAGTATTGATACCTCAATGGGTTTTACTCCTCTTGAAGGTTTACCAATGGGAACAAGAAGTGGAAGTTTTGATCCTGAAATAGTTTTATTCTTGTTAAAAAAAGGTTATTCTAAGAAAAATATAAAATCAATGATAAATAAAAAATCAGGTCTTCTTGGAGTTAGTAAAATAAGTAGTGATATGCGAGAGATATATGCAAAATATCTTAAGAAAGATAAATCGGCAGAATTAACAATAAATCTTCTTGCAAATAGAATTCTTAAAATTATTGGAAGTTATGTTGCAGAAATGAATGGTGTTGATGCAATTGTTTTTACAGCAGGTCTTGGAGAATCAGCATTCTATATTCGTGAAAAAGTTCTTGAAAAATTAGAGTACCTTGATTTAAAATTAGATATTAAAAAAAACAGGAATAATGAAACATTAATAACTACAAATGAGAGTAAAGTAAAAGCATTTGTTATTCCAACTAATGAAGAACTCCAAATGATGCGTGATGTTTTGGATGTTGTTTGATTAGTTGACAACAATAGTATTTTATATTATGTTGCACTCTCGCTGACTCGCTTCTTCTTTCGAAAGTGCTGTAGTCCCGTAGGGAGCGACCCCCTACAACGCACTTGATCTTTTATTTTAATCAGCTCGCCCTAAGTGCAACACATAGTTCACTTATGTCGTCAACTAGATTATAATAATTCTTTTAATTTTTCAAAAAGCAAATCAAATTTAAGATAACCTGCTTTTGCATTAAAGTGACCTGCATCTTTAAGTCTAATTAAATCAGTATCTAATTCTTCTGCAAGTTTTTCTCCATTGCCTATGCAAATAAAAGGATCATCTTCAGAGTGAAACACTAAGAAATGTTTTGCACTATTTCTTATTTTGTTCCAATCAAAAGATTTCAGAAGAAATGGACGATCAGCATCAATATATTTTATAGGCATAATTCCTAAAGGAGGTGCTACGAAAACTGCAATGTTAATCTTAACATCAATAGATTCAAGCAATCTTAATAAAAATGCACAACCACCACTATGCGCCACAATAATGGTGTCCGTTTTCAAATATTTCTCATAATCTTTAAACACTTCAAACCAGTGTTCGGGATCTTGATTTTCAGGTGTTGGAAATTGAGGAACAAAAACTTTGTAATTGAATTCTTCTAATTTTTCTTTTAACCAAGGAAACCAGTTTTCTTCAGGATATCCTTCTGTTCCATGAATTATAAACGCATTAGACATATTGTTCTAAAAAGATTATAAAGTTTATAAAATTATTGAATAATCTTATCAACCCATAAACACAATAATATTTATAAAGGAAATCGGCATCCTAAAGTATGTTACGCATAATTATCCAATTAGATGCACAAATTGGGTGAATAGAATAGATGATATATAAGAACAATTAATGAGGTAATATTTATGGCTAAAGAAACAGTAGAAGTATTAGTGGCAGGAGGAAAAGCTACAGCGGCACCTCCTCTTGGACCAGCACTTGGACCTAAAGGAGTTAATATAGGCAAAGTTGTTGCAGATATTAACAAAAAAACAGCTGATTTCAAAGGAATGCAAGTTCCTGTAAAAGTAATTATAGATACAGATACGAAAGAATACGAAATTAAAATCGGAACTCCTCCTGCAGCAGAATTAATTAAAAAAGAAGCAGGAATAGCAAAAGCAAGTGGAAATCCTAAAAAAGATCTTGTTGCAGACTTAAAACTTGAGCAGATTATGAAAATTGCTAATATGAAACAAGATGCGCTTCTCGGAAAAGATATGAAAGCAAGAGTTAAAGAAATTGCTGGAACCGCAAGATCAATGGGAATCATGGTTGAAGAAAAAAGAGTTGAACAATTTATTAAAGAGATTAATGAAGGTAAATACGATAAAGAAATAGCTTCAGGAAAAACAGAGATAACTGAAGAAGAAAAGAAAGAAATGGAAGTAAAGCAAAAAGAGTTAGCAGAAAAACATAAACAAATGCATGAAACTCACATGGCAAAAGCAAAGGATATTGTTGAAAAAAATAAAGGTAAAGAAAATAGGGCAATGAGAAAAGTCCTACATGAAGCAGAAATACCTGAAGACATTATCAACGAAATTGCTCCAGAAGAAAAAGAGCCTAAGAAGTAAACTTAATTTATTGTTTTTTTATTTTTTTTATTATTTCTAATCACGAATTTCAAAGAAAATTATATAAATCAAAACAGATTTCTCTTCATATGTCTATTGATGAAGAATCCTATGAAAGATATGCCATATCAGTTAGAGAAGCAATAAAAATAATTATGCCTCCTGAGTATTTCAAACTTATGACTGAAATATATGTAAACTTAATCTGGAAAGAGGACTTTACCACAATTCGTAAAACAACATTATATCGATTAGAAACATTAACAGCAAACTATGATAAAATCCCTTTAAAACTCAAAAATGATTCACAACTAATGGGAATCGTTCAAGATAAAATGTTTATTTTAGCATATGCATCTGGAGAATTAAATAAAAACTTGAACGAATTTGAAAGAGTTAAACATAATCCTGACAAATATGTTTCAATAGCGGTTTCTATAGCACAAAAAGCTACAATAATAGGATGTTATATAGATATAATGAATCACATTGAAAGATTACCTATCTTAAAAGAAACTGCTTAAAGATAATTACTTATTTATCTTTCTGAACAATATTAGAAATAATGTTTTTAACATTTTAGCTTATTAATAATTTCATCAAGAGAAAGAATTTCTTCAGAGTTGTCAAGCATGTTTTTTAGTTTAAACTTTTTCTCTGCTAATTCATTTTCACCGACAAATAAAACAAAGGGTATTTTCTGTGATAAAGCATATTTTATGTTCTTAGGAAGTTTTCTATTCATTAAATCTATTTCAACATTGATGTTCTTTGTTCTAAGCATATTAGCAATTTCCAATGATTCTTTCTGAACATTACCAATAGAAGCTATCAAGAGTTTTGTAACTGTTTCAGGCATTGCTATTTTATTTTGCATTTTAAGAACTTCAAGAATTGGTTCTAAGCCAAAGGCAATACCAACCGCAGGATAATCTTTTCCATTGTCAGCATAGTTTCCAATCATATCATCATATCTTCCCCCTCCAGCAAGTGAAGAAGAAAATTTGGATTGATCTTTTAATTTTACTTCAAAAACAGTTCCAGTGTAATAATTTAATCCTCTTGCAAGTTCAGGAGTGAATTTTAATCCATCAACTAATTTTAAGAGTTCTTTTATTTTATTGATTTCTTCAGCTTCGGGAAGTATTCTGGAAAAATATTCTAATTTATCTTTGTCATCTCCTGAAACGTCAAGCATTCTAAGTAATTCATCAACTTTTGCTTCTTCAAATCCTTTTTCAAGTAATTCTTTTTTTACTCCATCAGAATTTATTTTTTCAAGTTTGTCAATTGATTGAAGAATATCATCAGTTTTGTCTTCAGGTAAATTTGATTTTTTTATTATTTTATTAAGTAATAATCTATTATTAACAAGAACATCTACATCCAGATTTATTCTACTGAAAAAATCTTTTACCAAACTTAGTATTTCTGCTTCAGCAATCATCTGCGATGAACCAACTACATCAATATCACACTGCCAAAACTCTCTGTATCTTCCAAGTTTTATTGGTCCATCTCTAAACACTCTACCAATTTGATATCTTTTGAAAGGCATTTTAAGATTAGGATTCATTGCTACAAATCTTGCCAAAGGAACAGTTAAATCAAATCTTAAAGCTATTTCTCTATCTCCTTGATCTTTGAATTTAAATATTTCAGTTAGTGTTTCTCCACCTTCAGATTTAGCAGTTAATGTTTCAAGTCTTTCTATTATGGGAGTTTCTATTGGATTAAAACCATAATTTTCAAATAATTTTTTTAGAGTATCAACTAAGTAATTCCTTGCTATTTTCTCATTAGGTGCAAAATCCCTTACACCTTTTGCTAGTTGTACTTGTGCCATTTTAATCTCTTTTATATAAGTATTAACCACAGTTTATAAATTTTTTAATTTAAGATACGCAAAAAAATAGACTAATTTAAAATAATTTAAAAAAACTCTGTTACCACCATTAAGTAAGATATTTTGGAAAACTTTATAAAATCAAATATTTTCCAAAAAATATGAATTATTATCATTTTACAACAGTCGAAAATTTTGCAAAAATATTAGAATCTGAATGTTTACTATCCTATTATAAGATTGTTAAACACTTTCTTATAGAAAATGGAATGCCAATTCATAAAGCAGAAGCAAAAACTGAAAGACATAAAAAAATTATAAAACAAACTGAAGGTAAAGAAGAGCATTTTAGATTATCAAATGTATTTCTTACTCTAAATGAAAGAAAAAACTTAAGTTCTCAAGACCAGTTATATTTAAAATTCTCACTTTTAAACAAACCAAATTACGGACCTAATTTAGCACTATCTAAACTCAGTTTAGAAGATCTTACAGCAATAGGTGTTTTAGCAGAACATATTTCAGAAGTTGAAAACTTATTAAAAAAAACACTTGGACAAAAATATGCACATATACTCGTTTATCAAATTAGAGGTTGAAACAGATTATTTATTTCAGAATAAAAAATTAATTAATAACATTTATTGAATTACCTTCTAAAAAAGAAGAAACATTTTCTAAGACTTTTCGACTTAGTCTGTCAATAGCTTCTTTTGTTAATCCGGCTATAAAATCAGAGAATATAACTCTGTCAAGATTATTAAATTCATCAAAAAAGTCTTTATCTGAAGCAGAATCCATTATTGCAAAATTATTTGGTTTAATAATCCATTCTTTAAAATCATTTATGTCAAATGCTTTTCCAAGAGTTGTATTAACAAGAATCTTCCCATTTATGATTGCGAAATCTTCTTTATCAAGTATTTTAATATTCTTTGGAGTCTGCAAACTTATTATGTCGCTTTCCATTAAAATTTCTTTTTTATCTTTGAAAAGCATATTTTCGTTTTCTAATTCTGGTTTTCTTGTTTTAGCGGTATAAAGAACTTTCATATTAAATCCTTGTGCAGCTTTTGCAAGTAATTTACCCACTACACCCAATCCAATAATCCCAAAGGTTTTGCCACTTAATTCTTCTGCAGAATTTTTCCATTTGTATTTTCCAAAACCTTTTACTAATTTGAGCAATTCGAGAAAGATAAATTCTACAACTCCTTCATCACCATAATCAACAACATTAGAAACAACAACATTCTGTTTCTTACATTCTTCAAGATCTATGCTGTTTGAATTTGTACCGCAAAGACAAATAAATTTTAGATTAGTTGAAACAGAAAGAACTTCTTTATTTATTGTTGTTCTCCAACTCAACAAAATACAATCTGCTTCTTTCAATCTTTCTTTTGTTTCATCAATAGTTTTAGAATCAGAATCAAATATTTTAATAGATTTTTCTGAGTAATCTGATAAGTCCCTCATTGCAAAATCAGAAAGTCTCGCATTATCCAGTATAACTATTTGTTTGAATTTCATTTTAATTAAATAAATAACCCATTTTTTATTAATCTATTGATTTTTGAATAGACCTGTAAAACAAAACCTTTATAATATTAATTATTAAATAAGTAAAATATGAAAAAGAGAGTGAGTATTTTATTAGCTAGTTCAATATTCATAATTATTTTATCAAGTGTTTCTTTATCAGAACTGTACTATGCAGATTCTGTAATAACTATAGGAGATAATGGTCTTGTAACAATAGAAAGTCAAACAAATCATGCAGAATTAAATGTTAAAGATATCTCAGATTATACATCTAAAAAAGGAAAATACTGGACTTTTAATATTAGTCTTGATGAGGACTTTTCTAATTTTATTTACAAAATTAATTTGCCTAAAGGCTCAAGTATAAATTATATGAATCTTCCTGACGTTGGAAGAATTGAGGATTCAAATAAGGGATTATCTATAATTGGAACAGGCCAAAACAGAAAGTTTGAAATAATCGTACAATATAAAATTAATAGATTCAAAACCCCAAATAATCTTAGAACATATGTATTAATATTAGTTATTCTTTTCACACTATTTTTGGCAAGAAATAAAATTTTAAAAAAGAAGAAAAAAGAAAAAAGAAAAATTCCTGCAATGAGTGAAAGACAAAAACAAATTTATGATATTTTAAAAAAGAATAAAACACCAATGACTCAAAAACAAATTAAAGAAAAAATCAATCTTCCAAAATCATCTATTTCAAGAAATATTGAATCAATGGTAAAAAAAAAAATTTTAAACAAAGAACATGTTGGGATGTCAAATAAAATTTCAATTAAAGTAGATAAAAACAATGATTCCCTGTAAGTTCCGCCAAGTTCCGGCAAAAATAGATATGTTGTTCCAGAGTACCAAAAGTTAAAGAAACTTAATTCAAATTAAGTAACAAAAATCTGCAGAAAGCAGTTTATCCTCATAATAAATGACGAAGCTTTAACAACTGCTTTCTTAAAAAAACAGATTTTTGGAACATACGAACGCAAGAGCCATTCATCTCAACCCCTAAAAAGTTGAGCTTTCTGGCGTTTCGCATGTAAGGAGGTTTAAAAAATGAAACTTGAAAAAATTTATGCGATTTTTTATGTTGCTTTGTTAATGTTAATAGTATTACCCTTCGCGCAAGCAGAAGAAACAATTACTTGTGAACCATTTCAATTATGTGATGCTCATGCAAATGGTGTAATTAATGAAATGGATGCATATTGGATTCTTGATTATGTTGTAGGGAATGTAGAAATATGTGGTAATGAAAACAATTCAAATTACTGCGACGTTAATAATGATGGAGAAGTTAATTCATATGATGCGGCACTTGTACTTAACTATGTTGCGGAATCTAACACTGAGCCAGAAGAAATCGTTGAATGTGAAGGTCATGGAATGTGTGATGCATTTGCAGACGGCACTATCAATAATCTAGATTATGAATGGATATTAGAATATACAGTAGGAAATTATGATTTTTGTGGAAATAATCAAAATAACACTTTTTGTGATGTAAATAATGATGGGGAAGTTACTGCTTATGATGCATCATTAGTATTACAATATGTAAATCAAAATACAATAAACGAAACACCCTCCTGTACTTTTGAAGGGGATACAACAAATCCTAGTTTAGGACCTAACTACTTTACACCTTGTTGTTCAGGATTAGAACTTTTTTATCTGGGTCAAACAACAAATGAAAACGGAATCATTGAGACTCAGACTGGATCTCCATCTGTTTGTTATAATCCAAATGAAGAAGAACCTGTGTGTATGATTTTAAATGATATAGAAGGATGGTATTATCTTAATGGAGACTTATTAATTGAATATGATTGTCATGAAGATAGTATACCCCCCGTAGATTACGAAACCCATATTTTAGCAGTAAGTGATTATTCTCCAGTAACTGATGTAAACATTGCAATGGACTTAAAAGATGAATTAGAAGAATTTAACGAAGTAACTCTTTTTAGTGAATTAGAAGATAATTCTTTCAATACTAAAGTAACGTTACTAATTTATTATAATGAAGCAGTAATTGTTCTTGGAGCAACATCACCTGCAGATCAAGCAGAATTTGCAAGAACTCTTAAAGAAATGTTAAATGATATTAATGTGAAAAGTTCAATTATAACTAGTGATTTAATAGATACAACTAATCTAGAAGGATTGTTTTCTTCAGACATATCTCATACAAGACAAACTAAAACAAACAAGATTCAAACAGCTCAGTCAACTCATGCAGCAATAATACTAAACCAAGAAAATCACGGAAAATTGTATAAATTATCTACAGGAATATCACAACAAACATCAAGTCAACAAGGAACAATAGAAAAAACATATGCTGTAAGTGAAAAAGAAATAAAAGGGCTAAGTTCAACAAACGGTGCAGAAATAAGATTTATGCAATTACAAGTATCAATAAAAAGAGCAATTACAGGTCAATATGTGATAATTGAATGGATAAAAGAAAATCATCCTGACATAGACACAACTGATTTAGAGGCAATAAAAGATAAACTAATGAGCTTGTTGGATAGAACTTCAAACTTAAAAGATATTGCAAAAGAAGATTATCTTCAAACTTTTCAAAGTATCAAAGTTGAAGCAAAAGAACTAATTTCAATTTTTAAAGAAGCGACACATAAACTGATTACAGAGGAAGAAGTAGAATTAGTAAAAAATAAATTAGAAACAACTCAGAAGACAGCAGCAATTGAAATAATGGATCGAGAAGTGAAAGAGAAAATAAAAGTTTACAACAACGAAAAAATAAAAGAAGAAGTTAAAAATTTAAATGTTGAAGATGAAACTAGAGAAATCATTGACAAAATTAATGAAGGAAACTACATAGACTATAGTGAAATAAAAAAGCAAATAGCCCAAAAAATAAGTGAATTAGATGCAGATTTGCAAAAAGAAATAAATTTAAAAATGAATGAAGCCAAGATTAAAACAGAAGTTACTAAAGAAGCAGCGTTAGAAAAATTAAAAGGAACAAATTTGGATTCAATAAAAGCAAACGTAAGAAACCAAATTACAACTTCAAATGGTGCAAATTAAGAGGTGAATACTTTATGAAAAAACAAATTTTTGCTTTATTATTGTTGTCTATTATAGCATTAACATTAATAACGGGCTGTTCAACACAGATTGGAGACAACCAAAACCTTGGTGATGACAACTTAAGTAATATGAGTTATGAAATAGGGAATAATATAGGAGATGACTTAATATACGAAAATGATACAATTGAATTAGGAGAATTAATATAATTAAATTCCTTAATTTAATACATTCAAATTCGTTTTTTAGATGACACCGTCTCATAATGGTGTCAATTTATTATTTTTATTTATTATATTAAAAACTAATTCTTTAGAATTTGAAGTTCTATTATTAAAAAAATTAAAAAAACTTTTTAAGTAGAGAATAATTGAAAGAAATAAAATGGAAAAAAGAATAATTTTAGCAACATGCGGTCTTCCTGGTGCAGGAAAAAGCGTAGCGACAGACTATTTAATTGAAAAAGGATTCTACAAAATATATTTTGGTGATGTAACATTTGATGAAATGGCTCGACTTGGACTCGAAGTAAATGAGCAAAATGAAAGAGCTACTCGTGAAAGAATTAGAAAAGAGAATGATGGAATTGGAGCATATGCTAAATTCATTATTCCTAAAATAAAAAAAGCTTTTGAAGAAGGACATAATAAAATAGTTCTTGAAAGTTTGTATTCATGGGAAGAGTATACTCAAATAAAAGGAGTATATCTTAATAATTTCTTTATTATTGGAATTCATTGTCCATTTAAAATAAGAGCTGAAAGACTTAAAAATAGACCTAAACGACCATTAACTGAAGAACAAACACAAAGCAGGGACTATGCACAAATAGAAAACTTACATCAAGCAGGCCCAATAGCTTATGCAGATTTTCATATTATAAACATGTTTAACAAAGAAAATATTTATTCTGAAGTTAATAAAATACTAAATCAGTTTTCTGGAGATTCTGAATAATAAAAACATATTTTGTTTTTTTAAGAGAGAATATTTTCAAAATCTAATTACATTTAGAGCATGTTTTAAATTAGAGATTATAAATATTAAATTCAATAAAAAAAGAAGATTTTGAGAATAAAAAAAAGGTTTAATTATCGGAATGCATTTTAATATATTGATCCATTTTATGAATAGAAGAAGTCACACTCATATCTAACTTATCTGAAGCCTTACTTGCGGAGAATTCCACTTGCAAACTAGCATAAATCATCTTTTTATCAGAATCCCCTAAAGCCTTACCTGTCATCTCATCAACCATCCTACCTTCAGTTAAATCTTCAATAGTTCCTTTTAATATGTGATATTCGTTTTTTAATTCTGGAGAACCATTAGAACGAAGTTGTAGTAATGTTACTCTTGCCTCATTCAGATCAAAAAAAGCTCCTTGATTAAATCCACAATCATCAGAAGCATTATATCCCATTAAAACAGCAATTTCTGCGTTAGGATATACCCGTTCTAAGTAATCGCCCAAGGTAGTATGAAGTGTATGACTTACAGGGTATGCAAGTCTCTGTCTAATTGCCTCTAATTGATCTGGATTTAGTTTCATTTTAATAAAGGAATAAATACAACTTCATAAACTTTTTGTTATTAGTACTACTCCCTAGTTAACAATTAGTCTAATTTAGAAAGATAAAACGTTTAATTTTAATTTATAACTAATTTGTACCCTGAACACTCTCCCAAAAACCCATAAACCTATAAACCTATAAAGTAAAGTGCATTCTTTTTCATACATAAATATGAATAATTAGGTTAAAATGAAACCAATCTCTATACAAGAATTAAAACTTTCAGAAAATTACTCAGTAATGGGTAATAAGTTCTATAATGGATTGATCAATATATTATTTAGACATTGGGAAAAGTCTAAAGGAATGAAGAAAATTAGTAATGTGATAGTTCGAAAAATTGAATGTATTATCCCAAAAGAGGAACAAACTGAATATGCTAAAGAAATGCTTAATGTTATAACTTACTGTAAGAAAAATATGGAAAAAGATAATCCCGCTATTTTGGTTTTATCTGAACACTCTGAAATGAATAATATTTCAGAACTATTAAGCAAATATCTTGTGCTACAAGGATTTAGAATATTTAAAATACCTATTGAAACTAATAAATTACAAAAAAAGTTTGAAGATGAAATCAACTTAAACAACATTCTGATGAACAATATTAATTATATAACTAATTTTATTTTAAAACTGGATGCAGAAAAAATAGGAATCATAGGAATAAACCAGGGAATAATATGCGCAAAAAAAATATATGACTCACAAGACAGTGTTAAAACATTTTATCAATTAGAAACCAATTCTTTATCCATACTTTCATGTATCAAATACTATAAAGGACTATTTAATGGTTTGCATGAGATAAAAAATCATTTTTGTGAAACATTAAGATAATTTTTTAAATATGAGTTGTTCTGTAAATAAAATGAAGAAAAAACCAATATTATTAGCACCTGTAGGCAATTGGGAAATGCTTAGAACAGCAGTTGAAGCAGGAACTGATGAAGTCTATCTGGGAATAAAAGGAATAAATATGCGAGACAGAGCTGTAAACTTTGAAATTGCAGAACTTAAAAAAGTTGTTGAATTCTGTCATGGAAAAAATGTAAAAGTTAATTTAACTCTTAATACAATAATATTTAATGATGAATTAAATAAAATTCAAGAAATATTAATTCATGCTAAAGAAATAGGTATTGATGGAATAATATGTTGGGATATGGCAGTAATTGCAATGGCGCATCGTTATAGTCTTCAAGTTCACTTAAGTACTCAAGCATCAGTATCTAATATTGAAGCAATCAATCAATATAAAAACCAGAGTGTTAAAAGATTTATTCTTGCAAGAGAATGTTCTCTTGAACAAATAAAAGAACTTGTAAAGAAAAGTAAAAAAATAGATAAAAATATTGAAATAGAATTATTTATTCATGGTGCAATGTGTGTTGCGATAAGTGGAAGATGTTTTTTATCGCAACATCTTTATGGAAATGAAACTTCTGCAAATAGAGGAAAATGTATTCAACCTTGCAGAAGGAGTTATATTATTAAAGATCCTGAAACAGATAAAGAATTAGAAGTTTTTAATAATTATGTAATGAGTCCTAAAGATTTATGTACACTCCCATTCATAGAAAAAATACTTGATTCTGGAGTTGAAGTCTTGAAAATAGAAGGAAGAGCTAGAAGCCCAGAATATGTTAAAAAAGTTGTTGAAGTTTATCGAACAGCAATAGATACTTATTATGAAAAAAAGAAACTATCAAAAATTTTTAAAAATAAATTAGTTAAAAAACTTAGAACTGTTTACAACAGAGATTTTTCTTCAGGTTTTTATCTTGGAAAACCTATTGATGAATGGACTAATGATTATGGAAGTAAAGCGACAAAGAAAAAAGTTTACATTGGTCAAATAATTAATTTTTATAATAAACTCAATGTTGCAGAAGTAAAAATAGAAACTAAACAATTAAAATTAAAAGATAACATTCTTGTAATTGGACCGACAACAGGTGTGATTGAGCAAAAACTCAAGACCATGCATGGTGAAAATAAAAAAACTATGAAAATAGCTAAGAAAGGAGACGTTGTCGGAATACAACTTGATAAAAAAGCCAGAAAAAATGATAAAGTTTTTGTTTTTAATTGAGTTGATACAAATCATTCTTTTATTTCTAAAAAAATAAATTAAAAAATAGTAAAAATGCAAAACTTAATCTCTATGGTCTAAAGCATATTGAAATGCCTTTATTGATAATGGACCATAATAATCTTATATTTCGAAGATTTATATAACTTTCCAAAACATGAGCGGAGAAAAACAAAAATATTACTTTCGCTTCTTGAAAATCATTTTATAATAAGGTAAATGCCAGAATATGTGGAATATACAAATGATTGCCATTGCGATTCCATAATTAACATGAATTCTAAGAATATTAACAGGAAAAACCATGAAAAAACCATAATTAACTCTTAGAACAAGCATTATTCCTAAAATTCCTGAAACTAAAAATGTAATTAACAAAAGAATATTCCATATTTGTCTGTGTTTTAATAAAGTTAATTTTTTCAATTTAACTAAATACACAGAAATAAAATATAAAACTAGTAAAACCATAGTTATAGGAATAAACGGATATGTATTTTTTGAATTTTGATTTATGTCTTTGATAATATTATCATCTTCATTAATTATGCTTTCAGAATCTAAGGTTTCAGAAGAACTACCTATTGAAGATAAAGCAGAATTATCTTGTAATGAGGGATTTTCTTGCGAATGATCACATTCTCCATCAGAATTAGAATCTGTGAATAATCCACAAGGACTATTACAATCAGTAATTCCCGAAGGACAATCATTCCAAGCACTAACTAAAGATATTAATACTAAAAATAAAACTAGATAAGATAATATTTTTGTTTTCATAAAATAAAGTTTAAATGAGGTATTTATAAATTTAGTTTATTAGAAATCATACATTATATTAAAAAAGGCAAAAAAAGATACTCAAAGAGTATCTAATTGAGGTGTGTTTTTGCCAAGCTGGAGAGGTTATAAAGAATTTAAGCACTCACATTTCCAAGTAAATAATCTTTAAAAAACAGGGATTCCTCAGGATATATCAAATTGTGCTCTGCAAGAATATTTCCTATGAAATTAGAATATGCTTCTTTTCTTGATATAACTTGATTGGGTGTATTAAAACTGAAATAATTATGTTGTATTTTCATTTTGGCCTCCTTAAGCTGAAAACTGCATTTCAAAACTTCTAAGATTCTTTGCAGTTAATGCTTTTATTTGATTAAAAAAAAGTTCATTTGTTTTATTTACATCTGCATTTAATGTTTTTGAAGTATTCATTTTATCGCCTCTTTTTATTCTTCTTCTTCGTGCATGTCAAGATTGATTCCAGGAATTCCGAGTTCTATCCATCCAGATCGTTTTAAAAAAAATCTTCTTAAATTCAACACATGACCATAAAGTTCAACGGATAACATATTTATCACCTCTTACAATAACTAAAGAGTTGAATTCGTTTATATAGCTCACATTAGAATGTCCAGTGTCCAGTGAGAAAAAGCTTAAAACACTCAGAAAAACTTTATAAAGCACTTAATTTTCCATTAAACAATACTCCCTCCCTAGCTCAGTTGGTTAGAGCGTTCGGCTGTAGAAGTCATAAGATCTTAATCCTAACGGATAGAAATGAACTATGACCAGCCGTCACCGAAAGGTCCCCGGTTCGAATCTGGGGGGAGGGATACTTTTATTCCAAATAACTTCTAAAAACAAAATAAACACCCAGATAAGAACTTGTTCCGCAGAACTCAACAAAGTTCAAGGCGCCAAAAATTCCAAAAAGAATTATTGAGCGCGAATCTGGGGGGAGGGATACTTTTATTCCAAATAACTTCTAAAAACAAAATAAA
>CAYWRI010000024.1:0-1198 GCA_964461035.1 uncultured Methanosarcinales archaeon | reverse complement strand
CACCCAAATAAGAACTTGTTCCGCAGAACTCAACAGATAAGAGAATAATTCAAAAATTATGCTAAAAAAATTATTAAAAGTCTCAACAAATACAGAAAATTGAGCAAATTGAAAGTAAAGTTCTTGATTTTGTAGATTATATTGAAAAGATTCTAAAATAAAGGAATTATTCATCTAAACTATTAATTCGTAAATCAACAAGATACTCTATCAAAATATTTTGAGCATTTCTAGCAACATTATTTTCCAAACGAAGAATTTCAAAGTTTGTTAAATAATCTTGTTTTGAATAAGCTTCATCCAACATAGATTCAGACAACTTAACTGAATTAGGTGAATTAACAACTAATCTGCCCTCTGAATATGATTCCAGACAATCTGGTCCAAAAGAACAAGTTCCATCTTCAGTTTTTACCACATAAGCTCCAGTGAAATGTCTTTTTACAAAAAAAGGACTAAGCTGCTTCTTATTGATATCAAACGCATGTTTTTCAAAAACAGCATAATTATTTGTTTCAACACGTATAGGCTTCAGTTTACCAGCTAAGTACGCATCCACAGATAAAGCCATAATACCAAGACTTAGAACTGTAGTAACAAGAGCGCTACCTAACTTCAGTTGAGTTGATTCGTTCTTAGGGATAATGTCCCACCCAATTTTAGACCCAAGAAAGAAAGGAAACACTAATGTGGGACAAACAACAGATCCAGCAGATGCAGCAACATAATAAATTATTTGACCAGTAGTTGCTCGTTCCTTAATATTTTGAAAAGTTTTTTTAACAACATTATCAATGGCATCTATTGAAATATTCACATTATCACCTATTTTAATTAATTTACTCAATTTCAATAAGGAAATGGACCTAAATATATAAATGTTTGTATTGTGACCCTACTTTTGAGTGATAACATACCTCATTCCATAGATTATTGCACTTTCAAGCCCTAGTGCGTCATTTTCTGATGAAAATAAAGACGCATCAAAACTCAAAAACTAACGCTCACATGGCATTGTGTATTCCTTTGAGTTAATTTATCTAAATATATCTCAAAGATGTGCTTTTTGTTTTAAATATCTTGTCGTTATGTTTGGTGTTCTGTTAGCTTTTAGTTTAGTCTAATGGGCTTTTTATTTTTGAAATGTTTTTGTTTGATACTTTTGTATAAATTAAAGTTGTGTTGATATCTTTATGTC
>CAYWRI010000023.1:6464-20626 GCA_964461035.1 uncultured Methanosarcinales archaeon | reverse complement strand
GTTCTGATTTTAAGATTGTTAATAATGAAATTTCTTTTAAGGTTAGTGATAGATTAGGTAGTGATAGGTTAACTCTTGATGGTGAAGATGTTGTTGCTGAGTCGAATGTTTTGCCGTATGGTCAGCAGTTGAAGAATCGTGATGTTAAGTTTGGTTTTACGGGTAAGGAGTTGGATGATACTGATAATTATTATTTTAATGCTCGTTATTATGATTTTGATTCTGGTAAGTTTTTGGGTGTTGATCCTGTGAGTGATAATCATGCTTATGCTTTTGTTTCTAATAATCCTATGAATTATGTTGATCCTAGTGGGATGGATAAGGCCGAAGTGAAGAAATATGAAGAATATATTGAGCAAAGAAAATCAACTGAATTTGGTGAGCCTTTAGTAACAGGATTGCAGTATTGGGCTTATAAGCTTATACCTGATTCTTTATTGGATAAATTAAGTGAGGGTAGACTTAGGCAATTAAATTTTATACTGAAATATTTAGTAGGTAAGGGTGGATCTTTAGACGTAGAGTATTCAAAAGAAGAGTGGGATATAATAGTTTCTTCAGTTCCTAAAGAAGGAGAGCCAGCCTTAACATTTATATCTCCTGTGCGTATTTCTTCAGGAATTTGGAAGAGCTCAAATGATCCTAATTTTCCTTCGGAAGAGGGGTGGGAAATAACTCGTTCATTTAGCTCAAATTTTGGACAAGATGATTTTACTAATTCTGTGTGGGACATATTGGGTACAACTTCTTTAGTGAGAAAGAAAACAGGAACTGATGAAGAGGGAAATGATCTTTATTTTTATGGTATTTATGGTGAGGATTTTGATTTTGTTGGCAGTGCTTTCGAAGGAGGAACTGAGGTAATTGAGACTAGTAAGGGGAGATACGAAGATGCATATTATAGGGAAATAACTAAGAAATTCTATAACTTTATTAAAGAAAAGTTAGGTGGTAAAGAAGTGTTAGAAAATTTATTTATTGCCAAAGAACTTTCTGATGGTGATAAAGTAGGACTTTATATTAATCCGAAAGCAATGGAAACTCATGGAACTTCAATTGTGGTTTCGGCACATATAGATAATTATAAGGAGGAAACTAAAGAAGAACCAAAAGAATAATAGTATTTTAAGAATAAAATAAAAAAATAAATAAAATTATTTCTTCTTCTTTTTTGTAGGTTTTCTACTTGTTTTTTTAATAGCAATAACAACTAGTTCCTACTGTCGTAGTAACACTTGCAGTCATTAAAACAGCTTTTTTAGGATGATATTTATTTTCATAATTCATTCTAATTATTTTTAACCTTTAAAATAGATTTTGATTCTTTTATTATATGGTTTTTTATGTTTAATTTCAATTTGCATAGACTCATATTCTTTTGTGCATCGTTCAACTAAGCTAGAATAAGTTTCACGGGCAATGTCTTCGGTTGTTTTAGGTAAATAAATTGCTTCACCCTCATTTTCAATAGCTATATTAACACCCCAATGTATATCTGAATTGTAATATGTCACTAATTTTATTATTAATTCTAAAGAAGGATTAAATCTGAGTTGTCCTGTATCAATTTTAATCTTTGTATATTCTTTTGTTTTTTCTCTTATGTGCTGTGATTCACTTGACATAATTAAGAGATATTCCAAAAAGTATATAAATATTTCTAAATGTCTTATAGATATGGGAATTATGAAATACAAACAATTAGCTGAATTATATTCTTCTCTTGAAAAAACATCTAAAAGATTGGAAAAAACACATCTTATGGCTGAATTCTTAAGAGCTTTACCTGAACTAAATAAACAAGAACTAGAAATGTATTTATTGATGATTAGGGGAAAAGTTTTTTCTGAATTAGAAAATAAAGAACTGGGAGTTTCTGATAAAATTGTTATAAAAGCCCTTTCCAAATGCATGGGTATGAAATCTGATGAAATAAATGATGAATGGAAAAAGCTTGGAGATCTTGGACTTGTTGCAGGTCATCTTGTTAATTTTAGAAAACAAGCAACACTCTTTACTCATGATTTAACTGTTGACAAAGTTTTTAAAAATCTTAGAAAACTTGCAGACACCCAAGGAAAAGGAAGTATTGAACAAAAAATTCAATTAATCTCAGAATTATTAAGCAGTGCAGATCCGGTTAGCGCAAGATACATAACAAGAAATGTTCTTCAAGATTTAAGGGTTGGAGTTGCAAATTCTGCAATGAGAGACGCAATAGCCTGGACATTTCTTTCAACTAATGAACAATATGATTCTGAATCTAATTCGATTTCTCCTGAAAATAGAGAAAATTACAATAATATTATTAACATAACTCAAGCAGCATATGATAAATTAAATGATTTTTCAGAACTTGCAGAAATTTCTAGAAAACAAGGTTTAGCGGGTCTAAAAAAAGTAAAAATAAGACTTGGTTTTCCTATTAAAGTAATGCTCGGGCCTAAAGTTAAAGATTTTGATGAAGGATTCAAAACTGTTGGACTTCCCTGTCAAATAGAATATAAATATGATGGATTTAGAATGCAAATTCATAAAGTTAAAGACAAAATTAGATTATTTACAAGACGACTTGATGAGGTCACAGATCAATTTCCTGATGTTGTAAACTGCATCAAAGATCTTGTTGATGCAGATGAGTTCATACTTGATTCAGAAGCAGTTGGTTATGATAAAGAATCAGGAAAATATTTACCATTTCAATCTATTTCTCAAAGAATAAAACGAAAATATGATATTGAAAGAGTTGCAAAAGATTATCCTGTGGAGCTTAATGTTTTTGACATTATTTTTATTGATGGAAACGATTTATTGAATGAACCTTTCAGTCATAGGAGAGAAATTCTTGAAAAAGTTGCTCATGAGACAAAACACAAATTAAAATTAGCAAGATCATTAAAGATAGATAATAAAGAACTAGCACAACAATTTTTTGATGAATCTTTAGCAGCAGGAAATGAAGGTGTTATGCTAAAAAAACTTGATGCACCTTACAAACCAGGTTCAAGAGTTGGGCACATGGTAAAAATGAAACCCGTAATGGAAACATTGGACCTTGTGATAACAGGTGCAGAATGGGGAAACGGAAAAAGAAGCGGATGGTTAACTTCATTTATTCTTTCATGTTATGATGCAGACACAGATAGTTTTATTGCTATGGGTAAAGTCGGAACAGGAATAAAAGAACTTGATAATAATGTTGGAAATGCAACTTTTACTCAGCTTACAGATTTGTTAAAACCTTATATTATTGAAGAAAATGGAAAAGAAATTATTGTTTCTCCAAAGATAGTTGTAGAAATAGAATTTGAAGAAATACAGAAAAGTTCAAGTTATGAAAGCGGATTTGCATTAAGATTTCCAAGACTAAAAGTCATAAGATATGATCGTTCTCCAAATGATTGTTCAACTCTCGAACAAATAGAAGAATTCTTTCGAGGACAGAACAAGCGGTGATTTCTTTTATATTTGTTTGGGTGTGTTCAAAATTTTACAATTTTTTCAGTTAAATCAGTTAAAAATATAAATCATCAAGGAATATGTGTATATGTGAATGAAGATTTTAAGAATAGAATCAATTATGAAGGAGACATTGAAGTAATATCAAAACTGATATGTATAGATTATTCTTTGGGCAATTTTCTATCAAATAAAGTTGTGCTTCTCGGTTATGAAGATTTCAATGTGATTCTAGAAACTTCTAAAGGAAAATACTTTGTAAAAATATTTGCAAATTTTAGAAATGAAAATCACTGTAAAAGATATATTGATATTATTTTATCTATGGTTAATAATGGTGTTGCAACACCAAAAATATTCAAATCAAAACAAGGATTTTTCCATCAAATAACTATAGATGCCTGCAAATTGCGGTTGTGCGTTTTAGAATATATAAAAGGTTCTAATCTATATGATTCAAATGAAAAACTCTCTGTTAATGAAATAAAATTTTTGGCTAAGCAGGCAGCCCTAATTAATACTATTGACTTAAAACCAGAATTTGTTTATGATACTTGGGCAATAAGTAATTTTGAAAAAGAGTTTGAAAAAAAATTAAAATATCTATCACATTCAGATTCAAAATTAGTAGAGAATTTACTTCAAGAGTTTAATAATTTGCAAAGTGATAAATTACCTCATTGTTTTGTCCACGGGGATATTATTAATACTAATGTGATTAAAGATAAAAATTCGAACTTATTTATTATTGATTTCTCAGTTTCAAATATTTATCCAAGAATTCAAGAATTAGCAGTTTTAGCATGTAATATTTTATTTGATTCTGAGAATATAAAAAACACTAATAATAATTTATCAATCGCACTTGAAGAATATCAAAAACATATTAAATTAACAGAACAAGAATTAAATGTGCTTCCAATATATATAAAATTAGCTCATGCAATGCATTTATTATCTGCGAATTACGAAAAATTTGCTAAAAATAATAATTCTAAAGAAAACGATTATTGGCTAAACTTGGGAAGAACAGGCTTAAAACAATTTTTTGATTAATTTTTGTTTTTCCTCTAAAAAAATAATTAATTTTCTATGCGTTTGGCTCCAGAATAAATTTCTTTTATAGTCATAAGTATTCCTGATTTTGGAAACGTTCCAGGACTTAATCTTTCTTTTTCAACCCATTTCACAGTTTCTGAAAAAATTTCATCATCTTTGTGAAATTCCACATTACCTTTAAGTTGATATGCTTTTTTATTTTCTTTATCAAATATCAAAAAAGACATGTTGGGATTTTCAATTAGATTTTTTTCTGTTTTGAAAAATTTATTATTAGCAATTAAAATTTGTTGATCATTATAGACTTTAAGAAATTTTAAATAAATAGTGTTTGGAATTCCATCTTTTGAAGATGTAGATAATATGTGAATTGATTCTTCATTAATTAACTTTTGAATGTGTTTTGGGATTTTCATAAAACATTATTTTTGTTAATAATATAAAAAGGTTTCCTTTTAGACTTAATGAATAAAAAAAAATAAATTAGTGTGAATTACCATTTCTTCTCTTTTGCACAATTTAGTTTCTGAGTTAGTTCAGCCATACCTTGAAGTTTACACCAATCTTCATCAACATGAGCCTGTATTTTTTTTATTATGTCTTTGTTTTCCGGTTTGAATAAATGTTTATATCTTTTTTGATGTTCAATAAAATCAGTTATCGGTCTTTTTTTAGAAGGAATATAATTTATTTTGTAAACTCCTTTTTCAATTTCGTAAAGTGGCCAAAAACAAGATTCTGTTGCTTTTCTTGCAATTTCTATTGTTTTATCTGGAGAAAAACCCCAAAGAGTTGTGCATGGACTTAACACAACAATAAATGCAGGACCTTTTGTTTCAAATGCTTTTCTTGCTTTATCTGCAAGATCTACAAAATTATGAACTGAAGCTTGTGCAACATAATCTATGTTGTGTGCTTCTGCAATTTTAGCAATGTTTTTCCTCCATTGCTCTTTTCCAGGTCTGTAAGATCCTGCAGGAGTTGTAGTTGTTGCAGCACCATAAGGAGTTGCACTACTTCTTTGATTTCCTGTATTCATATAACCTTCATTATCTAAACAAACATAAACAATATCATGACCTCGCTCAAGTGTTCCTGATAAAGATTGAAGACCAATGTCATATGTTCCACCATCTCCACCGAAAGCTAGAAATTTTACTGGTTTACTGGGTTTTATTTTTTTCTGTGCGACTAATGCTCTAAACGCGGTTTCTACACCTGATAAAGTTGCTGCAGCATTTTCAAATGTATTATGTATCCAGGGAATGTTCCATGCACTAAAGGGGTATATTGTGGTTACAACTTCTAAACAACATGTTGCATTTGCTACAACAACATCATAATCATTTTTAAGAGCTGAAAGAACTACTTTTGCAATTATTGGTTCAGCACATCCTGCACAAGCTCTATGACCTTTTACTAATCTTGGTTTAACATCTATTATCTCTTTTGCATTCATAGTAATCACCTCAATCCAATATATTTTTTCTCATTAGATAATTTTCCTTTTTCTAGTTCTTCAAATACTGATTCTATGTCTGATTCAAAAATATCTCTTCCTCCAAGGCCATATGTGTAACTTTGTAGTTTAGGTATTTCAAATTTCTTTTTTGCGTTCACATACATATTGAATAATGTACTTTTGATATCAGTATAAATTGGGCACTCTGCACCTATTGTTAAACTTCTATCAAGAACTGCAATTCCTTTTAAATGAATTAATGCTTTACCATATTCTTCATAAACAAAAGGTCTGTATAATTTTATTTTTAGAAGACCAACTTTTTTACCTTGAGCTCTTAATTTATCTACTACAACTTTTGTTGTTCCTGCTGTAGAAGACATTGTTATTATTGCATATTCAGCATCTTCAAGAAAATATGATTCAAAATATTCATAGTCAGTTCCTGTTATTTTTTTAAGAGACTTTCCAACAATAAGATATTCTTTTTTTGCTTTATTCATAGCATCTTCTACTTGTTTTTTTGTTTCAAAATAATAATTTTGTAATTGCAAAGGGCCATAAGTAACTGGATTTTTTACATCAAGTAAAGGTCTATACGGTTTTCTTGTTCCAAGAAATTTTCTTATAATATCATCAGGATAAACAATTATGTTTTCAATACTGTGACTTGTTAAAAAACCATCTTGACAAACCATTGCAGGTAAGTTTATAGATTCAGCAAGTTTAACTGCAAGTAATGTATTTTCATAAACTTCTTGAGCATTTTCAGAATATATTTGAATCCATCCTTGATCTCTTGTGGCCATTGTATCTGAATAATCACAATGAATATTTATTGGTGCACTTAATGCTCTATTTGCAATATTCATTACTATAGGTAATCTTGTTCCAGATGCAACAGGAAGAATTTCAAACATTAGCGCAAGACCAACACTTGCTGTCGCAGTCATTACTCTTGCTCCTGCCGCGCTCGCTCCAACACAAGCAGACATAGCCGAATGTTCTGATTCTACATGAATCATTTCAGTATTGACTGCGCCATCTGCCCAATAATTTGAAAATGCAGCCATTATTGGAGTTTGTGGAGTTATCGGATATACTGCCGCCACATCTGGATTTACCTGTTTCATTGCCATTGCTGCAGCTTCTCCACCCGTAAGCGCCAACATTGTTTTCTTTTTGATATCGTGAGGTATTTTTTTTCTTGGAGCACCTATTTTTTTCACAATGAGTTTATTTTGAAAAGTAATGTGTGTCTTCATTTTTTCCCACCTTCATGCTCTTTAACCATTTTTATTGCATTAACAGGACAAACATTTGCACATATTCCACAACCTTTACAATAGTTTAAATCTGTTTCTGTTCTTTTACCTTTTTTTGCAAGTATGCAATTATCTGGGCAATAAACTGCACAAAACATGCAATGAACACATTTTTTAGCATCCCATTTTGGTCTCATAGATCTCCAAGAACCTGTTTTATTTTTTAATGAAGATGCAGGTTCAGTAAGTCCTCCTGGTTCCATTTTTTTATGTGATTTTAATTCAGAATTCATATAACTTTCACCTCTTCAAACGCATCTTTAATTGCTAACATGTTTTGATCTGTTTTTTCTTTTCCGAGTTTATGTATTAGAATACTTTTTGCTTCTTGTTGAAATTCATTGAATTTAATAAAATCCATAACTTTAAGTGTTGCTGCAAGAGTTGCAGTGTTTGATTTGTTTGCACCAATTCTTTCTAATGCAATAGCTGTTGCATTGACAACTGCAATTTTACCAAAAAATCCCTTCGGAAGTTTAAGTTTCTTTTTTGTAACTTCAGAATTGTTTGTGTTTATTACAATTGTAGAATCAGGTTTTATTCCATCTGTAACTGAAATAAAATCTAAAAGCGAATCATCTATTATAATAACAATATCAGGATTAATGATTGGTTGATGAGTTCTGATGGCTTTATCTGAAATTCTAATATATGCTTTCACTGGTGCACCACTTCTTTCAGGTCCATATTCTGGAAAAGCTTGAGCATATCGTCCTAAAGATATTGCAACTTCTGCTAGTAACATTGCAGCGGTTTTTGCACCTTGTCCTCCTCTACCATGAATTACTATAGAAATTGTATTGTCTGGATTATTCATATAAACACCTCTTAAGTTCTTTATTCATTTTATATTTAGTATGATATACCTACCTTATTATGATACTCACTTTAGTATTATTTCTTTAAAAACTTTTAGGATTTTTCAGAGTTTTAAGAAATTTTTAGTTTAGTTAATTATCAATTTTTTTAAAACAAATTTTATTAATTTGTGATTATTTCACCAGTTTTCAGATTAAGTGTTATTCTAGAATCATTTTTAATATTTTTTGTAGCGTTTTTTGTGCCTGTGATGCAAGGAATATTTAATTCTCTACTTACAATTGCGGCATGATATGCCATTCCGCCTTCATTTGTAACAATTGCAAGAGCTTTTTTTAAAAGAGGAACAAATTCTATTCTTGTCATACTAGTTACTAAAATTTCTCCTTTATCTAATTGGTCTTTTACAGCATCCATAACAATTCTTGCTTTTCCTGAAATCATTAATTTACCTCCTGTGCTTGCAACAGTTCCTTTTATTTCTTCTGATTTATATTGTATTAATTCAAGTAATTCTTTTGCTTTTTTACCGTAAATAAATTGTCTTTTCTTACCTTTTCTGTAAACAATCATCACTTCTTTTTTTCTTTTTTCAATTATTTTTTTATTAATTTTAAATCTATCATCAATCCAATTTATTAGTTCATCAAGAGTTAATTGTTCTAAAGTAGAATAAGTTTCTTTTTTTCTTTTTCCAAATTCATGTACAAAAGATGTAAAATAATAAAACTGTTTCATCATTCCTTCTTTTCTGTAATCCATCCATAAAATAATTTGCTCCATTAGAGAAATTAATCTTTTTTCTTCTTCACCCAAATTTGTTGAGTTAATAGTTTCTTTTCTTATTCTGGAAATATTGCTTGTTTTTTCATACATATTTTTGATTTCTGCTTCAACATCCGAAAGATTTTTATTTTTGATTTCTAAATAAATTTCTTTAATAAATACTTTAGGAGTAATGATTTTTCTATCTTTAAAATCTGTTTTTGTAAAAAAAAACTTTTTATTGTATTCTTGATATAGTTTATTGAATTCTTTATTTTTTAAAATATTGGCTTGAGAAAGTTTATTTTTCACTACAAATTTACAAGCTTTCAAAAATTCTAATCTTTCTTTTATAAATGAAGTTAATTCTGTTGGATGTGCAATTTTATTCATTAGTTCTCTTGCTTTTTTCTCAGATATTTTTCTTTTCTCAGATATTTTCTTTATAATTAATCTGCTAATATATTCTCCTTTATCTTCGCAGATAATACCATAATTCCACCAAATATCACACATTTTTAGAAATTGTCTAAACTCTTTTTTTAATGGTGAACGTTTAGTGAGCTTTGGGGTTTAATTCTTTGACCTTTAGGTCGTTTATTTCTGTTTTGAATGTGTTTTTTCTAGAAATGTTTTTATTGTGGCTTTGCCGCACTATTTTTAGTGCGAACGAAGTTGCGCAAAAGTTACACGCTTTCATGTAGTTTTAACTTTGTTCGCTGGAGGCGAACAAGATGGATAAATGTTTTTTCAACTTTAAAAAAGTTTTCTCATAAAATAGGTTTGAATTATTGGCATGTTGAATTTGCTACGAAGTATTAGGTATAAGGTGTTTGGTAAGTTTAAATAGAAAAACTTAGTTGAAGCGTGTATTAGGAATGTTGCTTATAAGCATAATATAAGAATTCATACTTTAACTATTATGCCTGAACATGTTCATATGCTTATTACTTTACCTCATTATGTTATTGATTCAAAAGCATTAATGCTTTTGAAAGGTGGTTCAGCATTTCTTTTCTTTAAATATTATCCTAAAAGTAAAATTAGGCTTTCAAGAGGACGTTTGTGGAGTGCAGGAGGTTGTGCAACAATGGGGGGCTATAATGAATTTAATACTGTGCAGAATTATATTCAAAATCAAGAACAGCATCATGCTCAAATCTGAAGACTCGTTTTAACAAGATACCCCGACCTTTAGGTTGGGGAGTATGTCATATTAAATTCTTCACTTTTTTCTCTTTGTTTACTCATTTTTTTGATGATCATTCTTTCACACTATTATTTAATACTTATAAATTAATTGCTTTTTTTCAGTACTAGCATTCTTTGTTTAAACTAATATGATTTATTGCAACATAATAAACAATCAATTCTGAACGTGTTAATTTTGCAATAAATTTTTAAACTTGTAACTTAATTAGAGATGTTAGAATGAGTAATTCAAATATTGAAGAGCTAAAAAATGAACTTTCTGAATTGCGTAAGACAATGCAAGATATAAATGCCAAGGTTTCTAATATTGAACAAATGGAAGAAGTAGAACTTAAAAATCTTGTAAATCTAAAATCAATGGAATCTGAAGAAATAGAACATTTAGGTAATTTGAAAACTCTTGAAAATAAAGAACTTTCTGCTCTTGATTCATTACATGAGAAAAGATTTAGTGATGTAATGTCTTGGAAAGCAGAAATTTGGGATGATTGTGAATACAAAGAAATGAATGATACAAAAAATGTTGTTACATTTATGTGTGCTAAAACAGGAAAAGTTTGTTCTTTTGGATATTGTCCTAAAAACATTGTTGATTTAGAAAATCAAGATAACTAGTAATTCTGTTTTTTTGTTGCTAAAATAAGATTTCACAATAGGTCTAAAAATCGCAATTTTTATAAAGGAAACCACTTTCATTTCTATAATAAACTCGAATGTTCTTAACTAACAATTGACAGACGATAAAATAGTTAACAAAGGTGAAAAATTGATTCAAGAAAATACAGATGAAAGCAAGTCCTATGATGCATCTAAAATAACTGTTTTGACTGGGCTAACTGCAGTAAGAAAAAGGCCTGGAATGTATATAGGAAGTACAGGTCCTAGTGGTCTTCACCATTTAATATATGAAGTTGTAGATAATTCCATAGATGAAGCCATGGCAGGTCATTGTGATTTAATAATTATAACAATTCATAAAGATAATTCTGTAACTGTTGAAGACAATGGTAGGGGAATTCCAACTGAACTTCATTCAGTATTAAAAATATCTGCTCTAGAAGTTGTCATGACAAAACTTCATGCAGGAGGAAAATTTGATTCTGATTCTTATAAAGTGAGTGGAGGATTGCATGGTGTTGGAATAAGTGTTGTAAATGCACTTTCTAAAAAACTAAAAGTTACCGTATTTAGAAATGGGACTGAGCACTATCAGAGTTTTAGCACAGGAATTACTGATGCGCCAATAAAATTAATTGGTCCTTCTAAAAAACGAGGAACCCTAATAACATTTTGGCCAGACCCCGAAATATTTGAAGAACTTGTTTTTTCCTTAGATACAATAAAAGTTAGATTAAAAGAACTAGCATTCCTAAATAAAGGTCTGAGAATAGAATTAATAGATGAAAGACCTGAAAAAATATTTAATGAAACTTTTTATTATGAAGGTGGAATAAGGTCTTTTGTTGAATATCTTAATAAAAAGAAGAATCCATTACACGAAATTATTTATGTGGAAAACACAAAAGATAATGTTGAAGTTGAGGTAGCTATTCAATACACTGAATCTTATAGTGAAACAGTTTTTAGTTTTGTTAATAATATTAACACTCATGAAGGTGGAAGTCATCTTTCAGGATTTAAATCTGCTATTACAAGAAGTTTAAATTCTTATCTTGATAAAAATTATTCTAAATTCTTTAAATCAAATGGTAAATCAGGAAAAAATAGTAAAGCTATAGTGCAAGTAAGATTATCCAGTGACGATGTCAGAGAAGGTCTTTCAGCAATCATATCTGTTAAAATGTCGGATCCACAATTTGAAGGTCAGACAAAAACAAAATTAGGTAATAGCGAAATAAAAGGAATTGTTGATAGCATATTATTTGATAAATTAACAACTTATTTTGAAGAAAATCCTAAATCTGCATTCTCGATTATTAGTAAAGCGGTTCTTGCAGCTAGAGCCAGAGATGCTGCGAAAAAAGCAAGAGAGTTAACTAGAAGAAAATCAATTCTTGAATCTTCAACTCTTCCAGGAAAACTTTCTGATTGTTCAGAAAGAGATCCTGCAAAATGTGAAATATTTGTGGTTGAAGGAGATTCTGCAGGAGGTTCTGCAAAACAGGCAAGAGTTAGAGAAACTCAAGCAATACTCCCTGTTTTTGGTAAAATACTTAATGTTGAAAAATCTAGAATAAATAAAGTTTTAACATCAGAGAAGTTGTCAATGATAATAACTGCATTAGGCACAGGAATAGGTGAAGATTTCAATATTGATAAGTGCAGATATCATAAAATAATATTGATGGCCGATTCTGATGTAGACGGTTCTCATATAACAACATTACAACTAACTCTTTTTTATAGATATTTGAAACCAATAATCGATGCAGGTTATTTGTATATTGCGATGCCTCCACTTTATTTAATAAAAAAAGGCAAAGCAAAATATTATGCTCAGGATGATGCACATAAAGATAGAATAATAGAAGAGCTTGGCGGTTCTGACGGATTAGCTGTTCAAAGATATAAAGGTCTTGGAGAAATGAATCCAGATCAGCTTTGGGAAACTACTATGAATCCTGAAACAAGATTTCTAAAACAGATAACAGTTGAAGATGCTTTATTAGCTGATGAAACATTCTCTCTTCTTATGGGAGATAATGTTGAAATAAGAAGAGCATTTATTCAAGAGAACGCTGAAAAAGTTACTAATATTGATGTTTAATATTTTTTCTTTTATTTTCTATTTTATTATGTGCTGGTTAACCTAAGTTCAGTTTTACTTTTTAAGTTCTGCGTTATTTAAAGAAACAAGAATGATTTTATTATTAGTATTTTTAAGTTTAAGAATTTACAATTCTACTTCATCGAATACAACATCGCAGAAAGTTTTTCTTTTGAATAATTTAGCATCTTCTTCAGTTCCAACAGCATCTCCATAATGACAGGGCATTGCTAATTTCTGATCAATTATTGTTGTTGCATTTGCAGCTTCTTCTGGATCCATTACATAAACTCCCGAAACAGGAAGAATACTTAAATCAATATTATAAAGTAAATTCATTTCTGGAATTAAATCTGTATCTCCTGCATAATATATTCTTTTATCGTCAATAGTTATAACAAAACCAATCCAATCATTGACTTTTTTGTGAAATTGTTTGTTTGTATTGTATGCTGGAATGGTTTCAATTTTTATTCCCATTATATCTTGTGTTTGTTCAGGAATTACTCCCACAATATTTTTTCCTTCAAAAACATCTAATACTTTTTCAATACAAGATTTTGGAAGAATTATTTTTGTTTCGTCTTTAACTATTTTTTTAATGTCTTCAATACTGAGATGATCATAATGGTCGTGAGAAATTAATATTAAATCTGCTTTCTCAGAATCATCCTGAATTTTATACGGATCTATATATAGGACAAGATTTTTATTTTTTAACATTATTGCACTGTGAATTATTCTTTTTACAAACACCATTAAACTTAACCCCTAACTTTCGCAATTTAACTAAATATGTAGACTTTATTTATATATTTTTTCTAAATTTTCAGATTTATAGTCGATATTTTTAATTAGTTCTGATTATAAATTTTTTATTTTAATTTGTTTTTGCTTTTTAAAATAAGATTTAAAAAAATAATTCATTTTCTTAATTTTCGCTTTAAGAAAGAAAAAATGCTATTATCGTCGATGAAAAAAAGCTTAACAAAGAAAAATTATTTTAAAATTTAGATATATTTAAATGTTTATAGACGAGAGAGAGAATAAATTATAAAAATGATTTTTAATAAACTTTATAAATAAATAATTTAATAATCTAATATATCATTGCAAACATATATGTTATGTTAATATTGCAAAAAAAATAAAACGAGGTGTCGTGTAATGCCAGCTAAAAAAACAACAATAAGAAAAATTACTAAGAAAAAACCTGTGAAAAGAGTAATAAAGAAAAAAGTAGTTAAAAAGAAAGTAGTAAAGAAGAGAGCGCCTGCTAAGAAAAAAGTAGTTAAAAAGAAAGTAGTAAAGAAGAGAGCGCCTGCTAAGAAAA
>CAYWRI010000023.1:0-6364 GCA_964461035.1 uncultured Methanosarcinales archaeon | reverse complement strand
AAGTAGTAAAAAAGAAAAAAAGATAAGTTATTTTTTTTATTTTTTTTATTTTAATTGATTCTTCTCTTTATCAAATAGAAAGCATTTATTTCTTCAATAATTCAAGCCCTATTAACTTTTCTCCTGATAATAGTTTGAGCATTGATCCTCCACCCACACAAATATGAGACATTTTTTCAGAAATTCCAAGTTCATGAATTACATCTTCTGTATCTCCACCACCAATTAAAGTTTCAGCAGATGAATTTGCAAGAGCTTTGGCGATATCTTGAGAAGATTTTGCAAACTCTTTTCTTTCATAATATCCTAATGGGCCATTCCAGATAATGGTTTTTGCATTATTAATTTCTTTGATAAACATATTTGTTGATTTTGGACCAATATCTAATGCAAGTTCATCAGGATTAATTTCAGTTGTTTTTTTAATAATTATATTTTCAGAATCTGTAGAAATAGCACAGGAAAAATCTATTGGTAAAACAATTTTAGGTTCATTCATCATATTGGTTATATCTGAGATATTATCATAATTAAAAAGAATTTTCCCCTTGAAGTCTTCTTTTATTTTAAGAATTATCAAAACCAGTGCTCCACCAAGTATAATTTTATCCACTTTAGGAAGTAATGCTTTAATAATTGGTAATTTTGTTTCAAGTTTTGCACCTGCAAGAATTGCAATTATGGGATGTTTTTTAGTTTCAAGATTCAAAAATTCTAATTCATTCATAATACTTAATCCTGCATAACTGGGTAATAATTTAGCAAGTCCAGTTATTGAAGCATGATCTCTTGTTAAAGTGCTAAAACAATTATTAATAAAAATATCTCCATATTGATTTAATTTGTTTGTAAATTCAGGATTATTTGTTTTTTCACCTTCAAAAAAACGAGTATTTTCAAAAAGCACAATTCTGTTTTCAGGTAACGGTTGGTTAAAATCCTTCATAAATCCAACTTCTTCATTAAGTAACTCTGTTAATTTTTTGCAAACAGGCAGTAAACTTTTATTCTCCTCTTTTCCTTTTGGTCTACCAAGATGACCTATTATGAAGATTTTGTCTGCACCATTATTTAATATTAATTGTATTGTGGGAATATTTGCTTTTAATCTAGTATCTGAAAGAACTTTGCCATTTTTTAACGGAACATCAAGTTCTGCCCTTAAAATAATTCTTTTTCCTTTCAAATTTGCTTCATTTATTGTTCTTAAGTCCATATTTTACATTCCTCGTCTATTTTTTTGATTAATTTAATTAATTTTTCTGTTGCAATTTCATGCTTTTTTTCTGGATTTAATATTCTATAATCTGCTTCTTTTTTACTTGCAATGCTTTCTGTTATAAGAATAATAGTTCTTTTTATAGATTTCCAATGAAAACCATCTCGTTTATACATTGAACGCATATTGTAAAATATTGATGCTCTATGTATTGCAATAAAATAAGTTTTTATGATAAATTTATTTTCAAGAATCATAGTATTATTTTTATAATTATACTTTATTGTAGGATTATTTTTGATTTTTCTTATACCCTTAAAATCAATAAGTTTAATTGTTGGTGCTTTTTTAGTATTTTTTAGTATTTTATCAATGTTAGTTGCATAATAATTACCCTGAAATTTATTATGCTCAAGAAACAGACCTTTTTTCAAAAGTGAATTAAATTCTTTTAAACTTACAAAATTATATTGTCCTTGTTGTTCACCAGGTCTTTTTTTTCGAGTTACAGTTGACGGTGCAATTAATATTTTTATTTTATTTTTTGCACTATTCAAAACAGTGTCCTTGCCTGAAGCAGAACCTGCTCCAAATATAAAGATCATGGGGTGTTTTATCTTTTCTAATTCCATTATAACCACATTATCATCAGCTATTTTTATATTTATTGGCTTATTAAAGTTTTACAGCTAATAATAGAGACATCGAATTTTTTAGATAATCGCTTAGAATTCTTCAAATATTCTTTTTCCGTTAATCTTTTGCATATTTAGTAATATTTTTTTATCTTCATTAATATGAGCTGCAAGGATTTTCCCTATAACTATGATGTGATCTCCTGAGTCTACTTCATTAAATAATTTACATTCAAAATTTATAGTTGCGTTTTTGATTAAAGGTGACTTTACAAATTTGGCTTTTGTAGTTTCTATCTTTGATTCATCAAACTTATTAATTTCATTTCCTTGAGTTGAACCAAATAATAGAAGAGCTTCTTCTAATTCTTTGTTTGGTATTGCAATAACAAATTCTTTACTTTGCTGAATTAATCTGTGAGTGTGTCCTTTTTTAGATAAAGAAACTGCAAAAAGAGGTGGTTCTATAGAACATTTCATGTTCCAACCTGCAATCATTCCATTTGGCTTTCCATTTTCATCAACAGAAATTACAAAAACACAACTTTCGGGTTTATATTTATCAAATGATTCTTTGATTGTTGCTTTTTTCATATAGGCAGATAAAAGAGTTCACACATAAAAAGTTTGTGCTAAGAATGGTGTACAATTCATTTAATCACATAATTAGAGGTTGTTGGCATGTCGTGAAGATACAAATCATCCATTAAGAACTCTTTATAGACCAACAAGAAAAACCGGAAATTCAGGGGAAAACATTGTCGGTTTTGAGAGAATACAAGTTGAAACAACTGATTTAGTTGCACCTGGATTTTATGAAAAAATGTTTGAAGAAACAGGAATTCCAATTACAATTCACCCATTTTATTCTTCAGTTTTTGAAAAATATCATTCAACATAGTGCTTTGAGACATTATCTTTTATTTTAAAAAGTTGTTAAAAATTTGGAAAATGTAAAAAATCACTTCTTTTTATTTCTTCTTATGTGATGTGATGTAATGGGAGAGAGTTTGGTAATTTGTTTGTATTTATTATGAAGTAGTAAATCTATAAAAAATTTTATAAATGAAATGCTTTTTGCATATATAACATGGATTATATTGCAACTATTAGAATAAGTTCAAGATCATTTTCACAAGGTAGGGGAACATCCGATATTAGTCTTACAAAGGACTTATCATTAAGAGAAGTTCTTGATTATTTAGAATCACATCCTAATGATGGGTTCATGCATTGTTATTTAGATAAAGTAATATCTTCTGATAAAAAATCATCGATAGCTGAGGTAGTAAGAAGATTCCAAATTAAACCATCAATAATCACATTTGGAATTCTTGCTCAAACTGATACTCAAGAATATCCCGAACTACTTGAAGTCCTAACAACTGTAAAAAATCAAAGGCAGTTACTGAAGTTTTTAGAGCAACATTACAATATTGCCGTTAGGGGATTTGCTCAACAGGATTATTTAATGCTTCAGAGCCAGTGGGATTCAATTTTTAGAGAAAATAGAGATAATCATACTCCTTTTTCAGATACGAAAAAAATAAAATTTGAGGTTCCAGTAGATTTCTTAGCTGAAATAAAAAATACTCCTAATTATAGTCCTGTTAATCAATTTGTTGCTAGTTCTATAAATAGTTCAGTAGCAACGGGAACATCAATAAGAACAATAAGTCCTAATGAGACATATGAACGAATTGAGAAATTAGATTTAGATAATATAATGACTGAAGATACTCAACTTGTGGGATATGACTTTTGTGGGACTTACTTAATAATGATTCCCTGGAATTTAAAACTGGCAGTTTCAATGGGAAAACATACTTACACATTAATATCTAAGGGAGGTAGTGGTGGAAAAGGTCTAGACAAAACTTCTGCCTTAGTTTCTGGTTTAATGGAAGTGTTAGAGCGATATTCTGCAGGATTTGGTTGCACTCCAGACTTTTTTGAAAGTTATGAAGAAACTCAGGATTTTAGAAGAGCAAAACAAAGTCAATTAGAGCAAGAATCAGGTAATGTTCTAGATTTAAATAAATTAAGTTTGAAAATACCTTATCAAGATCATGAATTGCATTGGGTAAAAGGAATAGAACAAAGAAGTGATGGTTCAAGTTCAATATATGTCCCAGCTCAAATTGTGTATTTGTTTCCGAATCTTGATGAGGTTAATGTTGTCCAAGCAACTTCAAATGGTTTAGCTTCTGGAAATTCAATGGAAGAAGCTAAATTGCATTCTTTATTGGAAATTATTGAGAGGGATGGAGATTATAATATGTTCTATTCTCCAGATAGGGTTTTCAAATTAACTGCTTCTAATAAAAAAATTGCTGAAGTATTGAACAGATATCAAAAAAGAGGACTGACTGTTCAAGTATTGGATTTGACAACGGAGTTTGGAATACCAACTTACAGAGCATTTGTACAAACAAATGGACAAATATTGAGTGGTAGTGGAACTCATTTAGATGGAAAAATTGCTGTTGTGAGAGCTATTTGTGAATTAAGTACAAAATGTTTTGTTTGGGAAAAAAAGTATTTAACAAACTCCTGGGCAGAAATTAAGAATCCTTCAGCAGATATGAAACAAGTATCATATGATAACTTACCTAATTATTCTTCAGGAAATGTTGTAACTGATTTAAGAATTACTGAAGCAACATTAACCGCTAATGGGTATAATCCTATTTATGTAAATCTAACCAGAAGTGATATAGGAATCCCTGTTGTTAGGACTATTGTTCCCGGATTAGAAATGCATGAGGGAACAAGCAAAAGACAATTCAAGCATTTTCTTGACCAGACAGGTATTAAATTAAAGTATTTACATTAATCTTTCTAAGAAAATAAGTTTCAGAGATTTTTCCTAATTTAACCTCGAATTCATCTATTCAGAATATCTGAAAATCTTTTGGAAAATAAGTGTGAAAAGATATAAAGATTAATATCTAAATATGTTATATGATAAAAGAATTTATTGAGTCTTTAGATAGTCAGAAATTATCTAAAATTGTGGTTAATGGAATTGTTTATTGGGGTGTGAAATATATTGAATTCTCAGAGATGCAAATTAATAGAAAAACTTATTATGATTTCATTAAAAAACTTAAATATGCTAAAGTAAGTAAATCAAGTAAATTTTTAGCAGTGTATTCTGTAAACCAATTAATAAAAAAAAATTCTGCAAATATTTTAACAATTAATACTCATAAATTTGTATTATTTAATGGTAGTCTAATAACTGAAGCTATTCCTCGTACAGACATCAGATTGTTGTGTAAACTATTATTTACTTCAGGTATGTCTTTGAAAGAAATAATAGACTTAAAATGGTCAGAAATAACTATGATTGAGAACATTTTATTTGTCAATAAAGTAGAATGCACTTTAATTGCGATTGCAGCAAAATATGTAACTGATGATATTCTTCAGCATTGTCAAAATAGCATTTATTTATTTCCTGAACTAAGAAAAAATAGTATAATTTACATAAGAAGGTTTATTGATTATGAACTTAAATTAGTGAGTAAAGTTTTGAACATAGGGAAAAATATAACCTCTATTTGGTTAGAATCTAATTTTGAAAAAACAATTAATTTACCTGTAGAAAGTATTTACAACTATGAAAAATATATTTTACAAAGAAATAAAGTAACAACACTTCTAAATTTAGAAACATTTAAGAAATTAAATAAAATAAGTTCTAGACTTTAATTTACAAGAATTCCATTTACGGATGGCTCTTGTCCAGGCCTATTAGTTACTTTAACATCACCTTTATCAGTTTTTACAACAGTTCCTTTTGTTATAATACTTCTTCTTGCATAATGTCTGTTTGCAGGATTGAAAAGAACTTTTTCTACTTTTGCTTTAACAAAACTCTTGTTCTTTGAATCAAACACGTTAATATAATCTATTTGAGCAGTTCTAAGTTTAGTTGAACCGCCTCTTTGTCTTGCAACTCTTAATTTTCTATCTCCTATTTTGGAGAGTGTTGGTTCTTTTCCTGTTCTGGATTTTCTCTTAGTAAATGCGGCAGTATTTCTGCCTCCACTAGGTTTTCTTTTTGATCTTGCTTGTACTATAACCATCTTAAAACTGAGGAACCCCATTTTATTTATAAATATATTGGTATTCTAGTTGAGAATGGAATTTGTAAATCTTACTTCAAAACCTTGCCTGTTTTAGTATACCACAAGTATAAATCTAGTTTTCCCTGAGTCATATTAACCTCTTGCGATATTTTTTTAAGAATTTGCTCATATTTTAAGTATTTTTCAGGGGTCATACTCTTTGGAATTTCACTTATTAGGGAATTATCTTTCAGTAGAGTTAAAATGTGTTTATCAAGTATTGCATAATCAAAAAATCCAACATTACGAAGAAAATGCGATGCTTCTTTATATCCTAATCCTTTAATGTTTTTAATTAGCCAATCTCGTTTTTCGTTATTTTTTAGTTTAATAAGTATTGATTTAATATTTTTATACTTATTTGCTAATGCGAT
>CAYWRI010000022.1:0-21928 GCA_964461035.1 uncultured Methanosarcinales archaeon | reverse complement strand
ACACTGTTCAAGTAACAGCTATAGATGAAAATAATAATACTGCTTCAAAAGAAATGAAAATATATGTAAAGGATAAAAATAGATTACCTATTGTTGAATCAATAGCTGACATAAATGCAATAGAAACAGATGTTATAGTTCTTGACGTTATTGCAAGAGATCCAGATGGTGATGACTTAGAAATAATTTATTTTGATCCATTTGATGATGATGGGGTTTGGAGAACTGAAAACGGAGATAATGGTGAGCATGAAGCATTTGTTAAAGTGAGTGATGGAACAGATACAGTTACAGAACGCTTTAAAGTAATTGTTGAAAATATAAATACTCCTCCTGTACTTCAACCAATTCCTATGATTGTTGTAGATGAAGGCAATGTTGTAAATATTGATGTTGACGCTTCAGATCCTGAAGACGATGAACTTACAATCATATTTTCGGGTTGGATGACTGAAAATAATTATATGACAAGTCATGATGATGAAGGAACACATTATGTTGATGTAATTGTAAGCGATGGTAGACTTGAAACAACACAAACAGTAAAAATAGTTGTTAATAATGTTAACAGACCACCGGTATTTGTTGTGCCGGTATAATTTTTTTCTTATTTTAATTTTAATTTTAAATTCGGAGGATGTGTAAAATGAAGAAATCAAATACTTTACTTTTAATAGTAATATTAGTAATAATTTGTTTAGTTGCACTTAATATGATGTGGCTAAGTGAATTAAAAGATATAAATTCGAACAAAATGCAAGATTCAGTAAATCGACCAACAAATAATAAAGCAAATCAAAACATAAAATTTATTGACATGACTATTCATAAAAATAGAATGGATCCATTATACATAGCTGTCAATAAAGGTGATAAAGTAATAATAAGTTTTGCAGATGCAAACGCATCAGAATTAGAATTTGTTGGTTATCCAGAATTAAGTCAGAAAGTAAAACTATATAATATAGAATTTACTGCAAATAGGCAAGGAATTTATGAGTATTATTGTCTTAATTGTGTTGATAAGATGCCTGGATTATTAATAGTTAATTAATTTTTTTATTTTTTGTTTTATTTGATTCTTGATTTTTCTCAGGTTTTCTATTTTCATATGATGAGGATCTTTTATATTCCAATAAATTACTTTATTTGAATTAATAAGAAATTCAGGGCAATATTCTTTTTCACACATAATTATAATCTTATCAGCATCCTTAATATATTGCTTTGTTATTAACTTGACTTTGTGATTGTTCATGCTTATATTTTCTTCTGTCATAATCAAACAAATTTTTTCAGGTATTTTGAGAAATCGTTTTGGAGTTTTAGGATTAGTACCTGCACTGGAAGCATCTTTTGAGTTTGTAAAATAATTATAAAATGCTTCAGCCATCTGACTTCTTCCAATATTACCTTCACAAACAAAGAGTATTTTCACCATGTAGATTATTAATAGAGTTAATATTATATAAATATTCTCTTATATCGTTCCTAGAGGTAATTCAAAGTTTGCTTGAAATGAAAATGCTGAATTTCAAAAATATTTATAAATGGTGTATTATCCCTTTCTATCTGATAACTAAGCTATAAATACGTTGAGTCCGTAGCTTAGTCCGGTGGAGCGCCGGTCTTATATGACCAAATTTCGATTTAGAAATTTAACTAAGCCAACCGGTGGTCGGGGGTTCAAATCCCCTCGGACTCATTTTTAAAGTGTTTTGGAGAAATGTTTGTTTGTGAGATTTGAACGTAGTTCCTTTGGTGCCAAGAATTGTTTTTTTTTTGGAATTGTTGAGCACAAATCCCCTCGGACTCATTTTTAAAGTGTATGCAAAGACGTTAAATGATAATTATTATTGATTGTAACAATCTGGACTATTTTGTTACAATATGACATTTTTTATCACTTTGCCATACTTAATTTAGACAACTTTTTAAAGGGGTCTACATTCGCTAAATTAAAAGCTCCGATGGTGTAGTCCGGCCAATCATCTCGGATTTTCGATCCGAGGACACGGGTTCGAATCCCGTTCGGAGCATATTTTTATTATGGTTGGTTAAGTGTTCGAAGGATTTGAACGTAGTTCCTTTGGTGTCAAGAATTCCTTTTGGAATTGTTGAGCACGAATCCCGTTCGGAGCACTTTATTATTATTATAAATAATTGTAAATTTCAGGAGTGATGCATTTGAAAAGAAGTTCAAGACGATGGAAGAAAAAAGGCCAAATGAGATGGAAATGGCAGCGTAAAAGAATGAAGAAGGAAAAACGAAAACGTAATAAGTAGTAATATTTTATTTTATTTTTGATAATTTATCCCTTTCATTTTAATCTTAGTTGTTTAATTTTCTATTCTTATTTTGTATCTTTCTATACACAAATTATTTATATTAATTAACCTATTAGGATGAAATAATTAAAATTTGTGGATATGCTACTAAAAATTTTCAATTATTATAAATATATTATTCAATTATTATAAAAATTTATAAATATCTTATTTTTCTCTAAGTTAATTGTTTAAGGGGGTATAATTATGAGTGAAAATCAATCAAATAGCAAAGATACTATTATTCATCATGTTAAGAATGATGAGTATAAATCTAATCAGGAAGATAATTTAGATAATTCTAATAAATTGGTAAAAAATGAAAATCAAGATGAAGAAGAACTTTCTTTAGACCTAAGTAAATTAAATCCATTTAAACACAAGAATAAAATAAAAAGCTTACATAAACCCCAAAAAGAAAAAAAACAAAAAGAGTCTGAAGATGAAGAAGATGTTGAATCAGAATTATCATTAAATTTTAAATTACCAGATGTAAAATCTTTTTTTCAAAATAAAAAAATATTCAATACTACAACACTCATAATACTTCTATTATTAATATCAATGTTTTTCGCGGTTTTTTATAGGGCATACCCCAGTTATTTACCAATAACTGATGATTGGGCTGAAAACACAGTTGTAAATTATTATAAAAATCAAATTCTAAATCAAGTAAATGCGGAATATCCTAATTTACCAAATTCAGAAAAGCAAGATCTTGTAAATCAAAGGTTTAGCGAAGTATATGATTCTGAAAAAGCAAATATTGATTTAGCTAAAGCACAATTATCAGAACAGTACAAAAGTAATTTTCAAGATGAAACGGGTCAAACCTATCTTTTAGCAATAGACCCTTACACTTATTTTAGGCAAACAAGAAATATTATTGAAACAGGAACCATATGTGATGAAATAACTGATGGAACCTGTTGGAATTCTCACATTATTGCACCTAAAGGAACAGAAATGAAATTGTCTGGTCAAGTTGTAGTTGAATATTCTCTTTATAAAATAATGAATATATTCAAACCAGGAATTAGTATTTTGGCAGGAATATACTTCTTACCCGCATTAATAATTCTGCTTGGAGTAATACCTGCTTTTTTTATTTTAAAACGAAAAGCGGGAATACTTGGAGGATTTGTTGCTTCAATGGTTGTAGCATTACATCCTTATTTACTTGGAAGAACTACTGCAGGATTTGTTGATACTGATGCATATGGAATAACTTGTAGTCTCTATGTGATTTGGATGATTATAGAAGCATTTCACACTAAAAGTTATAAATCTAAAGCACTATTTGCGGGGTTAGCAGGAATTATGACTTACATATTCATGCAAACTTGGGGTGGCGGATGGTATTTTACATTTGACATAGTTTTAGTGACGCTCTTAGCAATAATTATTTATCAAATAGTGAGAGTTTATATTTATTTATACCGAAAAAATCAGAATTATAAGAAAGTCTTACATTCAAAATCTGTGAGAGGCTCATCAATAATTTTTTTCACTTATTTATTAATAGTTATTTTAACTACAGGTTTATCCACAGTTATTAGTGTTTTGAAAAAACCGTTTTCTAAAGCAATTACAATGCAAGCTGCAACACATGCTAGTTTATGGCCAAATGTATATACAACTGTTGCAGAATTAAATGTTCAGAGTTTAACAGGAATAATAAATTCATTAATTTCCAGTCATTTAGGTCAAATGCTGATGTTTTTAGCTTTATTAGCAATACCTTTAACTTTGATAAAAAGATATGATAAATATTCTAATTACTACTTACTTAGTTCATTAGTAATTATAACTGTATTGACAAGAGCAAATGTAATAAAAACCATTTCTGCTAATTTCTATATATTTTTAGTATTGTTAATTTTGTTATTTGGAATATTATTAAATTTCTATAAAAATCAAGAGAACAGATCAGATGTTACTCTCATTACAATTTTAAGTATGCTCCTCGTTGGTTCTATTTTTGCATCTGTAGTAGGAATTAGATTTGTATTATTAGGAATTGTTCCATTTTCTTTAATGATTGGTTTAACTTTAGGAATACTTTATTTTAAATTAGCACATGCATTAAAGCATTTAATCGATATTCCACAAGTATTAACAAAATTAATTGTAATTATTTTTGCAGTAATGTTAATATTTTCTTATACTGACGCTGCAAACAATGTTGCTAAAAGTGAAGTTCCTCAGATGAATGATGCGTGGTTTCAATCTTTAGAAAAAATAAATGATCAAGGAGATCAAGATGCAATAATAACATCTTGGTGGGACTTTGGTCATTGGTTTAAATCAATAGCTGATAGAGCAGTAACATTTGATGGCGCTTCGCAGAATTCTCCCATGGCTCATTGGGTTGGAAAGTCATTAACAACCAATAATGAAGATTTATCAATAGGAATATTAAGAATGTTAAATTGTGGATCAAATGATGCATTTGAAATATTAAATTCTCAATTAGATAATCCTTCTAAAACAGTTGATATACTTGATCAAATAGTTCAACTTGAAAAATCAGAAGCAATAACCTACTTGCAAAATGAAAAAATTGAATCAAGCACAATATCTCGTCTTACTAAAAATACTCACTGTGATCCACCACAATCATTCTATATAACAAGTCAAGACATGGTTTCTAAAGCGGGTGTGTGGGCACACTTTGGTTTATGGGATTTTTCAAAAGCAGATTTATATTTTAATGGAAGAAAAAAAAATCTTGATGATTTTTTAGAGGTGGCTTCAAAATATAATTATAGTTCTGAAATAGCAACTACTTTATTTGATCAAATAAAAATGATTAGTTCGGAACCTCAAGCTAATGCTTGGATAAGTCCTTGGCCAGGATACTTAGGAACTGGTAATTGTTTGAAAAATGCTTCAATAGTTAAATGTGATTTTGGTCGTCAAATTGGATCTCAAGAAGGATATAATATTGTTTTAGATTCATATGTTTTTGATACTCAAACAAAAGAAGGACAAGCAATTTTAGGAATTTACAATACTGATGGAGTAAGAATTGATGAATACACAGATAACTTAGGATTATTTGTTTCCGATGTAACTGGAGATCTTGTTGAACATAGAATAACAGAAGGTCAATTTATTGATTTAGGAATATTAAATATTGGTAATGTTGCAGTTTTATCTTCAACAGGGTTAACAAATTCAATATTTACAAGATTATTTTATTTTGATGGTGCATACACTACTCATTATAAAAAGTTTTCAGATAAAAGATCTGAAGTGAGTGGAGATAGAATAATAATTTGGGGTGTTGATTGGGCTGGAACTCAGAATAATGTTGTAGCACCAATAACAGATATTAGCCCAACTAGTGAAGTAAGCGATATCAACTTCGATGACATTGAGGACATTGTTGAAGAACTCACATTAAATCAAACAGAAACAAATACAACAAACATGAATAATGTTGATAATGATTCAAACGTTAGCATAATTAATATAAGTGTAAATTAATTCCTAAGAAAAATGAACACTAAAAAAATTGGATTTATTGGTTCAGGAAATATGGCTTCAGCACTCATGACTTCAATTATAAGTTCTGAAAAATATGATGCTGAAGATATTATTTCTTCTGACAGAAACAAAGAATGCTTATCAAAAATAAATTCTTTGTCAATAAAAACTACAGAATCAAATCTTGACGTTGTAGATGAAGCAGATATTATTTTTATTGCTGTAAAACCAAATATTGTAAAAATTGTTCTTGAAGAAATTAAAGATTTAATTCAGAATAAGCCCAAGATTATTGTTTCAATTGCTGCAGGAATAACTATTAATTTTATAGAATCTATTTTAGAAAATGCAAAGATAATCAGGGTAATGCCAAACACTCCTTGTTTAGTTGGAGAAATGGCTGCAGGATTTTCTTGTAATAAAAATATAACTCAAGACGAAAAAATAATTATTAAAAATCTATTAAATCTTGGAGGGATAGCATTTGAAGTAGAAGAAGAAAAATTAGATCTGGTTACAGGTTTAAGCGGTTCTGGTCCCGCATTTGTTGCAAGAATAATTAACTATTTTACAGAAGCAGGAATAGAAAATGGTCTTGAAAAAGAAATTGCATACAAACTAGCTTTGCAAACTTTTTATGGAACTGCTAAATTACTAAAAGAAGAAAATATTTCTCCTGAACAATTAATTGAAATTGTGAGCTCTCCTAATGGAACTACTGTTGCAGGTAGAGAAATTCTTGAAAACTCGGATATGAAAAACATTATCCTTAAAACAATAACTCGAGCCAAGGATAGAAGTATTGAATTGCGATAGATTAAATAACTTATCTTTGTCAGATGCTAGAACATCATAATTAAGATTTGAGTATGAAAAATTGTTGCAAAACTAAGATATTTAAATCAACAACTTTATAAAGAGAGTGTCTTTTTCTTTTTAGTATAATGAGCGACGATAAATTAGATGAAAATCAAGAAAAAAAAGATAACCAAAATTCTGATGTAAAAGATGAGCCAAAAGCTAATTCACACATTATTTCAAGAGTAATTGATGAAGAGATGAAAACATCGTATCTTGATTATGCTATGTCTGTTATCATTGGTAGGGCTCTTCCAGATGCACGAGATGGACTTAAACCTGTTCATAGAAGAATTCTTTTTTCAATGGTTGAATTAGGTCTTCAATATAATAAATCATTTAGAAAATGTGCAAGAATCGTCGGAGACGTTCTTGGTAAATATCATCCTCATGGAGATTCTTCTGTTTATGAAGCACTTGTAAGAATGGCTCAGAACTTTTCTTTAAGATATCCTTTAGTAAATGGTCAAGGAAACTTTGGAAGTATTGATGGTGATTCACCTGCAGCCATGAGATATACTGAAGCAAAAATGAATCATATTGCAGATGAATTAATTCAAGACATATTTAAAGATACTGTTGATTTTGTTCCTAATTTTGATGAATCATTAAAAGAACCTTCTGTTTTACCTGCTAAATTACCTTGTCTTTTAGTAAATGGTTCTTCAGGAATTGCTGTAGGAATGGCAACAAATATTCCGCCACATAATATTAAAGAAGTATGTAATGCTGCAGTTGCATTAATTGATAATCCTGAAATCGAATTAAGTGAACTTGTTAAAATAATTCCTGGTCCTGATTTTCCTACAGGGGGAATAATAACTCGAAGATCTGGTTTAGCTACAGCACTTAGTAATGGAAAAGGAATAATAAGAATCAGAGGAAGATATCATCAAGAAACCATACGTAATAAACAGGCAATTGTCATCACAGAAGTTCCTTATATGGTTAATAAAGCTATGATGATAGAACATATCGCGAATCAAGTTAAAGATAAAGTTATTGAAGGAATATCTGATATAAGAGATGAAAGTGATAGAACAGGAATTAGAGTAGTAATAGAACTTAAAAGAGATGCAACATATGATGTTGTTGAAAATTATTTATTAAAACATTCTAGATTACAGGTAAGTTTTGGAATAAATATGCTTGCAATATATAATAAAAAACCAATTACTATGGGTATAATTGATGCGTTAAATATTCATATTAATCATAGAATTGAAGTTATAACAAGAAGAACACAATTTGATTTAACTAAAGCTGAAGCTAAATTACATTTATTAAAAGGATTAGTTATTGCGTTAAACAATCTGGATGATGTAGTAAAATTAATTAAAGGTTCAGATTCTGTTAAAACAGCTAAAGAACAACTTATGAATACATATGAGTTAAGTGAAATTCAATCACAAGCAATTCTTGACTTAAAATTACAAAAATTAACAAGTATGGAACAAGGAAAAATTAAAGACGACCTTAAAGCTATTGAAATAACTATTCAAGAACTAAGAAGTATACTTTCAAACGAGGAAAGAATTAAAGAAATAATAAAACAAGAATTAAACGAAATGTCTGAAAAATATGGTGATGAAAGAAGAACAGAAATATCGGATATAGACGATGAAGATATTGATATAGAAGACCTTGTTGAAGAAGAAGATCAAATAGTTATGATAACTAATTCGGGGTACATCAAAAGAATGCGTATTGAAGAATATAAAATACAACATCGTGGTGGTAAAGGAGTAATAGGAATGCAAACAAAGGATGAAGATTTTATCGAAGACATTTTTATTGCAAACACCAAATCATATTTATTATGTTGCACAGAAAAAGGAAAAGTCCATTGGGTTAAAGTATATAGAATTCCTGAAGGATCAAGATTGAGTAAAGGAAAAGCAATAGTAAACTTATTAGACTTAGAACAAGATGATTCTGTTACTGCAATAATACCTATTAAAGAATTTTCAAATGAAGAATATTTATGCATGATAACTAAAAATGGAATTATAAAAAAGACTTCATTAATGGCATATAGTAAACCAAGACATGGTGGAATAAGAGCAATAACTCTTGACGATTCAGATGCTCTCGTTAAAGTGCTTAAAACTAATGGAAATTCTGAGTTAATAATTGCTTCAAGTAATGGAAAAGCAATTCGTTTCAATGAAATAAATGCAAGATCCATAGGCCGAACAGGAAGAGGAGTAAGAGCAATGACTCTTACAAATAATGATACAATTATTGGCGCCATTATAGCTGCAAAAGATTCTACAATTTTGACAATAACTGAAAAAGGTTATGGTAAAAGAACACCTGTTGAAGATTATAGATTAATCAATCGTGGTGGAAAAGGTGTTAAGAACATTATTTGTAATCCTAGAAATGGTAAAGTTATTGAAATAAGACAAACCCTTGACAATGACGAATTAATTATAATGAGTAAACATGGTCAAGTATTAAGAACAAAAGCATCACAAATTTCGGTAATAAGTAGAAACACTCAAGGTTGTAGACTAATGCGATTAAATGAGGGAGATTCTGTAACAAGCATCGCTAAAATTATTGGTGATGATTAATCCATTTATTACAACTTCTAATTGTTTTTTATTTTAATATAGTTAAGCTAAGTGCATAATATCTTTTATTTATGTTCGTAACGATAATGACAATACTTTTTTAAATGAATTATTGTTTTCAATATAAAAACGCTCTGTTGGTGTAGTCTGGCCAATCATTTAGCCCTCTCGAGGCTAAGACCCGGGTTCAAATCCCGGACAGAGCATATTTTTCTTTTCCTTTTTAGAGTACACATTATTAATTTTATATTGTTTCTTGCTTTAAAAAGAATGTTCACTTTCTGCATTGGTTCTTAATATCTCTTTCTGAGTGCAGTTTATTTGCTCAATCAAAACATTTATATAGTGGTGTGTATTGCCTAATACTAGACATAAGCAGGTATGCCTGGGAATTAAAATGGATACACAATTTAAGAAAGGAGTTTTGGAACTTTGTGTTTTGAACTTATTGAGGATAAACGATTGTTATGGGTACAAAATTGCTAATGAAATATCTAAAAAGATTGACGTGTCTGAAGGAACAATTTACCCTTTACTAAGAAGACTAAAAAAAGATGGTTATGTAACAACTTATCTAAAAGAATCAAAAACAGGACCGCCAAGAAAATATTACAAGTTAACTAAAGAAGGAGAAAAAAGAGTTTTATTATTATCGAAACAATGGAAAAACTTTACTAAAAAAGTAGAGGTTTTTTTAAGAGGTAAGTAAATTGAATAAAAAAGAATTTTTCAAGGAATTGAAATCAAGATTAAAGCAGCTTAACAAAGAAGATTGTGACGAAATAATTGAGGATTATGAGGAGCACTTTAATATTGGTCTAAAGAAAGGTAGAACTGAAAGTGCATTAATAAAATCTTTAGGAAATCCAAAAACTATTGCAAAACAAGCAGGTGCAAATCTTTTAATTAAAAAAGCTGAAAATAAATCATCATTTTCAAATGTAACTAGAGCAATATTAGCCATAGTTGGATTGGGATTTTTTAATTTAATATTTGTTGTAGGAATATTTTTTGGTTTATTAGGTATTTTAATTGGGATATATGCAATAACTATTTCTTTTGTTGCAACTGGTCTCGGTTTAATTATTATGCCCTTATTACCCTTTGCGTATAATTTAATTGCTTTTGGTGTAACTCCAATAATATCTATTCTTGTAGGCATAGGTTGTTTGAGTTTAGGTTTATTAATGGTTATAGGATCTTATTACATATCTAAAGGTTTTTTCTTTATTGTAATGAAGTACTTAAAATTGAATGTAAAGATAATTAAAGGTAAATAAAATGAAAAATATAAAAACAATAAGTCTAATATTAGTATTAATTGCGATTGTTACAATCGGAGTAGCAGCATTGCTACTTTTTGTATCAAATGGTTATAATTTCGGGTCAGAAGAATATAAAGTTTCAGAAAGTAAAATTCTTAATTCTACTAATGTTAATTCAATTAATATTAATACTGTCAGTACAGATATTGAGATAACAAAATCTAATTCAGATAACATTGAAGTTTTTTTGGTTGGGCAAACAACTTCTAAAATTAATCAAGTTCCAGAGTTAATTGTTATACTAGGCGGTAATACTATTAATATTGCTGTTGAATATCCTAATCTTGGATCTGACTTTTTTAATTTTGCTGGAATGCACGATATTAATTTACAGATAGCACTTCCTGAAAATAAATTTAATATGGATATAACTACTACTTCTGGTGACTTAGAACTAAGCAATTTTGAGTTTGGAGAATTTAAGTTTAAAGGAACTTCGGCAGATGCAGTTATTAGTAATGTTAAATCAGATAATTTTAATTTTCATGCTGTTTCAGGTGATCTAAAAGCATCAAATATAGAAACAGGAAATGTTGTGGCTGAAACAACTTCTGGCGATATTACTTTTAATTTTTTAAAATCTAATTTTGTTAGTACAAATTCAGTTTCAGGTGATGTTATTTTGGATTATGTTGAGTTAACACGCGATCTTGATGTAAAAACAACTTCTGGCGATGTTAGACTTAAATTCCCAACTGATTCAAGCTTTACTATTGATTTTGATACTAGTAGTGGAGATCTAGAAAATAGATTTCCAGGAATGACAACAGACTCTGTAATTATGGTTAATGGTGGGCAACACAAATTGCGTGTTGAAACTGTTTCTGGAGATTTAAGTGTTTTTGATTGATTTTTCCAGTCTCTTGATGCCAAGAATTCCTTTTGGAATTGTTGAGCACGAATCCCCGATAGACATATTTATTTTATAATTTATTTCTTAAAATTTTTTTCAAAATCATTAGAATATCTATAGTTTAGTAGTCCAAGAAGTTCACCTAGTCGAACTCTACCTAAACCTGCTTCAGCATAATTAATTAATTCTTCTATTAGTTGTTCAGCATCAGAATGAGTAAATCTTGCATTTATTGGCTTAATAGAATCTATTTTATTTTTATGAGGTTGAAGAGATAAAATAAGATCTTCATTAGATGCAACATATAGATTATAATTTTCATCATCCCAAAATGATCGTATAAAAGATGGAGAAACAGTTTTGGAATTACTAGAATTATTAAAATTTGGAATAATAGTATAATATTTTCTAAATTGTGAAGAAAGCCTTTCACCAAACTCTTTGGAATAATTTGCAGACTTTAAAATTTTATTACCTTTCTGTTTATACTTTTTAATTAAATCTTTTGCTTTAGCTTGATAATTAATATTTTCTTGATCTAAATATTTCAATAAATAAACAAATAACGGAACTTCTTGTTGTTGACATGCCAAGATACCTTTGTCTTTTTCATGAATTAACGGTCTTAAGTTTATTTTAGTACCTGCAATCGGATCTAATGTAGTATATTGAGTAATATTTTTTTGATAAATACACATATCTTCATGATCTGTATCTGTAAGTTTTGTTAATGTTTGAAAATTATTTTCTGTTCTAATCCAAGAATAATTTTTCCTTTCAAAACCAGTTTGTTGAAAAATTAATTTGCTAACAGCAATTACCAATTCAAAAGGAGAAGAAAAACCCAATTCTGAATATTTTCCAAGTTCTTCAGGTGTTAATACATATGATGCTAAAAAACCTGAAAATGTTCTCGCATCATTTAAATTGCATTGAACATTGATGGTGCCAGAAGGTTTTTCAATTTTCCAAGACAGGTTTTCAAGATTATTTGAAAATAGATCTTGAAGATCCAAGAATTTAAATCTATCTTTACCGGGAACATTATCATAAAATCCCTCTTTATCTAAATCATTAAAAATTTCGGTTATGATTTCATTATTAATCATACCTCCAATAGGTGGAAAGTCGCCTTCTTCTTCGACTTTTTTTATTCTTTCTTCAAGTTTTAAATCTTTAATAAGTGGTATAAGTTTAGGATATAATATGTATTTAGATACCATGTTAAATAAGAATAAACATCACTATTTAAATTCTGCTATTTTATCAATGTGTCTTGAATGAATTTTTTTCATATGGTGTGGAGCGTTGTTGATACACACACATATTTATTTAAAGTTTACTAATTTAACCTAAATTTTAAAAATATTTTTAAATAAATAAAGTTTGCTTAAATAAATAAGTTATAATTTTTCAAAAAAGGATTTGAATAAAAGTTTACACAATTCTCTTTTTATTAGTTTTAACTATTTCTATTTTTGGGCAAATTAAGTTTGATATCCTATAAACTTTTGCTCTGACAATGAATCTGAACTTCTTGTTTATCAAATGCGAAGATGATATCTCAACTTTATAATAAATTTTTATTCTTTTTTAATTGATGTTAATAAAAAACAAATAGGTAGGTGGTAATAATGAATAAAATTAAGAATATATAAATAGTTTCAGGAAATCTGGATGACTTATTAGAAAATATTGAATTAATAAGAGAAAAAATTCCTGCAAAATCCGATTTAACTCAAGAAGAAGTTATTGCAAGATTAACAGGTAAACCTTGTGGAATCGTTCTCGCAAAACAAGCAGACTATACCTTTGGGTATTATGGTGTGGTATGAATAAGAAAACTCATTATATTTATGGTTAGGTGCAACACGGGAATCAAGTAAAGGTGTAGGAAAACTACTAATGGGTGAGATACTAACTAAAAATAATTATTCAAGACAATTTGTTAAAACAGGTTGTGACAATGAGATTGCTATTAACATATTGAATAAGTATGGATTCCAAGAATATGCACAAGAGAATCAAGTTGTTTACTTGCAAAGATATACTTAACTTTTTTTCTTTTTCTTTTAAATATTGTATTTTTCATAATGAATAAATTTAAATACTTTGACTGATTTCGAAGTTTCATGTCAAAACATCCTGTTTTTGTAGATGGTTATGCTGGAACAAATGAAGACTTAGCTAAAGATATCTGTAATATGTCCTATTATAGAATAAAAGAATTTATGAAAAAATTTGCAAACGATATTATAGATCAATCTATGGATGAGGCCGCAGGTCATCCAAAACTTTCTCAAAACTTGGAAATAATTGCTCGAGAACTTCTTTCTACAGAAACTACAATAGGGTATATATTTAACTCAGATCCTCATAGTTTGACAAAACAAGGAAAATCATATTATGTTGAAGGATATTCTGATTCATTAGATCAATTAGCAATATCTGTTGGAAATATGAGTTATGATATGGTTGCAGATTTTATAGGAAACATTGCAGATTATTTTAAAATTAAAGCACAGACCTTAGAAAAAAAACCATTAATAGGTTTTGAAATATCTTCAGACTTATCTTCAGCTGCAATCAGCTTAACTAATGCTCAAGAGTTAATAAATAATACTTGGAACAATTATTGTAAAGATCAAACAGAAAAAATCGATAGAACCACAAAATAATAAAATTAACTATTTTTCTTTTTCTTAGTTATAACAAAAGAATATACAAACAAGATAATAATCATTAATACAAGGTAAATAATTAGAGGATATATTGAGATTTCTGTATAAAACATTGTTAGTATGAACATTAATCCAAGTATTTTAAAGAGTGCAGAACCCAATTTATGTGTTTTTCCCCAATTAACATCATCTATTACAGACCAAGGAGTTCTTATTCCCATAATATTATTTCTGGGAATTTTTTCAAGTCTAAAACTAAGATAAATAAATAAAATTCCTAGTGCAGGAAATAACATTTTACCCATATTAAAACTTTGAACAATATTAAAATAAATTGTTAGAATATATAGATAAAGAAAAAGTAAAAGAAACAAGATAACAAACGAGTTGTATTCTTTTCTAAAATTTACAATATTTTTGTTTTTTAAAGCAATCAAAGGAATAACAAACAAAAGAATTCCCAATGCCAAAATCATAAAGGGCATAGTAAAAGTTGCACTAAACTTTGAACTAAAATCATCAGCCATTCCTTTTGTATTCCAATGAGACGCAGAGATTTCGGGCATATTTGGATAAAAATATGTTGCCATAGCAAATGAAATAATAATAATTCCTAATACAAAATATGTGAAATTTTTATTATCTTCCAATTTAATTATACCTTTCAGGGTTTTCTATTTTATCCTGAACTAATTTTTCTTCAAGATCAAGTTTATCTATAAGAAAATCTCTAGATTGAAATCCATAATAAACTTTTTCATCAATTACTAAAGTGGGAAGTCTGTAAGAAGTTAAATTATATTTTTCTTTCAAAAATTTTATTCCTGGATTATCCTCTTCAAATTCGAAAGAATATGTATTAAAAAACGGATATTTTTTATGAACATAAGTTAATACAAGACCTTGATCTTCGCAATCAACACAATCTAAATAATTACTATAAAAAAACATTACATTTGGTTTTGTATAATTACATTTTTCATTTGCTTCATTATTAATTATCCAATGTCTTAAAAGAAGTAAAGAATAATAACTTTTAAGATTTTTTACTTGTGCAGAATCATATCCATAAATAGATTCCATATAAGTTAACTTTCTACCAAGAGTGGATAGTTCTAGTGTATAGCTTGTAAGATTAATATTTGAACATAAATCTGAACTAATTAAATTATATACAAGTTCATTACCTAAGGATTCAACCCTTATTTCATTTTCAAGATCATAAACATTTTGAAGTTTTGCTTCATTCACTAAACTACTTAGAATAAATCCTGATAAAAAAACTATTATTGTAATAGCAAGTGCACTTAAATATCTTGATGATTTTATTTGTTTTCTATGCATTTTAATTACCTCAAGCACTAAAATAGTTAGGGCCCCATTTTATTTTTTTCTTTGCAAAATGATAATATATTGCTTTTGTCCAACAGTATGCTGCTAAAAACCAATAAGTTAAAGTGAAAAGTAAAAAATTTAATATTACGCCTTGTTTTTCATTTGATGCATTTTTTATGTATAAAATAAATGCTATTGCCATTATTAATAAAAGTATTGGTATAATAGTGTGATTTCCTATAGTGACAAAGAACACATCAAATTTAAAATGTAACAATTCATCAAGATTTATTCCTGTTAGAATTAAATCTTGGATATATGTAAATGTATCAAAAGAGAATTTAATAAGCGCATAAAAAAATAAAAATAACATAAACAAGATAAAAAATATTGAAGTTGGAAGAACAAAAACTCCCAGATTTCCATGCTTAGGTCCAAATAAATGTTTGTATTTTATTATTTGTTTTATAAAACCGCAAAACCACCTTAATCTTTGATTAACAAAAGCTTTCCAAGTTCTTACTCCACTAGTATAAACATTTGCATCAATAACACAATCAATTAAATAATTATGACTTTGTATTCTGAAAGATATTTCAAGATCTTCAACCATTGTATTTGCATTTAATGAACCATATTTTTTCAAAAATTTTCTTCTTATTAATGTAAAAGCTCCAGGAGCAAGATGTATTGCACCAAGTTCTGATTGTAAATGCCTTATAAAAACAGCACTTAAAAATTCATTAGATTGTATTCTTTGTAAAATAGTTCTAGGTTTCCATATTTTAATTGAAGGAATTGCAGCCATAACATTAGGGTTATCAAAGCAAGGAATTAATTTTCTTATAACATCAGGCATAATAAACGAGTCTGCATCAAGCGCTGCAACAAATTCTCCTTTAGCATAAGTCATTCCCGTATTTACCGCATTTGTTTTTCCCCTAGACACGGGATGAGAAAAAACTCTGACCCCTTTTGATTCATAATCTTTTGCAATTTTCAAAGAATTATCTGTACTTCCATCATCAACTATAATTAAGTCTATTTTTTCTTGAGGATAATCTGCTGCAAAAACAGAGTTCAATGTTTTTCTTAATCTTTCACCATTTGCAGAACCTTCATTCCAAACAGGAATAATTATACTAACTAAAGGGTATTTTTTTATTTCTGTAAATTTCTTGGTTTTATTAGGAGAAAATATTGTCAAAACATAGAATATAGATACAAATAACCCTGCAAAACACGCTACGTAAATTATTATATAACTAAATTCCATATTCATCTTCTTCTCTTGTTCATTTTTTAATTAATTCATATTCAATAATTAAATAAATTGAATACACTATAATTTTAGTATAAGCTGATTGTTTTTAAATATTGTCAAGTTTTTATTTTTATTGTAATTATTGATTAATATAATATAACTTCTTTTTTAGGTATTAAATCAAATCCTTTAAAATTAACAAAATTACAGATTTTTTCTAATAACTCTTTTTTATTAGAAAGCATATGACAAGAATCAACATTTATATAATATCCGTGGATTTCAAAAATATCACTTTCTCTTTCTTTAAGATAAGTCAAATCTAAATCATGTAATTTAATGCAAGTTGACGCATTACCAAGAAGAATATATTCTTCTGTTGATAAAATTACTGGAAGTTGTTCTAAAAAAGAACTATTAAACATGTATTCGGGGTCATAAACATTATAAAAAAATAATATATTTTCACCTTGATTTATTCTATCTTTAATTAATTGTTTTGGAGGATAAGGTAAATTATCATAACCAAAATAACTCATTATTACAAATGAATTAGACATCATAGAACAATTATTTAAACCCAATAAATTTATGTTATCAATTGCATTATCATATTGGTTTGATGTATGGTGTTCTGTAAGAATTAAGCCAATTGATGAACTTATTATATTAATTAAAACAATACTAATAATAACTATGAGATAAATTTTTTTTAAATTTATTTGAGGATATCTTTTCTTGAAAAAAACAAGTATGAACTTTATTCCTAAAACAGTGTAATATGTTAATGGAAGAATTATTGCAAAAAGATATCTTTCATTTTTTATAGGTAAAGAAAGATAACTGTGAATACCTAATAAAAATATTAAAATAAAAATCAAATCTGCTTTAATTCTTTGAAGATAAGACCAAATAATAACTAAAAACTTATTTGTTCTTGCAAATTTTTTAATTTTTTTTATTTCTAAAGTCATTCTACCAAAAGAAACAATAAGTCCGATAATTGCAAACAGAATATAATATCCTATCACTATAAAGAAATGAGAAAAAACAGCGGGCTGAGTCAAATATTCTCTGAAAGTATAATTCATTGCATAAAGATTGGCCATACTAGTAAACATGTTTCCTGTTGTAAAAAAATTATAACTCAGTGAAGTTGCAAAAACCAAAATAAATAGAATACAACTAAAGAATATTGTCTTTCTTTTTTTATTAAGAAACAAAAAAGGAAAATAAATAAGCGTATTATATCTTGCAAGAGCACTTAAACCTAAGTAAATTCCTGATAACACATTATTCTCAATTATAAAAGACAATGCTAAAGCAACAAAAGATATAAATATTAACTCGGAACCATTAACTAATCCATAACCTAGAACAAAAGGACTTAAAGCTATAGCATAAAATAAAGCTCTATTAAGAGTTAATCTTTTAGCCAATCTAGTCATAGAATATGCAAAAAAAAGCGATGCAAGAAAAATAAATAAATATTCCATGACATGCCAACCGACAAAACTTAAAATAAACATAATAAATGGAACTAGAGGAGGTCTTAACAGTTCAAAATATCCTGTTTGACCCGCCCAATATTTTGCATTAAGAATATAGGATATAAAATCCCAAGATAAATGAACTTTATGAAGGTACATAAAATATGCTGTTGATAATAAAAACATTACTATAATTAACTTATTTCTTTTCAAAAATAAATACAATTTATTGACATTACTCTTATCATAACCGAGTTTTTTATACATAAATTTATACTATATTTACTTCATTTAAAAAAATAGTGATATATTGCCTTAATTTTATATTTTGCAAGAATTTTAATATAAATTAAAAATAAAAAAGAATAAATTAATCATCATCAATATTGATTTCTTCAATATCGTCAAGAGATACTGTTTCTTTAACAACATCTTTTTTCTCAGGAGTTACGGCTGGAGAATCTGTTTCAGAATTATCAATCACTGTTTCAGTTTTTACAGTCTCTCCTGTTGTAGATGCTTCAGATTTTGGCTTTTCAATATATTTAATCTCTTCTTCGGGATTAGGATTTTTATCTAAATCAAACGCCACAAATTCCATTCTGTCAAAAGCTTCGTTTTTGTTTACTCTTCCACGAACTTTGATAATATCTCCAAGAAGAGATGATTTAAATTTTTCAAAATTTTCAGGGGTTTCTCTATAGGACAAAATTGTTTCATGAGGTTCATCTAATAACTTTTGTATTTGTTTTTTCCAAAAAACGGTTCGTATACTTGCACTTCCATCGTCAATATAGGTGTTTAAAACATAAGAATAATCCAAATCTTTTTCGGCTATTTTACCATGTTCTTGACAAATATGTTCTTCATTTTCTAGTTTTGGTTTTTTACCACATTTAGGACAAGCTTCCCAAAATCTAATATCTGAAACCTGAACTAATGTTGCCAGAACTTCAGTATTAACATCTTGTGGAGTTAAATCAATTATTTTTTTTCTATCAGGAGAATTATCAATGTCTAATTTTTCAGATTCAGGAACAATTTCAATTTCTGCACCATCACCCAAATTTATGTCAATATTTCCAGTATAATTGTTCTTTCTAATATATGCATTCTTAAGATTTATTGTATCTCCTTCTTGAAACTTAGGATAAAGTTCATCTACTTTAGTATTCCAAAGAGTCGCTCTTAGTTTTCCCGTTTTATCAGCAACCATGAAACTTGCTAATTTACCAGGACCTCTTGCAGAATTAAACTCCTTACTATCAAACTTTTTCTGAACTTGAACAGTTAATTCAACATTTCGCATACCTTCAAGCAAATGTTTTATTTCTATTGAACCTTCTGCTTGCTGATTCAAATCAACACCTAATTCATTAGCAATTATGTGTGCTGCGCCATCTTCACTTATCAATCCTGCTAATTGTTCTAACTTTGTTTTTATCTTTTTAGCTATTTCATCGTCTGAAAGAGAAGTTTTATCTTTTATTTTTTCTATTATTTGATCTTTTGTCATAACAACCACAATAAACACCCCGATTTATCTATTAATTTTCAGTAATCCAACTTATATATAAATTTTCGTAAAATCTTATACTAGTAGTAACTCTTAAAATATGTTTGTTTTAAAAATATTGTTGATTCATAAACTATATGTTTGTGTATTTATAATAGTAAATTAATATTTCAATCAACTTTAACCAGATTGAAAACAGAATCGCTTTGCTTGATTATGATTTTATCTCCTGCTTCAAGAAGAATCATATCAGGAGAATTATCAACAGATAAATATGCTTTATTTCTTAAAAGCTCGAATTCAACCTTAAATTCTTCAGCATTACTTTCTATTTTAGGAGATAATTGACTTGAAACATTGTTAAAAGCTATTCCGATTCCAGAATCAAAGCTTTTTCCAGTTATTGCTTTAAAATAACCTGTTGAACCAAAAGCAGTGGATACAACAATTCCATCTCCAATTTGTTCTGCAATTGATTGATTATTTATCTTGGTAGAGAAGCGAATAGCATGAAATTGTTCAGAATTTCTTATAATTATGTCATTAGAACCAATTAAAGCCATATTTTTTGAGTCTTTCTTTACAATAGTTGCTTCAATCTTTTTGTGCTGTTGAATGATGTATTTGCCTTTAGAAAGCTTTATAATTATTTGTTTATGCTGTCCTTCATGACATTTAAAGCATAAACTATTATCTTTTAATATTAATTTTGGAATTTCAGGGTATCTTTGCTCATTAAATAAAAATGAGCCATCACCACCCAAGGTTATTATTACATCAGGCATTTGATCTATAGAATCAACAATATTGACAAGTTCTTTTATTTCTTGTTTAAGTAAATCTTTATTCTCTGATTTTCCTGTTATCATTACTTTCATATAACCTAGAAATACTTAATCAGTTAAAATGGTTTTGGTATTTAAAAGAAAAAATAAAATAAAATAATTTAGTTTGTTTCTGAAAGATGTTGATAAAGTGTTTCTGTTTGTGCCTGAGTCATTAAATCGTTGATACCATTTTTTACAAATCCTGTTGGTTCGTTTGATTCATTGTATAAATCTACTCCGGCCATTTTTGCCAAGTTATCTATTGGTCCTCCTGGAAGATACGCTTCATGACCTATCTGATTTAAATCTTGTCCTGAAATAAGTGCATAAACTCCTGTTAAACCAGTTTTTCTAACTAGATTAGAAAATTCAGATTTGTTAATTTCAATTCCACTTGTTAAATTTTGTGTTGTTGAATCCATTTCAACTTGAGATTCTTGTGCATAAGGAAAAACATGTCCTTTAAGTTGTTTTATATCTTTTTGCTTTGAACAAGTCTCTAGTACTACTCCTGCAATTCCTGCAATTACACAAACTGCCGCAATAGGTATTACAAAATAGTTTATAATTCTATTTATGTTTTTGTTTATAGGGTTGTAATTTTTAGTATCTTCTGTTACTGTATCTTCTTCAAATGGTTCAGCTATAGGGTCAAAATTATCATTTTCCGTTTCTGACACATGATGTACATAATGTTTCATTGTTTTAGCTAATAAAATACTTGCTACAGGTATTCTTGATTTTTCTTGAGCAGTATTTATTGCTTTAGCCATTTCTACTGCATATCCTTGTTTTGCAAAGACCATGGCATCCATTATATACGCTTCAGCCCTTTTTTGATCAGGACTAGTTATTGAACTTAAACAATCATCCAAATGTACAATATCTGGAAAAAGCGTTTCTATTGTTTTATAAAATCGGGCAATTCTATTAGTTAAAGGAGCATCTCGGTTATATTCATCGTGCCCTGCTAAAATAAATTCATTTCTAGTATTATGAACATCAGGAGTTATTTCTGTACCTGTTTCATCTATGTCTGGAAAGAAAAATCTCACTTTTGCATCCATATTCATTTCTTGCCATTCTCCTCTTGTTGCATGAAAACCAATTGACAAAATGTCTCTTGTATTTCCAATTTTTTGGGAGGTTATAATTTCTAGTGAAGTTATAACTCCATCTAAATAAGGTATTTCAACTTTTTTTGTCAACTCTAGTTTATCTGTTCTTCCAGTTGGATCGAACTCCTTTACATCCCTAGGATCATAAGAGCTCATACACTGGAGGCCAAAATTTCCCTGAGGATTAAATATTCCATCTTCGATTTTTGGAATCAATTCCTGATTTTCAATTTCAATAGATAGTCTTCCATCGTTTAATAGA
>CAYWRI010000021.1:0-21990 GCA_964461035.1 uncultured Methanosarcinales archaeon | reverse complement strand
CGCTACTAATTATGGTGCTACTTGGACTTCTTCAGGTAAATATGGTGGTGCGTATGTTCTTGATGGCAGTGATGATTATATTGAATTAACAGACTTTTCTCTTGCAGAAAACTTCAGTATTTCTATGTGGGTTAATCCTTATGAAACCTTAGATGGTCAGTGTTTTATTGGTAAGCATGATTCTTCAGGAGATAATATTTTTATATTAGGATATTGGGCGGGAGGTTATCATGTTAGAATTAGAAGTGATTCTACTGCTGCTGAAACTAAAACAACAGGTTGGCAACACTTAGTTATTAATGTTAGAAAAACTGGCGCAGCCCAATCTAAGTATACTTTATATAGAAATAATGAGGCTTTTATTTCTGACACTTTAACAGATGTTATGGGTGACACAGCAGGTCATAATTGGGTTTTAGGTATGGATTGGGATAGCACATCCAAAACTGATTTTTTCAACGGTGCAATAGATGAAGTTCGTTTTTATAATCGTACTTTATCTTCAGATGAAATAGCCGATTTGTATCATGCAGGGTTGAGTAAAATAAATTCAACGACTTATATATTAGAAGTGAACAAGACTGGGTTGTCTGAAGGAATACATAATTATTCTATTAGTGCAAGTGATGTTTTTGCTCAGTCTATGACAACCGATTTAAGAAATGTTAGTGTTTATGATACTCCTGTTGTGAATATTAGTTATCCAGTTGATGGGTCGTATTATACTGCTTCTGTTTTAAATAATAATTTGAATTATTCTGTTTCAGGATTCGGTTTGGATGATTGTTGGTATTTTATAAATTCTGGAAGTAATTCTTCGAGTGTTAGTGCTGGAACAAATTTCTCAAGTGTTGTTTATCTTAATGGAGAAAATAATATTAGTGTTTTTTGTAATAATAGTTTGAATGTTATTGGTTCAAACAATATTACTTTTGATTACAATGATTCTGAATATATTTGTAATAATCCTATTGATTATGAGTTGGTTTTGGATGAGAATTTGAATTGTTTTGGTTATACTTTAAATATTACTGAGTCTGGACGTGTTATAGCCGGAGTGTATAATGTTACTGCAAGTGCTTTAGTTGTTGATGGTGTTTTGAGTTCTATTGCAGAGGTTAATGTTACTGGAAAAAGTAGTATTTATGGCAATATTTCTTTGATTAATGGTAGTAGTTATTTTAATAATGTTCAGGTTTATTCTGGTGGTTTTGTTAATATTTCTTCTGCTGTTTTAGAAGTGAATTACACTTTTGATATTGATTCTGGCGCGGTTGTTACTGCTTTATCTGGTTCTGAGTTTTATTTTGGAGATACTGATAATGGTGGATTTGATGATGTTGATGGAATTTTGAATTTTTTTGGTTCTGCAGCAGATCATATTTTTGTTGATTCTTCTGTTGACTCACCGACAAATTATTGGAATATGGTTGTGACTTCTGGAACTTTGAATGCAAGTTATACTTCGTTTAAACATATTGGTAGTAATTATGTTGGCGGTTCTTTTTTTAATGGTAGAATTATTTTAGATTATTGTGATTTTACAAATTATACTTCTTATCTTTATTTTTCTGGTTCGGACGCGGGTAGTTCTATAACGAATTCTTATTTTAATTCTGATTCATACTATTCAACATATTTTAGTTATACTTCAGGATTAAATATGGAACACTTTGATAATATATCTTCCCCTGATCTTTTAGCTTTTGTAGGTAGTTCTAATTTAGTTCTCAGTAATTTAACTGTTGGTGCAGTAAGACATAGAGGGGGTTCTTTTATTAACACAAATATTTTTAGTAGTTATTTAAAAAGTACTAGTAATTCTCTTGTATTGGCAGAGTATGGTTATGGTTATGGTTCAGTATTTATTAATGATACAATTATGAATGGAAGCATTTATTTTAGTACTAAATTTACGGGTGGTCAGACGTTTTATGTTGATTTAATTAATACTTCTTTTACTTCTGTGGGGGGTTTGACTAATTTGCCTTTGGAGGGGTATGTTGCTAGTAAGGATCATAATCAGATTAGTGGGGATTGGTATTTCTGGTCGAATAATGTAGTTAATTATAGTTCTATTAATTATAGTTTAGATTCTAATGATGATGTTACTATTGTTGATGGTTTGTTAGATTTGGATGAGGATGTTGTTGTTGGTAGTATTAATATTACTTCTCTTTCGAGTTTTAATGTTGAACCTAATGCTACTTTGTTGTTTAATGGTTCATCTTCAGAGTTCTTAGATTCTGGCGAATTGAATGTTGTTGGTCTTGAAGGTAGTTTGGCGAGTGTGCATTCTGTAAGTAGTAATTATTGGAATATTAATTCTTCTTCATCTTTGGATTATACTTTTAGACTTTGTAATTTAAGTTATGGTAATAATACTGGTTCTGATGTTATCACTGCGTTGTATTGTGTTGATTCTGGTAATAATGTTCCTGCAGAATTATGGCATTTTACTGATATTAATTTAAGTATTGATTATCCTATTGCTGGTTCTGCTTATAGTTCTGATTTTACAGGCGAGATTAATTATAGTGTTCAAGGATTATATTCTTTGGATAAGTGTTGGTATTCTATAAATTCAGGAAGTAATTCTTCTCTTGTTTCTGCAGGCACCGGTTTTACAGGCGTTTCTTTGAGCGAAGAAGAAAATATTGTTGTTGTTTATTGTAATGATTCTCAAGGTAGTGTTGAAGATAATTCTGTGACTATAAACTTTGACACTTTTATTCCTCGGATTAATGTTACTATGCCTTCTGAATCTCCTCACAATACTTTGAATAGTTATACTTTTATTAATGCAACAATTATTGATAATAATTTGAATAATGTTACTTTAAATTGGAAGGATAACATCACTCAATATCTAAGTGCTTATAATGATTATTCTGATAATGATTTAGTTTTAGCTTTATCTTTTACTGAAGGAGCTAACAACTTATCTGATTTATCAGGTAACACTAATGATGCTACTAATTATGGTGCTACTTTTACTAGTGAGGGTAAGTATGGTGATGCTTATGATTTTGATGGAAGTAATGATTACCTTGATTTAGGCAATGGCGTGACTCATGATTTGTCTGTGGGTTCATATGCAATATGGTTTTATCCTAATGAGTTGACAACAACTTTTAGATATGTTCTAGGTGCAGATGCTTATAGTGGTGGAGTAGTAGGTTTTAGAATTGAGCCTGATGGTGGTTGTTGGTGGAGTGTTAACAATGATGTTACCGCACAATATTGTTCTGTTAATGGTTCTACTTATGATGCAGGAACTTTCGGAGCAAATGATTGGTATTTTGTTGTGATAACCTGGAATGGTTCTATTTGGAAATTATATAAAAATACTGAAGTTGTTACTTTTTTATCTTCATCTGCAGGAACATCAAGCGCTACCAACACTGCTTGGATTGGAGATGGTTGGGATGGTCTTCCTTTCAATGGGGTAATAGATGAAGTAAGAATATACAATAGATCTTTATCTGAAGAAGAAATCGAAGCATTATATTGGGCAGGATTAAATAAAATTAATTCAACAACTTATAGGTTAGAAGCAAACAAAACAGGTTTGTCTCTTGGTAGTTATTATTATAATATTAGTGCTACAGACGTTTTTGGTTTGTCCAATAATACTGGTTTAAGATATGTTAATGTTTATAATATTCCTGTTGTGAATATTAGTTATCCTGTTAATGAAACAGATTATTATTCTAATTTAGTTGATGATTTGAATTATACTATTAGTGGTTTTGGTTTGGATGATTGTTGGTATTCAATAAACTCTGGAGAAAATTCTTCAGGTATTTCTGCAGGAACTAATTTTACTAGTGTTTCATATGTTGATGGAGAAAATAATGTTAGTGTTTTTTGTAATAATAGTTTGAATGTTCTTAGTTATGATAGTATTAGTTTTACTTATGATCATTCCGCACCAACAATTAATATTACTATGCCGAACGTTTCTTGGTACAATACAACTGATGATTATGTTTTTATCAATGTGACTATTGTTGATGATAATTTAGCTTCTTTGAATTTTACTTGGAACGATTCTAGTGTCTCTTTGTTTGATAATGATTTAGTTTTGTTCATGAATTTCAATAATGTTTCTGCTCTCGGAGAGAATGATTCTGTTGTTAAGGATGTTTCAGGTAATGATAATGATGGTTTTTGTTCGGGCAGTGCTTGTCCTTCGTGGTCTTCTTCTGGTAAGTTTTCAGGGGCGTATGAGTTTGATGGTGGCAACGATTATCTTTATGTAGATCATAATTTTAGTATAAGTACTATTAAAACAATTTCATTGTGGGTAAAATCTCAAGAATCTTCTGGAAATAACGATTTCATTTCATTTAGTGATGGAACTCACAGGCTTTATTTAGCGTATGCTCTTAATACAGATCTTATTGGGGTTTATAATGGTTCAACGATTGTCAATTTAAGATCTTCTCCAAGTCTAAATATCTGGCATAATTTTATTTTTCTATTTTCAGAAGGCCAAGTTAAAGTTATTGTTGATGGAATTAGCACATCTTGGTTTGATTGTGGTGTTTCAGATTTTAATTCAACGTTATCAATCGGTTCCAGTGGATCACACACTCTATTCTTCAATGGTACAATAGATGAAGTGAGAATATATAATAAATCTTTATCTGAAAAAGAAATTGAAGTATTGTATCAATCAGGTTTACAAAAAATTAATACAACAACTTATAGATTGGAAGTAAACAAAACTAATTTATCGAGAAAGGATTATAATTATTCTATTACTGCTAATGATGTCTTTGTTCAATCGACAACTTCAAGTTTAAGAAATGTAACTATTGAGAATATTCCTCCTACAAAACCAATTCAATATTATCCAGAAAATGATTCAACAATAACTACTAATTATATTTTATTGAATTGTTCGGGTTCAACAGATGAAGATGGAGATTCAATAGTTTATTATTATTTAGCAGATGATGAAACCGCTTCAACTTTCTTAAGCGAAAATGATACAAACACTGCATACAACTTTACTAATCTAGTTGATGATACTACTTATTATTGGAAGTGTATTGCTAATGATGGTTATGATAATAGTAGTGATTCAAATATTTCACAGTTCACTGTTAATATAGAAGATATTCCTTCAGTTAACTCTGTAGATATTATGCCAACTATTGCATATACAAATACTACTCTTAGAGGATATTGTAGTGCAACAGACAATGATAATGATAATTTAAGCTTTTATTATATTTGGTATAAAAATGGCAATGTAAACTTATCGGGGTATGTAGATAATTCAGGTAACAATTATTCTCAAGGTGTAAGTCATAATATTAATAATTTAAGTTATACTAATACTATAAAAGAAGACTCGTGGATATTTAGTTGTTTAGCAAATGATGGAACAAGTAATGCAACAACTTGGTTAAACTCTAGTTATAAAGAAATACAAAACACTTTTCCTTTAGCAATTAATGTTTCACTTAATGCTTCATCAAGTTTGAATTTAACAGTTGATAATTTAACCGGTTATTTTTCATATTATGATTTAGATGAAGATAGTTTCACTTTAAATAAAACAAAATGGTATGTTAATAGTTTCCATGATTACGGATTTGATAACTTAACTTTTATTCCTTATGAAAACACTTCTAAATCTGACGCATGGATTTTTTCTGTTAGTGTTTATGATGGTGAAAATTGGAGTCTATGGGTGAATTCAAGTCCTTTCTTTGTTCAGACTATAAATGTTAGTGTTAATTTGAGTAGTCCTATAAATGAGTGGTATGTTAATAACAGTGTAATATTTGAATGTGATGCACTAAGTGTAATTGGAATAAGAAATGTAACTTTATATCATAATTATTCGGGAGAATTTATTGCTAATCAAACAATTAGTGTTTCGGATATATCTACAAGTGTAACATTCGAAGTTGATAATTTCGATATTGAAAAATCTGTTATTTGGAATTGTTATGTTTGTAATATTGAAGATTGTTATTTTGCAAATGAAAATAGAACATTTGATATTGACTTAGAATATCCTGCTGTAGAATTCCAAGGTCAAACTCCTGAAAATAATACGAAAAATATTTCTTCAGTAGATTCTATTTTTATTAATATTTCTTCAAGTGATAACTCGAACAATGTTTCTTCTTTATTAGATTGGAACAATTCATTAGTTGCTTGGTTACGATTAGAAAAAGGAAATAACACTTTCTTTTTAGATTCTTCAAGTTATGGTAATAATGGAACTTGTAATGATGCCAAATGTCCTAATGTAACAATGGGAATACGAGGAAAAGCATATGAGTTTGACGGAGAAAATGATTATGTTGATGTTCCTGATTCTGAAGTTTTGAATATCACTGAATCTATAACAGTTGAAGCTTGGGTAAAATCTAATTCAGAGGGAGGATATATTTTAGCAAAAGATCCTTCAGCTGTTGAAATTTTAAGACCTGATGGTTCAGGTAGTCAAACGTCTATAGCTAATCAATATCCCAGTAGTGGTTCTCATTGGGAAAAGGTTAATGAAGCGCTTTCTGCTGAAGACTCAGCTTACGTGTATGATTCGTATAATGATGAGGGAAGAGATTTATATACTGTTGAAGATCATTCTGTTGGTTCTGGCACAATAAATTCTATAACAATTTATTTTAAAAGCTCTGATGATTGTGACTCAGGATCTATAATTACCACACCTTCGTTAAGAACTCATTCCAAGACTTTTGATGGTACACCTGTTGATGTTAATGGGCAATCAAATGGGTGGATTACTTCTTCTCAAACTTGGTCAACAAATCCGTATACTCATGAGGGCTGGACTTGGAAAGATATAGATGATTTAGAGATAGGTGCATTATTAGAAGGTATAGGTGCACCAGTAGCGTGTCCACAGCCGTCGCCTTTTTCTTTAGTGGCCGGTTCTCAAGTACTAATGAAAAATGGTTCTTATATAGATATTGAAGATATTCTTGTGGGTGAAGAGGTTATTTCATTTAATTTATCAAGTCAAGAATTAATAAATAATACTGTTCTTTATACAACTCACGGTAATAAACCATATATTATATTTAATGATAAATTAGGTGTTTCTCCAGATCATTTAACTTATATTGATGGTAAAGGATTTATTCCTGCTGAAGATATAGAACTAGGAGATTATTTTTTAACTGAAGATATAGACCTTGAAGCTGTTAAAAGTATTGATACATTTGATAAAGTTGTTGATGTGTATGATATTAGTTTAGAAGAACCGCATAACTTTTTTGCAGATTCATATCTTGTTCATAATGATAATTCTCCCAATTATTATTATCCTGCTAAATTAACACAATTATATGTTGAAATAAATTATTCAAAATCTACTGGAAAAGAAGATGTGCCTTATTCATTAAACACAAATTCGGGAGGACAATTTAGAATAATATCTGATGCTACAATTTATGATGTTAATAGTATAACAGATATTAATGATGAAGACTGGCACCATATTGTAGGAACATATAATGGGTCAGTAATGAAAATATATATTGACGGAGTTTTAGAAAATACAAACACTAATTTTTCAGGTTCTCTTCCTCTTGTTGCAGGAAATGTAAGAATAGGTGCAAATTATGATGAAATACCCTCCCAGTTTTTTGATGGTTCAATAGATGAAGTTAGAATTTACAATAGAGAATTGTCTGCTGTAGAAATTAATGCATCATTTAATTCAGAAGTAAATGATTTGTATGTTAACTTTACAAATTTAACTTCAGGAGTTTATACTTATACAGCTTACTCAGTTGATCAAGCAGGAAACTTTAATAAAACAGATGAAACATATTTCAAGATAAACATTGTTCCAACAGTTGTAAATATTACTTTAAACACCACCAGTGTAAATAATATTTCTCTTAATGATTTAACTGCTTATTTTACATATTCTGATACAGATAATGATTCAATGACTTTGAACGAAACTAACTGGTATATTAATGGAATTTATAATTCTGATTTTGATAATTTGACAATTATACCTTTCGCAAACACTACGAGATTTGAGAATTGGTTTTTGAAAATTAGAGTTTATGATGGGTATGATTGGAGTTCATGGTTCAACTCAACAAATTTAACAATAGAAAACAGTATTCCAACAATACCAATACAACACAGCCCTGAAGAGTATTCAACTTTAACCACTAATTATGCGTTATTGAATTGTTCAAGTACTGATTTAGATAATGATTTTTTAACATATTATTATTTTGGTAGTAATGATTCAGAAAATATAGACTATCTTGGAATAAATAATATTGGTATTACTTATAATTGGACAGAATTGAATGATGATCAAACATATTATTGGTATTGTGTTGCATATGACGGTTATGACAATAGTAGTGATTCAGCCACTTCTGAATTCGACATTGATCTTGAAGATGCCCCTCGTGTAAATTCAGTTACAATAGTTCCTGATGTTGCATATACAAATAATGTGTTAATAGGTTATTGTAATGCCTCGGATGGTGATGGTGATGATTTAAGTTATTATTATGAGTGGTATAAAGATGGAACTTTGAATACAAGCGGTTATAATAATAATTCGGGAAATAATTTTACTCAAGGAATAGAATATAACCTTGCGAATATTTCATCAAGTTTAACATCTTCTGGTGATAATTGGACATTCAATTGTAGGGCATTTGATAGTTCTGTAAACAGTACTTGGTTAAATACAAGTGTTTTAATAACTAATACTCTTTCAGAAGTTAACTACTTAACAGAATCTCCAAGTTCTCCTTATACTTTTGATTCTTTAAAATGTTATTTTAATGTTACTGATGCTGATGCTCTTAGTACATTAACAGTTAATATTACTTGGTTCAAAAATCAGCAACCTTGGTTGTATGACAATGAACAATTATTCGATATAAGTAAAAATATTTTGTACAACACTTCTTCAGGAGATATAAATCCACTTAATACTTCGAAGAATGATAATTTTACTTGTTCAATAAATATTTGGGATGGATTTGTGTGGAGCGGTTGGACTAATTCAACATCATAAAATGAAAAATAAAAAATGAAAAAATAAAACAAAACATGATTAATAAAACAAAGAAAAAGGAAAGCGAATTTATTGATATACCTATTGCAATATTACAAGATAGAAATGTGGCAATATTAGAATCTGTTGCAGAATATTTACACTCAGAAAAAAGCATGAAGTACTCAGAAATTGCGAGATTACTGAATAGAGATCAGAGAACAATTTGGACTGTTTGTAATAGGGCAAAAAAGAAAAGAATGGTATCTAATAAAAATATTGCATCTTGTAAAAACACTATTAAAAAGAAGAAAAAAGAAATTACTAATCTTTCCAAAAAATCTACAAAAATAACAAGAAATAAAAAATGAAAAATGTTAATATGTTAAAAACAGAGAATTTTTTAAGTTTACCTGTTGGCGTATTGAAAGATAGAAATATTGCAATATTAGAATCAATAGTTGAATATTTAAAAGATATTAATAATATGAAGTATTCAGAAATCGCTAGATTGTTGAATCGTGACCCGAGAACGATTTGGACTGTTTACAAAAGAGCTAAAAAGAAAAGAACAATAAATAAAAATGAATGTGTTTGTAAATAAACTAAATAAACAATATAAAAAAATGATTAAATTGAATAAATCAAATTTGGGACTGAGTATTTTTACACTAATAGTAATGTTAGTTAGTTTATCCTCTTTAGCATTGTCAAATGTTCAGATACAAGATTATGAACCAAGTTTCTATGTTTATGGGCAGAACTCTTCAAGATTATTAATTGAGCATTTTGAAAACTTTAATAGCACACAATTTAATGGAGGAACTCCAAGCGAAAATAATTATGTTTCTGGAAAAATAGTTAATGCTTTTGATTGTGATACTTCATTAATAGACTTTGGTGATAATTATGATTTTACAACAGAAGATTTTACTTTAGAAATTTGGATAAAAACTACCTCTTCAACATCTTATGGGACGTGGGGTCAACACATTGTTGGTAAACATGAATATGGTGTGTGGGGTTCATACGCTTTAGGGTATAATAAAGATTCAAACACGGGCCTTATAACTTTTAAAAGTGCTGAAGAATCTTCATCACAAGTATTGTGGGATACTACTTCAACAGTTCAGGTTAATGATGGTGAATGGCATCATATTGCAGTTGTAAGAGATTATTCAGATACTTCAACAGGAATAAAAATTTATATTGATGGTGTATTGGATGTAGAAGGTTCTCAAACACAGGGAAGTTGTACGACAACACAACATTTCACAGTTTGTTCAGACGCGGGTGGAGATGAAACTCCCTTTGATGGGTCTATTGATGAATTAGTTATAAGTAATTATGTGAAGACTGTAGATGATATTAGAGGAGATGCTTTAAAATATCCTAACAATGGAACAGCATTTACCAAATCTATTATTCCTATTAATTGGTCAACAGCATATGATTTAGATAAAGACTCAATAACGTATGATCTTTTAATAGATGATAATAATGATTTTAGTAGTCCTGAAGTCAATGCTTCAGATTTATCAGACCTTAGTTATTCAACATCTGCATTAAATGATTCAACGTATTATTGGAAAATCCGTGCTGTTGCAGATTCAATTAATGGTGCATACACAAAGGTTAAACAATTTATTATAACTAATATTCCCCCTTTAATTAATTGGATACTTCCGCACAATACAGATAATTATGTTCCAATTTATAATCCTTTAAACAATATTACTCAGAACATAACTTTTACAGATGAAAATTTAAAAATGTATAATTGTTCAATATACAATAGCACAGGTCATATGGTTTGGAGTGTACAAAGAAATATTTTAGGGAACACAATTTATGAAGAAAATTCAACTATTGACATTACTACTTGGCACGGTTATTACACAGAGAATTGTAGTGTTTCGGACATTTAATTATTTCTTACATATTTTTATTTATTTTTTTAATATTATGACTGGTTACAATCCAATAGTAAAGGCTCTTATAAAACCAACAAATCCACAAATAACTAAAATAACCATTACTATTATGAATATTGTTCTTTTTCTTTCTAAAGTAAATATGTCTTTTCTGAGTTCAAACAAAGTATTCATCACAATTACTGCAATACTTGTTATAAGCATAACAGTATTTATTTGGCCATTTAATATGTTGAAGGTTTCAGAATATGTTGGCAGTGCATAGGTATATATAACAAATCCTATTACTGCTGCAAGAATGCCGAAGAAAAGAAAGTATATAATTGCAAAAGTTGTGCGTTTTCCATCTGTTGTATCTTTTGATAAAAAAAGACCTTTTATTAAATTAAATTCATAAAATACATTTATATCTTTTTTTACGAGAGCTTTAATTGTTCCTTCAACAATTTCCCATATTAGAGTTGTGATTATTAAACCCATTAAGATTGCATGAATTCCTCCGAGTGTGAATAGTATGAATCCATTCACAAAGAACATTGCTGAAAATAAGAAACTTAAATTATATGCGAACCAAAGCATTGAACCAGAAACAATTATTCTAAAAAGAACATCCCAAAACTTTATTTTCTCATATTTCTTTTCATATGTTCTAAGCATTTTTCTAACCTCTTATTGCAGTGATTGTGGATATTATAATAAGTACACCAACAACAGCTGTTCCTGTTTTGATTAAAACTTTTTTAATTTGTTCACTTTTATTGTTTTTCAAAATAAATTTATATTAAAATAAGCTGGTGCTAAGAATATTCCATAATCTTTTTCCCTAACAGGACTCACGTGTTTGATGTAACTTTTGAAAGTTCGTTTAGGACTTTTTCTCTTAATTAACTTAGATAATATTCTTTTCACTATAACTCCTCATCACTATATATGCTATTCTCATTTAAGAAGTTAATGTTCTTATAATTATAGACATTAATAATTAGTGTGTTGCACTTTACTTTGCAAGAGTTGCACCCTTCTGATTAATATATTTAGAAGGAACAGTTAATGCATCATTAGATAGTTTTTCTAAATACATTTGAGAAAGAAACATTCCTTCTTTTATAATTCCGTCTACGAACATGTAATTTTCAAAAGTAATTGTTCCTTTAAAAATATTTTTTGGCGCTATTACAGGAGCATTTGGATGAGAAATAAAGGGTATTTCTCTATGAGTGTGGTAATGAGAATGGTGTGTTTGCATTTGTGCAACCATTCCAATATATCTTTGAGGTATTTCAACATGTTCTGCAGAAGATGAGATGAAAAAGCTTCCTTCGGGAATATAAATCCCTTTAGTTATATCTATTTCTTTAAAGCATTTTGTTATGCTGTTTTTAGAATCAAGCACTCCTCCCTGATAAAGCCAAATCTTTCCTCCTAAATGCAAATTAATATAGTTATGCTCTTGCACTTCTGAATATTTAAGTTTATTATTGTTGATTTTTATCTCAAAATTTCCTCTTTTTATTAGTTGAGTTATTTCTGAAGGGGTTACAATACTATATGAGAGGTCATAAATGACTAATTGTGCAATTGAATCTCCTTTTCTAAGATTAACTTCTGTGCCAGTTATTGAAAGAGACAAAAGCGGACAAAAGTTTCGAGTCTTTAGATTTTTTAAATATTCAGAACTATCACTTGTTACACACATTCCTTTTCTTGCAGAACTACTTCTACTAAAAACTCGTCCAGAATAATCATTTGCAAAAGACATTTCTTCCATAGGTTGCCAGAAATAATTATTAGAATCAGATAAAACTATTCCTGTGTCTGATAGTGGAATTTCTTCTAAATAAGTATCAATATATTCTTGGTCTGGAATGTCTTGATCATTTAAATCAAGTTTAGATTTTTTGTCTTCGAATAATCTATTAACTCTTAAGTCTAAAGAAAAAGGTCCAAAATCATTCCTATTTTTAATAACTACTGAATTCTCTTTTTCAAGATTAAGTAAGTCTTGTTTGACTATTATCACAATTGATGAGAATTAATTCTTATTTATATATTTTTGTCTAGCAGAACTTATCCAGAATATTACTCCGAAACAATATCTTTCATTGTTTTATCAACATCAAGGGTCATATTTAGTTTTTCAAAGAATATTCTGATATTGTTTAAGTCTCTTCTTAATAAGTCTTCAGCATTACCACTTTTAGTTGTTGTTGATTGACTAAAATCAATAAAAATTGGTTTTTCATTATCAATTAAAATGTTGAATGCAGATAAATCTCCATGAACAATACCTTTTTTCCATAATAATTTAATGTTGTTAATAATTGTTGAAAGAAATGCTTTTGGATCTGCAGGTGCTTTATTTTTTAATTGTAACGCAGGAATTTCTTTTCCAATCAAACTCATTACAACAACATTATTCTTAAACGCAATTGGTGTTGGGACTTGAATAACTTCTCTTGCAATCATCAAGTTTCTGTATTCTCTTTGAACCCAATTAAAAATTATATCTCTTTTATTTTTTCTTAAACTAACATATCTAGAATCCTGCTTTATGTATTCACACATTTTGTTGAAATGACAATTTTCAAGTCGATATATTTTTACAATTACTAAAGAACCATCTTTTTTTCTTGCTGTAAAAACATTAGCTTCCTTGCCCATTGCTATAGCACTTTCAAGTTCCTCAAAATATCCTTGACCTGATAATTTGTGAAGAATATTTATAGTGAACTTATCAAATACGTTACCGTATGTTTTCCATTCTGCTCTTGATCTATTTACAGCCATTCTATTCTCTAATTCATCTTTCTTTATTAATTTATTTGAAACTTTAGTTCATTTTTTTAATTATGTATTTATTTATCAATTTTAATATTTGTGTGGGATTTATCAAAACAAATATAAACGAATGAATTAAATAATATGAAAAAGGTGAGACTCAATGGCACAATTTAATAGATTTAACGAAATGCATGTTGCTTATTTCAGTATGGAAATAGGTGTGGATGAAAATGTTCCAACTTATAGTGGTGGTTTAGGCATTCTTGCAGGTGATACTTTACGAAGTATGGCTGATATGAAAGTTCCTGTAATTGCTATAACTCTTCTCTATAAAAAAGGTTATTTTAAACAAACAATAGATTCTGATGGAAACCAACATGAAGAAGATATAAATTGGGATCCAAATTCAGTTCTGCAAAAACTAGATCAAACAGTTAGTGTAAAAATAGAAGGAAGAGAAATTAAAATAAGTGCATGGATCTATGAATTAAAAGGAGTTACAGGTCATGTCAATCCAATAATTCTTCTTGATACAAATGTTGAAGGAAACACTGATGAAGATAAAAATTTAACAAGACATTTATATTCTGGAGATTTAAAAAATCGTCTTGCTCAGGAAATAATTTTAGGAATTGGCGGAACAAGAATGTTGCGTGCAATACACTGTAATAACTTACGAAGATATCATATGAATGAAGGACATTCTGCTCTTTTAACATTAGAATTAGAAAGAGAAATAAAACAAAAAAAAGGTGATGTTCAGATTCATGATGTAAGAGAATTATGTGTTTTTACAACTCACACTCCAGTACCTGCAGGACATGATCAATTTCCAAAAGAAATGGCTGAATCAATGTTGGGAGATTTCATAACAGATCATATGAGAAAACACATGTATTTTGAAGATAAATTAAATATGACTTATTTAGGTTTAAGATATAGTGAATTCATTAATGGTGTCGCGAAAAAACATGGTGAAGTTTCAAGAACAATGTTTCCAGGTTATCATATTGAATCAATAACTAATGGAGTTCATTCTGCTTTTTGGACATCAGAACCATTTAAAGAATTATTTAATGAGTTTGTTCCTTCATGGCAGAATGATGCATTTAGCTTAAGATATATTCTAGGTGTTTCTAAAGAAAAGATATGGAATGCACATATGAAAGCTAAACAAATTCTTGTTGATTTTGTAAATAGTAAATATAAATCAAATATGAACACAGAAGATTTTACATTGGGATTTGCAAGACGTGCTGCAACATATAAACGAAATGATTTACTTTTTCAAGATATTGAGAGACTTATGAGAATCGCAGACAAATTTGACGGGTTTCAAATTATATTTGCAGGTAAAGCACATCCTAATGATCAAGCAGGAAAAGATATGATACGAAATATTGTGCAAGCAATGAAAAAAATAAAAAATAAAATAAAAGTTTGTTATATTGAAGATTATAATATCAAAATAGCTAAAACTCTTATTCCTGGAGTTGATTTATGGTTAAATACTCCCATGAGACCTTATGAAGCATCAGGAACTTCAGGAATGAAAGCAGCACATAATGGAGTTCCCCAGTTTTCAACACTAGATGGTTGGTGGTTAGAAGGACACATAGAAAATGTAACTGGGTGGAGTATTGGAATTCATCCTCATGATTCTCAAGAAGTAGATCCTAAAAAAGATATTGAAGATTTATACACAAAATTAGAATATGTTATATTGCCTAAATTTTATAATGAGCGAGATGATTGGATTGCAATAATGCAACATTCTATTGCATTAAACGGTTCTTTCTTCAACACAACTCGTATGGTTCAACAGTATGTTTTGAATGCTTATTACTTGTGATTTTTTTCTTTAATCTTTTTTAATTTCAAATTGAAAAATATATTTTATTTGTTTAATTTGAGAGTTTTTTCTTTATTTTGCTACAGAATTGGCGAAAAGTTAATGAAAAAGTCTGTATTTATCTTGTTAAAGTGGAAGTTGAAACAGTTAAAAAGTCTGAATCAAAGAAATCATTAGAAGCAATACTTGTTGGTGCATCTGCAGGGTTGATTGTTGGTGCAATAATCGGAATTTCAGGCGCAGTAAAATATTTAGATTTCGGTAGTGATGAAGTTTTTATTACAACTATAAGTGTTACAGCGGGAATTTTAAACCCTTTTGAAAATCGGTCAAAATTTGGGAGTTATATTTTGGGGTCTGGCACCGCAAATATTTTTTATAGAATTGGGTATTATGGTTCAAGAGCACTTTATGAACTTTTAAGATAGTTTTAAGTTCTTCTACGAATTGATTATTACAAACTAAATAATTTGTATTAATAAGAAATATTATTTTTTTTGAATTAAGTTATTAATTACAAGATTAATTATATTTATCTTGCATTACATCTGCAACACGATAATTTCCTGCACTTTTAGATACTGTGCCCTGAAGAGCTGTTTCTCCGACTCCACTTTTTTGCATCATGTAATTATGCTGATCTTGTAGAGAAAGATTGTGATACATTCCAGAAGATAATACAGAATTTGTCACGGTTTTTTCTAGGTCTCCTCTTAAATTAGTCTTAAGATCATAAGCGCCTGAAACTTTCTCAAGATTGGGGTCATAACTATTTAAAACAGGTATAGACATGTCCATTATTCCGCAATTTCCATTACAAGGACTCATAAATTCAAAGATAAAATCTTATATTTATAAATGTTTCTGTTTTGTAATCACTATGGAAGAATAACAAAGCAAAAATCTTATAAAATCAGACATAATTGTAAGTTAAATGACTAATACGATAGAGCAATATTATATTTTAATTACTAGACAGGGTATAAAAACTCAAGGTGAAACTAGTAAAAAGAAGAATTTACTTACTCCTACTTCCATTCTTAATCTTCAAGATATTGGTTCAGAATTATCAGATTTCCTTTCAGAAAAGTTCTATCCTGAAGATCTTCAAATTGATCATAGTGGTAGTTTAAGAGCTTTAAGAACTGCAAAAGCAATTTTATATGGAATGTCTAAATATGCTCAAGTTAAAACGAATTTTGAATTAGATCATTTGTTAGGTTTATGTTACAAATTAGTTGAAGATCCCCGATTAAATTATCCTGATTCTTTTTCATACAATGAACCTGCATTTGAACGTATAGGTGAAAAAAAATACAATACTCATTGGATAAATAATCCTGATGAAACACGTTACAAAAACAAGCAAATAACACCTTTTATAGATATTATGACAAATGCAAGAGCTTATCTCGCTCATGTTTTTGCAGAAACTCTTAATCCTGATTATAATAAAAAACTAAGAATGGTTGGTTCACATTCAGGTATTGTTGAAGCCATGATGTTCACTCTTGTTAATTCAGCTAGACAAATGCCTGTTCAAAAAGCTAAAGATATAGGTGGACTTTTTCTTATGGAAGAAAATTTTTTAGTAATTTTGGAGCATAATACGGATTCAGATAAATATTCTGCCCTTCTTGATAGGCATGGCAATAAATATGATATTGACATAAATAATGTTAGAAATGTTGCTTAATTAATTTGGTATATAAACTTATATTACTGATATTTTTTAACAGAAGGTGCCTTTAACCGATTTTTTCCTTCGTTTCTTTGAGGGTTTACAAAAAAATCCAAATATTCATTTATTGATGATTTATCTTTTTCAAATTTTATACTACCCTGCTCATAAATAAGTTCTGTTGAGTAGTCTAAGGTTACATCATTATCTAACTTTAGTGCAAAAACTAAATAATGTCCTTTATTAACATCATCGTTTTTTAAATGGAAAGAGAGTTCTAGATATGCTTCTGCTAGTTTACCAAAAAATACCTCTGTAATTTCAAATTGTTTTTTTGTTATATGTGCTGGTTCTCTACCCTTGCTGTTTATTGAAAGATTTAACCAATATTGAGTTTCTTTTGTCAGTTTTTCAATTTTTTCTTCTAACATTTCTGCGATTTCAGTGTTAGTCACACTATAAACCTCAACTATTTCCAATATTCCTCCAGGATTTTGAGCTTCAAACTTTTTTATTTCATTTCTAATAGGTTCGCTTTCTAATCGATATTGTTGTAGTTTGTCGGGATCTTTCTTACCATTCCACTCAATATCATTTTTTTCATTAATAATTAGTCTGGATTCGTTGAGTTTTACATTACTATTTAAAATTAAAGCGTTTATTAAATACCTAGTTTTATCTTTGTTTTCTGAATGCCAAGAGAGTTCTAGATATGCTTTTGCCAGTTTATCAATATGTATTGTACTTATTTCAAGTTGTTTTTGTATTATCTTATAATTTAGTTTCTTTTTTATTTGGGGATTTTCTTCTTCTATAACAAAATTAGACATTAAAAGTTCTGACAAATATTGTGCCGCTATTTCTAGTTCGTTTATTTTGGGATTTTCTTCTTCTATGAAGAAATTAGGTACTGAAAGTTCTGACCAAACCTGCGCGGTTGTTTCTAGCTCTTCAATTTCTTTCTTTAAGAGATTTCGAACTTTCTCAGCATGTTCCATGTTATGAGAGGAGAATCAATAGTTTCTTATAAAGTTTTCATTTTTTAGTTATAACTTTCTCTACATAATAATAAAATGTCTAAAACAAACAATATTTATATGAGAACACTATTTCTAAGTAAATTAAGAATATGTATTGTGAAGGTGTTAAAATGGAAAGAATAATGGTTACAGGTGCTCTAGGTCAAATAGGTTCAGAACTTATACCTGAATTACGAAAGAAATTTGGAAGTGAAAATGTTATTGCTGTAGGACATAGAACTCAACCTTCAGAAGAATTTAGAAATGCAGGACCTTTTGTAACTGCAAATGCAGAAAATAAAGAAGAATTAAAAGTATTAATAGAAAAATATGATATTACTATAATCTATCATTTAGTTGGAATATTATCTGCTAAAGGAGAAGACAAACCCGATTTAGCTTGGAAAGTTAATATGACTAGTTTGAAAAATATTCTTGAACTTTCAGTTGAACATAAAATAAAACAATTATTCTGGCCAAGTTCAATTGCCGCATTTGGTCCAACAACTCCTTTAGAAAATACCCCTCAAAAAACGGTTTTAGAACCAACAACAATTTACGGAGTTACAAAAGTTGCAGGAGAATTACTCTGTCAATACTATCATGTTAAATATGGATTAGATGTTAGAAGTTTAAGATATCCTGGAATAATTTCTTGGAAAACTCTTCCTGGAGGTGGAACAACAGATTATGCTGTTGCAATATATTACGATGCAATCAAAACAGGAAAATATGATTGTTTTGTAAACGAACAAACTATTTTGCCAATGATGTATATGACTGACGCGGTCAGAGCAACAATTCAGTTAATGGATGCACCTTCTGAAAATATAACTATAAGAACATCGTATAATCTTACTGCAATAAGTTTTTCAGCTAAAGAACTTGCAGATAATGTTGCTAAACACATAGAGAATTTTGAATGCACATTTAATCCTGATAGCAGACAACATATCGCGGATTCTTGGCCTTCAACAATAGACGATTCTCAAGCAAGAAAAGATTGGGGTTGGCAACACGAATTCGATTTAGACAAAATCTCTAAGGTAATGATTGAGAATTTGAAGAAGTTGTTGTAATTTTTTTATTTAGACGTATACAAAATTTTTATTTTTTTTAATTGATATTATTTTCAATTTATTTCTATTTATTAAGATGCATTTATTTAATTAGTAATTAATATGTTTCAGCCCCTAAGAAAACAACAAATTTATAATGTGAAGAATTTTTTATATAACTATGGAACAAAATATGGAAGTGGATGAAAACGATAACTTTATGGGTTTAAGACCAAGAATTGATTTTTATACGGGCAAACATATTCATCGTGGAGCACATTTAATTTTAAAAAATTCAAAAAATCAAATTCTTTTACACAAGAGATCAAAAAATAAAATTTGGGATCCTGACAAATTTAATTATGCTGCGGGAGGAACTATTTCTAATGAGTCATATGAAGAGTGTGTGGTTCGAGAAACCGAAGAAGAATTAGGAATAAAAGTTAATGTAAAAGAATTATTTAAAATCAAGTATTTTTCTATAAATGATAAAGCTTTTCATAAAATATTCATCGCAGTTAGTGATGATAAGATTGTTTATCAAGAAGAGGAAATTCAATTTGTAAAATGGGTGGAAGAAGATTTTTTGAAAAATGATATTTTAGAAAATCCAGATAATTATACACCTATTTTTATTATAGGTATGAAAAAATTCTTTAAATTAGATGATGGCGCTGAAAAATAACTCTTTGAAATCAGTTAATCAACAAGATAAGTTTTCAGATAAATATAAATATTTTTTCTATGTTTTTGAATGGAGCTAAATGAAACATTTATATATTCTCTTTTTATTCATAAGCAAAATGGTTCATAAAAAGTATGCAATTTTAGTTATAGATGTGCAAAATGATTTCTGGTCAGAAAAAGGTCTTTTTGCAAAAAAAGAATAAATACTTCCGATATGAACAAATGTTTACCTTTAATAAATACGGTAATTCTTGGAGCTAAAAAAACAGGAGTGCCCATTATTTTTATTTGTGCTGAATATGGGAAAGAAAATTTACCTGAAAATATTTGGCGAAGGTATCAACAAGAAAGATTAGGAGAACTGTGCCTTCCACGAAGTGAAGGTGCTAAACTTTATGGAATAGATGAAAATATGGCTGATGCCATTTTTATTAAACATCGTTACGATGCATTTTCAAATCCTGAGTTAGAAAAATATCTTAAAAAACAAAAAATAAATCATATTGTTGTTATGGGTGGATCAAGCGATGTTTGTGTTGATTCTACTGCAAGAACGGGTTTCCAAAAAGGTTTTTACATTGTTGCTCTTGAAGATTGTTTAGTAAGTCTTGAAAACAAGCAAAAAGATCTTGAATTTTATAGAAGATATTACGGGGCAAAAATTATTGGTCATAAAGAATTCCTTGATGAGTTTCAATTGCTTCATTCCATTTAGGTTCAGAAAAGTATTCTTTTAACTTATAAAAAAGAAATAACTATGATTTAAAAAAATAAAACTATTTTTTTCCATTAAATAATTTTTGATTTGCTCTTTCTTGCCAACAACTATAAGGAAGACCAACAGTTGTTAATGCTTCAACATTTAATTCAAGAGCGTCAGCTATAAAATTATAAATATGCTGTTTATTACTTAGAATATCTCGCATATAGTTTCTTGTTTTTCTACTTGATAATCTTTTTTCATCGAATCTTGATAAATATGCTCCACTTAAGTTTTCAAGTGTGTTGATTTGTTTACCTGATAAGAGAGTATTACCGTCTTTAGAAACTCTAATCACTTTGGGTCTTCCACCAACGCCTTGATTGATGGTTGAAGAGTTATAAGCATTTAAAGCGAAAAAAGTTAAATCTGCTGTATTGAGTTCAGTTTCTGAATGTATTCCTTGTAAATTTGTGGCAAGATACATATTTGATCCATCTGCTCCAGAACCAATTTCAATATGATCCATAAATAATTCTTGATAACGTGATTGACTAATATGCCATTGCCTAATTTTATTAATCTCTTTGTCAAATGCAACTATAACAAAACTTGTTGAATTTTGCTGCTTAACTTGATTATATTTTTGAATAACCATTTTAATTTCTTGTTCAACAGTTTGATCGTATTGTTGTTGTGCAATCATCATTTGTTGATGTATAAACTTTTCTCTTTGTTCTTCTGGAAATTGTTCTGCATTTTTGGTAATGCTCTTAATTTTATGCTCAATAAGCATAAGACTTGCTTTTTTTTCAATTTCTTTTCTTTGAGAATCAAGATATGCTCTATCTGCTTGATCTTCTCTAGTTTGATGAGCTGAATGTATTTCAGTAATGTATTCGTCTAATGTTTCACCTTTTAATTCTCCAAGAGTTCTTATGAGGCCTTCTATGAGGTTACCATTACCGCTTCCAAAAACGACACCATGATATTTTTCTGCAGAAAATTCACCTAGTTTATTTACTGAATTACTTTGTCTGCCTGAACTAGAGACTTGACTATCTGTAACAACTATTGATTCTAATCTGTTTCCTTGATTAATTGATATTCCTACTGTCATAAATAACGTGAAAACCTTTGACTTTATAAATGTTTGTATTGTGTAACCACTATCAAGTAATCACTTAGCCCAAACATTAGAATTCTGCAATATTAAGCCTTAATGCGTCATTCTCTGATGAAAGTAAAGA
>CAYWRI010000020.1:3987-23959 GCA_964461035.1 uncultured Methanosarcinales archaeon | reverse complement strand
GCTAAAATTGTTCCAACTGAACCAAGATTTTCTTTCATTGATTTCAAAATATCTGAACGGCAATCTCCTGGTTGAGCTAAAAAAGAAATATGTTCTAATGGATCACCAACTTCTTTTTGAATATGCAAAGAATATTGAAATGGTAATCTTTGATAGGGTTTCATTCCATCAAACATAGGAACACAAGGATTTATTGTTTCAAAATCAAAATAATAAATAGGATATTGTAATTCTAAAATAAAATTCTTTATAGATTTATTATCAATAAATATTTCTTCTTTTCTTTGAATTTCTTGTTTAGCAGATAATTTAAAGTCTAAAGGAATATCTTCTATTTTAATAATTCCAGATTCAAATAAAGACCAAGACTTTTTCCCTCCACGACTCAAATTAAACACATTATTCTTTGGAAGAAACTTCCAACATTCTTCCTTCAAAGCACATTCATAAGGATCAGAACAATGAGGGCCAATTTTAATTGAAGGTTCATCAGAATTAATAATCTTTTTCATCTTGTCAATTCTCTCAATAAGACCTTCGCTAAACTCTTCAACTTGAGAAGTTATATCTTCCTTAACAAATAATTCAGAAACATCAATATCTCCATTTCTAATATATTCTTTATTGATAAACATTAAAAAACATTTTCTAATCTTTAACCCGGACTTCTCATAAACAAATTTCTGAAAACTAACATCATGAACATTAACATCTTTTACTTTAGTTGAAGACTTAACTTCAACAATATCCCATTCATCACCGACAGGAACAAGAACATCTGCTCTAGAAAACAAATCATCAATCATAAACCCTGCTTCAAACAGAGGTTTATTCTCTTTTAATAGCTCTTTAGTTTTATTTATGTTATCCATAAAACTAATTTCAGGAACTTTAATTCCATCTTTAAATACGGTTGTTGCTAACTCACCCGCTTCAGTTCCAGTATCAAATATTTGCTGTTGAGCTAATCCTACTTCAGGAAACCTGGTTTTATCATTAACTGAAACCCATAATAGTTTAGAACATTGTAATCCTTGCAAATATTTTGATTTAGTTAGTAGTTTAGTCATTTTTGTTTTTCTTCTAATTCTACCAAGCGATATATCTTTTAAAGCCAATAATCTTTTATAAATATTCTCTAAGAACAAACAAAAAACCCAAAAATATAAAAAGAGCATAACTAATATAAAAATAGATAATTTTAACATTATTAATAATCATTGTTTAACACAACATCAAAATAATTAACAAACACTAAATGAAATAAATATTAAAAAAGAAAAAATGATTGAAATGGATAAAATTGAAAAGACATTAGTAAAAGCACATGATATTCATAAAAATCAAGCAAGGAAAAAAACTAAATTTCCTTATTTTGTTCACATATTAGATGTGGCAAAGTATTTGATGTATGAAACTAAAGATAAAGATGTTATTTGTGCAAGAATATTGCATGATTCATTAGAAAATACCCCTTACACTAAAGAAGAACTAACTAAAGATTTTGGAGATAAAGTTTTTTCATTAGTTAATTTTTGTACAGAACCTGAAAATACGCCTGATGCAACAAAAGAACAACAAAAGGAAAGCTGGAAAAGAAATTAGCAAAGATGATGAAAACTATATTTGTCATTTCAAAGGATTTTATGTTCCTGCTCAATTAATTCCTTTCACCTCAAATTTACTGGAAGGACCTATTTTTAAAAAGATATGTTATAACAATCTTCCACATTTTGAACTCTTAAAAACCTGTTAACCCACAAAATAAGTATAAGTATAATTTATGAAGATTTACATAAATAAAGATTGAGCGGGGCTAGTTTTTTCTATGTTTCTAAACCCATAACTCATTTAAATCAAGCTTCTTAATGTACTTTTCATGGTACGGCACTATCCCAAAATTTCTGACACTCCTGATAGATTCGATCATCTTGGTAACAAGCTTTGTAGAAATTGTGATAATAAAATTGCTGAGATTAGACGTCATTATTGTTCTGAGACTTGCATGACTGAATTTAATAGAAATAACTCATGGTTTTTTGTACGTGAGGACATGTTGCGTAGAGACAGGTATACTTATTGTATCTGTAAACAAAGAATGAGAAAGAAGTTTTTAGATGTTATCATATTATGCCTGTGCAAATGGGTGGTGAATAGTTCGATAAAGATAATTTAAAAACTCTTTGTAAGGAATGTCATAAATCTAAGACGAAACTTGATAGTGCTGCGCTGTATAATAGGATTTGATTGTTTATTTTTATTTAACGTTCCCCCTTTTAAAATTAACTTCTCATAATCTGTGTTAGTTTCAATTGACAAAGAGGCAAAGAATTTATATAGTATAATATATTATCACACATAAGGTGATATCAATGGAATATAAAAAAGAATTTAATGAAGAAGAGGCAAAACTTATAGGTAATAAATTAGGAATAAAATGGGATAAATTTGATATTGAGCAATTTAGAAAGGGAATGATTATTGAATTAGAGCATGGAAAAATAGATCCTGATACTGATGTATCAAATGACGATCCTATAACTACTGGAAAAATTGCTTTAGCACATCTAAATGAATTCCCCGATTACTACACTAGATTAGAACAGATGGAAAAAGAAGCATATGAGTTTTGGGGTAAATAAGAAGAGGTATTAATTTTTTAATAAAATGAAATATTCAGACATAAACACAATCTCAGGTTACAAAGCAGATGAAGTAATTTCTGCACTTCAAAAGGAAATTAGAAGAGGCAAATTTGAAGAAGCTTCTTTTTTCGCATTAGAATTGCTTGAATCTGATTTAGAAAACAAATTATGGGAAAGATTACAAGTTATTGCTGTAGAAGATGTTGCAGATAATGAATGTGCAACTCAAGTGAGAAATTTAAAACTTACTTATTATGAATTAAAAGATGCTAAAATTTGTGATAAATTTATGCAAGCACTTAAGGCAGTTCAAATTTTGGCGAATGCTAAAAAAGACAGAATAATAAGTGAATTATATGATTATCTTAAAATTAAAAGAAAAGAAGGATATAAAATTTCAATACCTGAATATGCAATTGATAAGCACACTAAAAAAGGGAAAGAACAAGGAAAAGATTACAAACACTTTTTGAATGTTTCTGCAAAAGTTAATAATGAAAATCCCTCAAGAGAAAAAAAATATAATGACTTCTTAAAACAACATAGTTAGTTTAAACTTTGAGTTTGTATTTTTTTTATTGTTGATCCCACAAGATATATGTAAATTTAGCAAAAGTATTAATCCTATTGCTTTTGATTCATAATAAAAAGACTCACATGTTGCACGTTTAGAAATACAATTAATTTATTCTTGAGTTAAATGTGGTTTCAGTAAATCTATAAAACTGAAAGTTTAAGTATTCCCAAAATTTTATTTTTAAGTAGTTTCGCAAAGAGGTTATTTGATAATATGAACAGATTATTTTTTATTAACACAAATTATCAATCACTCATTTTCAGCACAGTACATAGTATTTCTAAATGAATAAATAAAGTAATATGTTTTTCCAATAAGTTTATAAATCGTGATTGTATCTACAAATATGTGAATTTAAGACTTTACTTATCATTACTTTTAATAATTATTCTGGTCATACCTGTATCTGCACAAATTACAAGATATGTTGATGATGATATAATTATAACAAATGGTGAAATTTCTTATAAAATTAATGATAGGCTTGGAACTGCCAGAATATTACTAGATGCAAATAGTCAAATCGCAAAAACAAATAAGGTTTTACCATATGGTCAAAAAATTGAAAATACAAAGTATAAATTTGATTTTACAAATAAAGAACTTGATAAAAGTGGTTTACATTATTTTAATGCGAGATATTACGATAGTGATTCTTCTAAGTTTTTGAGTGTTGATCCCATAAATGATAATCAGGCTTATACGTATGTTTCTAATAATCCCATGAATTATGTTGATCCAACGGGAATGGATTTTATATTTAAGAATTTTAATCATGATACTGATTATAAACAAGGTAATGATTATTGCAAAAAAATAGATTTACTTGTGGTTGATGCTCTTAAACTTTTTAATGAGGATTATATGCCTGATAAACATAAGAGTAAAGATATTGAACTAAGTTTTGTGGCAGGGGATAAGGTATCCCCTTGGGCACTTGTAGGAGGCTGGTATAATTTTAATAATAAAAAGTTAGCAATTAATACGTTACTTGATTTGGGTGGCGGATTTGGGCTTTTTATGACTGTAGATATCTTTCCCGAGATTATTGAATCAACAATCATACATGAGTTAACTCATGCTTATGATTATGAATTGAATGATGATTCTGAACTTGTAAAATTAAGAGAAAGTGAAATAATATTACGTAATCTTAATTCCGGAAATTATGATATTAAGGATTATACTTATGAGGAGTTTGAGCAGATTGTTAATAATGCTAATGAGTTTACTAAATTAACTGAAATAAATGCATTTACTAATGAAATTCGTTATGTTGATTTGGCTATTGCTGAAAAGGGTCATGTTGGAATGTTAGACGACACTAAAAAAAAGGCCGAGGCAAATCTTGAAATTGTTAAAAAGGGAGAATATCATTTAACTAATAGAAATCCTAAAAAGTTGTGGACAGAATTAAATAAATAATGGAAGATTTTTTTATCAATATTAAGATTTATTCCAGAAATAATTAAAGTATTTAAGATAACTATCAACAATTTCTTTTGATTCCAAAATGAATGCAAAACTTTGCTTCCCCCACAATATTTGTACAACTTTATTTCCAAAAATAAATAAAACCATTGGTGAACTTAAATCTTTAGGTAGAAATTTTAGATGATAATAGTTTTCATTGAAAATTCCTGATTTTTATTCATGCAAATGTTCAGATCCTAATGAAAATCCATTATGGGCTAAATATAATAAAGATGCGTTATGGTCTAAATTCTTATCATTTCATACGTCTGATTCTGTTGAAATATTCAATTCTTAAATAACTAATTTCCATTTCTTAAAAAAATACAGATACTTAATTACTTAAATCAAGTTTATAAATTCCGCATAGTTAGTTAATAAAATGAATATAAAAAAATATTTGAAAAGCATATCGTCAATTAAAAAGTCACCTCATTCAATTGCGTTGGGCTTTGCAGTAGGTTCTTTTATAGCACTGTTGCCCACTTTAGGATTTGGTCCTTTAATCGCACTGCTTGTTTTGCTAGTATTTACTAAACTCAATAAAATATCTTTATTTGGTTCTTTTGTTGTATGGAATCCCTTAGTTATGACATCAACATATTATTTGAGTTTTAAAATAGGTAATTTATTTTTTGGTAAATTGCCTTTAGTTGATTTTAAGTTTTCTATTAGCAACATAATACAATTTTTTTCATTAAGATTTTTAGTCGGAAACATTGTTTTAGCAAGTCTAATATCAATTACTTGTTATTTCATAGTTAAAGCTATTGCAACTAACTATCAGAAAAAGAATGGTTAGATTTTATTTTATTTGGTGAAAAATTCGTTGTGAATTGCGACCGCAAATACAATAATATTAACTTTCAGAAATAATCGAAAATTCTTCGAAACTTATCAAATAAATTATATTAAAGATAGATTATTTTTTTGTTTAATGAAAATCAAATGGTGTACAAATCAAAAAAATGGTCTTGAATTAATTGAAAAAAATCTTAACTTATGTAAAGAATATCTAATTAAAGCTGAGAACTCTTTAAGAGCAGTTAATTCTTTAAAAGATAATGTTGAATGGCAAATATCTGCAGCATATTACAGTATGTACTTTTCTTTGTATGCAATCTTAATGAAAATAGGTATTAAATGCGAAATTCATTCTTGCACAATAGCTTTTTCAGAAGTTTTTCTAACAGAATTTTTTTCTACTGAAGATATTGAATTATTAAAAATTGCATTGAAATCAAGAATTGATCTACAATATTATACAGATAGAAAAATAAGTTCAAATAAGAAAAACAGGTTAATTAATTTTGCAGCTGAATTTTATATTAAGTGTAAAGAAGTAATAGAAAATCTAACTGAGAATAATATTAATAAGATTAGATCTGATTATCTAAATTCATTTGAATAAATGTTTCAGCTCCTTTTAGAATAATATGATGTTTTTTTACTTCTTCAATTAAAGTATCTTTTTTCAGTTCTTTGTAATACTTTATGTCTAGCTTTAAATTAAGTAATTCTGCATCTTTTTGTATTGATCTATTGTAATCGCCTATTATTAATAAGTCAATGTCTGAATTGGTTTTTTGTTTGTTTTTAGTATAAGAACCAAATATTATTGCAGTGTTACTAATTTTAGGTAGAATCTTCTCTGCTAAATACTTTATTTTTATTTGTTTTTGATAGAAGTTTATTGTCATTAGATTCTCAATTATTGATATAAAATGTATTAATAACTTGCTTTCTTTGTTTAGAAAGTATAGTTTATTTTTACCTTGAATTGAGCTTTTTAGAATGTTTTGTTTTTCTAATTCTTTAAAGAATAAGGATGTTGATTTCTGATTTAAGTTTCTCTTTTTTGCAATCTCAGATGCAGTTACCTTTAGATTTATATTGTTGACAAAATCTTGCAACATTTCTATTCTTTTATTATTAAGTAACATTTTACTTATGTAAGTAGTTTTTTACTTATAAGTTTTTCGTAAATTCTTTTGTTTTTATGTTAAATCATATATGAACAAACTATTCAATATTTCTTATCTTGTGCTTCATCTACTTCAGGAATTCTTGCTTTATTATTAACTGAAACCCATAATAGTTTAGAACATTGTAATCCTTGCAAGTATTTTGATTTAGTTAAAAGCTTTGACGTTTTATTATATCAGTTAAAATTAATATACAAATTATTTATAAACATTTTTACAAAAATAAAAAGATAGCTTTTTATATAAACGAATAAATCTATAAGTATGAAAATATTAACATACAATATTCTTCATGGTGGAGAAGATGAAAACAAATCGAGAATACCTATGATTCTAAATATTATAAAATCTATTTCTCCAAATGTTGCTGCCATTCAAGAAGCTAATAAGTTTGATAAAAATGATTATGCAAAACTTAAACAATTTAAAATAAATTTTCCGTATTCAGCTTACTCCGAAGGACTAATTAGTAAAAGTGGAAGAAGATATGATGTAGTCACAATTTCAAGCATTCCTTTAAAAAAAGCTTCTGATTTTGATACTTCAACCAGAAATGGAAACTTGAATATTAGTATTGATTCTGAATTTGGAAAAATATCCATATGCAATACACATTTAAGTCCAAAAACAGAAGATGAAAGATTAATTGAACTTTCTAAAATAATTGAATCACAATCTAAATATGAACATAAAATCATATTAGGAGATTTAAATTCTCTTTCCAGATTAGATAAATATGAACAAAAAGTATTTGATTCATTTAATGACAAACAAAAAAGAAAATTCTTAAAAAAAGGAACCCCACAATATGATGTTACTGATTTATTAACAAACTTAGAATATGTTGATGTTACTGCATTTTTGAATCAAATTGGCAATACTGTGCCAACTAATAGCAATGTTGATGTTGCGCATGAATGTGCTTTGAGATTGGATTATATTTTTGTATCAAAATCACTTATTAACAAAGTTTCAAATATAGAAATTATTAAAAATTCTTTAACAGAACAAGCATCAGATCATTATCCTCTAGTTCTTCATCTTAAATAATTACTTATTCAGTGACTTCTTTAAACTCAGATGTTAGTCTCAATCAAGAAAAAGAAACCTAACCAAAGAGAACTATGCCAATAATTATGATAATATAGATAACAAAGAATGCACAATACATTATTGTCAATCTTTTATCTTTGTGTAAAAATGCATATCCCATTAATGGAATCGTAAATAATAACAATAATGACCAAGTAAACAATGAAACACCTTCAGCACTTTTATTAAGCCATATTTGAAATAATTGTGGCAACAATGCTAAAGGATATATCACTGAAGTTATAGAAATAATATTATCAACTAATCTTATTAATGGTTTACTACTAGGATAAGAATGTAATTCTTTGTTAGTCTGTCTTTTTCTTTGATGAATATGTATTTGCTCATGCCTCATGCATTTAACCGGAAACAGCATCATTTAAATAAGTTTCTTTTCTAGACTTTTTGAATGAAATTTTTACACAGTTCGTATGCAAAAAAAGTTTAACAGGAATTTAACAATTCGGAACAACCTCCTTCGACTATTTTGCCAATCAAATTAGTTTCTCACCCCAAATCAACTTCGATAACTTCACATAAGTTCGAAAAAAACAAATCCAACTAAAATAATAAATAATAACACACTAAACAAATGAGAGTAAATTTTATAAAAATAAATTTTATATTTCTTAAAATGGTAAAAATAATTAATGAAATAGAAATAAAAAATCTAGAAGATAAAAATGTTGCATTTGTAACTTTTATTGGAAACTACATAGGGAATACAGAAGTTTTCCACAATTTGTTCAATAAACTTTTTTCTTGGGCAGAACCAAAAAGATTACTTAAAGATACAGAATTTATAGCATCATATCAAGATGATCCAAAAACAACACCCCCTGAAGAATTAAAATTAGAGCTTTGTATGATTGTTCCTGAAAATACTGAAGTAGATGGAGAAATACAAAAAAGAGTTCTTCCGGGTGGAGAATACGCAGTTGCTAGATTTGAGCTTGAAGGACCTCAAGAATATGGACCTGCGTAGAATATTGTTGTTGAATGGATAAAAGAAAATAATTATTCTGTTGATATGTTAAGACCTTGTTATGAACTATACTTAAATAATCCTGAAGAGCATCCTGAAAAACATCATATTCTTGATATTTGCATGAGTGTTAAAAAAAACTAATCGCCTTCAAACTCTACTAAAGTGTGAATTTTGTATTTAGATAATTTATTTTTTCCTTTCAGATTAGGTAAAGCTACAACAAAAGCAAATGAATCTATTTTACCACCTAACTTTTCAACTAGTTTTGCAGTTGCTTGTGCAGTTCCACCTGTTGCGATTAAATCATCAACTATAACTACACTTTCTCCTTTTTTTATAGAATCAGTATGCATTTCGAGTTTATCAGAACCATATTCTAATTTATAAGATTGAGATATTTTTTTACAAGGTAATTTATTTGGTTTTCTTGCTAGAACAAGACCTGCACCAATATTATATGCTAATGCACTTGCAAGAATAAATCCTCTTGATTCTATTCCAACTATTTTATCTATTTTTTTATCCTTGTAAATACGGGTCAATTTATCTATTGTTAATTTTAATCCGTCTTTATCTTTGAATAAAGTTGTAACATCTCTAAAAATTATTCCTTTTTTAGGATAATCCGAAATAGATCTAATAAAAGATTTAATAGATTTTATATTAGCCAAATTATTTATTGTTTCATCCATGTTGATGTTACAACCGCAATCTGTTCTTTTAATTAGGGGAATCATTTCAATTATGAGTTTTGTAACTTTTTCTGCGTTTTTAGACATTATTTTCATTACTGCATCATAAGATACGGGATCATCATTTAGTCTCCAACAATCATAATCAGTTGGCATGGCAACAGATAAATAACAGAGTCCTGCTTCTCTAGCAAGTTGAGTTTCAGGAACGCCAGACATATTTATTATATCTGCTCCGAGTTTTCTGAAGAGGTGACTTTCTGCTCTTGTAGAAAATCTTGGACCTTCAATAGTTACTAATGTTTTAGAAGTATGATATTTTAATTTTAATTTTTTTGCAATTTTAACTGCTAATTGTGTTAATGCAGGACAATAAGGATCTGCAAGAGAAGTGTGAACAACTTTATCTTTGTCAAAGAAAGTTAATGGTCTAATTTTTGTAAAATCAATAAATTGTGAAGGAAATACAATGTCTCCAGGTATTATGTCTTCTCTAAGAGAACCAACAGCGGTTGTTGCCAAGATGTGAGTTATGCCAATCTGTTTTAATGCAAGAATGTTTGCTCTATAGTTAATGTTTGAAGGAGCGATATTGTGTTCAGGTCCATGTCTTGATAATATTGTAACTTTTAGATTATTAATTAAACCTTCTTTTAAAATTACATCACCATAATATGTATTAACAATGAAATCTCTAGAATTCTTTAAAATTTCGGGGTTTTCTAAACCGCTTCCACCAATTATTGCAATTTTTACCATAATATCACTTATTGAAGCTCACTACTGATTTAACCCCTTTTCTATTTGATGGGAATAGAATTACATTTTAATACTTTTTGGAAATTAGAAAAATTCATATTTGGGTTAACAAACAACTTTTTAAATGAATAAATTAAGGTTCAAGTTGGATTGAAGTCTAGAGTAGTTATTTATATTAAATGTGCTTAACTAAAAAAAGAGGTAATAAAAATGAAACAATCAACTGTAATATTTACTGCAATCGCAGGCACACTTTTAATGCTTTTAATATTTTTAATATTTGTATTTTTTCAAGCAGGCTCATTTTCAAGTGGAATGAATATGGAAATAGCAGATAACAATAAATTAATGAGTGATTCAATATCTCCTGGAATGAATCAAGAAAGTGGACAACCAAACTCCGCCGAAGATATGAGTGCAAGGGGTTTTGCAGGAAATCAAGAACCGCAAGATATGTTTTTTAAGAATTATGGAACTCATGTTTTTGTTTCACCTGAACTAAGACCTTATTCTACTTTTGCATTAGATGTTGATGCAGCATCATATACGATTGCTAAGAATTATATTATGAATGGAATGCTTCCACCTAAAGATGCAATTAGAGCAGAAGAGTTTGTAAATTATTTTGATTATGATTATTCTAATTCTGAAAAAAACATAGATATTAAAGCAGATTTAGCAGAATCTCCTTTTGACGAAAATAATGTATATATGAGAATTGCAGTAAAAGCAAAAAATCCTGAATTTATTAAACCTAAAAAATTAACGCTGGTCATAGATGTTTCTGGAAGTATGCGCTCTGGAAATCGTTTAGGTTTGTTAAAAAAGAGTTTAACTTATCTTGTTAATAATTTAAATGATGAAGATTATCTTTCAATCATTACATATAATCAAAACGCAAAAGTTCACATGAAAACTCAGAAAGGTTCTGATAAAGATCATATTTTATCAATGATTGAACAGCTTAAACCTTCTGGCTCAACAAATGCTGAAGCAGGATTAACATTAGGATATGCTGAAGCAGATAATATTTTTGATGCTGAATATGTTAATAGAGTTATTTTATTATCTGATGGTGTTGCTAATGTTGGAACTACAACTGCTGATGGAATTTTAGCACAACTTACTGAATATAAAGAAAAAGGAATTACTTTAACTTCAATAGGTGTTGGTCTTGGTAATTATAATGATGTTTTACTTGAACAAATTGCAGATAAAGCTGATGGAAATTATTTTTATATTAATGAATTGGATGAAGGTATTCGTGTTTTTGATAAACAATTAGATGCAACAATGGAACTTGTTGGAAAAGATGTTAAAATGCAAGTAGAGTTTAATCCTGACTCTGTTGCAGAATATAGATTAATTGGATATGAAAATAGAGGATTAATCATGGCCGATTTTGAAAATGAAAGTGCTGATGCAGGAGAAATGGGCGCAGGACATGAAGCAACTGCATTGTATGAACTTAAACTCAAAAACAGAGAGGGCGTTATTTGTAATGTTGCTGTACGGTATAAAAACGAACTAGAATCATATGAAGAAAAAATTATTGTGTCTTCCACAATAACTCAGTTTTCAGAAATACCTGATAATTTTAAGTTAGCAATTTCTGCATCAAGATTTGCACAAATATTGAAAAGAACATCTCCTCCACCGCAAATAAGTCTTGTAAGAGAAATAGTTGAGGGTCTTGAATATAATGATATTACATTTACTGATTTTAAAGATGTTATCAGTAATGCTGAAGTTTTAATTGAACAACAACAAAGGTGATGAAAGATGAAAAATAATTATATGATTTTAATTAGCGCGATTTTTATTGTAAGTTTACTTATGCCAATAATGGTATCGGGTCTTATAGCCATGCCTCCTGGAGATTCAATTTATCTTGATCATAATCAACAATATTCAATATATATGGATGGTGAAGGCGAAACAATAGTTTCTTTAAGTGTTTATTTTCAAGCTTTTAAAAATGGAGAAAATAAGAATACATACTTATTAGAAATCCCTTATTCCGAAGTTCAAGTTCTCGGAGTATATGAACGAGTCTTAAAATCTGGCGGAAAATGTATTGAGTGGGGAAATACCTGTGTTAAAAGAGGACAGGGAAGCACTTGCACAGAATATGATTATAATGGTAATTGTTTAAGTGAAGAAGCACCTTGTTTAGAATATAAAAACGCGTGTATAAATTATGATAATTACAACAGAGTGTATGAATATGAAAAAATTGATATAACTCCTCAAGTTTTATCAGATAAAACAATATTAAATATAAATTTTCAACAACCTGATTTAAATGATCAAAAAGAATTAATTGTCGCTGTTAAAATATATGATGCTGTTGATAAATCACTTGGAAAATTTTCTTCAAAATTCAAAACATTTAGCACAGATAGAATGATTAATTATGTGAATGTTGGAGTTGGTATCCCCTCGGAATATATTCTAAAACATGGAAACGCAAGGGTTAATTATCGACCAGAAATTTTACAATATGCCGACGTGATTGAAAATTCTTATAAGATTAGTGCTGATGAAATGAGAGGTTATACCAGTATTATTCAAAGATCTCAACAGTATTATGTTGGTGAATCTTATCTTGATACTTTTGAAACTATGACTGTGAATTTACAATATTCAAAAACTTGGTTTGCATTGTATTGGCCAACACTGATTTGGGTTCTTATATCAATTGGAATTGCTGCTACAGGTATTGTATTTGCTGTAAAAAAACTTAAAGAGAAATTAAAAAATGCAAAGAAGAAAGAACATGTTGGTTTAGTTTCGTTTCTTGGAGGACTTCTTATCTGTGTTGGAATAAGTGTTTTTTGGGGAATTATAATATTGTTAAATAGTTTAATTACTAGAGCTGTTTTCTATGAAGTTCAAATGATCTTAGTTTCAATTATTGGATTAATTGGATTTTTAGTAACTATGGGATTAATGATCGGCGTACCAATATATGTTGGTAAGAAATACAACCCTAAAACAGGTTTTTATTTAGCATTATGGACTTTTGCATGGTTGTTTGTGTTTGGAATAATCGCATCAATTATTATGGCATCTGGAGCTAGATTTTAAATCTATAAACAAATTTGTTTTTTTTATTTTTTAATTCTTTTAAATACTACAAAAGAAAGGTATATAAATTCTAATTATATCCTGAGTCTCAAAATCATTATATTACATCATAATCTAAAAAAGAGATGAAGAAATATAAAAGGTGCAAATATGGGTTTAGATTATTCAAATCAATTAAACAATTTAAAATTAGAAAAAAGCATGCCTTGTAAAAAAAGTCTTGCGTCAATTTTAGAACGTCTAAGAAAAAACAATATTTCTAACTCCGAAGCAGAAGAACTTCAAAAAGAATTAAAAATTTTAGAAGACAATGATAAAACTCACCATAATGATTCAGAAACTCTAACTGCAATATACATTATGCAAGCACATATTAGCGACAAATATGGTGTGAGCGAACATCAAAATAAACATAGAAAAACAACAAAACCAAAACGTGTGGAAGAATCTCAATATTTACCTTATGAACTTGATATTAGGGATATAATTCTTGTCAAAACCTTAAGTGATCCTATAGACAAAAAGAACGAATATACAATTCCTATTAAAATGAAGGCACGAACAAGAAGAGATATTCAAGGCAGAATATTTATAGAACACAATCCAAGAATAAAAGCTCGCTTAAGTTATACTGAAAATTGTCTTGAAATTGGAGTTCTTTTAGAAATTAGTAGAATAACAAACCCTGAAAAATGGTGTTATACAGGAGTGGTTGTTACAAGCGCCGAAAAAGTAAACCAAATGATAGAAAATACAAAAGTTCTTCAACAATACAATGATGAGTTACGAAAAGTAAATCAAGCATATAAATTATTAGAACCAAATATCTTTGATGACAAATATACAGAAATTATCTCTCAGGGAAAAATCAAAGTTATAAGTTGCGATTTTCTTCCAGAAACAAATAGTTTAACTAAGATGCCAGAATGTCTTGAAGACTTTATTAAAGCTAAATGCGAGTTTAAGAAACTAAGTAAACAAGTTCATTCAGAGTATGGAATACAAAGTTTTCTATGGTAATAAATTATTAAATCCATAACATAATCCACAATACACAATAAATTTATAAAAAATGAAACTTAAAAATAATACGCTGGATAAAGAACTAACTAAAGTCTATCAAGAAATGGTTAAAGATTCATTAGAAATTGGGACAGTTGCACATATTGGAAGTTGTCCTAAATTTATAAGTGATTATTTTTCTAATAAATTTAAAAGTAATATTATTCATTTGCCTTCAATTAATAGAAAAAAACATAATAAAAAAATTGCAAATTTATTGAATACAGTATATTCATATTTACCTACGGCACTAGTAAAGATTATTGCAAACCAATATTAAAAAATTTATTACACTCATGAAAGAAATTTACCTGATAAAATAGACAACGGAAAAATAAATTATGACAAAGATATTTTACTAATTGACGATAATTCATTAACAGGTAAAACATTTGAATTATGGAAAGCAAAAATTGCAACTATTACTAAAAAAAAAGTTTGGACTTATTCAATCACTATTACTGGAGATTACAAACCAGATTATTATAGTATTGAAGGATGGCGTTCATTTGAATGGAGAACTATTGGAATTTGAATAAAACAAATTAAGCTTTTGCTGATTTGAAAAAATCTGTAGAAACACACAATAATACGCAATAAATTTATAAAAATAGAAGTAAAATAGTAAAGTATGGAGTTTAAAAACATCAGAAAAGCAGAATCTATTGTTTTGGGAACAATTGCAGGAATTCTATACATATTATCTTTATTATATTTATCTTCTCTAACTGACACATCAATATTTATTGTTATTATTGGAATGTTTCCTTTATTGTTGTATACAGTATTATTTCTTATTCTTAACAAAAAGAAAAAAGTTAACGGAATAGTTCTGTGGTTTACTCCAATATTGTTTGCAGTAATATTCTATTTTATGGAATATTATAATTTGATTGCAGAATTAAAAGAAATGGACTTAATAACTTTAGGGATATTAAATGTTTTTATAGCGTATATAATAAATTTATTATTGTTATTTATTCATAAGTTTCCCAGAGTAGTTAAGACTAATAAAAGTTTTAGTACTAAAAAAGTTAAAACTGAAAAAAAATCAATTAAACCTATTAATGTAAAAAAAATCGTTAAGAAAAATACTGACTACAAAAACATACTTCAAAAATATGACCAACAACTTGTTCAAGATAAAAGCATAATTACTCAATTAAAAACTAAAATTCAAGAATATGAAAATTATTTTAAAATAACTCAAGAAAAATTTCAAAAGACAATCAGAAGTGTTGAAGATAAATGCAAAGCAATTAATTTTGTTGTTGGCAGAGTTTATAGTGATAAAAATGGAGGAGATAAAGATGTCAGAGATTTTCTCAGAATTGACAGAGAACTCTACAATACATTTTCTGAAATTGCAAATGATTTTAATGATAAACAAGCAAAGGAAGTTTACAATATTCTAAATGAAATATGTAAAAAACTTTCATTCTATGAATTAACTGAAAAAGATATTTTTTCAAATAAATTAATTCATTCTAATAAGATGAATGAAAAAATAATAGAGATTCTTTCAAGATTGGACAAAGATCCAGTAAGAGACTATTATACAGAAACCCAAACTATTTGCAAGGACTTAATTAATTATCTTAAGAGCAATTATGGATTTTGATAAGTAAAAAATAATTTTTCTAAAAAAGCTGTAATCTCTAAATAGTAGTTACATATTCGAAAACTTTATAAAAAAAATTCGCTGCTCGTCGCATCCCCAACCTAAAGGTCGGGGTATTAATGCTCCTCACTAAAAAGCGAATTTTTGGAATTGTACCACTGCGACCTAAAGGTCGGGGCATTATACCCCTGCATTCCACAATAAAAGTTTATGGAATAATTACTAAATATAACGAAAATGATGAAATTCTAGATTTAGAGATAAGAGTTGAATTGAAAGAAGAACCGTTTCTGTTTCCAAGTATGGAAAAATCCTAATTTACGGATTTGAAAATAGGGTAAGTTAACCTCTGAAAAGTATGTGTATCTTAATAATCTGACAATTAAAAATAGCTCAGCCAAAATACATAATTTTAATTATTTGTTTTCTTAGGAAACTTATTAAAAAAATATTTAAATAGTTAATAATTCTTAGTAGAAATGAATGAAAAAATAATAGTTTTGCCAAGTTATGACTTTACATTATCTCAAACATTAATTCCAGCATTAGTAGAGAATTCTGAAAAAGAGATTTATGTTTATGAAGATATTGCTCCAGAAATTTGGAACAATAAAAAAATTAAAAAGTTAACTCAAGAAGAATTCAAAAAAGTAATACAAGAACCAAATATAAAATTTTTATTCACATTAGAAGAAAGATCAAGGGATATTATCGAACAAAATGTTGATGTTCCTGCTCTTAGAACTTTGAAGAAATTCAAAGATAAAATATTATTCAGAAAACTTGTTAAAAAAATTCCAAATTATGATGATATTTGGTTTGATTCAGTGACTAAAGAAGAATTGAAAAATATAAAATATCCTGGTAAACCCTTTGTTATTCAAGTTGCAGTAGGATTTGGAAGTAAGGGTGTTGAAATAGTTAAAAACGAAAGTGAAATGAAAAATGCAATAAATTCGGCAATTGAATCTGCAGAGCAAGGTGAAGAAATCTTTTCTAAAGCAGTTGTAGATTCTAGTAATTGGGTTTTATGTGATTTTTTTGATGGTGATGAATATGCCGTTGATGCGTTTATTACTGATAATGGTGAACCAGTAATAACCGGAATTTATTGTCATCCATTTAAAGATGAAAATGATGTTTCAGACAGAGTTTATTATACTTCTAAAAAAATTATGTCAGACTTCTTACCTACATCAGAATTTTTTCTTAGAGAAATGATAAAAAATCCTGAAATGAAAGAATTAAAAGGATTAATGTTACATTTAGAATTCAGATACAATCCTAAAAAAGATAAACACATCATGCCAATTGAATTAAATCTTAATAGGTTTGGAGGATACGGTTTAGCTCAACTACCACACTACGCATTTGGTTTTAATCCATATGATAAATTCTTTAAACAAGAAAAAGTTGATTGGGAAAACATACTTGAAAACACTGATGAGAAAAAGATATTTTACTGGGTTTTAGGAATAAGTCCAGAAAATGATCATGCATTAAATATAGATTTAGAAAAATTCAAAAATGAATTTAAAGAAGGTCAACTACAAGATATTATTCTAGTAAATAAATCTATTGTTGCAGCAAGTGCATATGCAGTAACTGATGATTATCAAGATTTAAAAGATTGGTTAGAAAAAGATTTTCCCAATACGATTATGAAAAATAATAAAATTTCTAATGAAGATGCAAAAAGCATATTAGAAGAATATCCCATAGCTAAACACATGAGACTTGCAAAACAAAACTTGGTTAAAGGAATAGAAGATTATCATTTAGAAAGAGAAGAAATGATAAGAAATATGTAATTTTTATTCCTCAGATAAAATAAATAAAAGGTATAACTAATCTAGTTATATAAAATGCAGGGCTAACCCCTGCAAACATAATAAAAAATTACATAATGCCCTCGAGATCAAGATTGCAAAGCACAATTTGAAAGTCAAGGGAATATTTTTCTATGATTGACAAAGATACATTAGTGTATTTTAGTTCTTCTAATAATTCTTGCAATCTAAATAATCCTTGCATCAATCTTTCTAATTCTGAAGAGCTTAAACTCCAACAAGGTCTACCGTAAAATTCAAAAAGAGAACATTTGGCTCTAATGAATTCATCCATAAGTATTTCAAAGGTGTTTTCTTCTAAAATAAAATCTAAAAATTCATTCTCTGAAAAAGACTCATCTTCTAAGGTTACTGTACTTGTAACTTGAGGATACGCTTCTTCAACATGCACTACATCTTGTTCTGTTCTTTGTACGGCATTCATTTTTTTCACCTTTTTATTCTACAATCTATACTTTTCAATTAGGGTGTTAAAAAGATTCACAGAAAAATAAAACACACCCCTGATCTTTAACAAGTAACGGTCAGTGTACGTTTGAAAATACATAGAATAGAGCATATGCTAAATACATTCCAATTCAATATTCGTTTATTGACGTATTTATTCATATTAATATCACTAAAGATGAGGAAATATATAAACTTTATGAAAAAACAGGTGGTGAAACAGAATTAGTTTGCTAGCAAACATATTTTGTGCCATAATCATGTGAGAATGTTTGCAGTGTATATTCTATCAGATCTTTTCTGTCCAAGTTTCCCGCCTGTTCTTTTTTTGTCTTCTGAAAAGCCACTTTCTGATTGATTTTTTTTAAAAGGGACACACCCAAAAAAAAAACGAAAGATATATATATATGCGTTACTAAGATAACAAATACATTTAATATAATTAAGTATGGTAAGCTAAGTAATAAAAGGTGTTAAAGATATTAAATTTGAAGTTTAAAAGTAACGTGATTGTCAGTTTATTTCTAATTATAATTGTATCTATAGTTATCACCGGTTGCTCTACAGGTCAAGCAATTAAATATACTGGATCGACAAATGAAGTCGAATTATTTTCTGAAGAAATTCTTTCAAATGTTGAAACGCATATAAACAATTATGAATCAAAACTAAATGATTTTGATAAACTTTGTTTCGAAAAAGAAGTCAATAAACTAAAAACCAACACAAAACTAAAATTAAATGTTTTTACTAGCGACACTAGTATAGACCTATTTGAAAAAAACGCAAAGACAATTAAAGAAGAAATTTCTAAAGAAGTAAATATGTTTACTCAAAATATTGATAAAAATTGCAGAATAAAAACTCAAAATGATGATTTCTGCTCAGATACGGATGGTGGAAAAAATCACTTTCAACAAGGAACTTTGATATATTCTAAAAGTGGAAATAATTATTCAAAAGAAGATTTTTGCAGAGATGAAACACACTTATACGAATGGTACTGCAACCCCGACGGACCAAATGGAACGGGAGGAATACTCAGATCAGAAACAAATATTTACTGCCAAAATGGATGCAACCAAGGAAAATGCAACCAAGAAAACAACCAAACAAACCAAACAACCTGCTACGATACTGATAACGGCCAAAATTACTACACACAAGGAAACACCTACGGATGCACACAAACACAAAACCAAACAACACTAACATACAACCACACAGACACATGCATCAACCAAACACTACTACTCGAATACTACTGCCAACCCAACAATTACGAAAACAACAACTACATCTCAGAATTAAAAACCTGCCAAAACGGATGCAACCAAGGAAAATGCAACCAAGAACATGAACCTTTAAATCAATCTTGCGCAAATAACACTGATTGTCCTTCAAATAAAATTTGTAATATTGAAACTAATATGTGCTCAAATTGCTATGAAACAGATAATGGAATAAATTATAATGTTTTAGGAGAAGTTTATGTTTCTCAATGGAATGGAATTCATTGGAGTAGAAAAACTGAATCAGATTTTTGCAAAGATGAAACACACTTATACGAATGGTACTGCAACCCCGACGGACCAAATGGAACAGGAGGAATACTCAGATCAGAAACAAATATTTACTGCCAAAACGGATGCAACCAAGGAAAATGCAACCAAGAAAACAACCAAACAAAC
>CAYWRI010000020.1:0-3887 GCA_964461035.1 uncultured Methanosarcinales archaeon | reverse complement strand
CTGCCAAAACGGATGCAACCAAGGAAAATGCAACCAAGAAAACAACCAAACAAACCAAACAACCTGCTACGATACTGATAACGGCCAAAATTACTACACACAAGGAAACACCTACGGATGCACACAAACACAAAACCAAACAACACTAACATACAACCACACAGACACATGCATCAACCAAACACTACTACTCGAATACTACTGCCAACCCAACAATTACGAAAACAACAACTACATCTCAGAATTAAAAACCTGCCAAAACGGATGCAACCAAGGAAAATGCAACCAAGAAAACAACCAAACAAACCAAACAACCTGCTACGATGGAACAATGGACGGCGAATGTTCTGAAACAGAACCATTATATTGTTATGGAGGAGAATTAATTAATTATTGTAGTTATTGTGGATGTCCATCTGGAATAATATGCGATAATGATGGAGATGGTTTTAATAATGCAAATATTTGTGATTCTTTTTTAGAAGAACTTGATTGTGATGATAATAATGAATCAATATTTCCAGATGCTCCTGAAGTTTGTGATGGAATAGATAATAATTGCGATGATGAAGTGGATATGATTGACAACACACCATTAATTATAGACTTGAATCCTAACGATAATCTTATTGAAATTTGCGAAAATGGAATTTGGACAGTGCATGAAGGACAGGAATATTGTGAATATATTGGAGGAACGATGTGTTCTGAAACAGAAACAATTTGTTATGGCTCTTATCCTCAAACAGGAGATTGGCTATTTTCTTCTTGCTGTGATGGATTATGCTTACTTGAAGAAATTCCCCCTAATTTTGATTGGAGAAATGTTAATGAACAAAATTGGATGACATCTGTCAAAAATCAAGGTTCTTGCGGTTCTTGTTGGGCATTTGCAACTCTAGGCTTAGTAGAATCACAAAATAATATATTAAATAATAATGCATTTTTAGACATTGATTTATCTGAACAAGAATTAGTATCCTGTGCACCTAATGGTGATTGTGGAGGAGCAAGTCAAAGTGTAGGAATTAGTTATGTAAATAATACGGGAATAATTTTTGAGGAATCTTTTCCTTATGTGGCAGCTAATGTTCCTTGTTCATATCCTATTAATTCTGAAAGATATACTATAAATAATTATGGTAAAATTAATTCTGAATCATACTTAAAAAATGCACTTAACACTTATGGTCCTTTAGAAGTTTCAATGACTTGGAGTGGCATGCAATTTGATAATCAAGGGATTGGAAGATGTGATGAATATTTTAATAATGGTCATGCAATCGTTTTAGTAGGATATCAAGATGACTCAACTTTACCTGAAGGAGGCTATTGGATAATAAAAAATAGTTGGGGTCCTTCATGGAATGAAAATGGATATGGAAAAATAGCATATGGAAATTGTCATTTTGGTTTAGGATCATCTTACTTTGTGAGTTAAAATGGAAAAAAAAATTATTATATCAATATTAATGATAATATTTCTTACATCTTGTGTGAACGCTATTAGAAATCCATCAGTCATTTATTGTCAAGAAAGCGGATATACTTTTTCCATTCAAAAAACAGCTGAAGGAGAAATTGGTATTTGTGATTTGCCCGATGGAACTAGCGTTAATGCGTGGGATTTTCTAAAAGGTAAAGTTGGAACAGAATTTAATTATTGTTCTGAAAATGGTTATGGAACAAAAACAATAAAAAATTCTGAAAAGTGTTCTTCAATATATTCAAATGAATGTTCTATTTGTATAGACAATGAAAATAAAGAAATACAAGAACCAACTAAACTAATGAATTTAAACTTCAAAGAAAGTGTTTGTGGAGATAATGTTTGTAATGTTGGAGAAAATTTTGAAATTTGTCCAAAGGATTGTAAATCTGGTTCAGAAGATGGTTATTGTGACGGCATCAAAGACAATATTTGTGATTTAGATTGTAAATTAATAGAAGATTTAGATTGTGAAAAAACAAACATTCATAACTTTAAAGTCACTGAAAAAAGAGATTTACAATGCATATATGATGGAAAATGTTACTCAGAATGTATTCATACAGATGATATTGATTGTAAATGCATTGATTCAAAAAGTCGTGAATGCCAAATTGCATTGAATTCTTTAAAAAGAAAAGGGAATAATGAAAATCTATTTCAAAAATTATTTAGTTGGTTAGACAACTTATTCAATTAATATTATTTTAAAAATCAAAGTATAAAATACAAAAAAAGTAAAGGGTTTCATAATAGCCCAAAAATCCGCAACCTTTATGTTTATCAATTATTATATTTATTGTAAAACCTCTTTGATATATGATGTTTGCCCATATTACTTATCGTCGGGGAATTGCAATATAAATCTTTCTTCAGAAATAGGGGATTTCACAATAGACTGAAAAAACAGACAGAATGACATCCCCCCCAACCTAAATCTTCGATTTATTATAATGACCAAAAATAACATATTTTTGATTTATGCGTTAGCATGACTAACTATGTTTTTAATTTATTATTAGTTGAAAACTAATAATGACCCAAAACTATGTTTTTGATTTCAAAAATCATTGATTTTGCAGGGGTTATAGTATTGGCTTTTTTGCGAATCAAATAAAACAAAGTCTAGTCCTAAAGTAACGTAAGACTTATATATAACCTAGTGTGTACCCATTATGTGGTGATGTGTTTATGAGGAAAATAGCGATAATAAATCAAAAAGGTGGTGTCGGAAAGACGACCACGGCAGTAAACTTAGCTGCAGGACTTGCAAACATGGGTAAAAAAGTTCTTGTTCTTGATCTTGATGCACAAGGCAATCTTGGAACTTGTTTTAATAAAAGATCAGAGAGAGATATGTACAATTTACTCGTCGATAAAGACATCACATATAAAGATTGTATTACAAAAGTGAATGAAAATCTTCATATAATTACGAGTAAAGAAACTCTTGAAAAAGCAGAGATTGTCATGACAGGTTTTGTTGGTCGAGAAATGACTCTAATCAGAAAATTAAAAGAACTTAAAGAATCAAATTATGATTATGTTCTTCTTGATTGTCCTCCGTCTCTAGGATTGTTAAATCAAAACGCACTTTTATTTGCAAAAGAAGCAATAATTCCTGTTAGCACAGATTTTCTAGGACTTGATGCATTACAAAAAATGTACAAAGCTGTTGAAACTATAAATGAAGTTTTTGAACACGATCTTAAAATTACTGCAGTTGTTCCAACATTATTTGATAGAAGAAATAAAATATGCAAGGAGTCATTAAAATTCTTAAATAGAAAATACAAAGATGTTGTTACTCCGCCTGTTAGAATTAGTAGCAAACTCAAAGAAAGTCCAATGGTTGGAAAAAGCATATTTGAATATGCAAAATTTAATCGTGCTGCAAAAGACTATCTTGATATTGTTAATAAGATTGACTTTATGGGTTATAGTGCATAAATCTTTTTCTTAATTTATTAATTTTTTAAATTAATTTTAGTTATTAACTTCTACCTTTAATTATGCACAATCTATCTTGGCAAAACATATCGCAGTTGCTAAAGATTGTTTTATCAGAAGAAACAGTAAAACTTAAACCAGATAAACAATGATTAAATTCAATTACAACTTCAGAATCTCTTTCTTCAAGATCGTAATTTACTGAAGCCATATTTTTTTTCCATTCAACATATTCGTGCATGGTTGTTATCCAAAAATCTCTTGAATTTATTTCATGAAAAAAAGAATCAAAATAAGTTTTTGTGTTAAAATTGTCAAATGCGTCTGCAAAACTCCAAAAATGTGAAATAAGAACTAAGGGTTCTTTATTTGATTCATAAGTATCAAGATATTTAACAATAAGAGTTTTTCTAAGGTTTAATAAAAATGGTTTACAAGTCATATACCT
>CAYWRI010000019.1:0-24735 GCA_964461035.1 uncultured Methanosarcinales archaeon | reverse complement strand
TGCATTTAATTATATGGGCGTCTGCGCAATAGCAGGTAATGCAGGACCTCAAGCAGCAATACCGGATCCTGCAGACTTAGCCACAATTGGTTTTCTAACATTAGGCGTTGGTTTATTTTTACAAGAACTTGCATTAAATCCACAAGCTTCACCCCTAGATAATAATGGAATATTTACTCCCCTTTTCCTATCTCGAACAGAAGAAAGAGCTGAAGCTAAGGATGCAGTAACTGATCAAACGAACACTAATGAAGAAGGATTCAATAGAATGAGAGTTCAAATCCAAGTTGGAGATAACATGGTATGGACAGACAGTTCAGTACCCTTAACTGCCCCAAGCGACAATGGAGTAACAACTCTAGAAGTTCGAGTTGCTATGGAAGCATTATACTATAAATCAGAAGAGCATATGAATAAAAAGTTTACTCGTAAACTTCGTTCTGCGATAATTGAAGCAAGCCAAAAGCTTAAGAATTACCCTCCCGAGGGAACTATGGAACCAATACCATCTAATTTTGCTAATTTTGAATATAAAGGTAAGGAATATAGAATAGATATTGAAAATATTCAAGGTTGGAATCTTAGACAATAACTATTAAACTATTTCTTATTAGAATACTGTGCTATAAGAGAGCTATTTATTAATCCATAAAATTCTTCATTTAAATATTTTTTTTTAATCTCATTGATATGATTTATTTCTTCAGAAAATACAACTCCTAAAGCAAGTTCCACTAAAGTAGCTGTCTTTGAATCATTAAATAATAATTTAGGACGAATAAAATGCTCATTTTCTATCAAATAATCTGCAACTTTTTCAGAAATACCCATATAATCTTTCTGCTTATTTTCCATTTCTTTTCCTCTCAACTATGACTGCTAAGGGTTTAAGTGTTGCAAGCACATAACCCATTTTTGTATCCTCAAAAGATTCAATAACTCTTTGAGGAGATTTATATCCATTTGGCAATTCTTCAACCAGTTCCTGAGGAGAAACATTACTAATTATTCCCTTTGGAAAAAGTTTGTTTAACTTAGATTTGTTAATTCTACCATATTTTCCAAACATTTGTTGTCTTGTATACATTCTACCCAGCCCATGATTTTTACTATAATTAGTTTTTTCAGTATTTGGTAAACCTATCACTAAATGAGCATCACCTGCAAATGTTGTAGGAATTATACCTAAAGAACCTTTAGTTAAAAAATCTGCACCTTTCCTCACTAAATACTGTTTATTCTTTCCTCCTCCTACTAGTTCTATAGCATTATGCGGTAAATCTAAATGAAGAGTGCCTTCCAAATTTAAAGATTCTGCTATTTCATCTTGTAAAAAAGCCCTGTTTGCTTGAGCATATGCTAAAGCAGTTTGAACAGCATTCAAGTATGAATAATTAAATTCTTGAGTGTTAGTATTTGATTGAAATCGTGATGTGAATTCTTGATTTATCTTATATCCTAGTTCTCTACTTCCTGTATGAATAAGAATATAGACTTTATCAGGATCTAAACCGAGATTTTTAAAATGTTGCTGATTTTTTATAACATCAGGTATAAATAAGTCTATAAAATGATTACCATTACCTATACTGCCAAAGTTGTTAGCAATACTTTGTTTACTTTCTGAAGTAATATCTGGATTGAATGAAGAGTCAAAGTACTTATTAATGAGTGCATTAGAACCATCAAAAAACTGCCGAGCTCTTTCTATTGGAGAAATATTTCTCCTTTTATGAATAACAGTATCAATAGCATCTACTATTTTTTGAATACGAGAAGTATTTAATTTACGATTTTTTTCTAGTTTCTTTTTTTTTAAATCTATAGAAAATAATCTATATCCACAACCTATATCCATACCTATCCAAGAAGGATTTAAAGGCATATTATCATCTACTTTCATAGTTGTTCCTATAGGAAGTGAATTACTAGGTGTAAAATCAGGCATTATGGCTAAATTATCAATATTGTATCCTTTTAAATGAGATTTTAATGAACTCTCAATTTGACTCACAGATGTTCCTTTCCAAAGGAGCGAATTCATAAAAATATTAACATCTAACCCCATAATCTTTTTAGTCATATAATCCATAAAATGGGTGAACTCGCTTTATTTATAAATTTTTCCTTTATTTATCACTTCCAAGTAGTATATTTTCATATTAGAAACATAGAATTGAAGAAAAAATTAATTAAAGTAATTACAGAAAGAGTTTAATATACTATTGTACATAATGTCAAAATTTAGAAAAAAAGAATAAAAGAAAAATAATTTAAAACTTTTTACCATTGCAATTGAAAACACTTTCCATGGATAATTCTGGAGGTAAATTATTTCCACGTCCTCTTCCCACACTTTGTTTTTCCTTGTTATAATCTGCTTGTGTAGGAATTGCTTTTACTTCATTTTGTTGTTGAACTTGTTCGGGATTAACAGATACATTAGGATTAGAACAAAGATTAACTTTAATGTTATCAATCTTTTTATCTAAATCAAAAACCTTTTGTTCGATAGAATTAAATGCTTTTACTAAATCATTTATTTTAGCTGAGAAAACATTCATCCTATTATCATAATTCTTAGTTCTATTGTTAAGAGCTTGTTTTATTTCTTGAAGTTCTTTTTTTAATTCTGAATAATCAACATTGGTTTCACAATCATTTGAGATTTTTTTAGATAAATTTTCGTGAATTAAATTATTTTCACCATTAATATTTATATTAGTATTTACTTCTTCTTTTGGACTTAGATGTCCATTAGCAATATTGCCTGCATTAACAATAGAATTTAATGACTCTTCTGTTAATAAATTTCTTAATTCATCCGACATTGCAACCATAATTTAGCACCTCTAACTTGATTTTTAATAATTATTTTTAATTATGATACAACTCCCATTATTTATATATTTTTCCATTCTGGTATGGAATTTTGGATACTAATTGCTAAAAATCCTAATAAACTTTATAAATGAAAAGAATTAGATGAAATAATTATGATAAAAAAAATATTAGTTTTATTAAGCTTGATTACTTTGTTAAGTGCTTTTGTTTTTGCAAGTGAAGCACAAACTCAGTTAATTACAGAACCTTTTCCTTTTTATAGAAGTTTTACTGAATTAAATTTAGATATATCTGGAAATGTAACGCTTACTGGGCCAAGAGGTGGAGTTATTAAAGCTGAAATATCTTTAAGTCAGTATCCTAGAGAAAATAAGAATGTGGATATAATGCATTTTAATCCTAATCCAGATATTTCATACATAAATGAAAGTGTTAAATTTGAATATGGTCAAAATGACATTAAAAGTAAACTAACTTATGTTATTTATTCAGGACTTATGATTAAACAAGATAGACCAATTATACGAACAGATCCCAAGTTTCCCATAAGTAATATCCCTAATGAATTTAGTAAATATACAGAATCAAGTGAAAAAATAATTATGTCTAGACAAATATCTAATAAAGCTGCAGAATTAGTTCAAAATTCTGAAGGAGTGTTTGAAGCTTCTTTTAATTTGGCAAAATGGGTAAATGAAAATATAGCATATTTAATCAGTCCAGATACTGAAGGAGTAGTGCAGGATTCTGAATGGGTTTACAATAATAAAATAGGTGTTTGTGATGAAATAACAACTCTTTTTATTGCAATGACTCGTTCAGTTGGAATACCTTCAAGATTTATTTCAGGTATGGCTTTTACAGATATAACTAAAGATTTTGGAAATCATGCTTGGGCAGAAGTTTATTTTCCAGAATATGGCTGGGTTCCTTTTGATGTTACATATAGTCAATTTGGTTGGGTTGATTCTAATCATATTGTTCTTTCAAGATCTGAAAAAGCAACAACAGATTCTGTTAATGTTAGAATAACAGGTGGTAATGTTGAAATTGATGCAACACCACTTGCTTTTGAAACCGAAGTTACTAATATAGGTGCTTATGATTTTCCTAGAACCGAAATTACAATAGAAACTCTTTCTAATCACATAACTCCCGGATCATATAATGTTATTGATGCTCTTGTAAAAAATAATGAAGCAGGACTTCAAGCAATATCTATTCAATTAAGTAATGTTAATTCAATGGAAATTATTGGAAATTTAAAACAATTCTTATTAATTCCACCATACAATACAAAAAGTGTAAGATGGATTGTGAAAGTAAATAATTCATTAAATAAACAAGCGCTTCATAGATTTCCAGTAATAGTATCAACTAATTATAATGTTTCAAAAGAAAGCGAGTTTAATGTATCTGTAAGAGGAATAAAATATTCAAAGAGTTTTATTGATAATATGTTACTTAGTGAAGCACAAAGTAATCTTAATGCTTATTCAAGTCAAGTTGGTGTTAGTTGTGATATCAAATCTCATTACTTTACAAATGAACTATCCACTATAGATTGTAAATTTGCGAATAATGGTAATAAAAAACTAAATAATCTTAAAGCATGCATATTAAGTAAATGTAAAATGATTTCTATTACTAAGAACTCTGAAGAAAATGTTAGTTTTGATGTTGTTTTTAACAATATTGGTCTTCAAACATACATAATTAATATATCCAATTCGGATATACAAAAAAGAGAATATATAAATTTTAATGTTATAGATGTTCCCGACATAAAATTAGATTTAGGATATCCTAAAACTGCAGAGTTTAATGACAACATAAATATTAATCTTAATCTTACAATAAAATCATATTCAAGACCATTAAATCTTGTTATTGATCTTACAGGTTCTGGAATAGAAAAACATTGGGAATTAGACAAAATGAATATTGATCAATTATTTTTAATAAAAGGACAGGGTAAAAATCTTAATAAAGATTTAAATTCATTTACAGTTCATTTAAGTTGGAATGATGAAAAAGGCAGACAATATTCAAAAGAGCAAAGTTTTGAAATAAATCTTGTAAATCTTAATTTTTGGCAGAAAATATATGTTTATATTAATTCTTTATTAAAATAAAATGACAATAATAAAATTAGATAAAAGACATTTTAATGAAATGGCTCAAATAGATTTTGAATCAGAACATGAATTAGAACCAAATTTCAAATTATCTGACTATAAAAAGATATTAAAAGAAAGAATAACTAAAGGTGATGAAATATTTTTTGGTTTAAAAGATAAAAACATAATTAAAGGTTATCTCTCATTAAAACCTTTTTTCCCAGGTCATAAACATTGTGAAGTTTATTGGTTGGCAGTAAGAAAGAGATTTCAAAAACAAGGTATAGGAAAAAAGCTTATGTTTTTTATTGAAAATTATACTAAGAAAAAAGGTTTTAGAAAAGTTTGCTTATATACAAATAAAGTTATGAAAAATACAAGAAAATTCTATGAAAAAATAGGATATAAACTAATCAATGAGTTCCCTAATTATTATGGTTACAAAAAGAATAATACTGCTGTTCTATATGGAAAGAAATTATAATACAACAGTCTAATGTGTTGCTAAAACTTATACTTTTCTTACAACACCTGTTTCAGAATTGACTTCAATTCTATTTCCCGTCTGAAATATTTTAGTTGCAAACTTTGTTCCAACAACACAAGGAATTCCTTGTTCTCTGGCGAGAATAGCAGGATGTGAAAGTATTGCACCTTCATCTGTAACAATTGCTTTGCACTTTGAAATTATACCATTATAGCTGGGTCTTGTCATAAAGGTTACAAGAATTGAATTTTTAGGTACTTTGATAAGATCATCAAACTTATGTGCAAGAAAAACGGTTCCTGTCACAATTTTTTTATTTATTCCTATTCCTTTTACTTCATTTATGTTGTTAAAAAATACTTTTTCTTTTTTCTGAAGATAATTTTCTGTTTCTTGAAGAAATTCATAATAAAAAAGCATGAATCTTGTCTGTTTTTTTGGTTTTAAAAAACATATTCCAATATCAGTCATTGTAGGATGTTTAAATTTATGAATATAATTATCTGAATTTCTTTTTACAAGATATTTTTCAACATGAGGTACAATTCTTTCACCATAAGCATAAGCATCTGTTAATTCATCAATTGTTTTCTTCATAGTCTGAAAATTTTTATGAAGAAAATCTCCCCCCCAGTATATTGCTTGGTGATACGCAAAAAATTCTTTGTATTTTTTTATAAATAATTTTCTTTTTTTAAAAAATTCTTTTTTTGTCTGATACTGATTAATAAAATTCAATATCCAATCACATAATTTTATGTATTTTTTACAAATCTTTTTCTGAAATCTTTTAGAAAAAAGTTTTTTACCAATAATTATTCTGAATCGATCATGCTCTTTCTGAGATCTATAAAATGATGTATTATTTCGTGATCTTGTTATCCACAAAACAGCTGAAAAATTTATATTGAAAATTTTATTCATTGTTTCAACATATGTTTCAGCAAAAACAGAACTAGTAAAAATAGAAATATCTCTCTTTGTATGTAAACTAAAATCATTAGGTAATTTAGATATTATTTTTTTAAGATCCATATTGTAAACCTAATCTCATAAATGCTTCGGCTTGTATGCTTTTTTCATTGTTGAAAAGCCTAATTTCTTTATTAGGTCTTAATATTCCATCAGCCGAAATATATTTTCTTTCATTTAAAATATCAAGAACATTTTCCCAATATATTTGTGTTGTTTCTAAACCGCCAAGACCATGTTCACCCATACTTTGATCCTGTTTTTTTGCAGCTAAAGTATAATAATAATTAGAGTCTAGTTTTTTCTTAACTCCATCAACCATTCTTTGTGCTACTTTAAGTAAATTCACGCCAAATTCTTTTTGAATATTAAAAGATTGAAATATTCCATGAATTCCTGCTTTATTTAAGGTATCTGCATCATAAAGTATTTTTGATTCAATTGTCGATTGTTGATAATTATTATGCTCACCTACAATAGTTGCAATTTTCTCTATTTCATCCATGTCAATTAAATTTTTTCTAATAGAACCAAAAAATTTACTCAGAAAATCAGTACTCATTATATGCTTTTGACCAGTTATATCATGAAGTTTATATTCTCCTAAGTATGCACCAATATCGTGAAGTAATGCTGCAGCAACTATAAGTTTAATATTAGCTTGGCCTATTTCTTCTGATTTATTTAACTCAAGTTCTGTAGAATAGATTATTTCAGCAGTTTTAGCATCCCACATCATATGTCTGGGATTGTGAGCAACAAGAATTTTTGATGATTTTGCTATTTCGTTGGTATAGACCCATATTTCTTTTAAAACAGGATATATTTTAAAAAGCGCACTTATATTTTCGGCCACACCATCTATTGAATTTTGTTTTGATTGTTCCATGGTTTTCACCAGTTATTAATTAGAAAGTAGTAACTGTTTATATATTTTTTTGATTATTTTTAGTTATAAATTAAAGAATTAAAAAAATCTAACCAAAAAACTTTTTAAATGAATTATCAATCTTGGAATTGATGAATTATTAATATTCAGTATTATACACAATATTAATATTTAATTTAAGTTAATAAGTATGTTAATATCATCTTAATTAACTGTAACTTAACAAAATTACATTAAAGCAAGATAGGGGTTGTATTGATGAATAGAAAAGAACGAAGACAAATAATAAAAGAAAAAGAGCGAAATAAGCAAGAAACTGCATATCTCAATCAAGGAAACTCTAAAAGATCTACGATACAAAGAATTTATGAAGATAAATACAAACAACTCATAATCATACCTTTTGCAATTCTATTAATTGCTATATTAATTATTGTAATGAATATAGTTCAAACAGGAGATTTTGTTAGCAAAGGATATTCTTTAAGTGGAGGTATTTCAATTACAGTAACCGTTTCTGACTTAAATATTGTTGAAATGTCTTCTTATCTAAAAGATTCTCTCCCTAATTACGATATTATCGTCAGACAATTATCTGAAGCAGGACAGAACAGAGGATTTATTGTCGAATCAGATATGGAAGACCAAGGTAAAGAAATAATAAGTCTTTTGGAAGCTAAATACCCTGAAATTAAAAATAAACCTGATTCTATTTCAGTAACAAGTATTGGTTCAAATCTTGGAGCATCTTTTTTCAAAGATGCATTAATTGCATTAATACTTTCATTCGTATTTATGTCTGCAGTAGTTTTTATTATTTTTAAAAAACCTGCACCAAGTTTAGCAGTTATTCTCTGTGCATTTTCAGATATTGTTGTTACACTTGCAGTTATTAATGTTACAGGAATTAAACTTAGTACTTCTGGAATTGCTGCACTTCTCATGCTTATTGGTTATTCTGTTGATTCAGATATACTTTTGAGTACTCGAGTTCTTAAAGATAAAAAAGGAACAGTCATGAATAGAATATATAGTGCACTGAAAACAGGGCTAACTATGAATATGACTACAATGATAACTGTTCTTGTTGGTTTATTTGTTTCACAATCAACTGAGTTAAAACAAATATTCTTGATATTGTTTATAGGTCTTATAATTGATATAATAAACACTTGGATTCAAAATGTTGGAATTTTAAGAATGTACTTAGAAAGGATTTCATTAAATAAAAAAAACAAAGAAAATCAAAAAATGTCTTCTAGTCCAAGATACAAAATAATTGAATCTGATACCAAATCAGAAAATAAATTTAAACAAACTTCAAAAAGCAATAAGGAAGAAGATGCTGTTTTTGAGCAACAAAAAGAAGCTAATAAAATTCCTAATTACAAAGAAGAATATGTTCAGAAAAATGAAGAAAATGATTTTCCTGAAAATGAAGAGTCAAAAATATTAAAAGATGTGAAGCTGGAGAGTGATTTATAATGGTAAAACCAGTTAAAAGAATAATAAAAAGGGCAAGAGTTGTTATATTAATAATTGCATTAGTACTGGCTTTAGTAGCATTGCAATTTAACCTTACAAGTAATGGTATTGCAATTAGAACAGTTACAAAGAACAGCGCTTCAGATATTGCAGGTGTAGAATTAAGTGAAAATTCACAACCAATGTCAAAAGAAGTAATTATTGAAATCAATAATCAAAAAATCAATAATGTTGAAGAATATTATGATTTTGTTTCAACACTAAGAGTAAACCAAAGTTTTACTATGAAAACAGTTCAAAGAAAAGCTTGCATTGTATTTACTTGTTTAACAAATAAATATAACTCATATAAAATTACGGCACTTCCAAAATACAATATAACCATTCTTCCAGAAACAGAATTTATTGACCACACTGAATCTGTCTTTAATGAGACTTTAAATAAAACAGTTAATATAACAACTACTGTTGAACAAAATAAAACGATTAAAGAGTTAATTGGTGTGGAAGATATTGGTATGGGAGTTTATGCTGCCCCTGTAAACAATATTAAAAAAGGACTTGATTTACAAGGTGGTACAAGAGTTCTTCTTAAACTGGATGAACCTGCTACAAATGATCAGATGGAATTAGTTTTATCTAATATTAAAGAAAGACTTAATGTTTATGGTCTTAGTGATGTTATTGTCAGAGAGATTAAAGGATTTGCAGGAACGGGAGATCAATATATTCTTGCAGAAGTTGCAGGAATTACAAATGAAGAAATAAGAGATCTTATTGCTAAACAAGGAAAATTTGAAGCAAAAATTGGTGATGAAATAATCTTTAGAGGTGGACAGGATATAACTTATGTTGCGAGATCAGGGGATGAATCAGGACTTGAATATGGTTCATGTGGTCAAGCTCTAGGATCTGAAGTTTTTAGTTGTAGATTTAGATTTGGAATTTCATTAACACCAGAAGCAGCTCAAAAACAAGCTGACACTACTGAAACCCTAGAAATCGTTTCAGAACGTGGTGAAGAATTCTTGAGTGAATCATTAATATTATACTTGGATGATGAACTTGTTGATTCTTTAAGAATTGGTGCAGAATTAAAAGGTAATCCTGTTACTGAAATAAGCATAAGTGGTTCAGGTGTTGGATCAACTATGCAAGCAGCACAACTTGACGCAATAACTAATATGAAACGACTTCAAACAATATTGATAACCGGAAGTCTTCCAGTAAAATTATCAATAGTGAAAACAGATACGTTAAGTCCAACTCTGGGTTCACAATTCGTTAAGAATGTTATGCTTGTAGGATTACTTGCGATTTTGGGAGTTGCATTAGTAATTTTCATTAGATATAGAGATTTAAAAGTTTCAATTCCCGTAATAATAACAATGATTTCAGAAGTGTTTATACTATTAGGTTTTGCAGCACTTGTTGGATGGAATCTTGATATTGCAGCAATAGCAGGAATTTTAGTTGCTGTTGGAACTGGAGTCGATGATCAAATAATTATTACAGATGAAACTTTAAATAAAAAAAGTGCTGTAAAATTAAGTTGGAAAGAAAAACTTAAGAAAGCATTTTTCATAATGCTTGCAGCTTATGCAACTACGATGTTTGCAATGATTCCTCTTTATTTTGCTGGAGCAGGACTTGTTAAAGGATTTGCTTTAACAACAATGGCCGGTGTGACTATAGGAATATTAATTACAAGACCTGCATTCGCATCAATCATCGAAGAATTATATCGAGAATAATTTTTTTATTTTTTCTATTTAAATGACATCATCTAGAACCTAAATCTTAAATCTATGCATTAGTATGACTAAAACTCAAGGATTTTTTATTTCAAAAACAGTGGGTTTTTGCATAAATTAGGTATTAACTTTTTTAAGAATAATTTATTAAATTAATTTATTTCTTTTTCAAATTTAAGAATTCTAAATCTTTTTTAATTTGAGCTTTTAGTTCATCAGGTGAACAGAACTTTTTAACATCTCTTATTTTTTTAATTATTTCAACATCAACTTCTTCATCATATATGTTTTCATCAAAATCTTTTATGTATAATTCTAAGGAGGGTTTACATTTAAATGTTTCTCTATATCCAAAATGAAGTAACGCGCTAAAAGACTTTTTCTTTATTATTACTTTTGCAAGATAAACTCCATGAGGTATATCAATATCATAATTTTCAAGATTTGCTGTTGGGTAACCTAATTTTTTACCTCTACCATCACCTTTAACAACTTTAGAAGTAAATTTTAGTTTTAATCTTGTTTCTTTTATCACCATATAAAAAGATATTATTAAAACAATTGAAAATATTATTTGAATAGGACTTAAAACATTTTTATTTATTATATAATCTATAATAACTCCTGAAAATGGCCAGAAAAGTTCTGCAATAGTTGCAGTTGAAGCAGTTGTTCTTCTCAAGCCATAATAATATATAAACATTGCCAAGGCACCACTACTAAAAACGATTAAAATTAATAGATTCCATTGTTTATTGTTTATAGAACTAAATATTAAAGTACCTGATATAAGTGTGTATAAAAAACCTAGAATTGAAGTTATTCCAAATCGTAAAGCGGCAGTTATTTTAAAATCAAGATGATTAACAATTCTTTTACCAAGAACTGTTGCTGTTCCAAAACAAACTGCAGCTATTAAAGCAAATAATGCAGGACTTTGTAGTAAATTTAATGAACTTATATCTAACCCTGTTTTTCCAAAAGCAAGAAAATAAGCAGAAACTATTGCTAAACTTGCCCATGCATAAAAGTTTTTAGGTAATTTTTCCTTAAGCAATATTGCTGCAAGTGCCAATGCAAAAAAAGGTTGAAGCTTTTGAAGAATAATAATTGTTGCTAATGAGGTTTCACCATGAAATGCTGCAAAAAAAGCTTTAGTAATAAATATTGTTCCAATAAGACCTCCAAAAAGAGAAACACCTATGATTGCAATCCAACTTTTTTTAGTCATATTTTTGATTTGTTTCCAACCAAGATAAATAAATGGTGATAATATGATAAATCCTAACAAATGCTCTAAGAAAACTAATAATCCTGGATTTAAAGCATATAACGATGGTCTTATGAATATTCCATCAATACTCCATAATAATGCTGAAAACATTATTGCAAGAGTTCCTAGTAAAACAGTTTTATTTATTTTCACATTTCTCAAGAATTTTATCTTCTTTATTAATTTTCTTGATTAATTACGTTCATGATATTTTTATAAAAATAAACACAAAAATCCAATTGATTTGGTATCCCTTTGAGCAGAGCTCAGGAGTATTACACAAATCAACACAATAATCGCAGATTGGCCCTTCAAACAAGTTTGAAGATTCAAAACGAATTTTTGGTCATTACAATTTGGATACCGCTATAAAACTGAGAGGTATCCCCTGTTGTAACGAATCTTTGATTAAATGTATCGACTTTAAAGTGATGAGCGAACAAAAGTTTTTTAAACAATTGGATTTATCGGCAATAAGTGGCAGAAACAGAAAATATAATTAATTCAATTTATATAGGGCCTATGGATACAGCCATTGTTCCCATTGAAGAAACTGGAAGTCCTAAACAAACCAAAAGTAGATATATAAAACAGTTTTATTGTCCAGGGTCAGATATGACTGATTATGGAGATATGGTTTCTTATTATATGAATGTAAAATCTAAAAAAAGAATTGAAACAATTTTAGCTTCTCTGGGAAAAACTTGGGAATATTCTGAGTATTCATATGAATTAACTAACATGGAATCTATTATTATAGTTTTGAATGAAGGAGTAAATAAATCAAATATCTTAACCACTTTACATCCCGATGAAACAGAAATTGAATATGTATTAAAAAAAATTGATGAAAATGGAAAAAATCATCAATTAATAATTGAACCACCCCGAGCATGTTTTTCCCAAAATTATGGAAAAGATTTTGATTCAAACCAAAGTATGAATCCAAACTATTTAGTTTTTCTTAATTATTTATGTGAAGTTATTGATAATATTTCTAAATCTAACAATATACAGAGTGTTCAAATTAATGAAAAGGGTAAACCCGCTCTTGACAATATTGTTCTTTACAAAATTAATGATAAACCAAAAAAAACAGAAAGTTCTGAAAAAACTTATAAAATAAGTTTAGTTCCAATATAATATGTCTGAATTAGTGATTTTACAAGAAGGTGCAGAAGCGGTTATTTACAAAAAAACAGATAAATCAATAATTACTATACTAAAATATAGGCAAGATAAAAAATACAGAATTACGAAGTTAAATGAATTACTTATAAGTAAAAGAACAAGAAGAGAAGCTAAAGTTTTGAAAAAATTAAATAATGTGATTAATGTTCCTAATCTAATATTTTGTGATAAAAATTCAAAAATAGAAATGGAATTCATAGATGGTGTGAAACTTCGTGATGTGTTGGATAGCAACATAAATCTGGCCAAAGAAGTTGGTATAATGTTAGCAAAAATGCATGATCTTAATATAATACATGGTGATTTGACAACATCAAATATGATTTTAAAAGATAAAAAAGAACTCTTTTTTATTGATTTTGGACTTAGTCAATTTTCAAAAAGATTAGAAGATAAAGCAGTGGATATTCATTTGTTTAAGCAAGCTCTTGAAAGTAAACATCATAGAGTGTTTGATGTTGCTTATAAAAAGTTTATGTTAGGATACAAAATTAGTCTGAATACAGATAAAGTTTTTGAGCGTCTAAAAATTGTTGAATCTCGAGGAAAAAATAAAAAAAAGTGATATTATGAAAGTAAAAAAAATAATCAGTTTAATTTTTGTAATGTGCTTCATGTTACTAATCATTCCAAATGTCTTTGCAATATCTAAACACATATATATTTTAGGTGCTGAAGAAAATAATGGTAGTTTAATAGGAATGGTTGCAGATCTTGATCTTGAAATACGTCCTGGAAATGGTAGAATGTTTTTTGATTCTTTTCCACTCACAGATATTGATACTCAGGTTAGTGCAAGATTTGCAAAAGAATTTTCTTGTGATTTTCTTAATATTGATTGTTCAAATTTAGATTTTTTTTATACAATATCTTCAACAGGACCTTTAGTTGGTGGTCCAAGTGCAGGTTCTGCAATGACTGTTCTTACAATTGCAACTTTAGATAATCTAGAAATAAATCAAACTGTAACAATGACTGGAACAATAAGTTCTGCAGGAACTATTGGCCCTGTAGGAGGAATAGAAGAGAAAATTCTTGCTGCTGAAAAAGATAATTTTAAAATAGTTATAGTGCCTAAATGGGTAGAATTATCTAAACCCGAAGTTGAAGCTGTTTCTATTTTTGAACATAAAAATAGTGACAATGATACTAATAATAGTAATAACAATGAAAATATATTAGATAGAACTAAAAATTTATTAGAACAAAAAGCAAGTTTAGAAACTTACTTTAATAAAATAAGTGTTGTAAGAGCATATAATATTATGGATGCTCTTTACCTTTTCACTGGGAAAAATTATTCTAAAAATGTCTTATTGACCATGCCTGAAATATATTCTGAAACAATGAAATCATTTTCAGATAAATTATGTGAAAAAACAAATTTTTTAATAGAAAGAAATAATATCTCTTTTGAATATGATTTTAATCATAGTGAAAATTTAAAAAGATTTGAAAATATTTCTCATTCACTTTTTATAAATTCATCAAATACTAGTCTTGTTGAAGATTATAAAAAATTATCATTAATTCTTAAAGCATATGAATCTTATAATAATTCTATTAATGCAAAAGAAAACAAAAATAGTTATTCTGCTGCAAGTTTTTGTTTTGTCACAAATGTTTTTCTTTCTGAAATAGAACTTTCAGATGCAAATAATGAAACATTAAAGCAGATTCTTGAAACTGTTAAAGATGACATTCATAGAATAAATGATAATGTTGAATCAGAAAATATTAATTCTATTATGAAATTACAAACAAGACAAATTGTTAAAGAACGACTTATTGAAGCAGAAGAAAGAATACTTGAAGAAGAAAATTCTTCAACCCCTAATTTAGTTGCTTATGTTAGAGAACGAGTTTATAGTGCAGATGTTTGGACAGGTTTTTTTAATATATCTTCAAAAATTGAAGAAATTGATCAACATGTTCTTAGAAAAGTGTGTGCATTAAAGATAATAGAAGCTCAAGAAAGAGTAGCATACTTAGAAACAGTTGTGCCTGTTGGATTTCAAGAATTGCATGATAAAATAGATACTGCTTCAAATCTGGCAAAAAAAGAAGAATTTGATTTATGTATTTATTCTGCATCACAAGCTAAAGCTGGAGCAGATTTAATGTTGAACACAGCATTTTTATCAAATTTTGAAATAGATGGTTTTTTAGAAGATAAGTTTCAAGTTGTAAGCAATTTGTTGGCTAATGAGTTAAGTCATAATGTTTTTCCTATTGCAGGTTTAAGTTATCTGGAATATGCAAAATCACTTCAAAAAACAGATAAGGGCTCTGCTCTTTTGTATTTAGAATATGCTGCAGAACTTGGTAAAATAAGTATGTATTTTCCTAAAGAAAATAGATTAAATCCCTATAAATTCTATTTTAATGATACTAATATAATGAATTTTGTTTTATTAGTTTCTGTAGTTATTTCAATTATTACAATATTATTGTTTTTTGCATTTGTTATTATATTTAGAAAGAAAAATAAGTCAAAATAAGATAAATAGGTAAATATTAACAATTGAGGAGTTAAAGTAATATTTAACTAAATCAAAGAGTTTATATGTCTTTCGAAAATCACTCAACAATAGTCTTAAAAATCGAAACCTTTATAAGTCTATGTTCATTTCTCTTTTAAATCTTACGATTATACAATATATATTGTTTAGAATATATAATTTATATGTGTTAATATATCTGGACAAAATAGGAGGTTAAACAATGAGCTTCGTTAAAAAATGTCCTGAATGCGGTGGAATTAATTTATTCTGGAATAAAGATAAAGGTGAAATCATCTGTAAAGACTGCGGTCTTGTAGTAGAAGAAAAGATGATTGATTTTGATCAAGAATGGAGAAGTTTTGATGCAGAAGAATCTGCTAAAAAACGAAGATCTGGCGCACCTATGACCTATACTCAATATGATAGAGGTCTTGGAACCGATGTAGGTCATAAATCAGACATATATCAATTATCAGGAAGAAATAAAAATAAGTTTATGAGACTTAGAAAATGGCAACAGAGAATTTCAACAGCTATTGAAAGAAATCTTAAACTGGCATTATCTGAGCTTAAAAGAGTATCTTCATTCTTAAAACTATCATCTTCTGTAGAAGAAGAAGCATCAAAAATATACACTCTAGCAGTTCAAAAAGGGCTTGTAAGGGGAAGAAGCATGGAATCAGTTGTTGCAGGCGCATTATATGCTGCTTGTAGAAGATTTGAGCTTCCAAGAACTCTTGATGAGCTTTCTGAAGCATCAGGAATAGAAAGAAAAGAAATAGGAAGAACTTATAGATTTATAACTAGAGAACTAGGAATTACAATTCTACCTTCAAATCCTGCGGATTATATTGCGAGATTTGCATCAGCTTTAAGATTAACTGCAGAAACTCAATCAAAATCTGTTGAAATAATCGAACAAGCACAAAATGTTGAACTTACTTCAGGAAGAGGTCCTACAGGTATTGCTGCAGCTGCACTTTATGTTGCTGCTTTAATTAATGGTGAAAAAAGAACTCAAAGAGAAGTAGCTGATGTTGCAGGTGTTACTGAAGTAACTATAAGAAACAGATATAAAGAACTTCTTGATAAACTTGATCTTGAAAAAGAAATAAAAAAGACCAAGAAAAAGAAGAAATAATTTATTTTTTATATTTTTTTATTCTAATTTAAAAAAGGGATGAGGCATTATTACTTGGAGGTATAAAATGTCAAAAGGAAAGCCATTAGAATTAACAGTTGAAGAAATTCAATTAAATAGAATATGGTTAAGAGAAAAAGGGACTGGAAATAATAGAAAAATTATTCTCCCTAAAAGAACATCTGAAATAAACGCGTTTAGAGTTGAACCTGTAAATTACCGAAATGTTAATCCCTGTATGTTGATAGAAAGCTTACTTAAAACTCATGTTTCAAAAAGTTCTCAATCCCCCGAAATATTGAGAAACCCAAACTCAATATTCGAATTAAATGGACAGAATAAATATGATATAAAATTCAAAGCCAAAATAGGGAAAAATGAAAATGATACACTTACCGAATTTTATAAAGATACAGAAAAAGCTCTTCTTTATAGATATTTAAAAAAACTTGAATATTATTCAGAAGGATACTTTGTATTAGAAGTGACTAATGTGGGATTGAAAGACGCTGAAATGCTTAAAGATTCAAACTTTCCTGAAGACGATAATGTTTATGATTTGCATTCAGTGGATCTTATTAAACTTTCTTATAATCCAAATACTAAAAGATGGGATATAAACATCGAAGCAAACACCAATCTATTAATTAATCCTGAAATAGAATTTAAGGAATTTATAGATATGGCCGGTCAAATGTTTAAATATACAAAGTAATATTATTTTTTTATTTTATATTATGCTTCTTTTCTTTCATCTTCTAAGGATGAAATAATTTCTTGAAATTGACTCAAGTAAATAGAATGAAAATCAGTATTATTTGGAACTTCAAGTATTAATGGTTTTTCTTCTTTTCTAATGTGAGGAATTACTCAGGCTAATTGTAAATAATTCAACTTAGTAAAGTATCTGGGTGTTCTAGCTAAATTAGAAAAACCAATTCCTCTAGTATGAAATACGTCAGGATCTAAAGTCATAAATTCATTTAACATTTCAATTTGATGTCGTTCTTTGTTTCTTAAATAATCTTCACTTAAATAATCAAATTCTACACCATCACAGAACAGTTTATATAATTGATCAATATTATTAGAAATAAGTTTTTTTGTTTCAGGAGGATATAAAAGATAATTTGGAAAAAAGTTAGCATTTAATGCAATAGTTGCTAAATCTAAGCAAACACCAAAATCATATTTTTTTATGAAATCAAGAATTGGATCTACAGGCATATTAAAAATCCCTTTTTTATCTCCAATCCAAAGAGGCATATTTTCAATTAAAATTTTTGTTTTTTCAGGTTTGTTTCTAAAAACATATTCATAAATTGAAGAAACATTATAATCATTTTCTTTCATTTCTTCATAACTCATGTTAAAATCGTTTGAAGTATAACCTGGATGAAAAATTAAAAAAGGAGCACTTAATTTATCTGCAGATTTAAAGGCTTCATCAATTATTTTTATGTTAATATCTTTTAATCCTTTTTCAAAATTTAGTCCATGATATCCGTGTGCTGCATGAATTATAATATTAAAGTTTCTATCACAAAATTTTTGAATATGAGAATTATTTGTATCAGGTAAAATATATATTTGAAGCCACCCAAGAAGACCTTCTTCTTGTAATTTAGAAAATTTATCTAAATCTTTTTGAGCGGTTGTTCCATATGAATTCATTGGGAATCCGATGAAATCAAAAATATTTCTCATTTTTTATGAAAAAATACATTCATTCATAAAATTTTGTATTCTTTACTACCCAATAATAAAAATATTAGATTCTAACACCGCTAAAAATATTATGTTTATCGCGAATTAGTTTTACTTTTATTTTCTTGTTTTTGTTGAATTCACAGTTTCTTACTGTTATTGCTCTATCTTTAGAAACAGCTATGACTTCTCCTTTGTTTCTTCCAGGAATTCTAATTTCTGCATTAATTATTTCCCCTTTTCTAAACGGTTTTTGTAAAACTTTATCTTTTTTTATAATAAAATCATCTCCTGAAAGTTTAAGTTTAACATTATGCTTTTTTTCCCATTTATTTAATATGAAGAAAAACTTTTCAAAACTTATCTGTTTCACAGGATTTCTACCACTTTTGTAATTTAAAAAATTCTGTAATCCTATTAATGGTTTTTCTTTTCTGTATTTTTTTGCAAGAATAATCAATGGTTCCAGATCTTCATTTATTGTTGGAATAAACAAGGGTGCAAACATTATTTCTATTTTTCCAAGAGAATATTGTAATAATTCTTCTAATTTTTTAACATCAAAAAAAGAACCAGATATTTTTTTCTGAGTTTCAGGATTTAAACTATTAATAGAAAGATTTATTCTATCAAGACCAGCTTTACTTAATTCATCTATGAATTTTTTAGTCAACGTTCTGCCATTTGTGTTCATAGATATATAATATATTTTTGGAATTTTCTTTAATTCTTGAATAAGATAGACTAAGTCAGGATACAAAAGTGGTTCTCCCTGAGGTCCAATATTTATTTCTATTTTATCTGATTTTTTTAGTTCGCATAATTTTGCTATTGTTGAAATCATATAATCGGGTTCAACTAAAAAATCATTTTTATCACTAATACCTTCATTGACAGAACAATAAATACAATTTAAATCACAACCAGTGACAGGCTTAATCTCAAGAATCGAGGTATTTCTATCAACAAGTCCAAATTCGTTAGTTCCAATAAGAGGAACTAGATCTTCATAAACATAAATAGTTTTTTTATCTTTATTAGAATTAAACAAATTATCAAGACCAACATCTATTAAAGAATCAAGCATTGTTGTAGCTCTTTTTTCTATTGCGTCAAACAAAATTATATTAGTATTCTTTTTATCTAATTTATATTTTCCAATATTTATTAAATCTATTTTATTTATAAAAAAATAATATCTCTGTTTAAACATTACCTTTATTTTTTCATCATCAAAATCTATAAACTTAATACTTGAATATTCTAACTTTATCATATTAAATGATTATCATATTGTTTTTATAAATTTATTGTTAGTCAAAAATAAAATTTTAAAAATAAAAGAAAGAACATGGAAAAATCACAAAGCTTTTATTTTTATGTCGGTATATAATTCACGAATGGCATTAAATAACATCTGTTTCTCTTCTTTAGGAAGATTCATTTTGTAGAAATTGGTTCTGATTCCTGAATAAATATTTTGAGCCTCATCGAGTTTTCCTGCATTTATTAATTTTTTACAACCTCTAATTAAGTTATAAATTGTTAAAGTATCTTCTACATTCTGAGGTATTTCTTTTTTTAATTCTTCAGAATCACTATTAGTTATCTCTTTAAGTTTTTCATTTAAGTAAGCTTGAAATCCCTGTCTTTCAAGATCTAATTTCATATTTTCAAGCTCAGCTTGTTTTTGTTTAAGTTCAAGAAGCATTAAATTTTTTGAATCGATTCCTTTTTTTATTTCAAGCTCAATATTTTTAGATTTCATTATTTTCTTGCTTAATTCAACTAATTTCTTACGAACTTCATTCTCTTTTGTAACAAGTGTGAGCTCTTGCTCTTTAAGCTCTTTTTGCATTTCAAATAATTTTTTCTCTTCTACTTTAAGCTCTTTTAGTTTAGAATGATAAAGTGTATTTATTTGTTTTTGTTCTTCGATAAATGATTCTCTTTCTTCTTTCAAACGAAGATTCTTTTCTTCAAATTCAGATTCAAGACTCTTTCTTCTATCTTCTAATGAAGATTCAAGAGATATGAATTTTGCATTAAACTCAGACTCAAGTTCTTTTGATCTAGATTTAAAATCTTCTTCGAGTTTTTTATTATGCTCTTCAGTTTGTTTAATTAATTCTTTTCTTAGATTTTCAAGTTCAAGAGATTGTTTTTTAATAGTTTCAAGATAATCTATTCTTGCTTTTTCCAGAGATTCTTGTTTTATCTTGAATTCTTGATTTAACTGATTTCTCATTTCTTCATATTTATGTTCAAATTCTTCATGAAATTGCTTTTTTTCTTGTTCGAACTGTTGACGTCTTTCATCCAAACTTTTAACCAGGGTTGTTTTTTCTGAATCATATGTTTTTTCAAGAGATTTTTTCTCTTCTTCAATTAATTTTTCTTTTTGTTTATATTCATCTGTTTCAAGACCTAATTTATTTTTTTCTTGCTCTAATTCTGATTCTTTTTTACATATTGAATCTAATTTAAGTTGATATTCTTTCTTAATAGAATCAAAAGAGTTCTTTTCTTTATCAAAAGTTTTTCTTTCTTCAAGTATGTTTTCTCGTTCAGATCTAATAAAATTTATGTCTTTAAGTGAATTCTTATGATCTTGTAAGATTTGTTCTTCTTGCACTTTCATTACTTCTTCAAGTTCTTTCTTTTCTAGAGATATAAACATTGATAATAAAGCATTAGAAGTTTTACATTTTCTAACAATTTTTGCTAATTCAACATCTCCAAGAGTGTTTTTTATCCAATTTGCAAAATCATTTTTTCTTCCTTTTACATGAGCTTCAAAAACAGAATCGAGTATATTTTCAAGAGCATTTCTCAAATCCCTAATTGATTTAAGTATTCTTCCGTCAGATAATTTAAATTCTTTTCCTTCATCAACTTGTGAATCTGTTGTTATAGAGAATTTTTTATTTTCAAGCATTTGTGAAGGACTACCTTCAATTTTTGCATTGAGTTTTTCTTCTAAATTCAAATTTGTAACAAGTTCAGATTCATCAACTGATTCATTCACTAAAGATGATTTAAATTCATTTATTTTTACATCTTTTTCTGTTTTATCTTTTAATATTCCGAGTGCTTTTCTTAGTCGATTAATACTAAAACTATCATCTTCAGTTTTATTCTTTGAATCAATAAATCCAATATCTTCAATAGTTTGGGGATTATCATTTATTGGTTCATAAAAAGGTGTTTCGATTTTAGGATGTTTTGTTGGACTTTGACTTGTACCAGTAATTATTTCAGAGTTTCCAATTTGAATATCGTCGTCTACTTTCTCAAGTCTATCTAAAAAATGACCTTCTTCAGGTTTCATAATATCTTGTTTTTGATTTTCTTTTTTAATTTGTTTTTCAGTATCCGTTATAAAATCCATTTTTTTATCAGCATCTTTAGAAAAATCAAAACCGCTTTTTTCTTCTATTTTAGAACCTTCTGATTTGTTTATTTCAGGTTTTACAAAGGGATTATCTATAGAGTCTTGTAAAAAATCTTCAGAATTCATAGTGTTTTCAGGCATTTTAGAAACTTCGGATTTATTCAAAATGGGTTTACTAGGTTCATCAATAATAGATTTTAACTCAGCTAATCTAGCATTCAGTTTATTCTTAGAATGTTTCTTTATTCCAAATAATTTTGCAAAGAAACGCCTTTTTTTAGGTTCTACCTTATTTTCTGAAACATTCTTTTTATTTTCGTAAGGTTTACTTGGTGCTATTAGATCATCAACCATTCAACTCACCCTCTTTTTTGTAATATTTGTTAATAAATATGTTTATTATAAGTACATATAACAAATAACGTGTAATAATCTATAAACTATTAAAATCTAATATATGTATATAATAACTTAAATATTAATTATTTTCTTTAAATAGTTTTTTGTTTTTGGGGTTTGTCTAGAATAATAAAAAAAAAAATAGTGTCTTGAAATAAACTAAGTAAAGTATATTTTAATGAATTCTAGAAATTTTAGAATTTTTATGTGTTTATTTCAATATTAAAGTATGGGAAATCGAAAACTATATAAATACTATTACATTATATCTTTATAAATAAATAAAATATTATTTATTAAGTAATATTATATGGGGGAATAGAAAATGCCATTTGATCCAAGTTTAGATAAAGAATTATTTAATGATTCTGTAGTTTTAGGAAAGACAAAAATAACAATAAAAATTATGTCTTACAATGATGGTCCTAAAAAAATGCAGATATCAAGAGAAAATGCTAACGCTGGTGGAGAATATAGATTCACAAAATTAGGCAGACTATCAAAAGAAGAACTTGAAGCAGTACTTCCTGTGATAGACAAAGCTAAAGGCCAAATGTAATTTTTTTAATTTATTTTTTTTTAAAATTTCAATCTACTCATTCTAAATGCAAAGTATAATCATTTATGTCATTAACTAATCAACTTTAAGTTCTTGATAGTAAGCAAGATGATTAGCAGACCACAACATTGCTTCATCACAATAATAAAATGGACTTTTGAATATTGTTCCATCATAAAAATAAACTTCTGGAAATGTGTGATGTTCTTCTATTTTCTCTTTATATGCATTCAAATACTTTAAAGCAAGTTTTTTATTTACTCTCATAACTGCGCTAATATAATTGTATCCAACATGTGGCCAACAACTGTCAGATTCATAATCTTTTGCAAAAATATCTGCAATGTTTGCCTTTGATTCTTTTTTTGAAGAATATTTTATTACTAATGGAATATCAAGTTTTAATTCTTGAATCTTTTCAATGCTTTTTTTAAGCATTATATTAAATTTAGGTTTATCTAATAAGAAAACATAGGGTATTGAATTAGCATCTCCTGTAATATCATTTGAACCGGATAAATCATCAATAAAATGGTTTTTTTTCCAAAAATTATCAATTAAAATATGTTCATAATCAAATTCTGAAAAAGGATTTTCGATTTTATTTTTGGTTAGAAGTCTGCTTAATAAACCCATCATCGTATTGTCATAACAAGAACTATATCTTTTTATATGATCTCTACAAGAATAATAAATCTCTTTTTTTGTGATTAAACCCGTTTTTTTATCTATACTTCTATTGAAAACATATTCTGCTTCAGATTCAAGAAATGACATATATTTCTTCAAAAGATTCTTGCTCTTTAAACAATCTAAGGAATATAATATTAATGCAAGACTTTCTGGAGTATAATTTGGAAAATTAAATGGTTTTCCTTGAGGATTAATTGTTGTTGTAATATGTCCCTGATTAATAAAGTGTGAAAGTGCATATTGTAATGTTTCTTCACATTTTTCTTCATAACCTAATGCTATTAGACTCTTAATATTAAAAGCGAAATCTCGCACCCAAAACTCGCAGAAATGACCTGCTGAAGTCATAAAAAAATTATCAGTAGAATTCCAACAATCTCCAATTATTTTAGAACATATTTCTAAATGATTTCCAGAATATCTATGAAGAAATTTTTTATTATTAGAATTAATTCTTAATCGTCTTTTAAACATTCTTAGCCCTTCGCCAAGTAACATATTAAGATTTTCCATTTTTTATTTTTTTTTCTTGCCTACAACACCATAATATGCGGCTATAATTAATCCTATGATTGCCCAAATTGAATCTCTAATTCTTGTTAAAAGACTTATTCCTAAACCTATTTCAGAGCTAACTGCAATAGCCTTATACAATGCAACTTGTCCGCCTTCAAGAGTTCCAATTGCAAGAGGAACCGGAATTAAATATGCTGCGCCAACTAAGGTAAAAGTTAAAAATACTTGAAAAATATTTCCATTAAATCCAAATATGGCCATAGCTAATTTAAATTCAATAAACATTAGAATCCAAGAAATTATCATTATACCTATTGCAATAATAAAATGTTTTTTGTCACGCTTATAAAATTTTATTATTACTTTTTCAATATCATAAATTTTATGTATAAAATTTTGTAGTCTTTTTGTTTTATGTAACCCCAAAAATTTGAAAATTGATGAAATGAATCCTTTTTCATTAAGAATTCTATATATGAAAAAAGCAAGAATAGCAACAAAAGCTAAGGATACAACAATTATGATTAACTTTAAATCAGCAGGTAAACTATAATTAAGTAATAATAATATTCCACCAATTATAAAAAATATTGCAGAAAATATCAATTCTATGGTTTTATCAACAATTGTCGCTGAAAGTGCTTCATTAAATTTCAGACCGTATCTATGTAATAGTGCGGCTCTTACAGGTTCACCACCTAATTTTGCACTGGGAGTTATATAACTAACTGCAAACCCTGCAAGAAATGCTTTGAAAAGATATATTTTTTTTACTTTAAGTTTTTGAGCTCTGAGAACAGTGTCCCA
>CAYWRI010000018.1:0-25568 GCA_964461035.1 uncultured Methanosarcinales archaeon | reverse complement strand
GGTGCAGTGTTTTCAATAGTTAAATTGTTACTTAAAATAGTTATACCATCTTCAATAGCATCATTGGGAGTAATACTAATAGACCAAGTGTTTCCTTTTGAAGTTTCATCCGATACAAGTGTTTGAACTTGATGTTCTATAACTTCCGCATTGTAGTTTGCTTGGATTTGTTCAGTACTTAGTGAATGATTGTATATTATCACATTGTCAATTAAACCGTTGAAAAATAGGTTAGTACCATTGTAATTTCCAATTAATAGATGTGTTGTTGGATTGAATAAATTATCTGAAAAATTATTATCCAAACTTTTTTCTATTCCATTTACGTAGACACGTGTTGTGTTGCTTTTTGTGAAAACTACATGGTGCCATTCATTTAAGGAAACAAGGTCATCATTTGTTGTTAGTACAATATTGTTGGTTCCATCAGTGCTTAATCTCAATTGAAGTTTTTTATCACTTAGTCTAAATAACCAACTTCTTTCTTCTATTCCTACTTTATATCTTCCTACAATTATATTTAAACCTACTATGCTTGTTGGCTTTATCCATGCGGAAACAGTAATATCATCAACATCCAAACTCGTATTATTTCCACAATCAACATAATCATCTACGCCGTCAAAACTATAAGCACCACCAACTTTACCAGAAGAAATCCATGTTGGAGCGTGTCCAATCAAAGAACCATCATTACTAAAAGTAGAATAATCTTTAGCAATACTAGAAGAATTAGTATCAAAAGGCATATTCAAAATAGCAATACTTTCACCATCTTTTCTCCAATCAGTAATATTTGTTATGGAATCAGAATCCACATCAACACCGCTAAAACTTACACTTAAATTGTCTGTTGTAACATTCAAACTACTACTAGAATTCAAAACAACATTAGAAATGACAGGCATAGAATTATTGATAATAAAATTATTATAAGTTGTGTGATTTATTTGACTAAGAGTATCATTAGCATACCACGACCAATTAATCAACATGCCTCGAGTCGCAGTAATTGTTTTTTCAACAGTCCAAACTTCTTCTGAATTACAATTAGTGTTTGTTGTATTATTCCACACTGAACCATCGTAGTATTCAAAAATACAAGTATCCAAATTAGAATCATTAAAAGTTACATTAAATGAAACAACATCACCATATTTGGTTGTGTGATTGCTTCCTTTAGAAATTAATCTTGGTGCTAAATTATCTAAATTAATAGTTCCTTCAGGATTAAAATAATCAGAAAAAGTAACAAAATCCGTAACTCTACATCTTAAATCAACACTATTCTGTTCACCAAAATTACTAATGTTCCATGAGTAATTACCATCTGCATCATCTGTAACAATTGATATCCAAGAGCCATTTCTATTTGTTTGAATAGTATAAAATAAACTATCCTTATCATCATCAGATGAACCCGAACAACTAATTTTTATAGTATTATTATAAGCTCCTGTTATCGGAATTAAAACGGTTGGAGTTAAAGGTGCAGCGTTTTCAATAATCAAAGAACTAGAATTAATCCATTCGCTCCAATCCTCACCATCATAAACCTTAACAGAGAAAATCCACTCTTCATTTTTACTTATATTGGCAGAATCAATAATTGTCAAATTATCCAAATTAGGATTATGCTCGTCATTAATATACCACCAAGTTTCATTCAAAACTTGAGAATCACCATTAATATCACTAAAACTAAAATAACTAGTCAAATTATCTGTAGTAATATTTAAAAAACTGGTGGCATTCAAAATAATATTATTAGTAACTGGAGGAGTATTCCCAATAATCAAATCATTACTTAAAATACTAACGCCATCATTAAGACCATCATTAGGGGTAACAGTAACACTCCAAGTATCACCCTTAACAGTTTCATTAGAAACAATCATATTAAGAGAATGGTTAGCCAAACCTGCTTGATATTCTGCAGTTATTTGCTCAGGGAATAAAGCGAAATCACATATTTTAACTTCATCAATCGAACCATTAAACCATCTAGTTGTTAAATCTTCATCAGCACCAAGATATACCTTTTCTGTATTAGAAAATAAATTTTGAGCTATATCATTTACAACAGTAGTTTGTAAATCTCCATTAATATAAATTTTAGTATGAGTTCCATTGTAAGTTCCAGTAACAAACTGCCAAACACCTATTTCTAAATCCGTAGGACTATCAGCACATTGATTAGATTGAGAATAAATCCATAAAGCAATACTTTCAGGATTTAAATTAGGACAACCATCATTACCCTCAATATAAAAACCAAATACGCCATTTTTATGAACTATTCTCGAAGGAGCTGTTCCGGTTGGAAGTTTTTTTGGTTTTATCCAAGAAGAAATAGTCAATCCAGAGGAACCATCTATTTTATCTATATCTCCTAAATCAACATAATCACCATTACCATCAAATTCGTATGCACCACCCACTTTTCCAGAAGATGTCCAGGTTGGTGCGTGATTAGTCAAAGACCCATTATTACCAAAACTAGAATAATCTTTTACAGTAGATGAATCATTAGTATCAAAAGGCATATTCAAAATAGCAATACTTTCATCATTCTTACGCCAATCAGTAATATTTGTTGTATGATCATTATCAATATCAGAAGATGTAAATGAAACAGTTAAATTATCAGTAGTAAAATTATTACCTGAAGAAGAATTCAAAACAATACTTGAAGTAACAGGAACACTATTATTAAGAATAAAATTATCATAAGTGGTATGATTCATTTGACCAATAGAATCATTAGCATACCAAGACCAATTAATCAACATACCTCGAGTTGCAGTAATTGTTTTTTCAACAATCCAAACTTGATTAGAAATACAAGAGTTGTTTGTTGTATTGCTCCAATCACTACCATTATAATATTCAAAAGTACAAGTATCTAAATTTGAGTCATTAAAAGTTACATTAAATGAAACAACATTACCATATTTGATTGTGTGATTACTTCCTTTAGAAATTAATCTTGGAGCTAAATTATCTAAATTAATAGTTCCTTCAGGATTAAAATAATTTGAAACATCAAAACCATCATTAGCTAAACATTTAAAATCAACATTATTCTCTTCACCAAAACTACTAATATTCCACGAGTAGTTTCCATCAGCGTCATTTTCAACTAAAGCAGTCCAAGACCCTGTTTTATTTGTTTCAATAGCGTAAGTAAGATTATCCTTATCAGAATCAGAAGAGCCAGAACAACTAATTTCTATAGTGTTGTTATAAGCTCCCGATATTGGAGTTAAAACACTCGGTGTTGTTGGAACATCATTTATGATTTTTAAATTATTACTTAAAACAGTAATTCCATCTTCAAGACCATCATTAGGCGTAACCGCAACACTCCAATTATCTCCTAATTTTGTTTCATTGGAAACAATTGTTTGCACAGAATGATTATTCAATCCTGCGTGATAGGAAACATTAATTTGTTCAAAAGATAAAGAATAATTATAAACTTGAACCTCATCTATTGAACCATTAAAGTTGTAACCACCTGTATATTTACCAATATAAATATTTTCTGAACTTGAACCTAATGCGGTTACATTATTATTACTTTTAACTTGACCATCAATATACATTGTAGCATCAGTTCCAGATTGAACAACTACTAAATGATGCCAATTATTATTACTTGGAAGAGAGCTTGCAATTAATGTTTTAGCAATACTACCACCTCTCCATCTTAAAGAAGAAGCTTCTAAATAAAATTCCCAAACAACATTAGCAGGATTTTTAACAACAAGCATCCCATCTTGAACAAAATTTGTAGAGTATACCCATAAAGAAACAGTTATATTAGTTAATCCATTTGCAGATTCTACATTTCCACAATCAATATAATTTTCAATGCCATCAAATTCATATGCTCCTCCAACTTTTCCAGAAGATGTCCAAGTTGGGGCATGACCAGTTAAAGATCCGTCATTCCCAGATGTGGAATAATCTTTTGCAATAACAGAAGAATTAGATTCAAAAGGCATGTTTAAAATCGCAAGGCTTTTCCCTTCCTTTCTCCAATCTGTAATATTAGTTACAGATTCTCCATTATTGTCATTAGAAGAAAAACTCACACTTAAATTGTCTACACTAACATTCAACTCACTACCCGAATTCAAAATAACATTAGAAACAACAGGAACAGTATTATTACTAATAACAACAGTTATATTTGACCATGAACTGTTTAACCAGCCATCATTAGCTAAACAAGAAAAAGTCCAATTATCTTCTTCAACAGTATTAGTATAATTTAAATTATAAACATTAACTTCAACATCTGAACTATAGTTACCAAACAATTCTCCAGTAATATTTAGGTCTCCATTTTTATACCATTTATAATAATAGCTAACATTATTATTATCAATATCTGACGCAGTACAATAACTGCTTAAATTATCAATACTATGAGGTACAAGAGGATTAATTCTTAGAGAGGATATTGTTGGAGCTTGATTTGCGAAAATTGTTACAGATCGTTCTTCGGAAATTTTTAAATTTCCAAATTGGTCAATAGCATAAGCAGAATAATTATAAATTCCGTTACTTAAATTAGTAAAATTATTATATAATCTATATTTCCCATTATTATAACTTGCATTAATTTCTTCTGGTGATAAAACTCTGTTAAATATTTTTACTTCATCAATAGAACCTTCAAAATATTGACTTTCACTAGAAGAATATCTTCCTATATTAAAGTTATAAGTAGAAGTTACATCTCCAACAATAGCATTTGTTGTTTGAGTATTAAAATTTCCATTTAAATAGGATTTTTGTATATCATTAGTTCTATCAACAGTCCACACAGCATATATCCATTGATCATAATAAGAAGAAATAACTATCTTAGTGTGGGCAGAACCAGATTTAACATATAAACCTATTTCATCATTAGTAGAAGTATAAAAAACTCCATAAGCTGGAGTAAAACCTTTTGTAAGAATTCCTGCATACCCACTTGTTTCAATTACTTTCACCCACATTGCAACACTAAAATTTTTGGTTTCCGGATTTAATGATGCATCATTTCCAAAATTAACGTAATTTCCAACACCATTAAGTTCTAACCCTTCACCATATTTTCCACTTATAATACTAGAAGTTGATAATTCTCCTTTAAATGAACCAAAATTATTGTAAGAAGAATTATCATAAATACCTGTAGAATTATGAGAATCCATAGACCAATAAGCAACTAAAGTATTATCAAAATCAAAGAATGCAGAAGTATTACTTGCATCAGTTATGGTAGTATTCAAATAAAGATCACTATAATCTATTGCTTCTTCATTAGTTGGTGTTGGAAGTTCCCATGTTATAATAGGAGTAGTTGTATCTAATATAACAGTTCTATTTGAACTTATATTAAAATTTCCTGCGGTATCATTACCCCAAACATAAAAAGAATAATTTCCATCATTTAAATCTGTAATATTTAAATTACAATCAAAATCTGGTGCAGAACCAGAACAAGATAAAGAATCATTCCATGCTCCATTAAGGTTTATTCTGACTGCGTCTATATTTTCTTCAGTGGCACTAACGTTAATAAATATCCAATCTTGAGAATAAGAACCATTAGAAATACTATTAGCATTATAGTTTATTACGGGTGCAGTTATATCAGATTTAAAAGTATTAGATGAATTATATGATTTTTGGTTTCCTACATTATCTGAAATATTATATCTATATCTATAACATTTAGCATCTTCAAGAGCGTCATCAGTATATGGACTTGAAGGATCAGCTGAACCTATTTGAGACCATGAACCAAATGAACTACATGCTCCAGCAGATAAAGTAGCCTCTTGTTTTTCTAATGTTGCAGACGAAGAATTTATACCTGATTCAGAATCAGTACCGTTAGAAAATGCAACCTGAACAGATGATAAACTATAAAATCCATCATCATAAGTTACACTTCCACCAGAAGGTTCAGTAATATCTCGATTAACCACAAAATCACAAGTATTACTAATATTCAAATTATCATAAGATGTTACTGTCGCATTATCATCAAAAGTGTCATCTGTTTCCCAATTATACTCTAACAAATAAGGATATGAAGTATCATTTATCCCGTTACTTACAGTATTTGGAAAATCTACTTTTTGCATTCCAGAACCATTATCAAATGAAGTAACATTCACTGAGAATGAACCCATAGTTATTGTATTGTAATATATTGTAGAACCATTCACATATTGATAACTTGAATTATCAATTTCGGTTATTGATTCAATGATACAACCAGGAGCAATATTATCATAAGTATAATTTCTTGCAATAGATGTATTTTGTTGACTTAAATTATCACTTACTCTAAATTTAATACTAATATTTACTGCAGGTGACAAAGCAGTTTTTTGACAATAACTACTATTGTAAGAGGCAGATGCCCAATCATTACCGTTGTTTATAGAATATTCACAACTAGAAATATTTATTCCAGAACCCAAATCAGATACACTACTTCTTATAGAAATGGTTCCATCATAATAATTACCATATACTGTTCCAGAATATATTTCAGGAATACCAAGTGTAGGAATAGTATTATCAGCAGTTACATTTGTTGTTTCATCAGGATTAGAAACTCCATAACTATCATTAACTCTACAATAAATAGTGTGTGCAATATCGTCAGTCCAAGAAGAATCAAAAGAACAATTTCTTTCATCTGTTCCATAATCGCCAACACACAAATCACTCGCTGAATCAGATAAACCACATTCCAACCTTAAAGTATCATCATCGATATCATTTGCTCCTAATGTTGATACTAATATTGAATCGTCCTCTTTAACATAACTCACGTTCGCAGACACAGAAACAATATCGGGAACAGCATTAATAATAATCAAATCATTACTTAAAACAGAAACACCATCATCAACACCATCAGTAGGTGTAACAACAACAGACCAATTATCTTCCAATGTTGTTTCTTGAGAAACAATTGTTTGCAAAGAATGACTATTTAATCCTGCATGATAAGAAGCATTAATTTGTTCAGGAGATAAAGAATGATTATAAATTTTTACTTCGTCTATTGAACCATTGAACGCATACGCACCAGTAGATAGATAAGCACCTATTCCTAGTTGTCGTGCAGTGTTATCAGGGTTAGCAACAGCCCCAGTATTTAAGAGAATCCCGTTACCATATAATTTACCCTCTGTTCCACTAATTACTCCACAAATATATCTCCATTCACCTATAGTTAAAGCACTTAAACCCGTAACCGCCGGAGATGAACCTCCACCTCTCAAAGCAATATTTATTCCATTTTGGTATAATTCAAATCCTCCTGTTGAAGCAGTTCCATGTATAACCATTTCTTTTATTTCACTTCTTCTTGGTTTAGCCCAGAAGCAAACAGAAAGATTATCTCCTAAAGAAAAACTAGGTGTCGTTATAATATTATAACTTGCACAAGAAGAAGTACAAGCAGCAGTTCCATCAAATTCATATGCACCACCAACTTTTCCATCACTAATCCAAGTTGGAGAATTTACTAAAGTTCCATTATTTCCAAAAGTAGAATAATCTTTTGTAATGGAAGAATCGTTTGTATTAAAAGGTAAATTTATTAGAGCAATACTTTCTCCGTCTTTTCTCCAATCGGTAATGTTTGTAAGTGGATCATTATCGTTATCAGATGATGTGAATGAAACAGTTAAATTATCACTAGTAACATTATTTCCAGAGGAAGAGTTAAGCTCGATATTGGATATGGTTGGTGCAGCATTCCCAATAGTTAAATTACTAGAATTAACCCAAGGAGACCAGTTATAACCGTCAAAAACCCTAACAGAAAAAGTCCAATTCTCATTAATACTGGTATTATCAGAACCAATAAAAGTCAAATTATCAAAACTAGAATTGTGAGTTCCATTAACAAACCACCTAGTCTCATTCAAAATCATAACATCACCATCTGCATCAAAATAATCAAACCAACCAGACAAATTATCACCAGTCAAATTATCACCTGAAGAAGAATTCAAAATAACATTAGAAACAACAGGTTTTAAATTATTTTGAGGAATTAAAATAATTTGAGGACCATCTCCATAACTTATTGAAGAATAAAGACTACCGATTGTTTCAGTTCCTTCAGTCCAAACATTAGAATCCCAATCATAAGTAGCATAATCTACATTTGTTTGAGCATAATTATACCAAACAAGAATAGCATTATTATAATCATCAATTTTAAGATCAAAAACACCATACACATAATTTTTTGCCCAATAACTAGAACCGTCAACGTCAACATTATCACTTGACCAAGATGAACCATCAAATCTCGCAAACTCCAAATAATAAGATGAATCTTTCCAAACAACAACACAGTTACCATTAAAATTACAACTAATACTTGCGCCACTATAATCACCATTATTAGCTGAACTATCAATAGTTATAACATCACCAAAAGAATTACCATCCCACTTAACAATTCGTATAGGATCACCACTCATTGAAGGATTACTCCAAGCAACAAAAGCTTCGCCATTAGGCAAAACACCAATATCTGCTTTAGACTTAGACTCGTCCATATTGACATTACTATTATATCCGTTATCTAAAATACCCACTTCACTCCAAGAATCACCATCCCAAAAAACATAAATCAAATTATAAGGAGAAATAGAATAACGATATAACAATAATCCTGTACCATCAGACAAATACCTAAACGTAATATCATTATTATGAGCATATTTATCATAAGTATCTAACTCGATTTCCTTACTTGAATCAAGCCAACTAACTCCACCATCTTCAGAAACTCCATAATAAGGAGCATTACTAGAAGAACTAGTACCCCAAACAGCCATAACATTATTACTATACCTATCGATAGAAGAAGACCCCATATAATAACCTGTTCCTAAATTATTTCCACTAACCCAATCAGTAGTATTCCAATCATAAACATGAATATCGCTATCTGTGTCACTATACCAAATAGCATTACCTTCACCTGCAGGGTTCATGGTTAAACCAATACGAGTTGTATCATGACCAGAAGCTAAAACATCAGTTGTTATCTCGCCTTGAGCAGTTATAGAACTTTCATTTTTTACAGCCCAGATAGGATACCTACTTTGATTAACCCAAGAAATAATAGCATTATCAATAGTATTATAACGATTAATCAAAACACTCATATTTTTTATCAATGAAGAAAAACTATCATTAGCTTCACAACTCAAAGTCCAAATTTCATTAGCATTTATATCATCTTTAGAAACTGTCAAAACTTTTAAAGCAACGCCTTGAGCATTATCTTCAGATGAACCTGAATCAAATAACGATGAACCATTATATATTGTCCAAAGATAATCAATATTATCTCCTTCAATATCACTTGAATTACAATAAAAATCTAAATCTTGATTAACATAAGAACTATAAGGAGTTATCTTAGGTAAAGAAATTGGTGCTAAATTCTGAATAATAACAGAACTATTAATCCACGTACTTGCATTAGAAACTCCATCATTAGCTAAACAACTAAAGGTCCAGTTCTCATCTAAACTAGTAAGAGAACTAGATATGTTACCGACATTAACCTCAACATTTCCAGAATATGATCCTGAAACATCTGCAGAATATAAAACACTATTATTATACCATTCGTAATAATAACGAACATCATCAACTTCAGCATCACTAACATTACAAAAACCCTGCAAATCATGAACAAAAGAAGGATCTACAGGGTAAATTCTTGAAGATAAAGTTACTGGGACAGAGTTAATAATAGTATAATTTTCAGAAACAATAGTACTATAATTTTCTAAATCACCCATAGCACAACGAACATATTCAGTTCCAACAGAACCATTAACAGAATAAGTGCAAGTTGCAGAATAAGGAGAATTCCTGTTTTCATAATTTCCTCCAGAACAAATATTTTCATAGTAAGAAGGAACACAAGTGTTAGAATCATCAGCACAACAAACAAACTGTAAAATATCAGAATCTGAATCTCCAATAGTATTAGCAGTTATTGTCTGAGTCTCACCATAAGAAATAGATTCCGTACTATCACTTATAGATGCAAGAGTTGGAACAGAATTAGTAGGAGGAATAACAGTATAATCATCAGAAAATAATTTAATATCACAACCAGTTCCGAAACCACCAATATAATACTCATTGACATCATCACTAATCTTAGTAGAAGAACTCCATTCTTCAGAAGAAGAATCATAAGTGATTGAATAAAGGTCTGCAGCATCATTATCAATATAACAAAGAATTGCATCACCATTAGAATCTACTGCAACAGAAAACCTTGACCCTTTTTGAACATCAATACTGATACCTATATCTGCATCTGCAGAAGACCAGTCAGAACCATTATAATAAGAATATTCAAGATTATAAGATGTATCAATCCAAACAGCCATACATTTATCACCAGAACCACACGCAATCCTAGGACCATTAAAATACATATCATTAAGTGAAGAATCAAGAGTTATAGAATCTTCCCAGTCAGTCCCATTCCACAATCTAACAAATACGGGATCTCCTGTAGCATCATAATCACACCAAATAAACCAAGCTTTTTTATTAGAGTAAGCAGCAATATCTGTCAAACTAGCATAACTCGCTCCTATATTTGTTCCTTCAACAACACCAATATTCGCCCAAGAAGAATTAGAAGAATTCCAAAAATAAGAAAGATAATTATAAGGAGATTTATCATTCTTAAAAACAAGCAAGCCGTCCCCATTACTTAAATAAGTAAAACTTGGAATCTGATACACATATTCAAAATCATAATTATTAAGTGTTTCAGAATAAGTTGACCAAGAATTACCTGAATCATTAGAAAAAGAATAATACGGTGCGTAACTATTAGAAGTTCCTGAACCTACAATAATAGAATTATTCATATACGTACTAACCATTCCACTAGATGCAACATAAGAATAAAAATTAGAATCATAACCACCCCATAATCCTGAAGATCCATTATAATCAAATTCCATAATAAAATTATTTGAGCTACCATTCTTTCCAATCATAACTGCATTACCATCTAAATTAATAGCTAAAGAGGGATAATGTCTATCCTTTTCTTCAGAATACTGATTCAAATCTTTTGTAATAAAACTTGTATTCCACGAAGTTCCAGCATTAGAAGTCGTAGCGAAACGAGGCATATATCTTCCTGAAATATAAGGTTCGTCATCACTAATCCAAACAACCATTGCATTATTAACAGAAGTTTGAGACAAAGGAAGAAAATCAGAGTCAACAGGGTCATAAGCATAATCTGTTACAGTTGCATTCTGATTTGCAAATTCAAAAGTTAAAGTTGCATAACCTGCAATATTCATATAATTAACAAATTCTCCTGTTAAATCACAAGAATAATTTTCTATCAAAAACTTACTTGGTTTAATAGAATCATTAGATAAGATATTAGAATAATTATAAGAATTATTATGTTCATCAATTATAATCAAAGAATCTAATAAAGAATTATTACCACAACTAATATTCAAGAAACTCATTTCGTCAATTGTTTCATTCGAATCATTAATTATTTCTTTCCAGAAAGAATTATTACTCCAAATTGTTAAATTACCATTACCTGTTGTATTGAATCTAACATACCAAGTATCTCCATCTCTTAGATAAGAATACGGATTCAGTATGTTTATTTCGAGTTGGTATGTTTGGTTGCTTAGGTGTGGGACTTCCCAGGATATCATGTCTATGAATCCGTTGTTGTTTGAGTCTGTGTATTGAATTAAGTCTGTGAAGATAAGTGTTTTTGTGTTGTTTGTTGTTTGGTATAAGTTTAGTTGTTCTTTTTTTGCATTATCCTCAAGGTAAGTATATGTAGTTATGTTTTCATAATGAAAATCACTAGAAATAGTTATTTCTTTTGTTGTTTCGCTAATTGTTTTTTCGAGAATCACGGGCGCTTCTGTTTGGTACGTTATTATTATTTCATCAGTGTCTTGAGAAATATTAAATGTTAAATTAATTTCTTTTGATGATGTTTCATTAACTTTCACAAGTTCTATTTGTTCAGAAGAATTATCATCTTTACCTTTGTTCTTTTTATCTTCTTTAACCTTCTTATCTTTTCCTTTTTTACCTTTGTCTTCTTTTTCTTCCTTATCCTTTTTTATTTTATTAAGTTTATCTTCTGTTTGTTGTTGTTTTTCTTCAAAGTTTTTTTTGGCTTCTTTGTTTGTTGTAGTTATTTCAAGAGCACTCAAAGAATCATTCAACTTTTGCAAAGCTTTTTCTTGAACAATATTTGTTAATTCAGTAATATTTTCCTTGGTTGTTTCTGTTATTAGTATTTGTTCTTCTATTTTTTGTGTTGATACATTTTTGATAAATGATATGTTTAAATTAAACATTTGTGAAGGAATAGATGTATCAATCGTTGAACTATTATTAATCCAAGATTTATTCCTACTTAACCTAATGGTTTTAGTCCAATTAACAGGCTCAAGAATTCTAATCTGAGTTTTCTCGGTTGTTTCTATTAAGGAAAGTTTTGTAGACACATTTGTTACGCTCGAAATATTATCAACAACATTTATCCAGAAAGTGTTAGATGTTATTATTGCTTCAGAATCAGACGCATAAACATAGAATTCATATAACCCGACTTTATTGGGAATTAAAAATAAATTATTCTCAGAAAACTCTATACCCAATTCTGGAACTTCTTTAGAATCAAAAAACAAAATATTATTATCATCTTGAAAATAATTAGGCAAGGAAAAATTAATAGATTCATTAACAACAACACTGACATTACTAAAATTCCTTATTTGTTCTGGGGGCATATTAGTAGAAACAGAATTATATTCTAACTTATTGAGTTCTAAAACACAATTGTCAATAAGAATTATTAATTCCAAAATGTTTACAGATTCAAGAATACACGCATTTCCACAAGCATTATCTAAATTCAAAGTTAAACCATTTGAAATATTAATTGTTTGATTTGTGATATTAATTTGAGTAATGTTTAAAGAAATATTTAACTTATCATTGATTGAATCATTTATAGAAATATTCAGAATGTTAGATTTATTTCCCGAAGTATTAATATCTGTGGAAATGTTTAATGATTCATTGATTGTTTGATTTATTGATGTATTGTAAGATGCATTTATTAACTGTAAAGTTGTATTTGTATTAATTGAAGTATTTGTTTCTGAAAGATTTATTTCACTCAAATTTGTATTTGTATTATTTGTCTCGTTTAACGAAAGATTTATTTCAGGAATTATAATCTCTTGAGATTCATTAATTGAAATTGTTGATGATTCATTATCTGATTGATTTATACTTGAGTTTATCGTATCATTTATTAAATTGTTATCTTGAGAAGTATTCTGTGATTCGTTTATAGATACATTAAAAAAAGAATTATTTATATATTCAGCAACAGAATCATTAATAGAAACATTTTCAGAAGTGTTGTTGCTTTCATTACTTATTGTATTATCTGTAACAAAGCCCGTTATAATGTTTGTGATTCCTTTTTGAGAATCAGGCAGTAATTCTGAAATTGTAGCACTATTGACTAAAACATAATTTCCTTTATTTGTTCTAGCAATAATTGTCATGTTTGAAGAATTAGTAAAATTTCTGATAAAACCATTAATCTTTAACGAAATGACATTGGAAAAATTGACAGAAATGTTAGAATTAGAATATAATGCCATTTCTAAGGTAAGAGAATGAGTTTCTGTTTCTTGGTATGTGAAAAATCCAGTCATTGTATTAAAATTGAAAATAAACAACAATACAAAAACTGCAACAATCACTAGCAATATTATTGCAGAAGGTTTATGATTTCTTTTGTTTTGGGTTTTAAGAATGTCTTGGTTTAGTTGAGAAATTTTATTATTTAAAGAAGATAATTTTTTAGTATGTTCGTCTGGTTGGGATATTATTGCTTTGTATTTTTCAAGTTCTTCAATGTCAATTTCAGAATTCTTAAATTTTTCATGAAGAACTAATGTGGAAGTAGATAAGAGTTCCCTCTCTTTTTCCAATATTTTTAATTCACCTATTTTTCCCAAGTCTATCTCACCACATTTGTACAAGCGAAAAGACTGATAGATATAGCTATTGCTAAAACCTAAAACCCCTTAGATAATACTCACATTGTGAGTATTTATAAATCTTTGTGTACAAAAGTAAATAGTTTATATAATATAAAAAAACTTTTAAGATATATTATGATAAATTTGTCTGAAACTTTTTGTTTTTATTCTATTTAGTAATTTACTTTTTTAATAATCTCCTTGGCTTTATTAATTCTTGTATTCAGCATAGAATAAGATAAGAAATTCAATGTTGATTTATTATATTGCGCGTTATATACAAATTACGTGAAAATTAAGTGCGGAAATACAATTTATATATCTTAGAACACTAGTCTTAATTTATGTTAAAATTTCGAAATATTATAAGTGGAAAAGTTTTCAAAAACAAGTCTACTGATAAAATCTTTATGCAGGTTCTATAAAGCATCATAAATTTTCAAATGAATTTATTGATGCTACAAAATATCTTTGTAAGACTTTTTATGAAGTTTCATCTTCTACTTTAAAGAAATGGTTAGATGATTTTAGTAGAGATACTAATCCCGAAAAAGAATTAGCTATTTGGTTATATATTGCAAAAATATACTATATTGTAATATCCAACTTCTTAAAAGATTTAGACGTGAGAAAAAGCATATTTCAAATTCTTTTACAAATCTCTACAGGCATGACTCCAAAAGAAATTATTAAAGATGAAAATTTTTCTAAATTAAAATTAATTAAACAAGATATAAACTTCATTTTTAAGAATTATAACAATATGAACTGAGTTCTCCAGATTTCTAAGTAATCTAACTTTAATAAAAAGATCAAGAGTTAATTACCCTAAACTGCTTTGCACAAACACTAGAAACATAATTTTTACCAACTTTTTTAGAAGAATATATTCCTTTTATATTTATTGTTATACCATAATATGGTTGTTCTAAAGGATCTAACGAATCTAGACTAATTTGATCATCTGCTTTTACACGTATATAAATACGGATTTTTGATGATGATTCATCAGATATTTTACCCTCAAAAACAACACGTGGGGGATATTTAGATTGATTTGCATATGAACGTTTTAAATATTCTATCGAACCTTCAATTTCAACAGGAATTTCAGATTTCATTTGACCTGCTATTTCGTCATTTGAAACTAACTTAGAAATACTCATTTTTTCATATTTTGGCTTTACTTTCTTGAATAACATCTTATGATATTTGGGAATTTATTAGAATATATAAATACCTATGGTTTTAACAATAAATTAAGCTATAAGATTACTTTTTTAATTCAGAACTAGGAGGTACTGCTCGAACAAACTCGTCAAGATCATTTTCAGAATTTAACTTTTTCTTAAGACTTTTTGCTATATCGCTTGTTTTTTGTCTACCAGGAATAATCTTAAAATAAGTTTCGCAATATTTTTTTGCAGAAATTTCAGAACCGGTAAATATGGCTCCTTTATATTCATCGGGTAAAGAATATATTCCAATGCAAAAATCTATTTCATTCTCGATATAATTTGTTTTTCCTCTAATCATGAATGCGCCTTTAGGCAAATATTCTCCAGAATTTGCTTCTTTTGTTACCTGTTCAGGTTTAACATAGAAAATATCTGCATTACCAAATCCTGCTTTCCAAGCTTTAGAATATGCAAGAATGAAATTAGCAGATTCTTCTAAATCAATTTTAGATATTTCAGATTCGGGAACAGAATTTTTTTTTATAACTGCAAATGGACTGCCAGACATATCTGTGTGTAAAATCAAATCTTCTGCATTTGCATGTTTTTTTATTACATCTTCATTTGTTGTAGCATCTCGACCAGCAATAACTAAAAAGCCATTTGAAGTAACAAACCAATGAAACTTTTCAAACCATTTTCTTTTCTTCTTAATAATCTTTTGAAGTTTTTTGGGTGCTTCTTCAACAACTAATTTAGCAGATTCTAACTTCTTTTTAGTCTGTCCAATAGCTTTTTCTGCGCCAGGAATTTTTTTCTTAAGCTTTTTAGCTTTATTAAAATAAATTTCTGCATTCTCTTCAATTGTTTTATTAAGTAAAAGTTTGATTTTCACAATATTAAGAAACACTTCTTATTTAAAAAAATTGGCAATTTTTAGTGCATAAACATGTGCAGTGTAAAACCGAGTGGTTATAATGAAAATGAGTATTCTGATTTTGTTTCAGAAGAATTAATTAAACATAATTTAATTTATTTCGAAGATGCTAAATATTTAAAACATTATTTAACAAGTTCTTTAACTGCTTAATTTTTTGTTTTTTTAATTAATTTTTTAAATAACGATATGTATAGTTAATTTATGTGGGTTTTAAAATTTCAAATTTCTAGAGAATCAAGTATTTTTGAATCAATTGCGAAAAAATACGATCTAAGTATAATTGGTTATCCTGTTACTTCTTTTAAGAAAAATAATAAAAATTATTTTGTGGGTGCGGGAGCCTTATTTGGTGATAATAAAAATATAACTAAATGTTTAATTGATTTAAAAAAAAATAAAAGAGTACAAAAAATTGAAAGAAAAAAAGATTTCTTTATAGTTTTATATGAACGAGATGATTTATTAAAAGAACTTTATAATCCTGAATTTATTCAGATAAAACCCGTATTGATTAATAATCAATGCGGAGAAACTTGGGAAATTGGTTGTTTTGATAAATTGCCTTTAATGAAATTAGTTCATTATTTAAAAAATGTGGATATTAAATTTAAATTATTGAAATTAAAACAAGAATTCTTAGATAGTTTAACTTTATTAAATATAATTCCTAATATTACTTCGAAACAAAATGAAGCTTTACAATTAGCTGTTGAACATGGTTATTATGAATATCCTAAAAAAGTTGAATTAAAAAAACTTGCTAGATTAATGAATATTTCTTATTCTACATATCAAGCACATCTTAAAAAAGCAGAAGGTAAATTAATTCCTTTTATGTCAAAGAATCTGTAAAAACACGATATATGTCGCCATAAAACATATATGTTGATTTTGTTTTCTAATTTTTATGATTAAAAAATCCGCTTTGAAAGTTTATAATTGTTTTAGAAATATTAATCCTGTTAAAATATACCTGGTTTTATCATTAGCTTCAGGCTTTTTTTTTGTTAATAGTTTATTATTTTCCTCAGAATCTAAATTATTTTCCTCAGAATCCAAAATTGAATCAACAAATATTATTTCTGAATATAAAGGCATTGAAAAAAAATTAAATAATTTATATTATTTATATGAACAACCAGTAAAGATTAAAAATTTAGTTAATTCAAATTATTTTGATTCATTAAAAACTTTAGAAAATAAATTATTATTTGCTCAAGATTCCATTAAATCTTTACCTTCTTATGATATTGAATTAGTAAAATATCATAAATCTAAAAGAGATGATTATATGCAAAGTTTTGGATATGGTGCAAAATTCTTTGGATCTTTATTTGCAACAGCTGTAAGTTTTAGTGCTTTTATCGTCTCATTATCTTATAAAAAAAAGAAACTTTCAAAATAATTATTCAAACAAATAAACTTTATCATTTTTTCTGCAAAATTTATTTTTTATAAAAATTAATTATTTTACCAATACCATTTTTAGTTTGAAATAATGTTTGTATTGAGTAATTTATTTAAGATCAAATTCTAGTGATAGTTTTACTTCATTTCGTTTTATTTCACTTTTTAATCTAAAATTTTCTTCTTTGTTTTCCCATATATTATAAACACGAAATTTATCATAGAGTGCATAGACGGGTTCAAATGTGTCATAAATTCCAATTGCATAATCTACAAAAGATGTTAAATAAGGAGTTATATCTTTTATTTTATCCCCAATTAAATAAGTCTTATTAACTTGGTTGTCGAGAAAATTAGCTGTTTTTAATTTTTTAGTTTGAGCAAATGACTTACTTGTATGTGCTTGTAAATTGTAATTTAGATTAAATTGATTTGGACTTGCAGTTAAAAAAAAAGTTATTGCCATTAATGTAATCATTGTTAAAGTTTTTTTCATAAATTTAGGAATAACCAAATTTATTTAAACTTAACTAAATAAGTGGTTATTGTAAACTTTGTTTTATTCAATCAAAAATTATTTAAATAACTTAAGTTTAATTCAAGATGTGAAACCTTCAATTAAAAAAGGATTTAGTTTTGGTTTAACATCTGGAATAATTACAACTTTGGGGTTGATTATTGGATTATATTCTGGAACTAATTCTACTCTTGTTATTTTAGGAGGAATATTTACAATAGCAATAGCTGATGCCATGTCTGATGCATTGGGGATACACATGGCTGAAGAATCAGAAAATAAATATTCTCCAAAAGAAATATGGGAAGCAACAATTTCTACTTTTTTATCTAAGTTTATTGTTGCTTTGACTTTTATAATTCCTGTTTTATTGTTACGATTATTCACGGCAGTTATTGTTTGTATTGTTTGGGGCTTAAGTTTAATAATTTCATTTAGTTATTATCTTGCTAAACAACAAAAAATAAAACCGCATGAAGTAATTTTAGAACATTTAACAATTGCAATTATAGTTATTGTTGTAACTTATTATGTTGGAATTTTAGTCGCAACTTTGGCATAAACTTGTTCTAATTATTTATTTATTTTTGTATTGTGGCTATGAATTTCCTGAAAATTTATATAAGGACACATATTCAAATCTATAATAAAGATGAATAAACTAAATTATAAAATAAAACAAATACCTGAAGATTTTGTTGTAACAGAAATACCTAATAGGGAATTTTATAAGGGCAGTAAACAAACAGATAATTCTAAATATTTAATATATAAACTAAATAAAAAAAATAGAAATACTGAGGATTGTTTACAATTCATATCTAAAACAATTAAAGAGCAAAGAAAAATAATTGGTTTTGCAGGAACAAAAGATCGAAATGCAATAACAGAACAATTTATTTCTATTTGCAATATTAGAAATATAAAGTCAAGACTTGAAAAAATAAGTTCAAATTTTGAAGGGTTCACTCTTGAGTTTATAGGATATTCTGACAAACCAATTTTTTTAGGAGATTTAAAAGAAAATAAATTTGATATTGTAATCAGAAATCTTGACAAAAAAGACTTAAAAATTATATCTCCAAAATTTATTGTAAATTATTTTGATGAACAAAGATTTTCTAAAAATAATAAAGAAATAGGAAAATTAATTATAACTAAAAAGTTTGAAAAAGCAGTCAAACTTTTGCAAGAAAGTAATTCTATTAATGATAAAACAATTGAATTATACAAAGAAGATTATATAAAAATGCTTAGACATATTCCTAAGAAAACTTTGAGTTTTTTTGTTAATTCGTATCAAAGCTTTTTATTTAATGAATTATGTAAAGAAATAATAAAAGAACGAAAATACAAAGTTATAATTTCCGAATATTCTCAAGGAAAACTTTTTTTTATAGACGATGAACCAATCAAAACAGATATACAAATAAAACTTCCATTAATCGGTTTTGGAACTGCTGACGATACAAAATATGATGAACTCATTAACAAACTTCTTGAAAAAGAAAATATTACAAAACGAGATTTCATAATAAAACAAATTCCTGAATTGTCAAGTTTTGGGGTAGAACGAGATTTTTTAGTAATTGTGAATAATTTTGTTGCATCAAATATTGAAACAGATGAATTAAATCCAGATAAATATAAAATATCTGTATCTTTTTCCTTGTTCAAAGGCAGTTATGCAACAATGATTCTTAAAAAGATATTTTCTACAGTCTAAATCATATTTAATTAGAAATTATTTAGAATTCCCCGCATTATATAAAATTAAAGTTTTGTTGCAGAGATAATTAAACTTCTTGCTAAAAATTTTCTTTTTTTAGTGATAAATGGAGGCACAAAATTTACAAAGCAATGTTTATTGACTTTAAAGTTAGCTTTTTTTAGCATTTCTACTAATTCAGGAAATTTAAAATTATGTAAATGAGGATTTTCAAATTTTAATTGACACCAAAAGGCTAATGTTTGAATAGGATTAATGTCACCTCTTATCCTTTCTTGAGGAACAACTAAAACTAATTTACCCTTTCTTTTTAATAATCCTGCCAATTTATCTAAAACCATATCTGGTTTTCTTGTGTGTTCCAAAACATGAGAACAAAGTAAAACATTGAATTTAGATGCGTATTTCTTAAAAAAATTATCATTAATTAATTCTGTTTTTAATCCTTTTTTATTACAAATTTCTAATGCAGATTTATTTATATCCGCAGATATAACCTTTGATTTAAATTTATCTATTATCATCTTACTAATATAACCTGTATTACACCCATAGTCTAAAACTAAGTCTTTTTCAGAAGAATTAATGTATTTAAGAATTTCATTATGCTCATAAATTCCAAATCTCAATATTTTTCTATTAAATAAATTAACGGTTTTATCAGTTAGTTCAGCATAAAATAAATTATATTTACTTTTACTCATATCTCTTCGAATTTCATTTTAATTTAAATACTTTTTTGTTTTTACTATTCACATAATTTTTAGTAAAACAATTTTTATCTTCGAAAACTATTATAAATCAAAGTATATTCCTCTCAAAAGTGAGTAAAGAAACATTGATAAACAGGGTACAAGAGATTTATAATACTCAGAGCGTAATTGGTTCATTAGGGGTTAACATTGTAATGTCGCCTTTAGCCAGCTTTATTCAAACAATAGTTCGAGATCATAGTGATTGGGAATCTATAAAATCAAGAGTAATAATAATTGCGGGAACGGTCATAATTTTACCTCTTGTGTCACATCTTATTAATTATAGTAGTGATAAACTAAATATAGAACGAGAAAGTAAGTTACAATATATGAGCGTGGGTGTTTTAGGTTTTGTTTTTGCGGCAGTATTAAAAGGAGCATCTAATTATTTAGCAATGCATGAAACATCAACTTTTATAGATATACTAAAAACAACCGGTTTAGAATCAAGTTTGGCGGTTGTAACAGCACCGGCAAGTATATATATTAAAAATATGACAGAACATTTAGCAGGATATGCTCTAATGGTAAAGAATATTCCTAATTGGATTAAAAAAAAGACAGTACCTCAAAAAAAGGAATTACTTTATTTAGGTATTGCTACATCATTATTAATGACTATGGGAATATATGCATTAAATCCTTCAAAAGATCACAATGTTCAATTAAATCAGCAACAAAACACTTCAGACGCTTTAATTACATATTTACCTAAAGAATCTTTCGCAATGTCAAAAGATTATCTTGTTCTTGACTAAATAAAATATTCTTTTTTCATTCTTGATTGACCTTCAGATAAGAAATATTTATAAATGAATCAGGGTTTCTAAGCAAAATGGCAAAATTAAGAAAAGGCGTGACTAGTAGGGCACTACAAAATGCATACACTAGAAAATCAAAATATAGAAAAAAATCATATATAAGATCTGTTCCTAATAATAAAATTGTAAAATTCGATATGGGTGATTTAAGTAAAGATTTTCCTGTTCAATTCGTATTAAAATCTAAACAAGATGTTCAATTAAGACATAATTGCTTAGAATCTGCTAGAAAGACTGCTTTAAAGATTCTTGAGAAAAAACTTGGAAAAGAAGGTTTCAGACTAAAAATCAGAGTTTATCCTCATCACATTGTTAGAGAAAATCCTCTTGCAAGTGGTGCAGGCGCAGATAGAATGAGTACTGGAATGAAAATGGCTTTTGGTAAAGCAGTTAATATTGCTGCCAGAGTTTTTAAAAATCAACCAGTAATGGATGTGAATGTTGATGTTTTAAACAAAGCAGTTGCTTCTCAATCTCTTACTAGAGCTTATAAGAAACTTCCTGGTAAATACTTAATTGAAGAAGTTAAAGTTAAATCAGCTTAATTTTCTCGAAGTAAAGTAATATCTTTTATTAATAATAATTCATATGATTTGATTAATTCAGGAAACTTTTTTATAATGTTGTTTAATAAATTATGTAATTCTAATTCATTTTTTACTAAAAACCCTGTTTCAAGCATATTAGAACAAAACACTTCTGTAATAAAGAATGTTTCAGACATAAGTGAAATGTGTTCTTTTAATCTTTTAACATCCTTAACATTAAATGTTGAGAATTTCCAAAATACGTGGTGAAGAACATAATCTAATTTTGTATGATTAATCATTATAGAATATCTTAATATGATTTTCTTTTTTTCTAAATTATGTTTTCTTTGCATTAGCGTTTTTGTTGTGCAATTACATTTTTGAGCTAATGAAACAATTGTTTCTTTAGGATTTTCTCTAAGTTTTTTCAGCAAAAATTCATCTTTTGTGTCTATTATAGCTGGAGTTCTGTTAAATTTGATAATTGCAGGGGGAATGTGTTGTCCAAACATTAGTTTATTTGCTGCACAATAATATAATTCATTAATTAAACAAACATTCATTAGTTCTACATTATTAGTTATTTTTTGATGAATTAATTCATGAATATTTGCAAAATCAGATAATTTTTTGAAATAAACAATTAATATTAAATCATATTTTCCATAGGTTCGAGATATCCCTCCGATTTTATTAAGCGTTTTGATAAAAACAATAAATTCTGAAAAATTTTTCTCATCATATTTTGTAAATTTTATCATTATTCGTCCACAAAAAACACCTGTTAAAGAATGATTAATTATTGTTTGATAAAATAAAATGGTTTTATTTTTTTCAAGCTTTTTTATTCGATATAAAAGAGTGTTCTTAGATGTGTTTATCAACTTGGCAATTTGACTAATTGATCGTCGAGAATTTTCTGAAAGTGCATGTAATAGTTTCAAATCTATTTTGTCAAGTTTTAACATTTTAATATGAGAAAATGGCATAACTTAATAAGTTTTTGGTTCAAAATAGGTTTTATGGAACTTAATACTTCCTTATTGACCAATAAATATATAACAATGCATATATACTATCTCGTAAATATTCCGGTTATGTAGAGAAAAGTATAATTTCTACAAAAATTCAAGGCTTAAATAATTAAAAATAAAAAAGAGTGAGACTCTACAAAAGGTAATACCCATGTTTGATATAAAAGAAGATTATGTCGAAAGCCTTGATGATGAAGAGATGGATGCATATGAATCTGCATTCATCCAAGGTTATGAAGAAGATCAAGACAAATGCTTTGAAGAAAAAGAATTAGACGAAGAGTAATAATTCAAAATCTTTAAAAGTATTGGTAGGGGCTACCTTTCTATTTTTTCATTAAAAAAAAGCATATAATTCATATGTTGCATATGCACTTATTTCTATAATTACTAAATCTTCTTGATTCTGCTAAGTAAACTATATGCTAGATAACTATTTATTGAGTTTTTTAAATATTAGAATATGATTAAATATAAAATATGTAAAAATTAAAATAATTTAGGTTTTTGAGACTTTTTAGGACGATTTCCTCTTTGAGATAATCTACTTTGCTCCTTGTATGAAGTTCTATTATTTCTAAAAGAAGGTCTCCAATGATCGAGTTTATTCTCGTTTTCTTTCTTAAACGGGGTCTCATCAGGAGGTTGAATGTTGGATATTTCTTTCATCCTTTCTTCTACGCCGGAAGTATGTTTTCTTATCTTAGGTTTTTTATCTTTCTTTTTCTTACTCATACAATCACCTTGACTAAAAGAGTCTCGAAGTATTTAAAAAGTTAGTGAAAATGAGTGTCACAATATTAAAATTTATAAAAGAAATTATTAATTAAGTATTATATGTTGCAATCAGAGCAAAAGGAAGCGCCTAAAATTAGACATGCAAAAAAGAGGAGAATTAAGGCCATACAAAAACATGGTTACATAACTTGGTTCTTTTATAATCTAAAAGCTTTTCTAGCATTTACAAGTACTGAAGTAAAACAATTGCTTGTTGTTAGTTTAATTAGTGCATTTGTGTTTACTTTCAATAAATGGGGCACAGTCACGTTTGATTTAGAAAGAGGACTTGCCAATTTCTTTCTTGCAGCAATTTTTATGACAATGTTCTTATTTGCAAACATGATTGTTAAGAAATCGGTTGCTATTTGGCAAGGTTATGATACAGAATATCATTGGTCAGTATATGGAATTATTGTCATGGTTGTTCTTGCTTTTTTATCATATGGTTTTCTTCCTTTAATTCTTCCTGGGTGGACCGAAGTAAAACACAACACTAGACGAAGAATTGGTACTTGGAGATATTTTTTTAAACACATTGATCATCATAAAATATATCTTCTTAGTTATTTGTTCAATTATCTTATAATAATACTAATACTCGCTCCAATATACATATTTACGGCGAGTAGATTTGTATATTTATTAATAACTTATAATGTTGCAATAGTATTTTATTCCATGCTTCCTTTACCACAGAATGATGGCTTATTGTTATTTTTCACTTCGAGAGCAAATTATTTAACCGCATTTGCATTTATAATTGCAATGTCAGTACTTGTAATGATTGCTAAAGTCTATAGCTTTGTAATTGCAGCAATACTAGGAATACTTCTTGCAAGAGCAATAGTTCTCAATATGGATGATTATGCTGCTGCAACAAAGTAATCATTTAAGAATTTCGTAATATTCTTAAGAAAAGGTTAATTTAAAGAGTAAATAAAATCTTTTATTTTTGATTTTGCTTTTTCTCTTTTTCTCTGATGTTCTTCTAAGAACAGATTAAGTTTGTCAATTAATATTTTCTTTAATTCACCAGATAAAAGTTTTCCAGATTTATAATTAGAATATATTTGTTTAAGCTTTTCATCGTCTTCTTCAAAAAAAGTAAGCCATTGATACGCAACATCTATTTCAGGAATGCCTCCTTTTTTACGATGTTCTTCTATTGTGTTTTTACCTCCTGAAAAAGCGTATTTATTTATTTTTTTCTTAACTTGTGCAGGGGAATCTGTCAAATAAATTGCCTGACCTGTTGAAGAAGATAATTTTCCATCTTCACTTATTCCTGCTAAACCGGGTAAAAATCTTGATTGTATTGAAGCTGGTTTTTCAAATCCTAATTTAGGAAGAATATCTCTTGTAACTCTAAAATGTGGATCTTGATCTATTGCATGAGGAATAAGACAGAACATTTTTTTCTTCTTTAAAATACTTGGTAGAAAAGCTGGAACCGCTTGCATTGATGTAAAGAAAATAGAACCAATATTGGTTTCATTTGTAAAACCAAACGCAGACTTAACAGTTGAAAAAGTTATTTTCTTTGCAACTTTTATTGCTTCAGGATACATGATTCCTGCATGAATAGTATCGACGAGAAAATGGGTTTTTTTAGGATTAAAACCAAGTGCAATTATGTCAAGCATGTTTTCATGAGTCCAATCTTTGATTTCTTCAAAAGATTTATTTTTAAATAAAAACTTTTCATCATCTGTAAATTGAAACCATAA
>CAYWRI010000017.1:5382-31216 GCA_964461035.1 uncultured Methanosarcinales archaeon | reverse complement strand
TTATATTATATTATATATATATATATATATGTTTATAAATGTAAATATATAAATAAAAAAAGTCTTCTTTCAAAAAAGAAAAAAAGTAAGTTTCAAAAAAGAAAAAAGTAACAAAAACATATATATTTTAGTATATATTTAAGTTTTCCACATGAAGTAAATTTTGATTAAAAAAATGCAAAAAATAAGTTTTCGTTTGCACATTTTATGTTTCTATACGAAAACAGGGTGTAGGTCTCTAGCTTAATTATAATAACTTTTCAACGATTTTATGTTATTAATAATTTTTGCTTTTATCTTATTTTATATATTGGAATTCTATTATTATATTTCATGTATCTATCTAATGTATAGTACTAAAATTGAGAAAAGTTATACATGACCAAATTTGAATGGAAACTGAAAGTATACTAATTGAAGAGCCGATTTATTTGTATATCCTAAAGTATATATAACGCTACAATTTATCATTTTTTATGGATGTTTTAGAATTTCAGAAACTATGCTTATCAATTATTCAGAAAATTGATAAGAAAAAATCTATTGATAGAACTAAAGAATTAAGTATTTCTCAAATAATTGAAGAATTAGGAGAATTGGCTAAAGAAGTAAATAGAAAAAAACTACGTAATATGAATCCAAAAAAATCTGATCTAGAAGATGAGTTTGCAGATGTAATTTTATTATTATTGGATTTAGCTCAATCTTTTGATGTAAATTTAGAAAAATCTGTTAAGTCAAAAATTGAAACTCTAAAACAAAGACATAATATTCTATAGATTTACAAGTAAATTATACATAATATCAATTTTAAAATAAGTTTTGATGTGTGTCCAAAAAGTAAAATTTCTATTTTTGATTAATTTTGTTAAAGATAAACTAAAATTTAAAGGGAAATTTTGTTTTATCTCTTTTGAAAAATTAATCAGAACAAATATTAATGATGTTCAATTTTTATTAGTTGTGAGACTTTTATCACTTATTAGTGATTATAAGACGAAACATTTAAATAGTAGCAAGTTTTACTACTTTATAATATGAAAATTAAAGTTAGCATTTCAATGGAGAATGATTTGCATGAACTAGTTAAGACTAAATTAGCTAATAGTGTATTTAGAAATAAAAGTCATTTAATAGAGCATGCTGTTCAATTATTTTTAAAAGAGGCTGAGAATGAGTAATTTAGAAACTTTAGAGAATATTGCAATTTATCTTGGTAATATGCTTAGATTGAGTTCTAATTCTCAAATAGTTCCTGTCAAATTAGAAGGTAAGTCTGTAGACTACCTTAAAGAAAAAATGGATGAATTAAGTGTTAATGCTGTACAAAAAGCCACTTATTTTGACGAAAAAGTGCAAGAATTGGAAGATTTATTAGATAAGCCAATTGATTTAACTTCACCAATGCTCATACAAAATGCAACAGGAATTGTTTCCGAAATTCAAGAAGCAGTTAATTTCATTGAATTTGCCAAAGACTCTGCCAAAGTATTAACTAAAGCTTATAGACAAAAGCAAGTTGAAGACGCAGGGTTTAAGAGTTATGATGATGTATTAACACAAATTAATAGTATAAAAACTCAAAGGTCTGATCTAAGAAATAAATTTTTGAGTGGTTGGAGATTTAAAGATAAAATCAAAGATCTAAACTCTGAAATTGACTTACTTTATAATTTATCTCGTACTCAATCTGAAGGTGTAGATTTACCTAGGTTTCATCACTCAGAAAATGAACGATTTAAAAACGCTCAAGCCAAGATATTTGGAGGATTTGGTGATGAATTGTTTTCTCAATATATAATATTATTAGAGCAATTAAATAATAAAACTACATCTCAGAAAATTAATCCTGACGTATTTGAATCTCTGGCAGATGAATTCATTTCAAAATATTTTAAATCAAAAATTAATCAAGACTTAGAAGCAAAAAAAAAGCGAGAAGACATTTATGGATTGAAAGGTGTAAAAATATTAGAAAACACTGAATTAGTTAATGAAGCTTTAGCTGTTCTTAAAGAAGGATTAAATCAAAACAGATATTCTAACTGGAGTGAGTCTGTTGAAGATGAAGAAAGGGCTAAATCCCTAAATGATAGAATAGAAGCTTTACCTTATGAACTGAAAAATATTATTGAAAGAGGTTTGATGAAAAGTAATAAAACTACAAATGAAGAATTTACTGAATTTGGAAATTATTTAACACAAATGCCTATTGATATTGAGAAAAAAAGAATATTAACTTCATTCTTTAAAGCAAAACAACATATATTAACTGAAGTATCTCTTGATGAGCAATCCTATGTAATAATAAATCGAAAATGGACGCTTGAAAAGACCTCAAAAGAAATTGAAAGCTTGTTAAGCTCAGAAAAAGTTGATTATCTTAAAGAATTAAATATGGAAAAATGGGATATATTCCGAAATAATTTTGGTGTTCAGCAATTGTATGGTATGAAATCATTAGATTCATTTAATAATTTGTTAAGAACTGAGGTTTTTAGTAGACTTTTAATAACTCCCGAGCATACTGATGAATCAGTTAAGCTTGGCTATAAAGCTATTTGGTTTAAAACCCCCAATGCGGTGGTCTATAATATTTTGAATTTTTGGAGAGAGTCAGGGTATTCAGGAGATCGTCCATTTTTATCAATAAGTACAAATTCTGAAGATACACTTGGTGCTCAATATGTTATTTCATTAACTGAAGCTCAATTAAAAGCGGTTGAACAACTTAAAGTTCCAGGAATCATGGATGTAATTAATAATATTAGGCAACATCCAGATAAATTCAAACAATCTCAATTCAATGAAGGAGATAAAAGAGTAGATAATTCTATTTATGAAAAAGTACAAGAAGGATTAGGAAAAGTTTGTGGTTATTATCTAGAGAATGGTTCTGATCAAATAAAGTATTTTGTTATTGATGTCGCTGTAGATTTGAAATTTATGACATTTTCAGATAAACCAAGTAAACAGAGAGACAACTTAATTAAAATTCTTTCAGAGTGTATTGGTTTAGATGATCATGTTGAAGCAAATTTCAAAAAACATTATACATATTTTTTAAGTAATTTGAATGACAGTACAAGAAAAATGAATGTCTTAGAGAATTATAAAGAAGATCTGGTCGTAATTAGTAATTATTATGATAATCTTGATAATTTATTGGCTAAATCTCTTATTCCCGATATAGTTAGAGAAGAAGCTAATTCCATACAAACTAACAATAATTGTATTTATGAAGTAGCAAGAGATTTACCTAAATTGATTGCTTATCTAAATGGATTTAGTTCTAAAATTATTCAAGATCAATTAGTTGATACAGAATATGGTAAAAAAATTAAAAAAAGATTAGAAAACATAAAATCGCAAATATTTAATAGCAAAAATTCAATAGAAGATATAACTACATATGTTACTGCAGATATTACTGTATTTAAGGACTTTATTGATACAACTGATGAAATAATTAAAAGTTCAACTGTTGGTGATGTTTTAAAATCGGAGCAAACAAGAATATTAGACGATTTAGCGTATAGTAATGATTTAATTGGAGAAACAGAATATATGTCTGAGTACTTTAAAGCTTTGAATGATAATAAGACCTCAAGAAAGTTTACTGGAAAGGATGTTCAAACAAAAAAGAATCTAGGATTTTTGGCTAAAACTATTTATAATTGTAATGAATCTTTGGTTGTTCCATTAATACGAGAAACTATACAAAGAGATATTAATGATGAACAGCTTAGTTATGTTAAGGGTTATCTTCCAACGTTTACAAAATTTTCTGGATTTTTAAGTGCGTGTGAAAAAGAAAAGAATAATCAAAAAGGATTATTTGATTTAATTTATGAATTAACTGCAATGGGTAAAGATTCTCTTAAATTAATTTCAAAAATTGATAGCTCAGAATTGAATTTTGGCTTAGTTCAAGATTCAATTAAAAGATTAAGTCAAAGCAATATAAGGTCAACAAGCTATTTAGTAGAAAGTTTAGTTTTTGCTGAGAATGAAGAAGAAGTAATTGAAGAATGGTCTAGTATAATAGATTCTTTTGCTCAGGGAAATTTTGATTCAACTGATGAACTACATAGAAATCTTGAATATTCAAGATTTAGAACAATTGTTGACCATGAGAAAGTTAGAAAACACATTAAAAATCATTTTACAGTTACAGATTATCTATCAATTTTTGACAAAACAGAAGAAACACCTAAATTTTTGATAACAAATCAGGACAAATTTGAAATTGATTGTGTTGCAGAGGAAGCAAAAGTGCTTAGAGATTATGTTCTTTCTGTAAAACAAAAAGCAGACGACCTTGGAAAAGAAGTATTTCTTATTCCAAATTTGAGTTATGGTTATTTACCTGTCTCTCCCATTGTTAATGAGCTTGAAGATCAAGGAGTTAATACAATTATTGGAGTTAAGATTGGTTCAAGCGAAAGTCACAATAATAAAGAAGTTGTTAATAGTAGATTGTTCAAAGGATACAGAACTGAAATAATGAATGAACAACCAATTATGATAGTTGTAGACGGAACCCAGCATTTGGTTGCAAGAGACAATCAAGATAAAGCTGCAAGATATCCTGATGCTTATCAAGGTTATTTAAATCAAGTTGTAGCAATGAATGACTCAATGGGATTTACAGAAGTTGATTATTCAGGCGCTGGAAAAACAATAGATGATATGACAAAACTAAGACAAACACCTGAGTTTCAGAGATTAGTTGGTGTTTACAAAGATGTAATGAAAACAGACACTGAAGAAGAAAGGAAACCATATCAGTTTGGTTTATGGAATACTGCAGGAATGGAGTTAATTATTAGAAATTATCATCGGAAAATTGGTAATGTAGCTCCAATAACTCCTGAAGAGATTCAAGGACCAGCCATGGTTTTTTGTAATGTCGGTCTTTTAGACGGACAGATATCACAAGAATTAAAGGATAAACATAATGGCTTGACACACATCCCTGCATATTTTGATGATAGTGGAAAAATTATTAATTTTGATTTTGGATTTGACAATTTTGGAGTGAGATATTTGAATAATTTGGAAACTGAGATTAAGAAATCGTTTGGTTCAATGAACGGCAAGTTGTCTAATGGAGATTTTGTTTCTTCATTAATTAGTTATGTTCAGAATGTTCAGAATAGACTGGATCAAGCAGTCGGATATGAATCTTAGTCACATTCTATAAAAACATTAGATTAAAGGTATTTGAACACCCAATTTATTTAATAAGAAATCATAGAGTATTATAACCATCAGGATTAGAAAAATAAATATGGTTATTTTATATCTTACTAGAAATTTTGAATACTTCTTTTTTTGTTTTTTAGGATTAATAAGATCATCCGCTATGTAAATAGATAAAAATGTTCCAATTAGAGATAAAATTATAATCATTCCATATGGAAAAGGTGTTTCAATAATATGTTTAAATAATGATAATAAAATTGTTTTATCATATATGCTCGGATTATTAATAATTACAAAAAAATTAAGACTTCCCGCAATAATCCAAACAACAATTTCAGAATAAATCATTTTAATTCCTGTAATTAATCTTATTGGAAAATCAATTAACATTCCTCCATCTGCAATAGGAGTGCAAAGCACAAAAAAAGACCAGGTAATAATACTAATTAAAAATCCATCTTTTATACCGTGAGATCTAGAAGCAAATAAGAAATAAACTATTACTAAAATAAGAATAGAACCAAATTTTATAATTGGGTGTTTATCAAATAGTTTTTTTATTGATGAAAATATTTTATCTTTATTTTTAAGTAATTTTTTTAATATTTTCATTTATTCGTTTATTTATTTACCTTATATAAAGTTATTGAATATCTATAATCTACTAAATATTATTTATAGGGAACTAAATAGATTGTGTGTCAAAACACTTTTAACAATATATAAACTGCGTTATTGTTTTGTTTTAATTGTATTAAGTTGTTTGAAACCCTTTATTAAATGAATTCTATTTTTTATTGTGTTGTATATTTTTTCGATTTCAACAGGACTAAAATAAACAATTCCTGAAGAATTTTTCCCTCTATAACAAACAGAAATAGATTCATTTTTTGGATTGAGTAAGTCTTCATTAATTACAACTTCTTTTATGTTTCCGCCAGTTTCAATACGTACAACACCGTCTTGATTTTGTTTTTTTAATTTTATTTTCATTTATATCACCTGCAACCATTTTAAAATAGTAACAAGATATATAAATTTTCCTATATGAATACATGTTGTCTGTTTTGATGGCCCTTTACATGTTGTTACTGTTTAATGGTTTCAAAATAGAAATATTTATAAAGCTGTAAAGGTTTCTCTTTTTTATAAATAATTATGGTAGGTTGATAAAAATGATCGTAGATAATAACTTTATAAAAAAAATTAAAGATTTCGGACTTAATAGTTATGAAGCAAAACTTTGGACAGCTTTACTTTCCAGAGGAATATCTTCAGCTGGAGAACTTAGTGATATATCTAATGTTCCTAGATCAAGAACTTATGATGTTCTTGAATCACTTGAAAAAAAAGGATTTATTATATCTAAAATTGGTAAGCCAATCAAATATTTAGCTTTACCTCCTATAGAAGTTTTAGAAAGAGTTAAAAAAAGAATAAGAGAAGACTCTGACTCTCAACTTAAAAATATGGAATCTCTTAAAGAATCTGAAATTCTTGAAGAATTATCAACTCTACATACTCAAGGAATAGATCTTGTTGATTCCACAGACATAACGGGAAGTTTTAAAGGAAGATCAAATCTTTATGATCATATGGATTTAATGTTTAGAACAGCAGAAAGCTCAATAATTCTTTGCACAACCGAAAAAGGTCTAATGAGAAAAATAGATTATTTCAAAAAAGTATTTGCTAAAGCTGCTAAAAGAGGAGTAAAAATTAGGATTGCTGCACCAATAACAAAATTAAATAAAAAACTTGCTTCTGAATTAAAAGGAATTGCAGATTTAAGACATACTAAAAGTTTAAGTGCAAGATTTCTTATAACTGATTCCAATCAATTAATGTTTATGTTGATGGACGATGAAAATGTTCATCCAAATTATGATGTTGGGGTTTGGGTTAATACAGAAATGTTTTCAAAAGCATTATCAGGTTTATTTGAGCTCGCTTGGAAAGAAATGGATAAACAGTAGGTTTTTTTATGACTGAAGAATATGCATTAGCTACGTCTTTTTTAGAATCAAATTCACTTTATTTAGCTTTTTCTGATAGTGAATTAGAACTTCGTCTTTTCAGTACTAATCCTAAAGATGTTGACAATTCTTCAAGTCCTGTTTGTTTAGCTTCTTTGTCTAAGTCAGGTTCATTTAAGGTTTCATCTAAGTATGAAAAAAGATTAGCCTCTCATTTTTATGAGTCTGAAGGAGTAGGATCTCAGCCAAGATTAATTCCAACTAAACTTTTTGATAGTTTTATGTATCTTGCAAATGATATTGTATCGGGTAGATTTAAACCGTCTTCTTCTTCAGAACAAAAATATTTTCATTGTTTGAAGTATTTTACATTTATTGCTATTTAAAACAATTTTTATAATTCTAAATTTGTAAGTTTAATATTCTAATATTTAATCTGAATTATGAATTGCAATAATTTTTATTATGATAAATTTATGATTATTTTTTACTTACATTGTAAGTATCATTTTATTGACTTTAACATGCTTTTTTACTTACATTGTAAGTATTATTTATTGTATTTTTATTTTGAAAATATGGTTTAAATTGCTTTAGACGGCATTTTAACCAACTCAGAAGACTTTTGTCATTTAATTTTTAATTTTACTAAATTTGACAAATAATTCTCTTTCCAAAAAGAGCCTTTAATTTTTTTGAAAATCAACAAAAAGAATTTATAAATAAAGCTTGATTAGTAAACACATGCTTGTAGCAAAAACAGATGAAATAAAAGAATTTTGTGTTAAACATGATCTCGAATTTATTGATAAATTAGAAACCACGATATTAACAAGAAGTTCTGCAATATCTAAGAAAAATAAAAATTTATTGTTAAGAGTTGCAGGAGGAACCGATTTTATGAAACAGAAGAATTCAAAATTAGATTCCTTTATTTGTAAAACTCTTTGTGAAAAGGAAAAAAAAGTTTTCATAGATTTGAATGAGTTATTTGATTCTAAGACAAAAACAACGTGTATTCAAAGAATAAAGCAAAACTTAAGACTTCTCAAAAAATATAAAGTAGATTATGAATTAGTTTATTTCTGTGATTCAATAGATAAAATAATATCTAACAATGACATTCTCGCCTTGAAGCGAATTCTCGAAATAGAGAACACAAATAAGTCAATAACTCAATTAAATAAGAAATCTTTATAAATGTATATTTCAATAATCCTTAAATAAATACTTTTTGAATAAAATTTATTATGTAATAAATTTAGTTTTCATTTCAAATTAATCAATATAATTAATAAGAGGGTGGGTGTCATGTCGTTAATTCATAATAAAAAGTTATTGTTGTTATTTGTTGTTCTGGTATTCATATCTAGTTCATATTTAACTGCTGCAGACGTTGAACTCGTCACTTTTAATCATGATGAAGTATATGATTGTGAAGGAGGACCCCTTTGTATTGAAGAAACAGGTGGAGAAGGGTTTGTTGATGATCCCGGCTCATCATATGTGACTTCTATTACATATGACAATACTCAATACTACAATTATAATTACTATTATACAATTTATTCTTATACTTTCATTTCTGATATGAATCCTCTTAGTACAGTTAATTTAGTTAATAATCTTTTAATTCCGCAGGGACTGGGCGCTTTATCTTCTACTCTATCTGACATGATAGATGATGATTTAACACCAATATATCTTTTTCACTCCATTTCCGAAGAAACTTATTTCAGAACAGAAAGTTTGGGTGAAAATATAGTTCCTACTTTTCAATATTTGAATGGTGATCCCTGGTTACAATTAGAACATGAAGGGAGTTCAGGATATTCTTATTATCTTGAACAGGCTTGGGATACTAATACCACAAATCTTATTTCTTTATTTTCTGGAAACCAAGAATATTATTCTTCATTACCTTCTAAATTTGCATGTAAAAATATTATCCTTTTTGCACCAGAAGATTTAGGTCACAGTAATTGGTATTCTTGTCTTAATCCTGGTGAAACTTTTCAATCATCTATACTCACCTCTGCAGGTTTAGATGAAACTTGTTCAGGCAATGATAATGATTTTGAGTTAGATTTAGGAATATCTGATTTAACGCCTGATGGAACTTTTAAGTTATTTAATGAAATAGAAATAGGTATTCATGATTGGAGCAATCATCTAGGAGATGTTTATTTTGCGATTCTTTGCGATAATATAACTTTTCCTAATAATGTTGAAGAACTCTGTACGCATGAAAATGTTGGTGGTGATTGGAATACTTCTATTATTTCTGAAGATAAGTGTTGTTTTGAATTAACAGAAGGAACTTATGAAGAAACTCCTTATGATGGGTTTCTAAGATGTGACTTAAACGCGGGCGTTTATAAGTGGGTTGAACCAGGAAGTGTTTGTGAGGATATCACTTTTTCAGGTCCTGATTGTTGGAATTCAGATTTAGCATATTTTACATTAGAAGAAGTTGAAGATGGAACAGACGGTTGTTGTGGTGACGATTTTTTAGATGATTTGTTTTACGTGGATGATGATTATAATTTTGTCTGTTTTGCAGTTGAATCCGAGTTTATGAATATGAATTTTAATAATTTTGATGATGAATATGTTCAAGGCGGAAATATGGAACCATATAATTCAGGTTTTTGGCTTCCTACAGCAGGAGTTAATTTGGTTGGAGTAATTTCGGGAGATATACATTCTCTTGGTGTTCATGTTCAATCTGAAGTTAATGAAAATGAATATGCTTACCAATACATTTACGGATTACAACCTTCAACAGAATATACTATTTCAGGAATAGCAAAATTATATTACTACGCTGATCCATCTCTTCAAAAATGGGAAGTTAAAGTAAGTTCCTGGGTTGATGATTCTGAGACTCTTTTATTAACTGTTTTTGGTAATGTTACTGAAACAAATAATTTTGAATCTTTTAGTGAAATTTTTGTAACCCCTGCCAATTTTGATAATATTAGAATAGCTTTAAGACCTTATTTTTCAACCGGTCCAGGAGGAACTAATGATTATGATGATATTTCTATTATGTTGAATGGGGAAGAAGCGGGATTAGAAGATTTATCTTGGAATTGGTTGGATGTTAACGAAAACGTGTATTATATTCATAATGCGCAAGTTACAGGATCACCAGAACAAAATACTAATGTTCAATTTGTAAGTAATGGTGAAAACTGGTATGCTTGTGGTGCTCAAGAAAATAATGATTTAAATTGGGATGAAGATCATTTAATAGAAAACTTTGGGGTTCTACCTGATGAAGGAAGTAAAGGACAGTGTCCTGCAGGTTATTATTATTGTAGTTGTATCCAAGAAATAATGGATATTAGAGGATGGAATTTAACTGATTTTAGTTGGGACGACTTACAATCAGAGCCGTATGGTGATTGGTGTTATTATAATGAGTTAGAGACCAGTACTTTTTTGTCATATTCTGCTGATCCAAGATGTGTTATTAGTCCTTATTTGTGTAATTCAGATTGGGATGTTGAATTACAGCCAGTTGGTGGTTGTGGTGGATTTGATTTAACTCCTCATTCACCGAACAATTTGAATGTTTGTTCTGACGGATTCGAAATAGAACAACTAACTGGTGATCCGTTTAGTAATTTATCTTGTCCTGCTTCTTGTGTTTTTGAAGATGGGTCACCTTGGCCATCTTTAGATGATATTCCAGGATTGCCTCAAATTATTCCATCTGAAGCATATTTTGTTCTAAAAGAAGAATGTGGTAATAATTTTATTGGAACTTGTCTTAACGTTAATAGTGACTTTGGAGAAATTTGTGATAATGAAGGTCATGATGAAGATGGGGATTGTTGTATTGAGTATAATCTTGCTGGTGTTTGTATTAATGGAGATAATTCAAATGGTAATGACATAATTTGTGATGCTTTTGTAGATAGTGCGGAAATTTGGCATTATGATGTTGGTGTGGATTGTGGTGATGTTGATTGTGCTGATGAGGAAATTTGTGAACAATATTACTCTTTATTGATTGATTTTGAATATATTTGTGATGACATGGTTGATAATGATAATGATAATGATGCTGATTGTGCTGATGCTGATTGTGCAACATCTGAACATTGTGCTTTTGTTTATGAAGGATTATCCCATTTTGTTTCTCCAAAAAATGAATCAGTTATTTGTTACGAAAGATCAGGTAATTCTTTATTTACAGAGTGTTGTGATAATTATGGTTATTCTTGCGATAATGGAGACTTTGAATTAGAATTATTGGAGGATTCCGAAATTAGCCCAGATTATTCTTCAGAATTTATGGGTAGGGGTGTTCCTCTTTATTTAATAAAATCATATGATAAGTATGGTTCTGATGCAAATAGCGAATTTAATACTTATTCTGATAGAGTTCGTGTTCACCCATTTCAAAATTCTGACAGCAATCCTTTAGAAATTGACCTGAGTTTCTTGCGTCCTGACAATTCTATTCCAGAACACCTAGATTTATCAAATGTAAATTTTGATTATTATAAGAATGTTCAAATGGATTTGGTATGGTCCCAAAAGATATCTACTTGTAATGCTTTTGGTTATATTACCAATTGTCTGAATGTTTCTATTTATTATTTAAATAACCAAGGTGATTCAGTTATTAAAACATATTCTCTTTTACCTGTGGGTGATGAAGAAAATTTATTGGATTATTCAAATAATGGAATAGAAGATTATAGATGGCATCATTTGACTTTTCCAATTCAAGAAGGAGAGAACATACTATCTTTTGATCGCATAGAAATAACATCAAATAGTTATGGTGAGGCTATTGCTATTGATAATGTTTTTTTCGGTGTCAATCAAGTAATTGGATCTGATGACTTTCTTGATATTAACACAGATACAGGATATGATTATAAAAACTATAAGTGTGCAGGAGCATTTGGTTTTTGGATTGATGATTTTGATCCTGCTGAAGCCACTGAAAAATCTTGTAAAGATATAGATAAACAAGATAATGGTTGTACTGCTTGTGATTGGGTAAAAGATGAAAATACTGAGTGTGAATTACAAGATATAATAGATAATCTTAATGATGATAATAATCTTAATGATAAAAGTTGGTGGGATTTTGATCCATTTAGATATGTTTGTGATTCTTATTTAGGATTTGGTTGGACAGGAACTGCTTGTTGTGGTGATGATTCAACATTTGATACTAAAGAGTTTTCAGAAGATGTTGAAGCGGGTTGTTGGAATGGTTTTATTATTCATCAAGATCAAACTGCAGGAGAATCAATGTATTTTGAACAATCAAATAATGCAATGAATAGATATTTATTTTATGACTCAGAATATCTTGGCTGTTTATTAGGTCAAATAAGTGATGGACCCATACATATTAATAATAATTATCAAGATAAAGCCCTATTATCCGATGTGGGCATAATATCTTCGGAAGATATAACTATAATAACACAAGGAACCGAAGGATTTGATGTGGATTCATCAGATGTTTGTGGGATAAAAGGAACACATTACTGTGCAAACGATGGTCTTTGGAGAACAGGGATTGAAGGTGTTGATGGATGGGTAGCTCCTGAAGAATCAGATGTTGAAAATAAATTAGTTTTACAAGCATCTCCTGATGGTACTTCAGAAGGTTGTTGTCCTAGAACACATTGTTGGACAGGAGATAAATGTGTTTCTGCGGAAACATTTGAAACTAATTCATCAGAAATGCCTCTTGAAAATTCATTTTCAATACCTGAAAATAATCATGTCAATTATAATAATAAAAATTATTTTGAAAATGGATACAGATGTTTTGTTAATAATTTGGGCATTGCAGAATGGGAAGCAGAACCTAAAATAAAATATGATCCAACGTTTGTAACATCAGGGTATTGTAGAAGAAATGATCATTGTTTTGTTCATTCAGATTTTAATATTCAAGATGTAACTTCAGAAACAACAATTATTCATGGAGATGGTTGTTGTGTTAAAGATGGAAATAATAATGTTGTGGCTGGTGAAGACATAGATTGTTATCCTGAAGCCGGTCGAGAGCACACTATTTCTCCTTGGGCTTGTAATGAAACCAAAGGTGTTTACGATTGCGTTCCTTCAGGAGTTTCTATAAATTTTGATTATGACAATCCTGGAAATAGTAAAGTTATTTCATCAGGAGAATATTTTTGTGAGCAAGGATTTTGGGTTTCTAAAACTGCAAAAATTGCTGAGTTTATATGTAGTAATACTGATTGTTCAGAAACACCAGAATTTACTCTTGCATGTGATGATGGTTTAATTCTTGGAACAAATTTAACTACTGAAAAAGATTTATTTAGTAAATATGGAGGATATTTTTCAGGCGCATGTATTTATCGCGGTCAAAATGATAAGGTTATTGTAGGATATGTTTTGACAACAGAATCGGTTCCTCCGAATTTACTTAGTCAATTTTATCCCTTATTATCTCCAAATATTAATTGTGATGAAGAAAGTTGGCCTTGCGAAGTTACAGGTGATGATATTAATGAACAATTTTATTATGATTCTGTTTTGAATGTTTTATATGTAACTTCAGAAGATTTTAGCTTTGAACAAAATCCTGAACTCGATACAGGATTTACTAGTTTTGTTAATGAAATTGTAATGTTTTTCCATCAAATATTACACCCAACTTTTGATCCAGGTTTCTTTTCTTTTGTTGGAGATAGAACTTATTCAAAATTATATATGTCTCAGAATTCAGACAGACAAATAGAAGCAACAAAAGAATTGAAGTTTGATGAACAACAAGAAGCTTTAAAAAATAAAATTTTTATTAATTACTCTTCTGGGTTTGATTTGAATAATCAGAATGGTTGTGCTCTTTTTGAAGAAGAAGTGTTTGTTTCAGATTATGTTAATGATATTAATGGTTTTGTTTTTGACAGGTGTAGTAATGATGGTATTGCGTTAATAACCGATCCACAATTCAATTTAAGATTATATAATAATGGTGATGAAGTTAATATGTTGTGGTCTTATTTAACAAAACAATTAAGATTATCTGAAGGATATAACACTTGTCCTGATTTACCCGATACAGATAGAAGTCTTTGTCAAGAGTGTTCTAATGATGATGAATGCGGTTATGGAATGCTCTGTGATTCTTATTCTAATAAATGTAAATTGGAAGTAAATTCTCCTTGTGATTACAATTCACAATGCTATGGTTTTGGTTCTGAAGAAGATGATTCTTTGACTTGTGTTGCTGATTTTTGTGTTCCCTTAGACACAATTTGTGATGATGATTTTGATTGCTCAGATAATTTGTATTGTAATTATGAACTTGGGGGAGTTTGTTGGGCTTGCGGTAATAATTACCTTAATCACGTAGATCCTTGGATTGAAACTTGTGATGATGGTAATATTATTACAGAAGTTTGTGACTATGGCGAACCCGATTGTCAGGTTTGTAATTCTTCTTGTCAGGAAGTTCATGGTGAAACAAGTTTTTGCGGTGATAATGATGTTCAGGAAGATCATGAGACTTGTGATGATGGTTCTGATAATGGTCTGTCAGGTTTTTGTTATGATGATTGTAACGGTTGGTGTGGTGATGATATTTTAAATGGTGATAGTACTATGATAGGTAGTGAAATTTGTGATGCTTCTAACTTGAATGGTGAAAGTTGTTTGTCTCTTGGATTTACAGGGGGCGTTCTTAGTTGTAATTCTTCTTGTCATTTTAATACTTCTTTGTGTACCAGTTCATGTGGTGATGGTGCTGTCCAAACACCCAATGGTGAAGGAGTTTACGAAGCGTGTGATGATGGTTCTGATAATGGTTTGCCAGGTTTTTGTTATGCTGATTGTAGCGGTTGGTGTGGTGATAATGGTGTTCAGGAAGATCATGAGACTTGTGATGATGGTTCTGATAATGGTTTGCCAGGTTTTTGTTATGCTGATTGTAATGGTTGGTGTGGTGATAATGGTGTTCAGGAAGATCATGAGACTTGTGATGATGGTTCTGATAATGGTTTGCCAGGTTTTTGTTATCAGGATTGTGGCGGTTGGTGTGGTGACGGTATTCTTCAAGAATTACCGCTTGAGTCGTGTGATGATGGTTCTGCTAATGGGGGACCAGGGTTTTGTTATCAGACTTGTAATGGTTGGTGCGGTGATGGTGTTGTGAATTATGATGATGGAGAAACTTGTGATGGAAGTCCTTTTTGGCAATGTGGTGCTACACCGCAAGGTTATTTCACTTGTGAAGATTGTCACTGTACTTTTCATTCTTAAGTAATAAGAATTAATATGCTTTAAATGTTAAAGAGACAAACTCTTTAATTATTTATTATAATATTATTTAATTTTATGTGAATTTATTTTTTATTTTTTAAGAATAAATTAGTTTATATCAATTTGCCAGACTCTATCTCTATCATTTCCTACAAGGTAAAGTGTTTCTCCGGTGCTGTCGAATGTTATTCCTCTAGGGCCGCCTTCCCATAAATACGTACCATCTTCCGTTGTATCAATAAATGTATCATAAACAGCGGTGCTAATATTATACGCTGTTGTCAAATTATATTGATAGATATCATCAGTACTATCACCTATTGCGTAAAACTTTGTTCCGTCATCATTAATATTTATTCCTCTACCCTCACTATCTTGAGCACTATAACTAAATAAGTTATTTGTATAAGTTGCACTAGTTACATCGCCAGGACTACTTAAAGTATATTCGTAAAGATTTTCATCCAAATTATTCAAATACATCTTAGTTCCATCATTACTAATAGCTATACCCAAAGGATAATTACCCGTTTGAGAATAAACATCAATATAATGGCCTGCAGTATAACTTGCGGTAGATAAATCCCAAGAACTGCTTAAATCAATTTCATAAACATTGTCCGTTTGTGAACCTACAATATAAAGTTTTGAACCATCACTATTAGAAGTCATACCTCTTTGATTAGCTTCTGTACCGCCAAAATTAAAAGATACACTATTGTAAATTGCAGAACGAACATCCCCCGCAACTCTCAAATCATATTCATAAATTACTCCTGCATAACTATTAACAAACATTTTTGTTCCGTCAGAACTCAAAACAACACCCGCAGAATCCCCTGTTTCAGATAAAACACTAACATAATTAGAATAATAAGCAAAATAAAGAGTCCAATCAAGGCCTAAAGTTATTTTATGGATAGACTTATCATAATTATTTAATAGATAAAATTCTTTTCCGTCCGGTTTAATAAAACAACCATTACCCGTACTCCCTGTGGAAACGGGTTCAGAAGTATAATCTACATAAATACCGCCATAATTACCTGAAGTTACATCCCAAGGCGTGCTAAAGTTATATTGAACTATTCTTGTATAAGTATCTCTTGTAACTGCAAAGAGTTTAGTTCCATCAGAACTAAAATAAAAACTTTCAAGTCTATTAACCAGTTCATTAGTACAATTTAAAATAGCATCATCATAACTTGCAGTACTAACATTCCAAGCAGTACTCAAATCAAATTCCAATATGGCTGGATTTACACCCTCCAACCCGTAATCAGAAAGATACATTTTTGTTCCATCAGATTTAAAATAAAGACCATGTGCATTAATATTCAAATACTCCCAATCATGATAATCACCATTATATTCAACACTGCTCAAATCCCACGCGCTTGTTAAATCATATTCAAAAGTTTTTTCTAGTGATGAAGGGGGACTTTCCCAAGAACTTGTTATATATATCTTTGTTCCATCGGGTTTAAAGACCAATCCTTTAGGATCAGTTATTTGAGGATTTGTTTCGCCACCATCATTTATATCATAATAAACAGAGTCATAAGAGGCACTAGTCACATCCCAAGGATCACTTAATGAATACTGCAAAACTTTTAAAGATATTTCTCCAACAATATACATTTTTGTTCCGTCTGGTTTGAAAAATACGTGTTTTGCTCCTTCTTCTTCTCCACCAAAATAAAATTTTTCAGTAGAATAAACAGCAGTATTAAAATCCCATTCGCCTGATTCTTCTGCAGGAGGTTCTTCCTCTTCTTCGCTTGCAGTACCTTCATCAGGACTTATTTCAGTATACAATGAAACATACGTTGCAGTATCTGATAAATATGTTTTTAAGTTAGCAGGAATTTTTATTTCATAATCAAATGTTCCGTATTGACTTTGAGTATTTTCTTTTACTTTTGTAATAAAAACAACATCTTCTTTATCTGTTGAATCAAATTCTTCATTTGAAGAATCATCATATGAGTCCCAAAGAATTCCTGTTGTAAAATTACTATTGTTTGAGCTATCTATTATTGCAACATTGGTTATGTTTGAACCATACACTGTGAAGGTTGTTGTTGTTATTGGACTTCCAGAACTTGTATAAGACTTATTAATTGAATCTTCAGCATTTTCTGTTCCTAGTAATACATCTAATTCATAAAAATCATCAAACTGAGCGTTATTACTAAGATCTCTTCCAACAGCATGTAAATTATTAAAATTTATTGACGAATCAGAATCAGCAATAAAAATATTACTATTTGTTAAATTATTCACGACCCATTGTATTAGTTCCATTTCATTAGTTGTTCCTAATCCCAATTTACCAGTAACATTACCATGAAATATGTGCCAAGAATTTGATGCCAAAATAGAATAATTAAAATAATCACTAACGCTAGATGTTCCATTATTGCAAGTAATATTAATGCTGTGAATTCCAACATCGTTTTCCGTTGGATCATCTAAAATAAGTCCTGTGGAAGAATTTATGTTAAATAAACTTGTATTGTCTGAATAAATAATAGTTCCTCCACCAGAACAATTAATATCATAAGTTAAATTTTCGGTATGATAAATAGTTTTATCTGTTAATAATTGATCAAATTGTAATACTTTTTCTTCTGTAACAATAGTTAAAGTATTACTTAAAACGGTCTCTCCATCACCACTAAGAGCGTTAGGTGTAACTGCAACAGTCCATTCTTCCCCAACTCGAGTTTCATTAGGAACTATTTTGTTTAAAGAGTGATTGTCAGTTTCCGAATCATATATTTCTCGTATTTGTTCAAGAGATAAAGTTCTATCAAATATTTGGATATCATCAAGATATCCTTCAAAATAATAATTTGAATCTAATTCAGAACCAATGAATAATTTTCCTGTTGTATCTTCAACAACATCTGCAGATAAAGTTCCTGAACCCAGATAAGTAGAATTTTTATAAAATGAAACGATCGTTCTATTAGAAATAGTTACAACAAAATGTTGCCAAAGATCAGATAAAACAGATTCTGCAATAAGAACAGATTCTCCTTCATCATCTCCAACACCAAAGTAAATATTGTCAAGATATTGACCAAACTCATAATTATAATTATCGACAATTGATCCTTTTACAATATAGATTTGCGCATCAAGTAAATTTGCAGGTTTAACCCATAAAGAAATAGTTAAATTATCCGTTATGTTTAATGAAGCACTATCTTCTATTTGAATGTCTGTTGTTCCATTAAAATAATAAACTCCTCGACCATCATATCCTGATGATTTATTCCATTCTGCATTCATAGAATTAATCTGATTATCAAAAGAGGAATAATCCTTAGTATAACTATTTGTTGAACCATATTCAAAAGGCATGTTCAAAACAGCAACACTATTTTCATTAAGTCTCCAATCAGTAATATTTTTTACAAAATAATTTTCACTATTTGTTGAAGTAAATGTAACACTTAAATTATCTGTAGTTAAATTATTTCCTGAACTTGAACTAAGAACAACATCTGTCACATTTGATGAAATGTCAAGTATTGTAACAGTTATATTATTCCAATCTGAAGCATTATTTGTTCCATCACTAGCTAAGCAAGATAAAGTCCAATTATCTCCTATGGCTGTTAAAGAACTTGAAATATTGGCAATATTAATTTCTATTCCTTGAGTAAAATTATTTCCCGAGTTATCATTATACCCGCTTGTATTTAATGAATCTTCTAAATACCATCTATAATAATAACTTAATTTATCTTCCCCTGAATCAGAGGCATTGCAATAACCAATTAAGGCATCATCAACATTTGGTGTTAGGGGAGTAATTTTTGATGATTGCATTGAGGGAATTGTTATGCCTGTGCTTAATGCAATAGGTAAAAAATCAACACCGTATTCACTTATTGTGTAATTTGTGTCACAAAAACCATCTTGTGGTGAAACATCATAACATCCTTCTTCTTCAGAATCAAAACTTAACCAATGATTTCCGGTTACTGAATTATTCCATATATTTGCACCAATATCAATATCCATAAAACTTTTATTTTGAAAAGTATTATTGTATATGTAATTACTATCGCTACTAGAAGCCCAGATTGCAAAATCATTTTCAGAATTTCCAACAAAATATGATTGAGTTATATTATTTCTATCTGTGTGATCATTAAGCGCGAATCCTTTAGGATTATCGATTGCTGTTAAATTAATAAAAACACTATCTAGAATTCCATCCATATAAAAACCATAATTTGTATTGTTGTTTGCGCAAGTATTTTCGATTAAATGATAATGACTATAACTAGGATAATACATTCCGTTTTGAAACTCTTCTAATATACAATTTTCTATGTGAGAATTTTCTGCAAAATCAATTAATTTTATTCCTGTTCCCACAGAATCACCATCTCCTGAGATTTTATTACCTTGACAATCGATATGAATATTCTTTACATACGCAGGTATAGAAATACAATTACCATCCACATTTGTAATGTCTGATTCAATTACTAAAATACCAATACTAATTAAAGAATTATTTGAAATAATATTATTACATTCAGCACAATCAGAGCAATTAAATTCAGGGGTTGTTTGATTAGTGTATTTGGGTTTATAATCTGTCGCAAACCCGTTAATAATGTGGGTGTCATCACAAAAACCATCTGTATTAGTATCAAAACAACCTTCTTCCTCAGAATCATAATTCAACCAATGATTTCCATAAACACTGTTGTTCCAGTAATTAATGCCCTCATTAGGTTCAAAAAACACTTTATTTCTAAAAGTGTTATTGTAAACAACGTTCTTGTCACTGGTTGAATAACCAATATAAAAATCATAATCTCTATTACCCATAAAATATGAATTAATAACAATATTACTATCTGTATGATCATGAAACGCTAAACCAACTTTATTTTGAATAAAGCTTAGATTATCGTAAACCCAATAAGATGCGCTGTCGATAAAAATTCCTCTATTGGTATTATTAACTAAAACAACATTACTAATATTATTCCCCTCAACATTATTGAATAGAGAATAAATGCCGTCATTAAATTCTTGAATAACACAATTTTGAATAACATTTCCCATTGCATACTCTGTAAAATAAATTCCTGTTCCCGTAGCATCGGCATCACCATCAATAATATTACTCTGACAATCAAAAGTAACATTATCAATGCCTGCAAAATCGATGCAAGTTCCATTTGCATCAATTATGTTTTCAGTAAGTAAAACTAAGTCTTGTTGGGAAGCAATATTTTGAATTGTGTTTGAACAATTACTACAATTAGAACAAGTGTATGTTGTTGCAGTAACATCTTGAATTGAAAAGAGAGTTATTAATAAGAATGCAAACGTAATTAACAAAAATATTTCTCTTCTCATCTTAGTTATTTATTACCCCCAATAAAACTATTATAAAATTTAAAAATAGATTTGGAAAACGAATTAAACATTTGAGTTTTATTCTTTAGTTTCTTTTGTTGCTTCAGTTTCAGAGGTTTCTTCTGAATTTTCTTCTTTATTGTTGTTTTCTTTTTCAGAAGAACTTTCTGTTTTTTTCTTACCTGGAAGAGCATCGTCTTGCCAAGTTCTCTTAAGATATCTTTGTAGTTCTAAACCTTCTGCAAACATAGGATTTTGTTTTAATAAATCATCAAACGCTTCGGATATTATTTCTGCCTTTTCTATTTTGAATTCGAATTCTGCTCTTAACTTTCTTTCAATAGTTTTGAATTCATCTTCCATCTTCTTTCTATATTTTTTAAGATCATCAATTATGTTTTTAGCTTCTTTATCAAATTTTTCTATTTTTTTAAGACGATCATCAAAATCTTTCTTTTTAACACATGCAAGAGTTTCAACTTCAGTTTTATCTGCTTTTTTGGTTAGATCTTTTACTTCAGATTTTAGATCATCAAGTTTATCTGCAAATGCATTAAACGCTTCAAAGCTTTTCTGTGCTTCAAGAAAAACATTATCTGTTCTATCTGCATGTCTTTCAACAGCAGCAGATATTTTTTTTACATCCATTAATTCATCTTTAACTTCTTCATTAAGTTTTATTACTTGTTCTATTCCTCTAAAAACTGTAACTGTGTTTCTTATTTTTCTAACTTGATCCATAACATTTTTCATCATTTCTTCTTTAGCTTCAAGAATTCCTCGTAAGCCTTCGATTTTACCATCAGATTTTTGAACTTGAATCATTAATTTGTCAGGATGAACACTTTCAACCATGTCTGCAGCTTTAGTTGCTTTAACTTCGATTTTACCAACACTTCTTTGAACATCATTAATAGTTCCTCTAAGCTCACCTATTTGTTCATTAATTGTAGAAAATCTTTCATTAGACATATTTCTAGCTTCTTTAAGAGAATCAAGTATTCCATTTATTTTAGTAACTTCACCACTTAATTTATCAAATTGAGCACTACTCACACTGTCCTTTCCCGAACTATTGCTTGATGAAGAATTAGAATCTTCTGTTTCTTCTTCAGTCTCTTCTTCTTTTTTCTTCTTTTTCTTGAAAAGCCCCATCTTTTAATAGAATATCACTTCTCCAATTTAAAAATGTTTTTCAGAATTTTTCAGTATTAAATTAGTCGAACCGTTTTACAGTTTTTCCATACGAGAATTTTTATATTTTTCAAGCCATTTATACACTGTAACATGCATACTACCTGTTAATAGATTTTCAACCGCTTTTTTAGCAAATGGTAAGTCAATCATGTTTCCTATAATAGAAACTGTTTTACCATAAACACAAATATTACAATCTGTAAGTTGTTCAATAGTTTCCCTAGATTTTCCTTTCTTACCTATAATTCTACCTTTTAATCTGGGATGATGATTTTTATTAGGATTATATTCATTTAAACTCATTATTTCAAGAGCATAATCTTGTTTAAATAATTGTTTTGCAAGTTCAGGGTTAAATCCTCTGGAAATTGCTTTAACAACTTCTCTTAAAATATATAAAGACAAACTATTTTTCCCAGATAAGGTTACATCCCCTTCCTTTGAATCAATAAATATTTGACAATCAGATATTTCTTCTAATTCTTTTTTTTCTTCGCCTTTTTTACCGATTAGAACTGCTATTCTTTCTTTTGGAACTTTTAATGAATAAATAAATTCTTCTATTTGTTGAAGGCGATCGGAGTTTTCTTCCATAAAAAAGCAGAATCATCCTTGCTTTTTAAATGTTTTTAATCAGTTACGTGTGTTTGAAGCGTGGTTCATATTATTTACTGAAAAAAGTGACACTGTCTTTTATTGATTTTAGAAATTTATTAGGAAAACGATTTAATTCAGTGAGGAGTTCTTCTTTTGTAAACCACTTAATTTTTTCAACTTCTTCTTTTTGAATTGTGAATTCATCAATTTCTTTATCTACTAAAGCAAAGAATCGTTGTGTAAAGTGTTTATGTTCACCATTATTAAATTTATGAACTGATTTTTGAAAAGGATGATTTTCTAAACCAATTTCTTCTTCAGCTTCTTTAATAATGTTTGATTCATAAGATTCTCCTTCTTCAATGGTTCCTGCTACTGCAGGACCCCATTTTCCAGGATTATGATTTTTATTAAAAGATCTTTGAGCAAGGAGAATTTCACCCTTCGAGTTTTGAATCCATAAAGCCGAAACTCTATAAATATCTGAAGGTTTTAAGGTTCCTCTTTTTTTATGATTAATTATTTCATCATTTTCATTAACGATAACTATTTTTGTTTTAGTCATAAGTATTTATAATTCAAAGACTAATATAAATTTATCGAATCTAAAAGGTGATAATAAAAACCATAATCTAAATTATTATAGATAATTAAACGGATATTATTCTAAAAAAAGCCAATAAATATAACCTATGCAAAAACCTTTGGTTTTTGAAATAAAAAATCCTTGATTTTTAGTCATTATTGATTTTTAGTCAATAATAAATCAAAATTGTGAATTTTGGTCATGCTAACGCATAAGTCGAAGATTTAGGTTGGGGATGGTCATAATAATTTTTATGGAGTTATTATAGTCATATTGCAAAAGTTCATTAATACCAAGTATATTATTTACTTGTTAATATTATGTTAAATAACCTAAACCTTTATTAATTAAATAAATTATATTAGTCTAAAAACAAAAAAAGAATTTAATGTATTTTTATTTATTACAATTTGAGTTTAATATCCTAAGTTTTACTGTGGCATCCAAGTTGTAATTGCCAAAATTCGTCTTGAATCTTCAAACTTGTTTGAAGGTCCAATAATCTGCGTTTTTTGTGTTGATTTGTGTAATACTCCTGAGCTCTGCTCCGATGGGACAGCAAATCAACTGGATTTTTGTGTTTATTTGATAATTTTTATAAATTAAAATAAAATGTTAACTGAAAAAGAATTAGGTGTTTGGTTTGACGAACAAAAAGAAAAGAGTACAGAATTCTATATTCTGAAATTAAATAAATACAGAGATTTAGAAAACGGCAAAAATCCAAATCTTAAAAAAATAAAAAAAGATATTGATAAACTAGAAACTGATTTTATTCAGCACACGAATAAACTTAGAAATGATTATCGAGCAAAATATGAAAAAATAAAATTCAAAAAAGTCAGTATTGATACAATAAAACGAAAAAGTAAAAATGCATCAAACCCGTTAAAGGATGATTTAACTGAGCACAAATTTCAATTTTCTAGTAGATATAATCCTTATAAAAAAAGAAAAAAACAAAAAGAATTATAAACTTCTTCTCCCTTTTAATTATTTATGCCACAATATAAACAGAATATATTGGTTATAGATGACACCCTATTATCTGCATGGATGTTGGTTGAATCATTAAAACAACACTATGATGTTTCGTGTGTATCTTCTAAAAAGAAAATAATTGAAAAAATAAAAAAATGCTTTGGTTCAGATGAGGGAATTAAACCAAATTTAGTTGTTTTAGATTATCATATGTATCCTGGTCAGAATGGAGATGATCTTGCAGAACAGATTAGAAAGTCTGATTCAGAAGTTCCAATCGCTTTTTACACTTCAGATGATAGGGAATTACAAAAATTGAAGCAAAAGTTTTCTAAAGATACTCACATGGCTTTTTTTTTAAAAGGTGATATTCTAAATATTATTAATTATGCAGATCAAATCTTACAACATTAAAGTTTATTTCTTTATCATTGTTGTGGACATAATAATTAGAATACCTCCAATAATCATATTTAAAGTTAAAATTTCTTTAAATATTATAATTCCAAATATGATTCCACTTATTACTTCTGTGTAAGATAACATTGATGCAGTAAATGTTTTTATTTTTTTTAATGCTGAGAAAAATAAGGTATAACCAACTAAACCTATTAGAATGGCATAAATTGTGGCAATTGAAATTTTGGGAAGTGTTGGTATTGGTCGGTTTATTATTATGAATGGTAAAAATAAAATTGCTCCCGTCAAATTTTGATAAAAAATAATTTCAAATTTTGAATGAGTTAAAGACTCCTTTTTGAAAATTACGATGGTTGAAGAATATATAATTGCAGATAAAAGCATGGATGACATTCCTAAGAAATCTTTATTTGCAAAACTTATTTCTTTATTTAAATAGATTAATATTATTCCTATAAATGCTGTAGATAATAAAAGAATATTTTTCTTTGAAATTTGTTCTTTTAAGAAAATAATACTTAATATTGTTGCAAAAATTGGCCAAGTATAAAGTATAATTACTGCATTTCCTATAGAAGTGAGTGTAAAACCGACAAAATAAAAGAAAACTCGAATCGCATTTAATGAGGACGCTAATAGCATTAATTTATTATTTGAATATTTTAGCTTTTTCTTTTTTATTAAAAAATAAATTCTCAATATTAATGCAGGAATAGCAAGTCTAAAAAAAGAAATTGTGGTTGGAGGTAAATTTAATATTTTTATAAAGATGCCTGAAGTTCCCCAAAGAATTCCTGCAAGAATGACTTCTAAATAAGGATTGAGTTTTATTGACATGATTTTATATTAATACTTTAATTTAAGAATTTTTCTAAATAGCTAATTCAAAAAAAGAATTAAATAATCAACTTAATTCTATTTTTCTATCAGCTTTCATAGACGTGTGTTGAATTAGCACAGAATCTTAGGGTGTCTTTAAGTAAATAAGTATTGTGACACATTTTAACAATGAAAGTGAACTCTGAATGTTGTTAATTTAGAACTTGATTTGCATTTTTGTAAGTTGTTAAAGAAGATAATTAATCAAAAAATACCGAATTTATATTTTTTCCTTAACCAGTTATTATGGTAGAATACATTTTTTTGTATCATTTGCACTATCAAGAAAAACACAATCTTGCGGTTTTGAATCAATGAT
>CAYWRI010000017.1:0-5282 GCA_964461035.1 uncultured Methanosarcinales archaeon | reverse complement strand
TTGTATCATTTGCACTATCAAGAAAAACACAATCTTGCGGTTTTGAATCAATGATGAAACACATAAATTTTATTACCCGTTTCATCAATTTCCTTTATTGTGTGCGAATTTTTGGATGAGTAAACTTCGGGTGATATCGGTGCAAGTATATTTATTATATTACCATTTTATATTTGATTAAGATGTTTTTTTAATTTAGTTATTAAATCTAGTACTCCGAACGGTTTCTGAACAAATTCTACAATTTTAAAATTATTTTGTAGCTCACTTTTTTCTTCTTCTGAAAATTTAACGACAGTTATTAGAAAAACAGGGATATTACCAAATCCTTTTTCTGTAATTTTTGATAATATTTCTTTTGTTGTTAATCCAGGCATCATAACATCTAATAATATGAGTTCAGGTTCTACAGAACTTATTTTTTCTAAAAATTCTTTTCCGTTTAAAGCTGTAGACACTTCATGGTCTAATCTTTTCGCAATAGTTCTAAGTGTGTCCACAATATCTTCGTGGTCATCAACTATCATAATTTTTGCCATAATTGATTCCTCCTTTTAATTATTTGGTTCAGAAAAAAAGATATCCATTTCATCTTCTTTTCTTTTGTTGGTTTGATTATAAGGTAAATTAATAATAAATATGGCCCCTTTTCCTTCTTCACTTTGTGCGCAAATATTTCCATCATGTCTTAAAATAATTCCTTTGCAAATTGCAAGTCCTAAGCCCGTACCTTCAAAGTTTCTAGAACGGCTAGAATCAACTTGTTCAAAAGGCGCAAATATTCTTTCCAGCGCATTTTCAGGTATTCCAATTCCATTGTCTGAAATTTTAATAGTTACTCCGGGCACATTATGCGAAACTTGGACAAGTATGCTGCCTTTTTTATCAGTAAATTTAATTGCATTGCTTATTACATTAACAATAACCTGTGAAAGTCTTCTTGGATCATGTTCAACAAGTAAATGTTCCTTATCTGAATGAAATTCTAAATTCATTTCTTTTTTTTTAGTATTGGGTTTCATCATTTCAACGACATCTTTAATTGTAGAATTAATATCTGTTTTTACCATACTAAATTTCATGTTATTAGATTCAAGCTTAGAAATATCCAGTATGTCTCCTATTAAATCATTAAGTATAATAACATTTCTTAAAATCATCGCAATGCCTTTCTTTTGCTTTTCGTTAATTTTACCTAACATTCCTACTTCAATCATTTCAAGTTGAGCTTTGATGGGAGTTAAAGGCGTTTTAAGTTCATGAGATGTGACAGATAAAAACTCTGTTTTCATTTTATCAAGATGTTTTTGTTTTTCAAGAGCAGTATTCAGCTTACCCATAATTTTAGAAGTTCTTTCTTTATCTTTAATTAATGCTTCAATTTTGTTTTTTAAAATTTCATTCTCTTTTTCTAAATTCGTATTAGCATTACTAACATTATTTGTATTTATCATATTATCGACCGCATTATATTATGTATGATAAAAGCTCTTTAAAAAGTTATTTAGAATTTAGTTGTGGACATTAATAATTAGTGTGTTGTACTTAGGGCGAGCTGATTAAAATATGTGCTCAATTGTGCTGTTTTGATGTGATTTCAATAAAAAATTCTGTTTTTGTGTGCTTCATTTTGTTTGTTTGTTTTCAGCTCTTTTATGAACAGTCCAAATTGTTCTTTGATTTTTACATAATACATCAGCTATTTCTGAATACTTCATGTGATATTTATTTTTTAGATAGAAAACAATATTTTCTAGAACACTTAATTTTTTATCAGAAAAAATATCTAAAGGTATACTTTTTTTACCAGTTGTTTTAAGTTCTACAGAAAACTTTTTTTTAGCAGTTCTATATGTTACTGCTATTGAACCATAGTTTCTGTTTAATGAGTTTGCTATTTGTTTGTAATTTAATTTTTTATTTTCTTTTAGATACTTTGTTATTGTTTCTAAAGAAGATAGTTTTTGATTTTGAAATATTGAAAGTGGAACACTTTCCTGTTTCAAAGATTCATTCCTTTTTTTTAATATAAAAACAACTTGTTCAAAACTCAGATTTTGTTTTTCTTGTAATAGAAATATCTGTTTTTCTATCTTTTTAAGCGAATTAACTTCAAATTGCAATTTAGATATTATGTAAGTATACTTATTTAAAAAGCTTTTCTTATATGTTGTGTATTCTGATCTTTTAAAATGGATTCTTCCAAATTCTCGTTTTATTAAAAAATTTAGACTTTTTGCAATTTTTATTCTAATATAATATTTGCATGTTAAAATTGTTGAATTTCTTTCAAATATGTTTATATTATTGTTAAATAGTTTTCACAATCCTTTTTGTTTAGTTTAATTATTGTAATTTTACTTTGTTTTTTGTGAAAACTATTTGTTTATTTTTCACTCTCTTTTCTGGACTTTTTTAATTTTTGATCTTATTTCTTTGAATTCTTTTTATTATTTCACTTTAATATTTGCATTATACATCTTCTTATAAAAATAGATATTATGTGAGTATTGATTATTCTGATGTGTTTGATTTTCAAAAGTAATATAAATTAATATTTGGTGTTAAAAAAGTCTTTTTATTGTGAAATTTTTTTCAAACTTTTAGAAAAAATATCACTTAATAATTTTAATATTTTGCTTTTTCATTTTCCAACAGATTATGAAGAAAATTATGAAAAAATTAGTAAGATGATAAATTCTAATCCCTAAAAATTATTTTACATGTTGGCGCTAAATTATGGTGTAAAACAAAAATATTTTGGAGAAGAGGATAATTTAGTCTAAATTGAGCGCGGACGTTTTTTACCAGATCTTGCAAACGAAATTAAAGGAAAATGGTTAGAATTTTCTTCTCTTCAAATCAGATTATTTTTAAATATATATATAGTATAATGTTCTTGAAACCGTTAATAAATTCTGTTACAAGGTAAAATATTATATCTAAAAACAAAAACATTTATATATGTTTGAATTTATAATATTTAAAATTCTAAGATAATATATAAAATTTATCTTATATACAAAGATTTATAAATACTGACATTGTAAGTAATTCTAAAAAGGATTAAAACAACTTAGCGTTAGCTATGTTTTTCTTCTCTTTGCTTTTTGGGTGTTGGGTGAGTTAAACTTTGAAATATGTTGGTGAGTTAAAATTATTAGAAAAAGAGAGAGAGCTCTTATCTAGTTCTACATCGATTCTTCATGAAAAATTTAAGGATTCTGAAATAGATATTGAAGAATATGAAAAATACAAAGCAATAATGTCTCGTCCTGACATATATACTAAAAAATTACTTTTCTTGAATAATAGAATTTCTAATTTGAAACACAAAACTCAAAAACTTGGTAAACAAAAAAAACATTCACCATCCATAATTATGGTTTTTCTGTTGATTGTTACTTTTTCATTATTAATATTATTTAATTTTAATTCAATAACAGGATTATTTACTTATCAGGATAATAATCAATATAGTTTTGATGTTAATTTGACTTTTTATACTAATTCTAATTTTTCTGTTAATCTGTCTAATGTCATTTCTATGAAACTTGATGCAATTATCACAGATTTTACTAATTCTTCAAACATAACAATTATTGCACAAACCACGCGGGGAAATTACATTCTTCTTGATAATACTTTAATCTATAATTTATTGCCTGATTCAAAGAAAGGCATAACCAGTCTTATAACGGGGTTTGTAATAAATAATGAAACAGATAATGAAACAGATAATGAACCTATTAACATTCCTGAAAATGTTTCTATTAATGATTCTGTTACTGAATATATAAATAATTCTTTTTTTAATGTATCTATAAACGAATCACAGAATACTTCTCAAGATAACAATTTAATAAATAGTACAATAAACTCAAGTATAAATCAATCAGATAATGAATCATTAAACATTTCAATTAATGAATCTCAAGAGATTATAATTCTTGAAATAAATCTTTCACTAAATGAGACAAATAATTCAAATACAAATTTAAGTGAACTAAATCTTTCAGATGTAAACACTTCAATTAATATAAATACAACTTTACCTTTAATAAATACATCTTACAATACATCAATAAATCAAACAATCAATGAATCATTAAATATTTCAATAGATATTAATATTTCTTTTAATCAATCAGTAAATGATTCTATAAATTTATCATTTAATCAAACACTTAATCAAACACTTAATCAAAGCATAAATCAGAGTTTTAATCAAAGTAGTAATATTTCGTTAACACGTAGTTTGCAAATAACTTATGAATGTAAAGACACTTGTTTACTAGATAAAGTTAATGTTTCTAACATAATCATTTTAGTTGATAATGCTATTGTAGAATTAGACAAAATCTATTATTCTACAACAACAGATAATTCTGCTCCAGAACAAATAAGGAATTTTAGTAATGTTAGTGTTGTTGTTAATGAATCTATTAATTATTCTTTGTTAGATTATTTTCAAGATGATAATAATGTTTTGTTTTTTGATTCTAAAGAAGTTTCAGAATTAGGTATGGGGTTTTCTGAGAATAATTTGTTTTTAACTCCCACTAAAGTCGGTTTATATGAGTTTTATGTTTATGCTTCTGATTCTGAAGCTATAATAACATCTAATACTTTTTGGATAAATGTTGTTGATAATGTTTCTAGTTTAACAAATGTGTCTGCAAAACTTTCTTTGACAGAAACAACTGAAAAAACTCAGATTAGAGTTCTTGAGCCTGTTAATTGGACTAAAACAATTAAGATAAATGGAAATAAATCCTTGATTAAAGATAATCTAATAATTAATACTGTAATTCCTTCACAAATGTTTAATTTAAATATCACATTTATCAAAAATGTATCAACACAAAAAATAGAAGAACAAATACCTCTAACCGAAACAACAACTACAAACATTACAGAATTAACAGCTACAACACAAGAAAATGCATTACAAAAATTAAATAATTCATTAAGAGCTCTTGAAATAACTACAACAAACAAAGACGCAAAAAAAGATTTTAAAGAAAAACAGCAACAAACTGAAGACAAACTTAAAAAAATAAAAAAAGAGAAAGAAGAGAAAGAAGATAAAGATAAGAAGGTTAAGGAAGAGAAAGAAGAGAAAGATAAAAAAGATAAGAAGGTTAAGGAAGATAAAAAGAACAAAGATAAAGGTGATGATTCTTCTGAACAAATAGAACTTGTAGAAGTTAATGAAACATTATCGGAAGAAATTAATTTAACATTTAATGTTTCTCAGGATTCTGATGAAATAATAATAA
>CAYWRI010000016.1:0-35935 GCA_964461035.1 uncultured Methanosarcinales archaeon | reverse complement strand
AAGAGATGATGTTGCAAAATTTGTAAAGCAATATATTGAAAAAGGCATAATTGAAAAAGATCCTTTCCAAGTTCTTGATCAAGAAGGTGTAGGTCAATTAATAAGAACTGCTGTAGAAAAAGGTAAACAAGGACGACCCGATATAAAATTAGGTATCTGTGGAGAACATGGTGGTGAACCTTCATCGATAGAATTCTGTCATAGAGTAGGTCTTAACTATGTTTCTTGTTCACCTTACAGGGTTCCTGTTGCGAGACTTGCAGCAGCTCATGCAGCACTAAAGAACGATTAATTTTTTTGTTTTATTTTTGTTTTTTCTATAAAATCACAAATAATTAATATGTTTATTTTGATTTTAAATTTCACTTCTTGTTATAGTTACTTCTTTTGGCCTATGATAATTCCAATAACCATTTATTGTATCTTCTAATTTAACCGGATTTTCTTGTTGTGCTGTATCTAAAATATGAGTTTGGCCTTTATCATTAGTATATCTACACCACGCATGACCTCCTTTTTCAGTACTCATGTTTCTATCGATGCTTACATTTCCTTTAAGATATCCTTCTGTTATTAATTTTTCAATAATCACTCCAGTAACTAAACAAGAATGTCTGCAAACACCATAACCATTTTTTAAAATATATCCTAATTTAACTTTAACATCGGTAATCGTATTAAGTTTGTGTTTTTCTTTTATTCGATATAAATTTTGTTCTGTTTTTTCTTTTGAATATTCTATTTTTGATTTAACAATATTAAAAACAATATTTAATATTTGTTCTTCTAATTTAATTTTTGTTTTTTTTAGTAACGGCTTTAAGTTTAGTTTATTAATTTCTTTTTCAGCAGTTCTATAAAATTCATATATATATTTATCTTTACTTAAGTCTACAACTATTGCTTCTTGAATACCTAAAACCATAAAAACTCCTTTGTCAATAGGTGTATCTCTGCTAATTATTCTTCTACCTTGATAAAACTCTGGATCTAAATCTTTTTCCATGAGTTTTTCTTCAGAACTTAAAGTATAATTATAAAGCCACTTTTCTTCATTCTCATTAGTATCATCTGATTTTTCCATTTTAATTAATGTGCTATTGTTAATTAACTACTTTTTTTAATTAGTGTGGATTATATTTGATATATAAATGTTTTGATTTTGTAGTCACTAATAAGTAATTATATTGTTTTAAGCAAATTTTCAAAATATATTTTTATTAATTTTTGGGTCAAAAAAAAATTTAAAAAAGAAAAATTATTTTACCATGTCAATTAAAGCTTCTGCTTTTTTAAACTTGCTACCACAGTCTAGATAAAAAAGTCTTTTACCATTTTTATTTTCTGAGTACATTATATCAAAGTTTCCATCATGATCAAAATCTAATAATTTGTATTCTATTGAATCGTTGTTTTCACCATACAAATTTATTGTTGCTTCTTCTGCTTCTTGTTTTCCATGATCAGTAAAATCAACACTTACAAGTACGTCTTCATCTTCACCTATCCTACCCATGTAAGTAAAGCTATTAATTATTCTTAAATTAACTTTTCCTGTATATTCAGCAAGTTTAACTATGTTCATTTCGTTTTCAAGTTTTGACATCGTATTTTTATCACTAAATTCAATATGTTGTTCAGATTCATATTGTGTAACACTTCCTAAATCATTTGTTCCATCATTATTCATGTCCAGTAAAGTAAAATTAGTGTTACCTGTTTCCATTTTTGAAAGTGTATAATCATGATCTGATTCTGTAGTACTTATGGTAAGAGTCAAATTTCCGGGTTTATCTAAAGGACCTGGTTCTACTATATATTTTTTAGTCGTTGTTTGAAAATTCTGTTCTAAGTCGCTTAATTCGATATCATCAAGGTTTATCTGGTTTTCAGTTGTCTGTGCTTCTAATTTTGCTGGTGCAATGTATAGTGCTAATCCTAGTGTTGTGTATCCTACTCCTTTACCGATTGCTTTTGCATTTTTTTCTACAAATTTTTTTGCTTTATCTATTATTTTTATTAAACTCATTTTTTATTACCTCTATATTGTTTTCATTTTAATTGAACAAGTTTTAAGTTCTTACTTCTTAGTGATATTTAAATTTTATTAATATCTTTCTGATATTAATGATATTAATAATATTGCAATAGAAATTTATGTGTAATGATCCAATATTATAATTTGAAACAAAAATTAATTAAACAAGGTTGTCAGAAAGCATATATTAAACAAATTTAAGTTTTATATTGTATTAAAGAACGAGTAAATATTTGCTTTTTTATTTTTTTAATATATTAGTTCTTAACTTTACATAACCAAATAGGAAATATATTATTAATATTTTTTATTTGACAATCATTCAAAATTACTTGTTCTTGAATTGTAAAATATTTTTCTACAGATTCACGAGTCTTTTTTTCTGTTGAAACATTCCATTTCTTATTTAATGGTTTCCACTCAGCCCATATATCTATAATGTATTTATTGATTTTTTCATTCGGAAAATTAAATCCTGTATCGGTTTTATATTTGAATATCTCTTTTTTTATATGTTCTAAATTAAAATCCTCTGTATCTTTTTCCCAAGCAATATTTGATAAACACAAAATTAATTCTCGAGGATTACTTTTTTTTACAGGTAAAGTTTTAAATGGTTCAATAAGATCTTCAAAATTTTCTTCTTTAGAATCTATATTCATAATAAAAAGTTTTGTTATCCAACTTCCATCTTTTTTGAGAACTCTGTGAATTTGTCTTAAGAATTTGTCTTTAAGGTTTTTTGGAATATTACAAAGTACTAAATCTCCAATAACAATATCATAATAATTTGATTTCAAAGGACATGTTATCCAATTACTTCTAACAATTATTTCTTCAGGATTCTTATGTCTCATCATATCTGTCGTTGCAAATATCATTTCAAAGTTTATATCTATTATAGTAACTTCAAAATTTATATCTTGCAACATATCTCTTATTTGAGGAGTTGCACCAAGAACTAATGCTTTTCCCGGTTTATTATTAGTTGATTTGAGAATGAGTCTTTTATAGTGTTCTATTGCACTTTCAGAAGGCACTCCTGGAGGTACGCCATATTTCTTTCTTCTTTCAGCAAAGTCTTTCCAAGGCTCAGCATATTTATTTACCATTTTAATTTCACTTTTTTAAGTTTACCATTTTCAATTTAAGATACTTTACATATTTGATAGTTTAGAATACTTTGATTTTTATAAATATTTTTAAAAAGTTTGGGTAAAAAAAGTTTTTATAGAAATATTCAATTATTTATATTGTGCTAAATAACGAGTAGTATTTATATTTCTTAAAGTCATTAACCTATAAAGCTTGTAAAGAATCTAAATGATTAAAGATATTCCTGATAATATTAAAAGTATCATTAATACTTTTTTAAATATATCTTCATTAATTTTATGGTGAGTTTTATGTCCTAGAAATAATGCTAGTATAAAAAATGGCAGTATGTAAAGAGATATTAAAAATATATCATATGTTAATATGTCTGAGTATATTAGAATTGGAACTCTTAAAAAGTTAGTTATTCCAAGTGTGCCAATAATTGTTGCTCTTACAATATTTGATTTATCTAATTTGTTATAAATATATGTAACTGCTATAGGGCCTCCTGCTGAAAATAATCCTGAAAATAAACCACCTATGAATCCAAATAAAATTCCAAGTTTTTTAAAAATCAAAATTTTCTTTTTTTTAATATGTGAATAAGCTACATAAAGCAGTATGATTGTTCCCAATATTTTTTTTAGTATGATTGGATTTCCAAATTTTAGAATCCATATTCCAACCATTAGTCCGATAACAATTCCAATTGACATTTCTAAGATTACTTTTTTGTTGATAAATTTCCAATTTTTGTAAATTAAAACAATACTAAACAAGAAAAAGAAAATTGACATTAATGCAACAGATTGTTGTATGTTAAGAACATTTAATATGATTGGAAAAGCAACAAGAGCTGCAGCAAAACCTGCAATAGTTTGAACATAAAATCCAAGTCCTACTCCAATTATTAAAATTATTATTTGAATTATTTCCATTTTTATATTTAACTAACTATTTTTATTTTTTCTTTAATCAAGACATTTAACAAAGAAATATTATAAACTCAATATCCGCAAATACGATTCAACTCGGATTCTGCAATCTTAAGAAATTCAGCTTCTTTATCAATAGGTATTATTGCACCTGCCGCATGTTTGTGTCCGCCTGCTTCACCATCTTTTAAGAGTTCAATCATTTTTGTTATCATTTTTTGAAGATCAATATTTTCATCATTTCCTACAACTCTTAAAGAAATTTTAGCTGTTTGTTCCAATCCATTATGAGCCATACTTAAAACAAAAAAGTTTTCAGGATACTTATTGCTCATTGTTAAAATAGATGCAACAGTTCCAATCATAGTATACATAATATTATTCTGTGCTTTTATTATCATATACTTTTCTTTTTTAATAATACATTCAGGATTTTTCTTTTCATTACTTACCCAAGTCATTCCATGCACAATTTCTTTTCTATAATCTTTTTGCACTTCTAAAGCATTTCGTTTAGATCCAAACTCGTTTAAACAAGCATAAACACCGATTTTTGCTTGATTCATTCTTCCGCAAGCATTTAATAATGTGGAAAATTCTTTAGCATCTTTAAAAGTTCCTTTTGCTTCATCAACTAACTCATATGTTATTGAAAGAACATTTTCATGATTATTTAAACCCTGTGATATTCTTTGCACCATTATACTGTCCTTAAGTATTCTTTTTTCATCATTAGATAAATCTACGAATTTTTTTACAGTTCCATCTTCTTTTGTTTGCTTTATTCCAATTTTATCCAAGAACAAAACCGCTTTTTTTTGACTACCAGTAATTCCAGGAATATTTAAATCAGAACTATATTCTAATAACTTAAATAACGGTCTGGTTTGTTTTCCAAAAAAATTCAATTCTTCTTTTATTGAAAGTTTCTTTTCATGAATAGCTATATCAAGAATCAAATTATTTAAACCTGTAAATCCTTTTTTTTCTTGCATATCCCCTATTGCGCCAATAAGTGCTAAATGTGCCATAGAATAATTTTTAGAGTTTAAAAGTGATGTAAAGAAGAAAACAATTCCACTTCCACATATTTCTGAAGAACCATCAATATCTACAAGATGTGGATTAACATGAGTAATTTTTTCAGAAGAAATGTCTTCTTGTAATGTGTGATGGTCAAGTATAATTATTTTTTTATCGTAAAGAATATCATTCATAGTTTTTATTTGACCTGAACCCAAATCTGTAAAAATAAGATATTCGTAATTTTCTTTAGCGAGTTCTATGCATTTTTCTTCATTTAATTGTGTAAGTATTTCTAATTCATATTCTCTTTTTTCATTAATTAATGCATTAATCATAATTGCTGCAGAAGTGATTCCATCTGCATCTAAATGACTTAGCAGTTTTATCCTTTTATTTTTAGGAATTTCTTTAAACTTTTTGATTGCAGATTCGACAATAGAAATAAAATTATGATATTGTTCTTTTGTTACAGGATAGATTTTCTCTAAAACTTCATCATTTAATTTTCTAATATCAATATTCTTATCTGTTTTTTTATCATTTTTTTTATTGCCACTACTATTATTATCAACCATAATAAAAAGCAAAGGTCAACATTTTATAAAGTTGATTGTTAAATGGTTTGCGAATTTTCAGCATTAAAATATCTAACCAATTACATTATAACTAAACCTGAGGTAATATACATTTTAATTAGAAGATACTAAAGTAACCGACAAATTTATATAATTTATGTAATGCTAATTTATCTATTGACTGAATTTATTTGATTTAGTCAGGTATTCAATCGATTTAGGGGGTAATATTAATGAGTGGTTCATTAGAAGCAACAAACATATCAGACTTAAAAAAAATTTATAGACATAGTTCAGAGATTACGTTTGATTCAAAAATTCTGGAATTAAAATTACGGTTGGATAGAACTCTAAAATATGGTGAAAATCCTAATCAGGGAGCAGCAATATATTTTCCTGTAAGTTGCAATGGTAAATCTATTTCGTCTGTAGTAGACATTGAATATGTGCGTGATGATAATAAAGGAAAAGGAGGTTTGTCTCTAACAAATATGATGGATATTAGCAGAGCGTTAGATAATCTGAAGTTTTTCCCTAATCCTTCTGTAATATTTATGAAACATAACACTGCATCTGGATTTGCAACGCAGATTGATAATTATCAAACTACTGAAGATTTAGTTAGACTTGCTAGAGATGCAGACAGAAGAAGTAATTTTGGTGGAACTCTAGTACTTAATAGATCTTTGGATATGGATACTGCAAGAGCTATTTATGAGTTAAAAAAGGAATCTCCTTTTTTTGTTGATGTGTTGGCAGCACCAGAATTTAGTGAAGGTGTTTTGGCATATCTTCAACATGAATCAAAAACGATCAGAATAGCTAAGTTCGCAGGTATGGAAAACTTACCTAGATTTGTAGGAGATGATACTCGTGGATTATTTTCTATAAAAGAGATGCCTGGTGGAAGGTTCGGAATTCAGGATATATATTTAACAAGTATAAAATCTGCAAAAGATTTCGTTCTGAGACCCATGGTGAAAAAAGATGGTCAAGAATATGCTATTCAAACTCTTCCTACAGAAAAGCAGTTGATTGATTTATTGACTTCATGGTATCTGAATATTGCTGGAGCAAGAAGTAATGGTATTGTTGTAATAAGAAATGGTGTTTCTGTATCAATTGGTTCTGGTTTGGTCGAAAGAGTTGGAGCTGTAGAACAGGCAATCATTAAAGGAATGCAAAAAGCAATGGATAGAGAAGGAATAAAGTATAATCCTTTAATGGGAATTCAAGGTTATGAACAATTGAAAGATAACCCTTTTATTGGTGCAGTTTGTTCTTCAGATGGTTTTTTCCCTTTTGATGATTCAATTAAATTGTTATCTGATCACAAAGTTGCTGCGATTGTTCAGCCATATGGATCACTCAAAGATTACGTTTGTATAGAAACTGCCAATGAACGTGAAATTGCTATGGTTGCAACTTTAGAAAGAGCATTTGGTCATTTTTAATGTTTTATTTGCAAGAAAGTTGCAAACACTTTAAGTTTTAACTTAAAATTGAGTTTTTTGCAAGTCAACAAAAGTGTAGAATATTAAATATAAATAAGTATTCCCAAGCTTTTTAAATTCAAAGCACAAAATTAAAGTTATGATGCCAATAATAATAATCCTTTTTTTGATTGGTTGTATTATTGGATGGTGTATAGAAGTAATCTATAGATCAATTCAATTTAAAAAACTGATTAATCCTGGATTTCTTAAAGGCCCTTATCTTCCAGTTCACGGTATGGGATTAGTAGGTATTTATTTTATTTCCTTAGCTAATATTTCTTTGATTCTAAAAATCATTTTATTCATAGTATTAACTACGGGAATGGAACTCATTTTAGGTTTAATTAGCAAAAAATATTTTAAGCTTGAATTATGGGATTATTCAAAAGACAAATTTAATTACAAAGGAGTAATATGTCCTCTTTATTCTTTATACTGGCTAGGTTTGTCTTTAATAATTTATTACTTAATAGCTTATTTTACAGCACTTATTTTATTTGTTTCTAAATTTCAATTAATTATATTAATGATTTATGCTTTAATGTTCATAGATTTAGCTTTCATAATAAAAAATTTGCTTAATGGTAAACACTCGTTTAAAATTAAGTGATTTTTAAAATTCTAAGTTTGTAAGAAAATTGTTAATAATAATATTAGCTCATCTTTTGGAACAAGTGTCAAAAAGCCAAAATTTATAAAAATTCTTTTCACACACTTATAAAATGGTATCAGAAAACGCATCAAATAAGAGAAAAAATAATCAAAAAGCTAAAAATCAGGAATTACATGACTTAGGAATCACAGTAAAGAAATCAGAAGACTTTAGTGAATGGTATACACAACTAGTTCAAAAAGCAGAACTTGCAGATATAAGATATAATGTAAAAGGATTTGTTTGCTATTTACCTTGGTCGACTATAACTATTAAAAAAATGTATAAAATGTTTGAAGATGTTCTTGAAAGAAAAGGTCACCTTCCCCTCACTATGCCCTCAGTTATTCCTGAAAGAAATTTTAAAATAGAAGCAGAACATGTTAAAGGATTTGCTCCTGAAGTCTTTTGGGTAACTCATGCTGGAGATCGTGAACTTGAAGAAAAACTCGCATTAAGACCTACAAGTGAAACAGCACTTTATCAAATGTATAGTTACTGGGTTAGAAGTTATAAAGATCTTCCATTTAAACGATATCAAAGTTGTCAAGTTTGGAGAGCAGAAGGCAAAATGACTAGACCTTTTTTCAGAGCAAGAGAGTTTCATTGGATTGAAGCTCATAATGTTTTTAGAACAATGGAAGATGCAAAAGCTCAAGTTACAGAAGATCTGGAAACAACTCAAGAAGTTATGGGTGAAAAATTCTGTATACCTTTCATTTTCTTTGAAAGACCACAATGGGATATGTTTCCAGGAGCAGTAAAAACTTTTGCAGCTGACGCACTTATGGGTTCTGGAAAAGTTCTACAATTACCATCAACTCATTTATTAGGAACTAATTTCTCTGGACCATTTAATGTTACATTTAAAGATGATGACGGCTCAGAAAAACTAGGCTATATAACTTGTTATGGTCCAGCAATATCTAGAATTTATGGTGCTATGATTTCATTATTAGGGGATGATCAAGGGCTTGTTTTACCTTGGGAACTTGCACCACTTCAAATTATTATAGTTCCAATATTATTCAAAAACAAGGAAAAAGTTGTTTTAGAAAAAGCAGAAGAAATAAAACAATTATTAAATGTTTTTTCTGTGAAAATAGATGATTCTGATAATACTACTGGCGCTAAATATAATTATTGGGAACTTAAAGGTGTTCCTCTTAGAATAGAAATCGGTCCAAGGGATATTGAAAAGAATCAGGTTGTATTAAAACAAAGAACAAGCTCTGAAAAAGAGTTTATTTCAATTGATAAATTAAAAAATAGGGTTGATGAAATAGCTAAAAACTTTACAAATAAACTAAGAAATGAACACAGCCTAAAATTTGAAAATAACATTGAAGATGCTCAAAATTTTGATGAAGCTAAAAAAATAATTAAATCTGGAAAATTAGTAAGATGTGGTTTTTGTTCAATAGACAAAGATGGTGCACAATGTGCTGAAAAGATTGAAAAAGAAGTCGAAGCATTTGTGCGGGGAAGCAGACTTGAAAAAGAAGAAGTAAAATTTGATAAGTGTATTGTCTGTGGTAAACCTGCTAAAAAAATCGTTTATTTAGCAAAAAGTTATTAGTAAATTAATCAGATTAATAATAAATAATTAGGTAAATAATATGACTGCATTACTAAATTCAATCATCGCAACATTAATTGTTAGTTTAATATCATTTATAGGCATATTCTTTCTAGCAATTAGTAACAAAAAATTAGATAAAATTTTACTTTTACTTGTGGGGTTATCTGCAGGTGCATTATTCGGTGGTGCAATGGTTCATCTTATTCCTGAAGCAATGCAAGAATCAAATCCCACCTTAGTAAGCTTTTTTGTAATTCTAGGATTTAGTTTATTCTTTATCATAGAAAGATTATTACATTGGCATCATTGTCATCAACATGTAGGTCATTGTAAAATTCATGTAGTTAGCTATATGAATCTAATTGGTGATGCAGTTCATAATTTTATTGATGGATTATTAATAGCATCAAGTTTTTATGTAAATGTTCATCTTGGAATTGCTACAACTATTGCAGTTATAGCACATGAAATTCCTCAAGAAATTGCAGATTTCGGAGTTCTTGTTTATGGAAATTTTTCTAAGAAAAAAGCACTACTCATGAATTTTCTTAGTGGATTAACAGCGGTTTTAGGTGCACTTGTCGGATTTGCATTATTTACAAGTATTGATAAATTATCTTTAATTTTAATACCCATTGCCGCAGGAGGATTTATTTATGTTTCTGCATCAGATCTTATTCCTGAATTACATAAAGAGCCAAAACTCCACAAATCGTTTCAATCATTTCTATTTTTTATAATGGGTGTAGCACTAATGTTTCTAACTAAATTTATTTTTCAATAGATTTGTTATAGAGTATTAAGCAGGGTGTGTGCAGAATGGAATCTTTTTCTATATTGTGAAGCGTTGTTGGCCATTATGTAACCAAATTTTAATCGTGAAATACGATAATTTTGTGTTTACACACAAAATGTATTTCACTTATTTTACTTCAAGACAGCATTTTTATCATTTTCTACATACCTATTAAGCCAATAAATTAATAAATAATAGATTATAACTCACAATTATGGAATTAATTGATGTGCATGCGCATTTAAGTTATGAAGGTCTAATAGAAAGAATAGATGAAGTTATAGAAAAATGCAAACTTAAATCTGTTAAAGTAATAATAAATCAAGGTACAGAACCTGCTTCAAATAGGAGCTCTTTAGAATTATCAAAAAAATATGATATTGTTAAACCTGCACTCGGTTTTTATCCCACGCATATTGCAGACTATTCTGATAAAGAAATAGAAAAGGAATTAGAGTTTATAGAAAAAAATAAATGTATTGCTATAGGTGAAGTAGGACTTGATTATTATCAGGGAAAAAATAATGAGCATAAAATAGAATTAACAGATGAAATAAAAAAAAGAATGAAGTTTTATTTTAAAAAACTCATTGCTTTAAGTATTAAAAAAGATATACCTATTATAGTTCATTCTAGAAAAGCAGAGCTTGATACAATCGAAGTTTTAGAAGAAATGAAAGCAAAAAAAGTAATTATGCATTGTTATTCTGGAAAGAAAAAATATGTTCAAAGAATACTGGATAATGGTTGGTTTTTTTCAATTCCCGCTAATGTGGAAAGAGCATTACATTTTCATCATATTATAAACGTTGCACCTTTAAGAAGATTATTTACTGAAACAGACGCACCTTTTTTAGCACCAAATAAAGGAGAAATAAATGATTCTTCTAATGTGGAAATTGTTCTAAAAAAAATAGCAGAGTTAAAATCACTTGATGTTGAAGAAGTTGCAAATCATATATATATGAACTATCAGAATTTATTTCTTTAAATTTTTCTTCAGTCCTTTTTCTAAGTCTTTTTGAATACTTTCAAATATTTCACAAATCCGACAAACTTTGCCACTTGTTGGCTCACCGCACTTTTCACATAAAGCAATTTTCCCTTGAACTTTTGCATGAATTTTAGTATTATTTATAGTTTTAATCATATTTTTATGAAAATTAATAATATTATACTTTACAGAAGGGTGTTTTTCTTCAAATTCATTAATAAAATTAAGAAATTCTCTTCTATATGCGACAGCAGAAAGAGGACAAATACCAAAATGTATTGGAAACTTTATGATTTTAGCATATCTTATAATTTCTCGCTCATTAATATTATATAATGGTTTTACTCGTTTTACAAATTGTTTTGAGCGTATTACTCCTGAAATAGGGCCCTGCCTTAAAGCTCTATCAATGTCATTTCTAAAAACATTCATAACAAATGCTTGAGCTTCATCATCAAGATTATGACCTGTGACAAGACAATCATATTTCTTTTCTCTAGCAAATTTATTAAGAATATATCTTTTTAATATTCCGCAAATTAGACAAGAAGCATATTCTTTTTTCTTTTTTTTGAATAAATTCATTATTTCCGGTAATCCTGCACCTATTTCTTCTTTGAAGGATAGAATATTAAGTTTAACATCAAGACTTTTACAAACTTTTTTTATGTTTTCTAGATTTATTTTAGTGTATTGACCTATGCAAGGATCAATAGTTGCTGCTTTAACATCATAGCCTAATTTTTTTAAAATATGTAGAATTACTGTTGAATCTTTTCCACCGGAAACTGCAACAAGAATTTTATCTTTTCTTGAAAATAAATTATTATCTTTTATTGTTTTTCTAACTTTTCTTTCAACATAAAACATAAACCTATTATTAGGTAAATTTGCAATTTTATTATCAAGAATTTTATTATCTATAACTTTTTTTTCTTTTTTATTAATTAAACTACGTTTATTATTATGTCTATTTATTTTTTGAATTAAATTCTTAATCATTCTATTATTTAGAAGATGTTTTTTATTTAAAAATTCTTGTGTTTAATAAATTAAGAATTAAATATCTGATGAAATGAATAAAAAATAAAATTAAGCAACTCTTTGTAATTTTTCATCTCTCTTCATTTCTCTATTTTCGTATAATTCTTTAATAAATTCACCATCAGCATTAACATAAATTCTCTTAGAACCATTAAAATTTTCAGGTCTTTTAATATTTGGAGGAATTCCTAAAATTTCACTTAATTTTTTCTTTGTATAGTCTAATGTTGAATGATTTAAACCAGGAATAACTTCTTCTTTTTTCATCATTTCAATGATTTTTGAAGGATGAAGATATTGTTTTTCAATTTCCTGATATTCACCAACAAATCTAATTGTTTTTTCTAATTGAGTGTATATGTCATCTCTTTCGTGTTTTTCATCCATCATTTGATTAATGGAAAATTGACTGTTTTCTTTATAGAAATCACTTATTTTTTGTACTATGTCTTCGAGTTGAGTTCCGAAATAAATTAGGCCTACTGCCGCTGTTACTCCAAGAACTGCTCGAGTAATTTTTTTTGGACCTTTATTTAATACTTTTCCATGTTCATAGGGGGTTGCTTTCATTTTCTTTCTCAGTTTCTTTCTCATTTTATAGTAGACTGATATATCTAATATATAAATGTTTCGATTTAATAGTCACTAGTGAGTGATTATATTGTTTTAAGCAAATTTTCAAAATATTTATAAATGTTATAGGAAATATCACGGATAGAAGGTTGAATTATAGAAAATGATGTTTTGTTCAAAGTGTGGATCACTATTAAAAACTAAAATTGAAAGAGGGAAAACAATTATGTTTTGTAGTTGTGGCTTTTCATCCAAAAACTTAGATAATACTGAAATTAAAGAAACTGTTGATAATAGTGGTAATGAAATAGAAGTTGTAGATAAAGAGATTGAAACATACCCTGAAACTGATGGTGAATGTTCTAAATGTGGTAATAAAAAAGCTTATTACTGGCTTGTTCAAACAAGAGCTGGTGATGAAGCAGAAACTAAATTTCTAAAATGTACAAAATGCGGTCACACTTGGCGAGATTATAATTAATTAATAGAAACTTTTTCTTTTTATTAAAAATTGAATGATAAAAAATAATTTTTTATCTTTTTAAAAAACTTTCAAATTGGATTTTGCAAGAAATTAAAAATTTCAGGTACTTCTATTTCCATAGTTTATTTCTTGTCTTAAATCATCAAATGTTATTATTTCTGTTCCCCTATAATAAGTGTCGGTTTCAAGTTCTTTTTTGCTTGGATGTAATCCTATTTTTGCGTTTGGATGGTTGTCTATGTGTTTTGGGTGATTGTAAATACCATCTTGAATAACAAAAACATTTTGAGGATTATTTATTAATTCTAATTCTCCCACGACATGACCAATTTCATATGTGTCTGAACCTAAAATAAATGTTTTAGTTCCATCAATTTTTGATTTAAGTAAATTTAGTTCGTTCAAATCTAATAATTCTCCTTTTTGTTTACCTTTAGTAAATATAACATCATCTACAAGACATTCTTGATAAAATAGGTGACCAAGACTTGCATATTCGTGTATGTCTTCAAGTAAAATTATTTTAGTCTCATTTCCATTTTCTTTGTTTAATATGAGAAAGTCTAATAACTCTTCAGCTTGTTTATATATTATATTTTGATGATTTGAACTAAATTCACTATATTTACTTATAACTGGATTTAGACCATGACAAATAAGTAATAACTTAACTTCTTCCTTTTCAGAATCATTATTTATAGGGCTTTCTTCAAAACCATTATGTGTTAGTCTCATTATTGAACGATGATGGTTACACACAGTTAATAAATTTTGATCTTCAAGTGTTTCATAATTTATTAATTGTGGAATATCTCTAGTAACTTTGTTTGATCTTATGATTGAATGTACGTGATAGCCTTGTTGATCCTCAAAAATTTTCCCAATTAAATGATCTCTTTTCCAATTAAGGTTTAATCCCCTACGTTCAAATAGCTCTTTAGCTCTTTTAGATATATCTTGTTTCATATAAATTGGGAAAAAGAATCTATTTATAAAAGTTTCTATTATCACTACCAAGAGATTACTTTTTCAACATTATTAAAATAGAATTATTATTAATTGTTTATTAGTCCTATTTAATTTATTAATACAAATAAATCAAAAACATTTTAAATAATCCCAATTTAATTAAGATTTATGTTACCAATAAAGATTTTAAGAGAAAATAAAGAAATAGTAATTGCTAATCTAAAAAAAAAAGCAGAAGATAATAAAATTGAGCTTATTGATAAAATTCTTGCACTTGACGAAACTTGGAGAAAATTCACTTATGAAGTTGATCAATTAAGATCAAAAAGAAACAAACTTAGTGAAAGTATAAATACAATAAAAAAACAAGGTGGTGACATAAAATCATTAATAGTTGAAGCAAAAGACATTCCTAATCAAATTAATGAATTAGATTTAAAGAAAACAGAATTAAAAAAACAAATAGATTCATTACTATCTCAAATTCCAAACTTAATGCATTCTGCAGTTCCTCAAGGTAAAACAGAAGAAGATAATGTTGAAATAAAAAAATGTGGCAATATTCAAAAAAAAGATTTTGAAATTATTAATCATGTTGAATTATGTGAAAAAAATAATTGGGCAGAATTTGATATTTCTGCTGAAACAACAGGTGCTGGTTTTTATTATCTTAAAGGAGATTTAGCTTTATTAAATCAAGCACTTATACGATTTGCAATAGAATTTATGCATTCAAAAAACTATAATTATATTGAAACTCCTCTAATGCTAAGAAGAAAAGTTTTAGAAGGCGCTATTGATGTAGAGGGTTTCAAAGACACAATTTACAAAATTGAAGATGAAGACTTAAACTTAATTGGAACAAGTGAACATTCAATTCTAGGTTTTATGGAAAATAAAGTTGTTTCTGAAGATAAACTTCCATTAAAGTTTTTCTCTTATAGTATGTGTTTTAGAAAAGAAGTTGGCAGTCATGGAATAAACGAAAAAGGACTTTGGAGAACTCATCAATTTAACAAAGTTGAACAAGTAATATTTGCTCATCCCAATGAATCATGGAACTCTTATAATGAGCTTTTACAAAATTCTGAAGAATTACTTCAACAACTTGAACTTCCTTATAGGGTTATTGAAATATGCACTGGAGACCTTAGCTTATGGAAATCAAGATCTGCGGATGTAGAAGTTTATAGGCCTACAATAAATGCATATGGTGAAATAATGTCTTTAAGTAATTGCACTGCTTATCAAGCAGAAGCATTAAATATTAAAGTTTTAAATAAGGATAATACTCGAGATTATTTGCATACTTTAAATAATACTGCTTTAGCAACATCAAGAATAATGGTTGCAATATTAGAAAATTTTCAGAATAAAGATGGAACTGTAAATATTCCTGAATGTTTGCAAAAATACATGTTTAATAAAAAAATTATGCAACCTATTAAAGCTTAATTTGAGATGATTAATATGAAAGGAAAATATAGTATACCTGGATGGCTTTATTTAATATTTGGTGCTATAATAACCGGATATTCTCAATTTTTATTAAATTCTAAAGGTCTTGAAAAAAACACTGTTTTTCAATTCTTTTTCTATGTTGGATTAATTTTTATTGCAATAGGCATATTTAAATTGATAATAAGATATGCTCTTGGAGAAAAAAAGAAAAAAATAGATAATGATTTTGCATATGGATATAATTTAGAAAAAACATCTAACAATCAAAATAATAAATATAAACTTATTACCTGTCCTAAATGCCAAGCAAAAAACTATAAAACATATAATTTCTGCTATAAATGTGGAAGTCGTTTAAGATAATAATCTAATTATGAATAATAACTATAAGAATAATTAATTCTAAGAAATTTATTTATTTTTTTCTATTCTTTTTTATCTTGTAATTTTCTGGAGTACTCAACATCAAAGAACTTAAATCTCCCCAACCATGTTTTCCATCTAATCAAAATATTTTTTCTTCGAGAAATGATTTAGATACTGAGATGTATTGTCCTGTGTTTAATGTTCCTAAATCTAAATTACCAATATAAATTCTTTTAAGATGTCTAACTTCGTAACCTAGTTTTTCTAACATTCTTCTAATTATTCTATTTTTACCTTCATGAATTGTTATTTCTAATTTAAAATCTGATAACTTCTTAACTTGTGCAGGAGCAGTCTTTCCATCTTCAAGTTTTACACCCTTTATTATTAATCCCATATGTGAACCATTTATGGGTTTATTAATACGAACAAGATAAGTCTTATTTATACAATACCTTGGATGCATGATTTTGTTCGCAAAATCCCCATCATTAGTTAATAACAAAATACCTTCAGTGTTTTTATCAAGTCTACCAACAGGATAAACTCTTTCCTTAACGTCTATTAATTCCATGATGGTTCTTTCATGACTATCAATTAGAGCAGTTACATAACCCCTGGGTTTATTAAAAATAAGATATGTTTTTTTCTCTTCTTTAACGATTTTATTATCAACAGATATTATTTGATTTTCATCTGCTTTATCACCCAAAGTAATAACCTTATCATCTACTTTTACTCTTCCCCGACTAATAAGAAGCTCTGCATTTCTTCTTGAGCAATAACCCCTATTACTTAAAATCTTTTGAACTCTTTGAAACATTTAAATAAGAAATTAGTCTTTAGAATATAAATGTTTTTAAATTAAGCTCTCAAATCATCATAAGTGAGATTCAAAAAAGTTTATGGCGTATCTAAAATAGATAAATGTCCTTTCTGTGGAAAAACCGCTACTGTTGAGAACGCTCAAGGAGTTCCTGTATGTCTAAATCATAAAACTAATTCATTAGATCTAAAATGTGTTTGTGGTGAATGGCTCGACATAAAAAAAGGAAAATTTGGTGCTTTTTGTGTTTGTATTAAATGTGGAGCAATGAGTCTTAGTAAAGCATTATCAATGAATCCTCCAATAAAAGAACAACCTAATTTAAACTCAAATAATTCTTTTAATTCAACTAAAAACTCTTCTTATTCTAATGATTCTGATAAAAATAGAAACAATCAATCTAAGAACATAACCGTAACATCTGATGAATTAGACTTTATTTATGATTAACTTATTTAGGTTTTAAATTAAATAAAAAACAAAAGTTACCTTGTTTGTAAAGCGGTTGCAATAAACATATTTGTTACTGATTCTTGGTCTGTTGTTCTTCCTAGAATGGAAACGGGTTTTGCTAAACCTGCAAGAATGGTAAATATGAATTCTGCATTAGAAATTTGAAAAGCTCCATGAGCAAAAATATTTGCCGAATTCAAATCAGGAAAAATAAGTGTGTTTATTTTACCGCCTAATTTAGAATCAGGACATTTTTTAGCAGCAGCTTCAGGATTTAAAGCAGCGTCAAACTGAAATTCACCATCAAACTCTAAATCAGGAGCTTTTTCCTTAGCAATTTCTATTGCTTTTTTTACTTTTTGAATTTCTGGAAAATTTCCCCCACTACCATATGTAGAAAATGATAAAAACCCGACTTTTGGTTCAAATCCAAACATTTTTGTAACATTACCTGCATTTATTCCAATAGTTGCTAATTCTTCAGAAGTTGGTGAAATATTTAAAGAAGAATCACTGGAAAAAAGAACCCTATTGTTTTTAGCATCATTCCAAACCGCAACTTCATTAACATGACCTTTTCTTAACAATTGAAGAACAGGTTTCATTAAATCTCCTGTAGGACAAATTAAACTTCCAACAACACCATCAACTTTTCCAATTAATGCAAGCATACAACCAAAATAATTAACATCTTTAATTAATTCTCTTGCTTTTTCAATAGTTATTCCCTTATGTTCTCTTTTCTTTTGAAGAGCAATTGCCAATTCTTCAGCCAAACCCGAAGTTTCAGGATCAATAATTTCCAAATTGCTAATATCAATATTTAATTTATTTGCAACTTCTTTTATTTTATCAGAATTGCCTAACATTACAATTTCTGCAAAATTATTGCGTGTAATATAATTAGTTGCCTTTAAACCTCGTTCATCCCAAGCTTCACATAGAACCAATTTTGGTTTTTTTTCAAAAGTTTTAACTTTTTCAATTATACTTTTCATTAATTTTGCTTTAGCAGTTTTATCTTCATTCATCATTGAAACCTCTCATTTTCATATAATAAAATAAAAGAATTTTTAAATTTTTATGTTTTCTTATCCAATATGATTGAAACTGATATAAAAAAAGAAGATTACTTACTAATTTACAAAACATCAACAACTCCTTTTTTTCCAGCGACTAATGTGGGTATTGCTCACTCTAATAACTTAAAAAAAGTTTTTGAAAATTGTTCTTTATCTTCAAAAATGATTACAATAGTAAAAGATGGTTCTGTAAGTTGGTTTTACTATAAGGACATGAAAGTAATTGCAGAAAAAGTTATAGATACTATGTTTACTCATAAATTCATTCAAAAAATAGAATCAGAATCTAAGAAAATAGAAGAAGAAATATTTAATATTATATCTACAAAAATTGACAATTTATTCGATGAAAACATATTTAATGTTGATGGAATGTTATTATTCGAAAATCTTAATAAGTTATATGTTTCATACATAGAATATCTTGATTTTCCAGGATTTCTGTTTCAAGTATATTTTGCAGAAAAATTCTCAGAAGACTTATTAAAAGAATTCGAAGGAACAGAAAAAGAAAAACAGAAAAAACTCAATATTTTAACATCTAATTTCTATGAAACTTATTATGAAAAATATCTTAAGAATTTATTATTGGCAATAGAAAATAAAAAAGATGTTCAAGATATAGTGAAAGAAAATTATTGGCTAATTCATGATTACATAGGAACAATAATAAATAAAAAATATGTTCTTGAAGATATAGCTAAACATAAATTAAATATTCAAGAATTAAGAGAAAAAGTAAACTCTGTACCTAACAGATTAAAAATGTTTAAAGGAGAAATAGAAAAATGTTCTGATAAACTAAAAGAAAAAATCATGGTTTATCAAAAACTGAATTGGTTTTATCATGAAAGAAAAAAGTTTACAATTAATCAAGCAAATATATTTATAAGAAAGATTTTTGAGTATAAATTTCCTGAAATAAATCAATCAGAACTAAAAAAATTGTTTATGTCAAAACCTGATGAACTTCTTAATATTTTAATAAAAAATATTTCTTTTGAAGCAGTTATGAAAAAAGTTAAAGATGAATATTATTATCTTTTTTATGAAGGTAAAGTATTTGATGCGAATCCTGAATATAAAAAGCTAATTGAAGTAGAGAAATCAACAGAACTTAAGGGCATGACTGCTTATCCTGGAAAATTAAAAGGTAAAGCAAGGATAATTCTTAATCAAAGCCAAATGCATTTGTTTAATTCTGGAGAAATTCTTGTAGCCCCAATGACTAATGTTAATTATCTTCCTTTAATGCATAAAGCAAAAGCGATTCTCACAGAAACAGGTGGTTTAACAAGTCATGCTGCAATCATATGTAGAGAATTAAAAAAGCCTTGTATTGTAGGAATAAAAAATCTGATAAACTTTCTAAAAGATAACGAACCAATAGAAATCGATGCTGATAACGGAATTGTCAAAAAAATCAATGAATGAAGGATTTACAACATAAATCTTATAAATAATTGTTGTTTTTAATGTAAAATGGAAAACATAATATGGTTTAAAGACACAAATAAGAATGATGTTTCTAAAGTTGGTGGCAAAGGAGCTAATCTGGGAGAGATGTTTTCACATTTTCCTATACCTAATGGTTTTTGTATTACTGTTCATGCATATAAACAATTTATTAGTTTTAATAATCTGCAAGATAAAATAGATGAAAAGTTAAATAAATTAGATATTGAAGATTCTGAACAACTTGAAAATGTCAGTAGAAAAATAAGTGAATTAATTATGGCGGGTAGCATTCCTGAAAACTTAAATAAAGTAATAATTGAAAATTATAAAAAACTTGATGAATGGTTTGTTGCAGTTAGAAGTAGTGCAACAGCTGAAGATCTTCCAAATTATTCTTTTGCAGGTCAACAAGCAACATTTCTTAATGTAAAAGGTGATGATAAAGTTTTGTGGAGTGTAAAAGAATGTTGGGCATCTTTATTCACAAGTAGAGCAATATATTATAGGGAAATAAATAACTTTGAGCATTCAAAAGTTTTTATATCTGTTGTTATTCAAGAAATGGTAAATTCAGAAAAAGCAGGAGTTATGTTTACTGTGAATCCTATTAACAAAAATCAAAACGAAGCAATAATAGAGGGAAGTTTTGGTCTTGGAGAAATGGTTGTTTCAGGACAAGTTACTCCTGATAATTATATAGTAAGTAAAAACCCTCTTGAAATTATAAAAATTACTATAAATGAAAAAAACACGGCATTATATCGAAATAAAGAAGGAGATAATGAGGAAATAACACTTGATGAATATAAAGCTAATGAACGAGTTCTGTCTGATAAAGAAATTGAAGCGCTTACAAATTTTGGAATAAAAATAGAAAAACACTATGGTTCTCCACAAGATATTGAATGGGCTTTTTCAAAATCAGGAGAAATAAAAATACTTCAAAGTAGATCAATAACAACTTTATAAGTAAAGATGATACAAAAAGAAATCTTGGAATTAGACTTAACAAAATATATTTCTGTCTATAAAAAACACATACATCCATATCCAGTATTTCTTGCAGCATTCTCATACTTTAAATTCATCAAAAAATTTCTTAAAGCAGATCTAAGTTCATCTTTTGTAGTTATTAATGATGGTACATGGCATTCTTTCATAAACGAAGAAGAATGGAATAATATACTCAATGTATTTATAATTAAATACAAAAATAACAATAATTTCTTATACTATTTCTTTAAAAAAGTTAAGAATATATCTATAGAACTTCTAAATTTCACTTCTAAACTAGAAACAATAAACTGTTCAAAATTATCAAATAAAAAGCTTTTGGAGTTATATAAAACATTTAATAATATGTACATAACTTTTTTTATTTATTCAGAATGTTCTGCAAATTCACTCATGTTTGAATCTGAAAATATTTTATTAAAAATGCTTTCTAAAGAATTAAATTCAGAAGAAGAAGCTAGAAAAGTATTATCTTTGCTTATTTTACCTAATAAAAAAAGTTTTATGAGAAAAGAAGAAGAGGAATTTTTAAAAATCGCAACTTCTGCGTTTAGTAAAAAGTCCTACAAAAAAAAATTAGAAAAACACTTGAAAAAATACTCTTGGATACCTGTGGATTATAATGGAAATTCTTGGTCTATAGAAGATCTTGAATTAAGATTAAAAAATATTCTTTCATCAAATAAAGACCCTAAAAAAATACTAAAAAAATTAAAAGAGGGATTTAAAAATCTATTAAATAAAAAAAAGCAATCATTAAAAAAGTATAATTTAAGTCAAAAATTTTTAAAATTATGCAATGATACTTCAAATGCAATGAAAATAATGGATTTTAAAAAAGAAATTTGCTCAAAAGCACATTATCATGTTCAATTTTTAATGAATGCAATAGCACAAAGATTAAATCTTTCATTAATACAAGCGAATTACTTAACTCCTAAAGAAATATCTGCGGCACTTTTAGATAATCAAATACTATCCAAGAATACATTAAATAAAAGATACAAATTTTCAGTTTACAAAACTGAAACAAAAGATATAAATTTTTTGGACGAAGAAACTTCTAAATATATAGCTAAAAAATTAAAAAATTTGGAAAATACAGATTCAATCATAAAAGGTATTTGCAGTAATCCAGGCATAGTTAAAGGTAAAGCAAGAGTAATAATTAAAAACTCTGATTTTTCTAAGATGAAAAAAGGAGAAATACTTGTAACTCCTTACACAACACCTGATTATTCTATTTTAATGAAAAAAGCAATTGCAACCATTACAGATCTTGGAGGAATAACATCCCATGCTTCAATTGTATCAAGAGAATTAAACATTCCATGCATAACAGGAACAAAAAACGCTTCAGAACTAATTAAATCAGGAGACTTGATTGAAGTGAATGCAGATTTTGGAATTGTTAAAATTTTAAAATCAAAAAATAAATGAGTTAACTTCAAAATATTATGAGATAAATTATAATGATAAAAAAAGAAAATATTGTTGGATTATGGTTATCTTCAAATGTTAAAAATATTGATTGGAATCTGGATAAACATCCTGGTGCGCCTTCTTCTGAAACTACTTTAATATATAAAAAATTTATTGAAGAAGTTATAAATAAAAAACATATCAAAAATCCTAAAGTTTTAGTTCACGGTGCAACACCTCACTTAAGAGATATGTTATTTGAAATAAATGCTAAAATCGTTATTCTTGATATATCCTTAAATATGATTTTGTCTATGACCAAGCTTCTTAAACATAAAAATGATGAAGAAATAATTGTTAATGCAAATTGGATAAATACTCCTTTACAAGATGATTATTTTGATTTTGTTATAGGAGACCTTACTTTACCAAATATTCCTAAAAATGAATTAGATAATTATTTTAACTCAATAAAAAGAGTTCTTAAAAAAGAAGGTTATTGGATTACAAGAATTGCTTGTAATGATTTTTTAGATGATAATATTACTTTTCAAAGCATATTTGATAACTATTATAAAATTCCTGTTGAATATCAACGTATGGCTGAATTAACTTCTATGTTAATGAGACGATCTTGGGATTGTAAGAAAGAAATATGTTCTATGGCTAAAATAAATACTTGGATGAAAAAATACGAAGTTTCGCGTGGAATATATAATCATTCTAATTCTATAGCAAAAAAGCGTCTTCAAGAATTATGGAATTATTGGAATCCTATGAATAAAGAATGGCAGTTTTATACAATGAAAAAAACAAAAAAATTTATATCTGAATTCTTTGATATTGAGAAACAAAAATCTCCAAACAATTGTTATTATCATATAATTGACGAACTTTATCCAGTGATTAAATGCAAGGTGAAAAAATGAAACAAGAAAAGAGCATGAATAATATATGGAAATCTATAGCTGAACGCTGGAGTATGCATCAGCATCCAGGTATACCTTCTGAAGAAACAGTTTCTATATTCAGAAAACTTATTGAAGATGAGATGAGTAAGCACAATATTAAGAATCCTAAGGTTTTATTGCATGGTTCAACACCTGAGTTAAGAGATATGCTTTTTGAACTTGGTGCAGAAGTTGTTATTATTGACAAATTTATGCAGATGATATTAGGAATGTCTGAATTAATGACGCACAAAAACGATAAAGAGATAATTATCAAAGCAGATTGGATAAATCCTCCTTTAGAAGATAATTATTTTGATTTTGTAATTGGTGATTTAACAATAGGAAATGTCCTGAAAAAAAACTTAAGAAATTATTTAGAGTCAATAAAACGAGTTCTTAAACGTGATGGGTATTGGATTACACGAATTGCATGTCATACAGAAGAATTTCAGGATAATGATTTTCAGAAGATATTTGACGAATTCTGTAAGATTCCTGTAAAACATCAGAATATGAGTGAATTACTATCTTTGTTTACTATTTTCTTTTATAATTCAGAGACAGACATGGTTTCTATAAGTGACCTTGGAAATTGGATGAAACAATATGAAATTTCACCAGGAATTTATAATCACCCTGATTCTAATGCAAAGAAAGTTCTTCAAAAAATGTGGGATACCTGGAAACCAATGGATAAACAATGGCAGTTTTACAGCATTAAAAAAACAAGAGAATTTATATCTGGATTCTTTGATATTGAAGACCAGATATCTCCGAATACTGCGTATTATCATATTCTTGATGAATTATTTCCAATATTTAAATGTAAAGTTAAGAAGTGATATTCCATCATTAATTAATTAAATGCCATTTTTACTACTTATAAGTGGTTTAAAAACAAAACATTTATATACTAGTTAATGTTTTCTTGTAAATATATTATAAATTATATTGCGAGATTAAAATGAGTCAAGAAGCACTAGAAATAATATCTTTGGAAAAGTGGTTTAATCAACAGTGGTTCGACTACCAGAATAATATGTTCATAACTCCTGAAAATTATTCTTCTGTTTATAATCCTTTCAAAAACTTCGGACAAATTCCTGAGATAAGTGATAAAGTTGCATTTCCTATTGAACAAGGAGGACTGGCAGAAGTTTTAAAATCAGATTCGGCCAGACCCAAATCTTATCTTAGAACAGGAAGCGATATTGAGGACCTACTTGTTAAAGCTTTAGTCGATATGGAAGCAGAATATGTTACTGATCAATCAGGATTAAGTGCTTGTGTTTTTCCATCAGGAATGGCAGCTATATCGTCTACTTTAAGTTTTATTATTGCAGGAATTGACCCAAAAAAAAGAGGAAATCACAAGTTTATTGTAGATAAAAACTTATATCTACATACTGAAGGACTTTTTTCCCTTTACTTACCTGAACAAACAGGAATAGGTTCATCAATTTTTGTTGATTTTCAGAATGAAAATGAACTGAAAAAAGTTTTCAAGGAAAATAAAAACAAAATAGCTGGAATCTTTTATGAACCTGTTTCAAATCCCTGGTTAACATATATAGATACACGCAAAGTTAAGGATATTGCTGAAACAATTCTCGGAGAAAATAAAGTACCAATCATAGTTGATAATACTTTTTTGACACCTTACTTGCAACAGCAGTATAAACTAGGTGCAACTATAGTTATTCATAGTGGAACAAAATATTTTAGTGGTAAAGGAGATCATCTAGCAGGTTATGTTATTGCACCTGCTCGTTTCATAAATGGTTTTACTAAAGACTTTAATAGTCAAAAAACTAAGTTCGTAGGTATGAGAGAGTATATGGTGGGAACAGGTGTTGTTGTATCTTCACAATCAGATTATAAAAATCTATTAATTAAATTATTAGGATTTCCTGAAAGAATGAAAAGACATGTGACTAATTGCACTAAATTTAATGAGTCTTTAGAAAAGCGAAGAAATGATATGGTTGATGAAATTTTCTATACCAATTTAGGCAATAAAACCAGAGACGGTTCTTCAGGGGCAGTTATATCTTTCACATTAAAAGGAAATAAGAAAGAACAATATGAAAGAGCTAAAGCAATTACAAATTTTGTATCAGATTCAAAAAATCCTAATTTACTATCTCAATCAAGCTTAGGTGAACGTGCGACTTTGCTTTTCAATTTATACGGATTCGATCAATACAACCTTATGAGACTTGCAGTAGGTCATCATGAAAATGTTGATGATGCAATAAATGTTCTTAATAAAGGATTTGATTATGCTTTAAATCTAAAGAAGATTTCTTAAGTTTATTTATTTGCTTGTTAAATAATAAAGTTTTTAAAAAACTAAATAATAATCTATCAATATGTTTGTACATAAAAAAGGATTAATAAAGGAAAAATTTAATAACTGGAAAGGAAAAGGCTGGTATCATCAGAGATTTGATGGCGCACCGTACTTTATGAGTTTTGTTTGCGATGCTGAAATACTATTTGATGAAGAATTAAAATTTGGAGCAGACTTTACAGTTCACTATTGTTTTTATGATAATGGAAAAGCAGATTGGTATATAGCTAATGAAGATATAAAAAAAGTTTGTAATGCAGTATTTAATAAAAGTAAAGAAAATTTTAATTTTTCATCTGATTTAATAAAAAAATGGAAAGAATTTAAAGACAAATTCTACCAAAAAATTGAAGAAATAAAAAATGCTGATTTAACCAAACTATCAAATGAATCTCTTCTGAAATTACATAATGACTCTGCTAAAATATTTTGTAAAGCAATAAGTTGCAGTTCAATAATTGATGGGTTTGCTCTTGGAACAGATGAATTATTATCTGAAAAACTAAAAGAAAAATTTGATATTTCAGACTTAAAAGATAAGATGAGATTTTCAGAGTTTTTTACAGCAGTTACATCACCATTACACTTATCATTTATCAACCAGGCAGAACTGGAATTATTAAAAATAGCAGTTCAAAAAAACATTGACTCTGATAAAAAAACACAACTTCTCAAAGAATTACAAGAAAAGTTTTTTTGGATAAATAATAATTATATTGATCCAGTTATTTTAGATACTGCTCACTTTGAAGAAGAGGTTAAAAAATTTCAAACCTCAAATATTAATCTTGAAAAAGAACTTGAAAAACTTCAAACTCTTACTCAAAAAAATAAAGTAAAACAAGAAGAATTACTGAATAAAATAAATGCTGATGAAGAATTAAGATTCTTTGTAAATTTTACTAATACTTTAACAGTTTGGCAAGATGAAAGAAAGAAAAATCTATTATTAGAAGTACATTATTTCAATTTATTCTTAAAAGAATTTTCAAGTAGATTAAATATAAAACATGAACTATTAAAATATATTATTGTTGAGGAAGCCATGAACATATTTAACAATCCTCCAAATTCTGATGAACTAAAAAAGAGAATAAAAAGTTCTGCTTATTATTGGGATAAAACAGGTTATGATATTAATTCTGGTAATCACATAGAAAATATGAGAAAAGAACTCATAGGTGAAAAAAAACTTGACAAAATAGATGACTTTAGAGGACTTAGTGCTTCCACAGGAAAAGCTATGGGAAAAGTAAAAGTTGTAAGATCTGTAAAAGAAATAAGTAAAGTGGAAAAAGGAGATATACTTGTTGCAGTAATGACAAGACCTGATTATATTCCAGCTATAAGAAAAGCTGCTGCAATAGTAACAGATGAAGGTGGAATAACCTGTCATGCAGCAATTATTGCAAGAGAAATCGGAATTCCTTGTATTATAGGAACAAAACTTGCTACAAAAATTCTTAAAGACAATGATTATGTGGAAGTCAATGCAAATCATGGTTGGATTAGACTTCTTAAAAATAAAGATTGAGTCTTTTATAGTTTATTTATAAAAATTTCTACAACCCTAAAATAGTGCATATTTATATAATCTGAAAGTAATGTTTATAAACGTGTAAGGAAATTAATCTTTATATACTTATTTTTGTCCGTTTATTTTAACTTAAGATTAAATAAAATATGTGGGTGTAAACTATGAAAAAAGAACTTAACAATAAAGACAAGATTAAAGAAATAAAAAAAGATGTTAAGAAATATCTTAAGAATCCTGTAAAAAATAAGATAAAAATTGTGGTTCCAAATGATTTTAAAATTAGTTATTTATCTAATCCTATGAGTATCTTTTTCAGAAAAATGATTTTAGGAATCTTATCAAAAGTTCCACCCATGGAATTAAAAAGAAAAATTTTTTGTGCTATGGGTTATGATTTCAGAAAAGATGTTTGTCTTCCAGGTTATATTAATATTAGTCCTTATTTTCCTGAATTAATACGGCTTGATGAAGGCGTTCTAGTTGGAGGAATGGCAGAAGTATCTCCTGTAACACTTCAAGATTCAGTATTAACTATAGGAAAAATTCATTTAAAAAAAAGAATTTTAATTAGTGGGGGAGCAATAATTTATCCTGGAGCTTTAATAGAAGAACACACACTCATAGGAATGAATGCTTTTGTAAATACTCATATTCCAAAAAATAGTTTTGTTGTTAAAAATAATAAAATTTTAGCTACTTGGTCTATAGAGCAAGAAGAAAAATACTTTGGAAAAAGCGAAAAAGATCCAAAATTTGGCAAAAAAATCAGAAAACTTACAAGAGAATTTCGAAAAGACAAAACTATGAGAACAATTAGTTTTAAGAATGATGGAAAAAGAGAAAATGCGGGTTGCGAATGGTGGAGAGCAAGACCTGTTACAAGAATATATTACAACGGAATCTTTGTTGAACTTGCATTATTATGTCCTTGGGAATTTGGAAGAAAATTGTTATTCTGGTTTATGGGACAGAATCTCTTTGGAAGAAATATAAAAGTAGGAAAAAGAGTGCTGTTTGATCATATATATGGAGATATGGTTTCTATTGGAAAAAATGTTATTTTAGAAGGGAGTTGTATGTTAGACGGACATGAATATACTATAGCAGAAACAACGTTTGGAAGAATAATAATTGAAGATGATGTTATAATAAAAAAAGGTGGATATATTCGTGAAGGTTTAACAATTGGAAAAGGTGCAATAATAGAAGAAGGTGCATTCATAATGAAAGATGTTGGTCCTGGAGAAATATGGGCAGGTGCACCTGCTAAACTAGTCGGCTATGTTGATAAAAAGAAAGATGCTGAATATAAAAAAGAACTTGAAAAAATAAAATCTAAATAAGTATCTAATTATTACATAAATGAAAATGATAGACAGAACCGAGTTAATCAGCAAAACAAAGAAACATTCATGGTGGATAGAATCAACATCAGGAGGTATTCAAGTCGCAGAATTACTTTACAAATGTTTTATAGATCCAGGTAAACTTCTAGGAACAGGTCTTTTAAGTTTTTTTTTTCTTAGCTACAAAAAATGGCATAATATATGAAATAATGTCTATTGAAGAAAAATTTCAAATTTATATGCACATATTTAAATCTATGAAAAAAGATCATAAGTATATTGAAAAAATGATAACATTATCAAGAAATAGAGAAAAAATCTGTGATAAATTTCTTGACAAAATCAAAGATAAAATAAATTCTTTTTCAGATAAAGAATTATTTAACAATTATCTAATTTTTACTGAAAAAATTAGAAGTTATGTTGAATTTCCTGCTGCTGTAGAAGCATTAGACATACTATCAGAATATCATATTAAAGATATGCTTAAAAAAGAATTAATGGCTCTTTCAGATTATGAATTTGAAAACGCATTTACTGTTTTAACTTCAGTTCCATTCATAAGTTTTTTAGAAGATGCAAAACGAGATTTATTAATCTTAACTTTAAAACACAAAGAATTAATAAAAAGTGATAATATAACTGATGAAGTTCTAAGTGATTTCAAAAAACATCGTGATAAACATTTTTTTATAGAAACATCTTTCAATAGTAGAAAATGTCTTTCTCCACACAATTTTATTTCTATGACAAAAAAAGAATTAAAAAAACCTGAAAAAGAACCAATTTCTGCACTAAATTCTATTAATAATAAAGTATCAAAAATTAAAAAAGAAAAAAAACAAGCACTTTCTAAATACCCACTAAATGATGATATGCTTTTACATCTAAAAATAATTGAAGAACTTGGAAGTTTTGTTGATGAAAGAAAAAAAATAATGTTAAAATATATTTATTATATTCATGAGGTTTGTGAACAATTTTCTAAAAAAATAGGAATAGAAATTGATGACTTAATGAGATTTACTACTGAAGAAATAAAAGGTATGCTTTTAGAAAATAGTCCTATTGATTTAGAAGAAGCAAAATCTAGAAAAAAGTTTTCTTTACTTTTATATTCATTAGACAAAAATAATAACGCAACAATAGAATTAGTAGAAAATAAACTTGCAAAAGAAATATTTGATATTATTATTTCAGATATACAAGACAGAGAGAATGTGACTATAAAAGGAAGAGTTGTATATAATGATCCTAAAACATTAACGGGTAAAGTGCAAATTATTATGAATTCTCATATTGAAAAATTTGAAAAAGGAAATATATTAGTAACTTCAATGACAAGACCTGAATTTATTCATATTATGCAGGATGCTTCTGCAATAATAACTGATGAAGGAGGAATAACCGGTCATGCAGCTATTTTATCAAGAGAAATGAAAAAACCCTGTATTGTTAGTACAAAAAACGCTACAAGAGTTCTTAAAACAGGAGATAAAATTAATATGAATCTCGAAACAGGTGAGATTAAAATTATGAAAATAATAACCAAAAATTAGAAAAAATTAATAAGTAAAAGGAGTTATGAGTATAAAATGAACACTTTCACACTACTATTCACAATCGGAATTCCTCTTGAAAAAAAAGTAAAAAAGGAACTTAAAACAATAAAAAAACCTGCAGTAAGTTCAAAAATAATGCCAATTAGTTCTAAAAATAATTACAAAGACAATGATAATAAAACTGACAATAAATCATCTTCTCAACATGAAAACGAAGGTCAAGCAGAATCACATGTATCAAGTTTTGATGGACAAAAAGCATTTGAGCACTTTCAAAAAGGAAATCCTGATCCCGAAATTGAATCTAAATTTGAAGTTTTAGAACAACAAAAAGAACGAACTATAAAAGAAAAAGGATTAACAAATTCTACATTTAAAGATAGACTAAAATCTGCTGGAAGAAATATAGGAAATATTGCAAAAAACGCATTTGACAATACTGCAGGTTATGTAATAGCACAAGGTCAAAATTATCAAACAACAAGAGCCTTAAAAAAAGATTCGAAACAGGATGTAGCGTATGTTGTTCATGGTCTTGCTCAAAATATTGGTTCTGGTTGGAGAAGATCTAAAGAACTTAAAAAACAAGGATTTAGAGTATATCATGTTGGAGTTAATCACAAAAAAGAATTAGATGAACAATATAAATCAACCTCAAAAAAGATTGACAAATTTCACAAAAAAGCAAAAATAACTGATGCTTACAAAAGAGAAGACGGTATGATTGGACATAGTTCAGGAGCAAATCATGTTATTTATGCTGCACAACAACCGGATATAAAGAAAAAAGGAATAAAATATGTTACTGCTGTTGCTGGAACTCCTAATGGAATGGAGATGAATACTCCTGAAGCTAAGGCACTAAGCAAAATCCTTAATATTGATGCAGATGATAAGAATACTACTAAAGGTAAAAAAACTGCTCTTGAACTAAATAAAAGACGACCATATATATCTGTAGATTCTGTTGCAGGATATTATGATGGTCTTGTTGGTGTTAAAGATACTGCATACCAATATGCAAATAAGCAGCACATAATAAATCATCCTGATTCAACTCACTTTGGAACAAGCGGTTCTAATGCATATATGAATAAAATTTTAGCAAATATTCTTGCACAACAAAGAAATCAACTTAAAAAAACATACATAACTAATAAAAAACAATATATGCCTGATTTTACCGATCAAGATGTTAAAAAAGCAGATTAATTAATTCTATTTGGTTACATACGACAAGATTTATATATTATTGTTGAATCTATTTTAATTGTGGCAGAAATTAAGATTTTAATTGAAGGTTATGCTAAAGCAGTGGATAAAGGTTGGATTGCTAGTTCTACTTGTTGTTTAATTTTATCTGATGGAAAGAAAATCATTACTGATCCTGGCTGTAATCGAGAAAAATTATTAACTGCTTTAGACAAAGAAAATTTGAGTGTGCAGGATATTGATTATGTTTTCTTATCTCATAAACATCCAGATCATATTTTACTTGCAGCACTTTTTGATAAAGCCAAATATGTAACTTTTGATGCTAATTCAATGTATGATAATGATTTATTGTTAGAATTTAATAAAGATATTTTTGGTAAAGATGTTGAAATTATTGATACTCCTGGTCATGTTCTTGAACATTTATCTTTAATTGTGAATACTTCTAAAGGTAGAATTGCTGTTGCAGGGGATGTTATTTGGTGGATGGACGGAGAAAAACAGATTTTTGATATTAATCAAAAAGATCATTCTCAAGCTAAAGGAATGAACATGGAACAGCTTATTGAAAGCAGGAAAAAGTTGTTATCTGTAGCAGATTATATTATTCCCGGTCATGGTAAAATGTTCAAAGTTGAAAAATAATATTATACATTCTACGATTTGTTTATACAAACAATAAACGAAGGCTTATTTCCATTTAAAACTCGCATCTACAACTAACAATCCAAAAGCTTTATATATAGTAAATCTAATCTCATATTAATGGGAAACTCAAATACTGATGGAAGTGAAAATTTAAGTTCAATAAGAAATGCTCTTTACTCATATAGTGCTAATGGAACAGATTTAGAAAGCGAAAATCGTCTTCTAAGAGAAACTGTAATCCAACTAAAAACAGAGTTAAACAGACTTAGAACTCCACCTTTAATGGTTGCTGAAGTTATAGAGGTTGATAAAGATAGTTCTATAATTCAAATTCCTAATGGCAATAGATTTTATGTGAATATTCATAAGCAGATAAAAAAACTAAAGTCGGGTGAAACAGTTCTTGTTGAACAAAAAAATCTAAATATCATAAAAAAAATTAATACTAATAAAAAGTTTAATGTAGAACAATTTGTAATAATGGAAAAACCAAATGTTGATTTTAATGATATTGGTGGTCTTAAGAAAGAAGAAATTGAAATTAAAGAAGTTATAGAACTTCCTCTTAAAAAACCAGAATTATTTACAAAAGTTGGAATAATACCCCCTAAAGGTGTTTTATTACATGGTCCTCCAGGAACTGGAAAAACTTTACTTGCCAAAGCTGTTGCTCATTCAACTAATAGTACATTTATTGAAATTGTTGGCTCTGAATTAGTGCAAAAATTCATAGGTGAAGGTGCTAAATTAGTAAAAGAAATATTTCAATTAGCAAGAGAAAAAGCACCCACAATAGTATTTATAGATGAGCTTGATAGTTTAGCAGCTACAAGAATAGAAATTGGGACTTCAGGTGAACGAGAAGTTCAGAGAACATTTATGCAATTACTTGCAGAAATAGATGGATTTAAAAGTCTGGATAATGTTAAAATTATTGGTTGTACAAATAGAAAAGATATTCTTGATCCTGCAATACTTAGACCAGGACGACTTGATAGATTAATTCATGTTAATTTTCCAGATAAAGAAGGAATAAAAGAAATATTTAAAATTCATACTAAAAAAATGAAGATTTCAAAAACAGTAAATTTTGAAGTTTTATATAAAAAAATTGAAGGTTGTTCTGGTGCAGAAATACACGCAATATGTACTGAAGCAGGTTATTTTGCTATAAGAAAAAACAAAACAGTTATTTCTATGAAAAACTTTGAAAATGCAATAGATAAAGTAAGAAAAATGGAAGAAGATGATGATCAATATGTAAAAATGTTTGGTTAATTTTTTTATCTTTACGATATTTCTACAAGCACTTTAACTCAATTCATTTTATTGAATAAAATGACAAAATGGACATTCTAATCTATCATCTTTTCTTTTAGTAAAATGAAAAACAATACTTTCTTGAAATAATTTATCATTAGTGATACAATTTTCATTTTTACAACAATTATTATTATTAAAATTTTCTCTAAAAGTCCATTTTTCTATTCTTTTACCATCTTTAAACTTCGAAACTCTACAGCTCTTATTAATAGATGTATCTGAAAATAAACTAACAAGATTATCTAACTCTAGGTTCCAATTTATATCTCCAAATATTTTAATAACATCTTTCACTTTTGATAGTTTTTCACAACCTTTAACATTACTTGATAAAATAACTTCAGTATTAGGTAATAACTGAGATATTATTTCATTCATTACATTTCCACATCCTGGAGCAATATGATCAATAACATATCCTTTTTCAATATATGCAGTTGTATATTTTTGCTCTGATTTTGGTTTCGAATTCATAATAGTTATTTTCTCTTTCATATAAGCAAAATCTTCATAATTAATAGATTGAATAATCCCTTTAAGAGAAAATAAATTATGCTCTATAACATATGCTGCCATAGCCATTCTGGTTGGAAGACCAAAATCTGACTCTATACCACTATAATTCCAAGGATGATATCTTAAATCATTAGATATTTCTTGAACAGTTTTATCTATTGGTCGTGCATGCATTAATATTGAGTCACTATTAAATTTATTTTCTTCAAGTAATTTTTTATTCATATGAAAACATTCTTCAACACCTTCAGTGTCATCTCTAAGGTTCTTCTGAAATCTGTGTACATAAATAATATCAAGAGAACTAATTTGTTTTTTAAATTCATCTTGAGATGTATATATTTTAAACGTAGAACCAGTATCTTTTAATCTTTGTAAACTCCTTTCAGATGGTTCTGAATGTTTTATAGGTAATAAATGAAGATTCCAATTAAGTAATGAACAAGCATCTGCTTGAGATGCAAAAACTCTGGATGCTTTCAAATCATTTATTATACCCATATTAAGATTTTTAAATCTCTTAAAATGATATTGGATTGAAGCACAATCTAATAATAATTGTGAAGGATGATTATGAGAACCGTCACCACCATTAAATATTAATGGTAAAACTAAATTACTAGGAACTTTTTTATTTTTTCTTGCAAAAGACCTTATTCTCTTAGCAAAACTTTTCAAAGCACAAGTTTTTGCCCATTTAGCAGCACCTTCTCGCCCATCTCTCATAACAATAAAATGTGCACCATAACCAACATAAGTGTCAATAGTGTCTGCTAAACTTTCTCCTTTCATCAAAGAAGACTTATTTGGATCAGATATTCCAATACTATGTGTTGCACCCATAGTATTTAATGCTTCAAGAAAACTATCATGTGTTCTTGTGCTTTTTTGTGTAAAAATTGGAACAACATTCCAACCTTTAAGATAATTTTCATATATTCTGCTATCTCCATTTCTCAAAGCTTCAAAAAAAATTTGGGCTTTATTTATTACCCATTCATAATATTCTAATGGTAATTCTCTAACATTTATTATATCTCTAATAATTTTCATATGTAGCCCTCCAAGATAGAAATAATTTTAAAATGTGATTTTTCAGAAAATAGTTTAAGATTTCTATCCTAAAATTAACATATCAGCATTATTAATATATATAGTTTTCGTTTTTTCTGATATTAGCAAATTATAATAGAAAGGTTTAATAATACTGCCTGATTATAGTATTAAGGGTTAATACTTAACAAGATATTCAAATAGGTGATAATATGAAAAAATCAATTTTAGGAATATTAATTATTATTTTAGTTAGTATTTTATGTTCTTCAGTACTAGGAGCACAATTCTTTACAGGAGACATTGTTGAATTAAATGAAAAATATGATGAAAACATATATTTTATTGGACAAAATCTCGATATTTTATATGAAGTCAATGGTGATGTGAATGCTATTGGAACCAGACTCGATGTAAATGCATTGATTAAAGACGATTTTCAGGCGATTTCTGATGAGATTAATATAAATAAAGATATTTTAGAAGATGTTAGATTAATTGCTAATACAATTAAAATAAACGCACATTTATCTGGTGATGTTATTATCTTATTGTGTTCTGAATTTACTTTAGAAAAAGAAGGAATTATAGATGAAGACTTAAGAGTTCAAGGTCAGAAAATTGTTATTGATGGGGTTATATTAAATAATGCAAATATTAAAGCAGATTCTGTTGAAATACGTGGTGAAATATATGGTGATGTAGTTATAGAATCAAATACACTCATATTTGGTGATTCTGGTTCAATAAAAGGCAATTTAAATATTACCCCCAATGTAAAATTTGATGAATCTAAAGTTACAGGAGAAGTTGTAAGAAATAATAATAAAAATAACGGGTTTTCAGGAAGTTACTTATTTTTTGCAATTGCTGGAATGATATTAGGATTATTTATATATTTGCTAATTGGAAGGAAATTATTTCCATTTTCAAATAAAATTATAAGTTTTAAAATTGGTAAGGTCTTCATTTTTGGATTAATAGGATTGTTTCTTCTTCCAATAATAGTCTTACTTTTATTAAGCAGTTTAATAGGTGTTTTCTTAGGATTTACCCTATTATCATTTTATGGTTTAATGATATTA
>CAYWRI010000015.1:33742-36850 GCA_964461035.1 uncultured Methanosarcinales archaeon | reverse complement strand
CAATAGGTCTTGATCCCACAACATGAAAAATAGATATAGATAGATTTAGAGGGGGAATGTCTGCATCACAGAGAAGTTATATTAAAATTGTTAAAGATTTAATAACAGAAATGGAAGGAAAATTTGGTAAAGTAATTCCGGTTCTTGATATAATTAAAGCTGCAAAAGAAAAAGAAGTTGATGAAGAAAGAGTTGCAGAAGTTATCAATAAATTAAAAAGGGCGGGAGATTTATTCATGCCAAGACAGGGATTTATTAGTAAGTTATAACTGTTTTACTTTGTTAAAAACAAACCTAATTATAGTTAAATATTAAAATGTAATGTGTTTAGCTATTTTATTTAATGTTCAATTAAAATAAAAATGGAAGAAGAAAAAACCAAATACCAACGAAGCATAGCAAAACTTTGCAAGATAAATGAGTTATTAACTGGAAAATACATTAAAACTGAAGGCTGGGATCCAAGTTATATTATAACTGATTATGGTAAAATAAAAAGAGCTAATTTAATGGGTATTATGGTTAGTAAAGAAAATGGTTCTTGCATTGTTGATGATGGAACAGGAAAAATAATTGTTCGTGATTTCAATAAATCCATCAATGCAGATGTTGGTGAATTAATTATTGTAATTGGTAAACCTCGTCAATTTGGTCAAGAAGTATTTTTGAATAATGAAATAATTAAAAAAATAGAAAATAAAAAGTGGGTTGAGTTTAGAAAAAAACAATTATTATCTAGAGTAAAAGAAAAAATAGAAATTCCTTCAGATTATTTAGATGATACTAAAAATTCTAAAAGTGAAATTGTAATTAAAGAAGAAGAGATTTTCGAAACACCCAAAACCCCTTCAAAACAAATCAGTTTAAATGAAAATAAAAATACTGGTAAAGCTGAAAAACTTATTGAATTAATAGAAACTCTTGATAAAGGACCTGGCGCAAATATAGAAGATGTAATATCTACTTCAGAAATAGAAGATGCTGAAACAATAATAAAATCTTTAACAGAAGAAGGAGAAATATTTCAAGTCAAACCAGGCAAACTAAAAGTTATGTAAATCTTAAAACTTATTTCTCATTAAAAACAATACTTGCATAAGAAACAGAATTCTTATAATTTGAATTAGGGTCTAGATCTGCAGAAGTGTAATATTGTTCTAATAAAACATCTGTGTCTTTAATAATGTTTAAAAGAAGATAAATTGGAATAGCTCCACAGATTGTCATTTGTTCTTGTTCTACAAAATCAAGAAATCCTTCAGCATCTAAGTTTTTAATAAAATCTATTGCTTTGTTATCAAGAGCATAAATATTTTTTTGTCTTTCTGATTCAAAAGGAATATAACCATAGTTTGAACCATAATGTGTAAAATCTGAACTAATAATTACTGTGATTTTTTTATTCATATCCATTGCAACTTCTTTAATGTCAATTGCTAAATTTTTAAGTTCTTTTCTGGTTATATCAGAACCGATAAGTATTGGTAAAATTTTTAGTTTTTCAATATTTTTTCTAAAAATAAATTGTAGAAACGGAATTTGAACTTCAATTGAATGCTCATTTATATGAATTTTGTTATTTTCTTTTATTGTTCCTTTAGCAACAAGTTCTCTTGCAAAATGTTGATCAACTCTTACAAATCCGTGAGGCATTTCAAATGTTTCAGATGTTAAACCTGATTCTGTTGAATAATGGTTAGGTCCGATAATTACATATAAGTCAGACATTTTTTGTTCAGCTATTGCTTTAAAAGACCAGGCTGCAGCCATTCCACTATAAGAATATCCTGCATGAGGGGAAATAATTGCTAAGGACTTTTTTGATTTATTTATTTTAATTGGTAATGTTCCTGGACCTTTTTCTTCTAAAAAACATTCTTTTATTTGTTCATCTAACAAAGTTTTTGCTTTTTCATAAAACATTCCTGCCGCAACTGCTTTTCTCATAATTACTAAAATACTTCCATAAATTAAAAATGTTTTGGAATTTTTGTTGTTGATGTGAGAGGGTTGTGTTGGTTGCAATGATTTTTAGTAGTTCAATATTAGAAAAATCGCAAGTAAATAGCGCTGAGACAAAAGAAGATTCTGAATTTGATAACACTAAAATTGAGAAAAAGTAATGTTTTACATAATGTAAAACTTAGGTCATAGTAAAACTTCTTTTTTCGAAAACTTAATAAATGCATTGCACAATAATTTAGGTATATTAATATAACAATTGATATTTAAAGTAGTTATCCTGAGGTGTTCATTATGGTAAAAAAGAGTGAGGTTTTTGTATTATTTATTTTGTTATTAATATTTAATTCTTCTTTTATTTTTGCATATTATCCTGATGGTACAAGTGCACACGAAACGTTATATGTTGATAATATAGTTCCTCTAGGTTACTTCCAGGAGCAAGTTATTATAGATGGTGGCTTAGAGGTTACTGGAAATATTAGAGGATTATTAACTCCTGGAGGTTCATCGGATGATAAAGTTTTTCTGGGGTTAACTACTAATTTACTATTTAATGCAGGGTTACGAAATGGTTATGATGTTTTAATGGATTTAACTAATTCTGATTTTTATCTACCTGAGGAAATGAATTTTTTATTTGATGGTAAAATTGATCCTGTTAATCCAAATGAAGCTCCTGAAATAGCTGATTTTCCAATTATATTTAATATTTCTTTTCCAAAACGATATCTTAAGAGTGATTTAGTTGCAGGATGGGTAGCATCAGATTTTCACCCTACAAGTTTTAGGTTTGAGATTTTAGTTTATGGTGAACCCTGTTACGATGTTGGGAATATGCCCAATGGTTTTTGTAATTTATCTTGTGAAACAGATCCTGAGTCTTGTGATTATTCTGTGCCTCCAGCAATACCATCTCCTTGTAATCCTGCTGTTACTTGTGATGAGGAAGTAAAATTGGGTTGGATAGTTCTTTATTCAAATACGGATTATCAGGAGTCTTCTTTTGCAATGTTATTTGATAGAGACACAATTAGTGCAAGCATTGTTTATATGTTATCTCAACAAGAAGACTTGGAACCTGATGATTTTGGCACAAATATAAAAATTGGTTCAATGAGATTAACAATAAATGCTTTTAATAGT
>CAYWRI010000015.1:0-33642 GCA_964461035.1 uncultured Methanosarcinales archaeon | reverse complement strand
ATATTTGTGCTAATGAGGGAACTTTGTGTCTTGATGAGCCAATTTGGACAGTAATAGCCGACGGAATACAATATTTAGATGGTTTAGTAGGTATTGGTAAAGTTCCTGCTTATGCATTAGATGTTTTAGGAAGTGTTAAAATATCTAATAGTGTTGGTAATGGTGGATTAATATCTGCATCTGGCGATGGTGATGTGCTTTTAAGTACTGATGATAGTGGAGATATAATAATTAAACTAAGTTAATTTAAGGGAGGTTACTTTATGAATTTAAACAATTATATAATTACTTTTTTGATAGGAATTGTATTACTTAGCACTTTAGTTAGTTCTACATCGTATAACACTTATTTAACTTTCGATATAACAGAATTTGACTCATATAATCGTGCGTATCCTGATGCCGAGAGGTGCTATCTAACTTTTCCTGTAGGTTTAAATGGCTCTCAAATATTAGAAGGTGGACTCAGTTTTGATGATGCACCCATAGTTTTGAGTATTTATGATTCTCCAACTACATCTTCACCAATGTATAGTGCGAATTTTTACAGCAATAATGAACAATTTTCAGGTTATCCTCCTAATTATAATATTGTTTATGGTGCTCATTCTGGTAATCTTCCAGAAGAACCGGAGTATGAGTACAATGTGGTTTGTAGTCTTGATCATTGGCATCATCCTTGGGGTGAAACCTATTGGGAGAACGATTTTTGGGCCCATTGTTCAGATTTTTTTACGTACGAATTAGGTCCCATAGAATTAGACACAAGTCAAGAGTATTATCTTGAATTGAGTATACCTTACTTGATTTGTTATAGAATCTTTGATGGTAGTGCTTCTTCCTGGATTTGGGGTCTTTGTGATAATTCAGATGCAGTTATGGTTGCAGATGTAGTTTATAATCAGTTACTTTCTGGGGGTCCTATAGGTCAGGATCTATTATCTCTTGATCCTTTAGCAGAGTGCATTACAAATGGTTTAAGTCCTGTTCTTCCAGGAACAGATAGTCCTGTAGTTTTTGGAGACAGAGAAGATGAGGGTGAAAGAATAATGTTTACAATTTGAATAATTTAATATTTATTTAATATGTAATAATTTATGATGTGATAATAATGAAAAAACTAACCGCATTTATTAGTGTTGGAATTGTAATGCTTTTATTAAGTGCTTGCTCTTCAAATACTGTTGATGCTGATGTGACTGATGTTAATAAATCTGTTAATACATCTTTTGAATCAAACATTATTTCAATATTAAAAACAAATCCTGATTTGGAAAATTTTATTGATAATGATGCTTCGCTAAATATTATTAATGTTTCATATGATTTTTTTATGAATGAACGTCTTCCTAATTATTATAAAGATTTATTTGTTAATAAAACATTTTCACAAGGATTATGTGTTGCAGAATTACATGGAACAGATAGTTCTTTTATATCTTTAGTTGATATAACAACTCAGGAAATATTAGAAACATTTTATTTAGCAAAAATAAAAATGTGATGTGACGATTATATATAAATTAAGGTAACGACTATGACTAATGTTAAAAGAGTAATTATTTTTGAATTATTATTTATAGTTTTAACTTTATTATTTGCTGCTTTTGTTGTTGCTGATTCAAGTTTTTCAGATTCTGGAATTAATCTTTTTTATGATTTAGAGACTGAGTATGGAATACCTGTTAGTGGTGTTTCAGATTCTGGAATGAGTTTTTGTTATGATGTGTATGATGATGATGGAACATCCATTACTGATTGTCTTCCAAGGTGTGGTGATGGCGATATTACTGCGCCTGAGCAGTGTGATGGTTCTAATTTAGATGGTGACTCTTGTCAATCCCATAATTTTGATTATGGTACATTAACGTGTAATAATGATTGTACATTTGATTTATCTAATTGTTATGATTGGTGTGGTAATGGTGAAGTTAATTTTGAAGAGGATTGTGATTATAATTTTGAAGGTGGACCTCACGTATTTGAATATTGGGCAAATAGTTGTGAAGATTTAGATTTTTATTATGGTACTTTGGGTTGTAATGATGATTGTTCTTTTGATTTATCCGGTTGTTCAGGTTATTGTGGTGATGAAATACCAAATGGTGATGAGGATTGCGATGGCGAACTTAATCTGCCATGTGAAGACTTAGAAAACGGAAATTATGGTGGCGGTTTAGTATATTGCTGGAATGATTGCACTTATAATACTGATAATTGTTTACCTGCTCCAACTTGTGGTAATGGTATTGTTAATTTTCCTGAGGAGGATTGTGATGGTACAAATTTGAGTGGTAATACTTGTTTAACAATTGATATGGGGTTTACAGGAGGAAATTTAGCATGTACAAATACTTGTTATTTTAATGTTTCTGAGTGTTTTACTGAATATGTTGAAGAGTGCGATCCTCACGATTTTGATTTAGATAGTGGAAAGTTTATTGTTTCTGATGCTAATGGTCTTCCTTTAGTTCAAATTGATAAGAATGGAATGTTGCTTCATTATGGATATATCACAAATAGTTCAGGAATAAGCAATGGTGCACCCATAATAGACTTTTTGCAAAGATTACTTGATGCAATAGTTAATTTAATAAACAAGTTTTTTCATTCAATTACTGGACAAGTTGTTTTTGACTCCTCTTCATCTTTTGTTGTTCCTTCAGTTTCAGGCGCAGGAATGTTAGTTGGTAATACTGCTTCAAATCCAATTAATTTGCATGAGTTCGGAACTACTTCGAACACTAATCACCTGGGTTATTTAGAGTTAAATTTAATTCATGATTTACCTGATATTTATCCCGCTTTTGAAATAACTAATAATTTAGATGAAATTGTTGCATTTGTTTCTGCATTTGGCGATTTACATTTAGAAGGAACTTTATATGAAGAAGTGGTCGTTTCTGATTTTATTAATCCTGATGAATCTGAGTTTATAATAGAAAATTCTACTAATGATCCTGTTGCAATGTTTGATTCTGAAGGAAATCTTTATTTAGCAGGATGTGTTGCATCTGCATCTGGTCTTTATTGTGGTAATGATATTATTAATGTTGGTGAAGTTTGTGATGGTATAGATATAAATGGTTATACTTGTGAAAATGTAGATGAGGGTACTTCATCAAAAAGAGATTATGATGGAGGTTTTTTGCAATGTAGCGAAGATTGTGACTTTCTTGACACTACTTGTTGTACATCTTGCGGAAATGGTGTTATAGAATATTTATCTGGTTCAGAGTGTAGTCCTGATGAGGGATTGGTTTTATCTATGCCTTTTGATTCTCCTTTTTATAATTATGATGGAATAGGAATCATAAGTGATTATAGTGGTACTGGTCATAATGATGGAAATTGTTCTATTGAAGATGATAGTTGCCCAACATGGAATGCATCGGGAATGAATGGTGGTGCTTATTATTTTGATGGAGATAACGATAGAATTAAATTATTTTCATCTAATAGTCTTATAGAAGGAAGCACTGCAACTATTGAAGCATGGGTAAAATCAGATGAAGATTATAATTATGCTGCAAGAGTAATTACAATTCATCGGGGAAATAGTCCAGGAAGTGGGTTGAATCTGGTAATAGGTACTAATCATTGGAAATCTTATGCGAATGATGGTGATTCGGGAGCATATTTATCTAGTGAAGTTAGTGTTGATTCTTCTTGGCATCATTTGGTTGCTACATCTGACGGAACTAATCATAAGATATATGTTGATGGTGAATTCAAAGCAAGTCAAATTCAATCAATTACTACAGGAACTTTTAATGCATATATTGGGGATTATGCTGGAACAGATGTGCAGGGCTATAAGTGGAAAGGTCTAATAGATGAAGTAAAAATATATGATCATGCGCTTACTCCTGAAGAAGTTAAAACTGAGTATCTTAGTTTTGGAGAAATTTGCGATTGTGGTTTTGATAATATTTGTACTCCTGAAGAATTTGCAGATAATGTTGATTGTACTGATTTTTTTAATGAAAACGGAGATAATTTTGAATATGGTAATTTATCTTGTTCTAATGATTGTAGAAGTTATAATATTTCTTCTTGTAATTGGTGTGGTGATGGTAATACTTATTCTCCTAACGAAGCTTGTGATGATGGTCTTGGAGGAGATTGTTATGATGATTGTTCAGGTTTTTGTGGTGATGATGTTTTTAACTCAGAGTATGAGTTCTGTGAAATTGATTCAGAAGGAGAAATTATTTTTCCAGATGGTGCTTGGACAACATGTGTGGATTACGGTTATCTTGGTGGTGAGTTATTTTGCTCTGGTTGTTCTGTTAATCTTTCAAAGTGTAATGGAGGATCTTTTTCACCTTATGTTTCCACTTTATTACTTGGTGAAACTTCTGAACCTTCAAATTTTAGTAAGTTTGGCGGAAGTGTACATTCTCTTGGAGATATTAATGGGGATGGCATGAATGATTTTGGAGTTACTTCAGCCATGTATGGTTTCACACTTATTTCGCCTGGGGATCAGGTTTTCATTGGTAAAGAATATATTTTCTTTGGAAGGAATGTGTGGCCTCAAGTTTTACCTGCTACTTCTGCAAATGTAACAATAACAGGTGTTCTTAATTCAACAAATTCTATGTGGATTAGTGATAATAGAGTTAAAAATTTAGGAGATATTAATAATGATGGTATGACTGATTTCGCAATACTCCTTGTAACTCGTTATGCTGGTGGTGGAACATCCGAAATAAATGCTCTTGGTGAAGGAAGGATATACTTATTTTTAGGAAAATCAGATTGGGCACCAACGGAACAAAATTTGGATTTGTTAGATGCAGATAAAATTATTACTGTGGATAATATGTTTTCCATATCAACCTCTTTAGTTGGAATTGGTGATATCACTGATGATGGTAAATCAGATATCGCTGTTGCAGTAGTTGATGGTGTGGGTGAGGAAATTTATTTGGCTGAACCAAAAATAAAATTGTTTTCTGGACAGGACATTTATTCCCTTTCAATAAATTCAAATTTAGATACTTTGGCACCTTTCAAAACATTATCAATAGATACTGAAAGTTTAAATAGCTTATTTTTTCCTGATCGTTTTACTTTTGGATCAGTTAAACCTGCAGGAGATATAGATAAGGATGGCATTGAAGATATAGTAATTACTGCAGGGCTTCGTAGGGGTGGTTGGAATCTTGGAGGAAGTCGTGTCATTAATTGGTTAGTGCATGATTTGGATTCATCAACAAATTGTATAACTCTTTCTCTTGAAGAAAATTACTATGCTGATTTCTTCCATGACTATGATGATGGCGCATCTATTGTTGAAGGAGGATTTGATTTTAATGGAGATGATTTTGATGATTTTATGATTGGAGCTCCTTTTAATGTTGAAGGAGGTTTAGCAAGAGATGTATCGGCAGGTAAAACATATTTGTTTTTTGGTTCTAGTACTTTTGAATCAACATCTAATATGGCTGAATTAGCTAATAAAAGTTTTTTAGGAAGAGCTCATCAGGGTGCCTCTTATAGATATAATTGGGGTGAGTTTCTCGGAGGCGACATTACATCAATAGGTGATATAAATGATGATGGTTCCGACGACATACTTTTATCTGCTCAATGGAATGGTGAAAAATTAAATTCCACTGGTGAAGAGTCTAATGTAGTGGCAGGTAAAGTATACTTAATTTTTGGTTCTGATTCAGAACTTCCTAAAACTTCTTTACTTAATTATCCTACAACTTCTTTTGTGGGCGCAAATATGTTTGATATGATTGGAAGGGGTGCAGGGTTGAGTGATGTGAATAACGATGGAATTGATGATTTTGCAATAAGTAGCGGAACTTTTCAACCGAATGGTGTAGTATACTTAGTTTTAGGAAATAAAACTAGAGTTTGGCCTCAAGGAGCCATAGATCTTTCAAAAGAATCTTTTTGTGGAGATGGAGTTGTTAATGAAGGAGAACAATGTGATACTGATAATTTAGATAGATTGAATTGCTGGACTATTGATAACTTTAATCGAGGAAACCTATCATGTACTGCAAATTGTCAACTTAATATTACTGAATGTTTTTATGATGCTCCTCAATGTAATGATGGAATGGATAATGAACAGTGGCCAGATACTTTTATAGATATGCTTGATGAATTTGGTTGTGCAAGTCCAGATGATTTGTCAGAGAATAACGCTGTTACTACAGTTTATACTTCTTATTTTGTAGATACATATAATTTTACTTCATTTGATATGTCAACAGAATTTGGAATTTCGAGTCAGGGATTTCTTGAGAATTATGCTGTTGCTTATTTAGCAGGACAAAATTCAAACAATAATTACTTTATTACTAAGTTAGTAAATTTATCAAGGTTTGGTTATGATGCTGATGTTGCTTGGTCTGATTCATCACCCGGATTTGTTGCAGGACTGACAGATATTGCGGTTTCAGATGAATCTGTTTTTACAGGAGGATTTATGGAAATTATGAGTGGAGCACCTCATTATCCTTTTGTAGCTGAATATAATCTTACCGGAGAATTGTCTAATCAATACAATCTTGAAAATCATCAAAATTATGTTTCTTCTCTGACATCTTTATCTGTTAGTAATAATTCTCTTGTCACATTATCTGTTCATGAGTCTGATACAGAGCCCAGAATTTTTTCTGTGGAAAAATTTAATATTTTAAATTCGGAGTTGGAAGATAATATAGCGTTTGAATCTCAAAGTTATTCTTATTCTGATGCATTGGTTGTAGATTCAATAGGGGATATATATGCTGCTTTTCCTTATCACCTTAGTTTTGCTAGTTTCGAAAATCATAAATTGAATTTAAAATGGGTCAATGGCTCTAATTTAAGCCAATTTTACAATTTAAATTATAATTTTGAGGGTGGTAATCCAATGTATTCTTTATTTTTTGAAGGTTTTAATTATCCGGATGATTTTATTAATGTTAAAACAATGTCTATTGCTGTAGATGATTCTGGTGTCTATGTTGCAATGAACATTGGTGAGTCTATTTTTATTGTAAAGGTTAATAAATCTATAATTTTAAGTCCAAATCTTATAATGTTCAATATAACTATGACTGCAAGTCCAGATACGTTTGGGGCTTTTAGCGATGCTAAATTAGTTGTAAGCGATATGTATGTTTATGCGGGTGCAACAGATAGTGATGGAGATATTCACTATAAGATGTTCAATAAAACTACTGGACAAGAAGTCTGGTCTGATGAAACATCTTGCAGTATGATAAGCAAGGAGTGCAAATTAATAGATTTAGATATTATTCAGAATGTTCAACAAAATTTTCATTATGGTTCAAATCCTAACGGAGTTTATGCTTTGATAAAGGAACAAGATTTCGGTATGAATAATTATCAGTACAAGATTCGAAAAATAAGATAATGAATATGTGTGTTATTAAATAAAAATGATAAAAATGAATAAAACAAAAAAACTAAGATATTTAGGAATTATATGTATTTTTATTGTTCTATTAGTTCTTAATTCCTCAGTTATTTTTGCAGATGCAATAACATCTCATCCCACATTATATGTTAATACTATAAAACCTATAAGTGGAAATTATGTTAATTTTCAAGCAAATTTAAATGTTCTTAATGGGTTAATAAGAGGTATTTTAACTCCTGGCGGTTATAATGATTCAAAAACAGTTTTAGGATTAGATGGTAATGTTCTTTTTAATTCTCAAATAAGGCCTGAATTTTCAATAGTTTTAGAAGGTTGTGATGGAAGTGTTTCTGCTAACGAATTAGGTTTTTTGTTTGATGGAAAATTAAATTTTGCGCAAGGTATTAATGGGTGTACCCCTACTCCAGGTCAACCGATAGTTATAACTATTAATATGCCTAATACTTTTTTACATAATGATTTAGTTTTAGGTTGGGTTTCAGATTTTGTAAGACCTAAAGATTTTAAATTCAAGCTTCATGTTTATGGAATTGTTTGTGATCCAATCAATGGTTTTTGTAATAATACTTGTATACCTGGAAGAGCTGGTTGTAATTATGATCCTGATGAGGTGGAATTGTTAACTCCTGATGAGATTGTTGCAAATGGAAATGATTTAGATTGGATAGAATTTTATAATTCTAATGATGAACTTAATTCAGAAAATTTTGCTTTTTCAAAATATTTTGATGTTAATACTACTCAAAATTTAATATCTTTAGTAGATCCTACTTATTATGGTTCAAATTTAGTTGTTTCTGGATTAGAGTTCACTATTGACTCTTTGAATATTATTGGCGAGAGTGGTATTTTTCCTTTATCTGAATTGTTTTTCATAAATACTGTGAATTCTCCTTATGAAGGATTATATGCTATGGTTGAAGGAGATACTTTTTATGGTAATGTTTCTACAAAGGGGTCTTTAATTTCGAGAAACATTATCGGTTCAAATAATTTGAATGTTACTAATGATGTTAATACAACTTTTTTAACAAGTCATGAAAATTTTGTTTATGCTTCAGATTTAACTGCAGGAGATTCAATTTGTCATAATTTTGGAAATGAGTTTTATTGTGTTGGAGAGGGACTTTGGCAAATTGAAACTAATGATGATATTAGTTATTTTGGAGGAAAAGTTGTAATAGGTGATGTTCCAACATCTATGGATTCAAGTCTTTTAGTTATTGATTGTTTAGGAATTTATAATAAATCAACAGAAAAGAATATAACATTAATTGCAACTGAGGGGGGCGATTTCAGAATAGAACCTTCATCTAATAGAGATGTAGTTTTTAAGTTAAATTTTGCTATTCCTGAATTTGAACAACAATGTGGTGACGGAGTTATTCAACATCCTAATGATGCAGGTATTAATGAAGAATGTGAATTTGTAAATTCTCAAGTTTATTTTCCTTTAGGACCTTCTTGTTCTGATTATGGATATTCAAATAATTGTGTTCCAAGTTGTGGTGATGATTGTTTAATTTCAGGATGTTATATTCCTAATTTAGTTGCATACTTTCCTTTTTCTCAAGGAGCACCTTTAGAAGATGCAACAGGCAATGGGTACACACTGTCAAGTTATGGTCCTTCTTGGACTTCAAATGGGAGAACTGGTGGAGCATATAATTTTGATGGCACTAATGATTATTTTAGATTTACTAGAATGATATCTGATAATTTTACTATTTCATTTTGGATAAATACGGTAAATCCAGACCAGTCTAGTAGTTACTCTTGTAATTCTTGGTGGGATCACACAGGACTTGTTTCTATTTCAGGTTACGGTGATGATAGATTCACCACTTTTTTGTGCTTTAATTATTTTGCTGCAGGAATTTCATCACCGTATAGTTCAGTAGCATCTACAGATTCAGTTGTAGATGGGGATTGGCATCATGTTGTAGCTACAAGAAATAAGCAAACAGGATTAATTAGTATTTATGTTGATGGTTATCTTGAAGGAACTAAAATTGCATCGACAAATTCTTTAGTTGGCAGCTCTTATATGTTTATTGGAAAAAAATACCTACATTATTATCAAGGTTTAATGGATGAAGTTAGAATTTATAATAGGGATTTAACTGCTGATGAAGTTCAAACAATATATGACTTTTATTAATTAGTTTTTTGTAATTTTATAATTTTTTATTTATTCTTTTCTTAACATTTACACGACTGCTTATTCCATTTTATAACAACATTTAAAAACGTAAGTATATATAATTATATAAATGGGTGAGTTTAGTCTTTATAATAAATGTATTGCAATATTTCTTATGTTTATTATAGTTTCAACTGTTCCTGTTTATGCATTAGCTTCACACACTATTTTAGTTTATTCAAATCCATCTGTCTTAGGTGTTGTTAAAGTTGGAGAACCGTTTACAGTTCAAGTTTCCGATGCGAATCATCCTGTAAATGCAGTGATTAACGAATCGTTATATCCTTTTAATTGTCAAAATAATTATACGATCTGCCAAAGACAATATGAAGTTTTATCTTCGGGGGAGAAATTTGTTGATATAAGCATTGGTGAGCCTACAAACACTGTCACATATTCTAAATATTTTTTAGCAGACGAATCAGCACCATTAATCACAATAAATGACTTAAATTTGTCAGGTCATGATTTAAATATTTCTTATTCTGTTCAAGACATTATTTCTGAAACTAATCAAGATAATTATTCAGGAATAAATAATATAAAAATATTTGCGGACAGTCTTTTACTTTATACTATTCCTATTTTTTCAGAATTAGGAATGACAAATTCATATTCTAGAAATCAAATTATAACTTTAGATGAACCCATAGCTAGCTTTAATGTTGCAGTATATGCTGAAGATAATGTTGGAAACTATGATGAAGTTTTTTCAACAGACGAGTTAACAATGGATATAAACTATCCTGCAATAAGAAATTATTTTGATATAAAACAAGCTGGTTACATTTTAAATTCAATATCGCTTTCAGGGGGGCAAAGTCCCATTGTTGACGTAATAGTATATATTTCTGATAATAATCTCAATTCAGTAACAGGAGATGTTTCTGCATTAAATAATCTTCCAACCCAAAATCCTGGTTATGAAAATAAAGTGGCTTCTTGTCAGCTCAATCAACAAACTGATGAATATGAATGTTTATTTAGTAATATTGCTTTGCATCCAGAATCATCACCAATAAAAATAACTATAACTGCAACAGACAATCAGGATAATACTATAACTCAAGAAATATCTCGAGAATTTAATATTGTTAGTGCTGAAAATAGAGTTTCATTTATAGGGCCTGACAAAGAATCACATTGCGATGATGATAATAATTGTTTTATGAATAGTCATGGCATTATTTATGTTGTAATTGACGATTCTGACGACACGTCTTTTTCTCAGTTGAATCTTCCATTAAAAATTAGTCAATTAAGTGACACTTTAGATATTGTTAATCCATATACTTGTGAATTTGACTCTTCTTGGATTTGTAAATATAATGTACTTGTATCAGATTCCGTTAGAGGTTCTAAACGAGTTTACATTGCGTATGATGCTACTGATGATTATGGAAGAAGATTAAATGGTCTTGAATCATCAAATATTATTATGGATAAGGAAGCGCCAGAAATAATAAACAATTCAATAACTTCCACGGTTAACGATGTTAATGTTATTGATTTTTGTTTGACTTCAAATGATATTCTTAAATTAAGTTTAACAGCAACAGATACTCAAAGTTCAGAATTAAAAATCTGGGCCACTCCTGGAGATATAAGTTCTGAACACATGTTTGAAAATAAATGTTCTAATCAAGGTTCATCATTTGATTGTGTTCTTGAAATAAATGATTTTTATACCATTGCAGAACAAAATGTTGTTTTAAATGTTTTTGTAGAGGACTTAGCAGGAAATAAAGATTCTTTTGAGTTTTTAATGAATGTTTGCGAAGCAGATATTGAGACAACACCTAATTTTATTACAAGTATTGAACCTGAAGCAGGGTTTGAATTAATTGTTGATAAAGCTGTTGCAAGTTATAGTTCTTGGAATGCATTTATTCCTTTAAAGTTCAATATTAGACAATTTGGTGAAGATAATCTTGTGACTTTAACTGATTATGAATTAGATTATTGCACTCTTTATGATAATGGTGTAGAATATGTTTACAATGATGATTATTATTTTTTTACAAAACAAGCTACGACTGCTGAAGCAGTTGTTCCAATAGGTGGACACACAATTGATGTTGAAAGTGGAACAGAATTAGATTTAATTTGCACTGTTAAAGCATCTTTAAGAAAAGGGGGAGTTTATTATCTTAATCCTCAATACATAAACTTTACTGTTCCTGTAAACTTCGATGGATATAATGTTGGCGGTGTAGATTTAAATGTGCAAGAAGATATAAGTGATTTAATTGATAGTGTTAATAGTCTTGATAGGCAAATGGAAGCAAGAGAAACAATACATACGATTATGGGAAATATATGTGCTGCTGCGCAAACGCTTGCTAAAATAAATACGGTTATTCAAGCAATAGATTTGGTTTTGTATATTATTTGTTTACCAATTCCTGGTGCAACTGAAGCAGTTTTTGAACCTTTTAATGAAGCTGTTGCTCAGAGAAGTATGCATTTTACAACAAAATTTATTTGGCCTCCTGGAAATATAATGTCTACAATTTTTTTAAATGATCCTTGTAAAGTTGCAGGTTCTGCAGTAGGTAAAGTTATTAAGTCTGCTTGTTTTATTTATGAATGTAAATTCTATGATGCTCAGGAATGGGTTAGTTTTGGTTTCTCAGGATTTCAAAATAATGATTGGGGACTAAGAATGTTTCCGCCAGCGCCATCAGATTATGTTACTCCGCTACAAACAGTTACCGCGGCCGTAGTAAGTAGTGGTAAAGCCATTGATTTTGATTGGAATGGAGATTTTAATACGGAAATATTTGATACAGATACATGGCTTGTAGATCCATATTCAAGTACTTATTATGATACATTATGTTTGCCTGCAATTTTATACAATATGAAAAAAGAAAAACAATTAAAATGTATGAAAATAAAATGTTTACAAGGAGTTCAAAATGCAGGAATCAATCCCGAGTTTTGTAATGAACAATATAAATTTCAAGACTGTTTATATTTAGAGAGTGCTCAAGTTAAAGAACATGGACCATTTTCTTGGGAAAGTTTTTGGGAAGGGTTTATTGTTGCCGCATTTGGAGGATTATTAGGAACTGCAACAAGTTATATTTTTCAATCTGTGTGTGGAGATTACTTTTCTTTAACTGGTTGTGGGGGATTTGATCAAGGAGCAGCAGGTAATGCATTAGAAGAGTGGGGATCTCTTCAAGATATATTTTGTAGTGCAACATACTTAACATTCATATATTCTGAGTTAGCTTCTATTTTAAATTCGGGTTTTGGAGCAGATAAATTTGATAGTTTAGATGGAAACTTAGGTAATGTTTGTGAAGGAATTACTGGAATAGATAGTGAGGAATAAAAAATGATAAATCAAAAAAATAAAATTTTGTATTTTACTTTTATCATATTCAGTATTTTACTTTTATCTTCATTCGTTTCGTCAGATAACTCTTTTTGGGATCATAATTTTCTGGATTATTTTAATTCACAACCTTTTTGGATTGAAGATTTAGGTTCTAATCCTCATGAAACTCTTGGTTGGTATCCTGTAAGTGATTGGGAGATAGGTGTTTGTAAAGAAGTATTTTCAACAGAATTTCAAAACTCTGATACAGATCACTCTTTACCACCATCAAGTTTTGATGAAAGGAATTATGGGTTAACTATTGCAATAAATCCTGTTTTAAAAGAACAAATTTATACTGATGAAGAAGGAGATCCAGTTTATTTATTTAGTGTTAGTTGGTATTTACAAGGTCTTGATGAAGATGTTGTCGAATACAAATTAAAAGCCATAAAAAGAGAGGGTGGTTATGATTTTTTAGATCTTGGCGGTGATGAGAATTCAAAAGAATTTACTTTATTAACAGGAACAAGCGGTTTTTATTCAGCATATTCTGAAACTTGTTATTCAAAAATTACACTGTTAATAGATGATAATGTTCAATCAACTTATGATGTTATATGTGAAGATAAAAATGGAGATTATGATTCAAGTTGCTCTTTTTGCAATTCATAATAATTCATAATTAATTATATTAAATTTATTGAGGTTAGTAAGATGAAAAATAAAAAATATGTTCGAAAAATATGGAAAGATGCATTTAAATTTAATATTAATACTTGGAAGTCAGGAGGTTTAAATGTTTTATTTATTTTAATAAGTATTTTTCTATTATTTATGGTTGCATCTACAATACAAGTTTATGATGCAAATTATAATTTTTATGAACAAGAGCTTTCAAAACTTTATCAAGATGAATCATTGACTCAGGATCAATTATTATTAATTACTCAAGATTATTATTCTGCATTAAAAGATTTAGAAAAAGTTGTAATAATTTTTGTAACTGCATTCTTGTTGTTAACATATATTTTGTATGTTTTACTCAAAACTTTGGAATATAGATTATTACTAAAAATTAAAAAAAAGACACACAAGTTCAAGAGATACGTATTGGCGGGTTGGCATAATTTAAAAAATACCTTGCCTTTGTTCTTAGTTTTATGGGGGTTAATTTATCTTGTTTACATATTTTTAGGTGTAAAATTAATAACATTTATTTTATGTATACTTTTAATGTTAATTTATTGGATTTGTCTTCCAATATTGATGAGTTGCTCGGTAATTAAGAAAAAATTTAAAATTACTTGGATGTTATTTTGGAGCATATTAAAAAAGTCTATGCAATTTATTCCAAGCTTAATATTATTTACTTTAGCTATTATTATTTGTTTATTGTTGTTAATTCTTCTTGGTAACTTAGCAACAGTTTCGTGGTTAAGCACAATTTTGGGAATGGTGCTCTTAGTTTTTATATCCTTGTCACTAGTAATAGGGAAAAAGTATTTGTTTAACTGTGTTAAACATTTGGTTTATTTAATGAATGTATCTGAACCAGAAAAAACTAAATCAGATAAAATTAAAGTTAAAAATAAAAAATAGATTAATGGATTAATAAAATTGTGGGTGAGAATGAATAAATTAAAATTTGTATCAAAGAATAAGCATGCACAAGTAATGTTGTTTGTTATATTTGGCATAGTTGTGTTAGCAATTGCAGGAGTTGTTATTTATTTAGTTTCGCAACCAAGTTCTCCAAATATAACCCCTTCTGTTCCACAATTAGAAGATGTTCCTGTTGAATTCAAACCCGTCAGTGATTATGTTGAATTCTGTGTTAAATTAGTTGCTGAAGATGGAATACGAAAAATGGCTTTACAAGGAGGTTACATAGATCCTCTTAATGAAGATTATTCTGGTTCGTCATTTATTTATGATCCTGCTTCGCCTACAGAATCAGATATAATACCTTTAAGTCCATATTCTGATGAAACAAAACTTCCTTATTGGTTTTACTTAGAAGGAAAAAATGATTGTGTTGGTTGTAGTCTTAGTTCTCTTGCGCCTTCAATAGAACTCATGGAATCTCAACTATCAAAATATGTTTCTGAAAATATTGATTATTGTATAAATGGTTTTGCAGAATTAGAAACTTCAGGTTATACTGTTACGCCCCTTTCAGAACCTAAAGTAGAAACAACCATTTTTGGTTCTGGTCAAGATTTTTTATTAACTTATGAATTAGATATTACTAATGCTGATGCAAGTCAAAGACTTGATAAGTTTTATGTTCGTTCTTCACTTCCTTTAAAAAAATTATATACTGTTGCATATAATATAACAAATTATGAAATAGTAACTAATCATATTGCTCAATTTACAAAATATCTAATTGCTTTACAATCAGGACCAACCATGACTAAGCTTCCACCAATATCTTATAGGGATTCTAGTAGATTTTCAATGTTTTGGATGCAACCGGTTGTTGAACAAAAATTTCAAAATATTTTATCAACTTATATTCAATCGCTGCAAGTTTTAGGAACTGAAAACTTTGATGATTCTTTTTTAATAAACATTCCTGAATCTTTACCTGTTCAAAGAAATTTATATTTAAATGCGGTTCTTTCACCATACCCCTTTGATAATGTTGAAACTCAAAATATTGATGTTGACTTTATGTATTTGCGTCATCCAATTTATCTTGAAGTTTGGCCACATGAAGGTACAAAAATAACTGCTAAGTCTTATGAATCTCCAGGTCATGATTTTAATAGATTTCTTCCTGAAGATTATACAAATAGTTATAATTTTTTCTATGATATAAGTTATCCCCTTGTTGTAAACATTAGAAATAAAGATGAATTAAATAAAAATAATGAATTAGAATTTGCATTCGCTCTTGAAATATTAATTAGAAAAAATTTTCTAATGAAAGAACTTCTTTCAGGTCAAGGACCAATAAATTGGGATTATGATGCCATACAAGTTACGATTATTGATACAGACACAACAGATCCTGCAGATGTTAGTAGTTCAGGATTTATTATTGGTGAAAGAGCAGATCAAAGTCTTTTTTGTGAACCGATACTGAGACAGAGTGGAAATATTAGTTTACTTGCATATGATAAACACACACATGAACCATTACTTGATGCATATGTTAGTGTTGGTTGTGGAAATTATGATGAATGTTCAATAGGTATGACCAAATTTGATAAGGGTGCAGGATATTTTTCAGAAAAAATGCCCTTATGTGAAAAGGGATATGTTCTTGTTGATAAAGATGAATATCAACCAAAAAGAATTCCAATCACAACAGAACAAGACATACCTAAGAGTTTGGGTGCTGTAAGTTTATATAAAAAAATAAGAAAAAATATTTCTATAAAAAAGTATCAAATGGATTATGACTATGATTTACCTTTAGAACCTGAAAATTTAATAGAAACAGAATCTGCAATTATAACTCTTAAACTAATATCTGATTCAATTAATCCACCTTATGAAATAATGACAACATACACACCTGGTCAGGACAATTATGTTGATTTAATCCCTGGAAAATATTCAATAGATATAATGTATGTGGATAATGAGGGTGTTAGTGTTCCTAAGAATTGTGATAGATCTTGTATTAAACGAAATTTGTTGAATCAGTGTACTGATTGGATGTATTATCCTTCAGAAGATATTGAATTAAAACCCGCACAATGGGGTGGTGTTAAGTATCTTGATAGATATGCACTTTCATTTAGAGAACAAGATATTTATGATGAATCTAGTAATCTTGAATTTTATATTCTAAGATATCCAACTCCGAATGCAGAAACTTGTCTTGATTCGCTTGAAGACATGGGAAAACTTGAAGAATTCACAATTCAAAACAGAATGACTTTAACACCTAAATTCTTATCTTAGTTGCAGACATAAATTTTTAATAAAATTATGAGCTCTCGCCGAATTGTTTCTTTCTTCAAAAGTGCTGCAGTTCCGTGGTTGCCAAGAAGTTCACAGAACTTGTTGAGTACATAAATCAGGATTTTTTATTGGAGTCGACCCCCTCAATGCACTTCAAATCTTTTTTTTAATTAGTTTACCTTATGTACATAATATTCATTTACGTTAGCAATTATCTATGGACTAATTATTTAAATGAGTCTTATTTCTGCTTCTTTATGACTATTTTAATCTATGATAATCTTGAAGAAACCAGAGAAGAACTCAAAAGCCAGTTATTATTAAGTGATTTTTCTGTGGAAATTAAACATCTTAAAATGTTTAGTAAAAATTGTTTGGGTTATGAACTTAAAAAAGGTGTTGATGCATTCTTTATTAGTTCAAATATTCCTTCGGATATTATTACTGCTTTTTCTGTTACTCAAGATTTAGGTATTTTTTTATGTGGCTATAACATCTCAGGTGTTTCTTTTGAAGGGTTAGAATCTCGTGCAAATCATCAGAGGGTTTGTGCATATCAAAATATTCCTAATTCATATATGCTAAATAATATTTTTAAGAGTTATATTGCTTTTAAAAATGAGCAAGAGAAATTAGTGATAAACTTTGCTAACAGATGAGTCTTTATTTAAGTTATCTATTGCATTAGCAAATATTGGTGCTATTGATATTATTTTATATTCTGGGTTTTCTTTTGTAAAATTAGGACCCCTATATATTGTGTCAGTTATTATGATTTCTCCATCTATATCTTTTAGTCTTTCAATTGCGGGACCTGTTAAAAGACCGTGGGTTGCACAAATTGTAATCTTTTGTGCACCTTTAGATTTTATTTCATCAATTATTTTTTTTATTGTTCCTGCAGTATCAATCATATCATCAAAGATAAGAACATTTTTATTTTTTACTGATCCTACTAATGTTATTTCATCTACACAATTAGGTATTGAATAATTTCTATGTTTAGATACTTGAACTCTATCAAGTTTAAGCATTTCTGCAAATTCATCTGCAGTTCTTGTGGCACCTGCATCAGGAGCAAGAACAACATAAGATTCAAGTTGATTTCTTTCCTTAATATATTTACAGAAAAGTATTTGGGATGTTAAATTATCACTTGTTACTTTATGATAAAATCCTTCTATTTGTTTAGTGTGCATATCTGCAGTTATTACAGCATCGGCTCCAGCCACTTTTATAAATTCTACTGCCAATCTCGCAGTTATTGGTTCTCTTTCACTCATTTTATCTTGTCTTAAATATGGGTGAAAGGGCATTACTAAAGTAACATACCTTGCACCAGCTCTTTTTAGTGCGTCAATAGTGCAACACATTTCAAAGAAATTATCATTTATAGATCTTGTACTTAATGGGTCATAACAACTTTGAACTAAATATACATCTGCTCCACGAACTGTTTCTTTTATAGTAACTTTGCTTTCTTCATTAGAAAAATTCATTGTTTCTATTTTGCCTGACTCAAGATTTTCTTCAGGTCTTAATTTATTAAGTTCATTTATTAGCTTATTTGCAAAATATTCTCCAGACCTATTTGCAAATACAATTAATCTTCCCCTACCCATAAGTCTTACCAAATATTAGTTATATATAAAACTTACTATATGTAATTATCTAAATAAGTTTATAATCGAAAATATTTCAATTTTTATCCTTTTTCAAATCAAGTGTGCAATAACAAATTTTATGTTATATAACTAGTCTATTTTGATTTTACTTTCAAAACCGAAATATTTATAACAGCTTAACTACTTTTAAATAACAACATGGTGCTAAGTAATGATCAGTATATTGTGTTTGGTTTGAAAATACCATTTAATAAAAAAGATGATATTGAATCAGGTCCAATATTACCTAATTCAAATTATGCACACGATATATATGATTATATCACATATTTTGAAAAAAAAGAATTAGATGAATTTAGTGTAAATCCCGATTCTGTTGTAAACGCTGAATTAAGATTTGTGGAATTTCTAAATAAAAAACGAAAGCATTATATTATTGGTGTGGTCTTAGGCAAATCTGATAAAAAATTGCCTTTCAAATCTCTAGATGAAAATCTAGATGAAAAAGTTTATTCTGCAATACAGAAAAATTCTGAAATAATTTTAGATAGAATTAATCAAAGCAGTGGATTCGATTTCAAATTAGGTGCTTTGAAGCTTTATGATGTATCTAACTTCGACAAGTAGTTCTATTAAGGTATTCATCCTAAATATTTAAAAAGCAAGGGTTATTACTCTATTTTATGGGTGAATTAAACTATGAGCAAGTCTTTGATATTTTAAGACGAGAAAAATCAAGAGAAGACTTACAAGAGATTGATAAAGGGTTTTATGCTGAAATCTTTGCAACTATTAAAGCAAAAGAAGTTTGGATAAGATCAAAGCAAATTCAACATTCTTTAGCTTCTGACCCTGAATTTGATAGAAAAGGAATAGAACTAAAAAATTTTCATAAAATCTTGTCCGAACTCATAGATAGACGTCTTAAAAAAATACTTCTTCTTGCTTTATCCAGAACAAGAATTGCAAGTACAATAATAAATAATGATTCTTTTTCAAGAGAAGAAGAGCTTTTCTTTGAAAATTGTGTTAAATTACTAAGATCTTTTAGAACTAGTTTAGGTGGAAAAGATTCATATCCTGAAATGACCTCTTCAACATTAACAGCATTTAGTTCTCAAGAATCAAATTCTGAATTAGATTGTCGGGATAATCAAAAAAATGCAAATGATTCAGTTAGTCAAGATAATAAAAGTGATTCAGATAATAAAGATATTAAAGAAACTTTAGAAATAAAAGGTTCTCAGAACTTAGATAAATATGCATCAACAGAGAATAAAGAGTTTGAATCTTCAAATATTAAAGAACAAGTTGCTAAGAGCTCAACAGATACAACTATTAATCCTGTTTCTAATACTTCAAAGTTAGATGATGTAGAACAAAAACAAGCTAAACTAGATAAACAAATTTCTCAAATTCAAAAAGTTAAATTTTTATCAGATATGCCCCGATTTTATGGACCGGTAAAAGAAGTTTTAGGACCATATACTGAAGGACAAATTGTGGAATTACCCACAATTATTGCAAATATTTTAATACAAAAAAGTAGGGCTGAAAAAATATAAAATGAGAGTTTCATTAAATATTTTGACAAGTAAAGAAAAGAAATTTGTAGTTAATCAATTATCTTCACAATTTGGATTATCTGATAAAACTTTTCTAAATGATTTTATGATTCTTAAAAATAATAAACATAGACTTTTTTTGACAACATCAAATGAAAAAGATAAAAAGTTCAGAATTCCTCGTCTTGAAAAAGCAGGAATGTATTTTGCAACAATAAATAAAGATTCAACGATTAGATTAAGTTTAGAAGGAACACAGCTCATAGGTCAAACGGCAACTGAGTATATTCTTAAATTAGATCCAAAACAAGCAGAAAACTGGTTAAAAGGATTTGATTTTGACTTTGAAAAAGTTGAAGATGGTTATTATCTTCTAAAATACAATGAAGATTTTCTTGGTTGTGGTTTAATTAGAAACAATAAAATGTTTAATTTTCTTCCTAAAACTCGAAGATTAAAGAATTTCTATGACTGATTATTCTTGTTTTTCATTCTATTCAGAGTTACAGATATCTTAAAATAAATTTCCAACTTCTTCTAATGCGTTTATTCTTATCAAATCTCTTTATTCCATATGTCATCGCCAACAAAATGAATGGTTTTGATTACTTTACCTGTTTCTTTTTCATTCATATCAGAATAATCAAATAATGCAATGCCTATAGCTAATGGTTTATTATATGTTTCTTCAATAATAAGAACCACTTTGTCTTTTTCTACATTTGAATCTATTTCTATTATTCCTGGGCGCATTATATCTGCACCATTAGCAATAAACTTTATAGCTCCTTTATCTACTTTTATTTTAGGGTACTTTTTCACATTAAATTTTTCAAGTATTGAATGTAATGTGTAAATCCAACCCTCATTAAATTTGAAAAGTAAGGGCTTTTTAATAAATATAAACTCATCTTTTTGATCTTTAACTAATTCAACACGTGCTTTATCTGTAAGCACAGTTTCATTTAAGTATTCTGCTAAACTTTTGATTTCTTTTTTCCTTAAAACTTTTCGCATAGATAATAAGTTAAAGACAATTTTTATAAAGTTTATTACTATTTTTTGTTTAATGAAGTCTTTTAACCTTAATAAAGATATTGTGCTTGATGATTTAATTATTTATATCAATAGCATAAATACACTTGTACTAGGAGATTTACACTTGGGTTATGAAGAAAATCTTCATACTGAAGGATTTCTTATTCCAAAATCTCATTTTTCAGATATGAAAAAAAAGATAACTACGGCCATAAAAAAATATTCTCCTGAATCAATTGTTTTGATAGGAGATATAAAACACACATTTCATAGAGATCCATTCAAAGTAAGTAAAAATATAAAAGAATTATTTGATTATTTATCTGTTAATTGTAAAAAATTATACATATTAAAAGGTAATCATGAAAAATTATTAAAATCAAATAAATTAAATAATTATGATTTGTTAGAATCAAAAAAAATAGGTGATTATTTCTTTTGTCATGGACATATTTTCCCAGAAAATATGAATTTAAACAATGTCAAAACCATAATAATTGGGCATGTGCATCCCGCAATTAAATTGTGTGATTATTCAAGAAAAGAATCATATAAATGTTTTCTTTATGGTAAATTTAAAAAATATAAGTTACTTGTTCTTCCAAGTTTAAATCTTATTACTCGTGGAATGGATGTGATTGAAAACTTGCCTAATTCTCCATTTATAACAAATATGAATTCTATGAATGTATTTATAGTTGGTAAAGAAATATTGAATTTTGGCAAAGTTTCTGTTATACAAAAAAGATTATATAATTAAGTAATAAGACCCGAAAATGCACTTCTAAGTATTTCGTAAGCAAGTATATAAACACCTATGGAACTAAGCCAGAACATAGGCATATATTTTATTCCACTTCTTACATCTCCCTTTTGAATTATTGAAATAATTGCAGATGCAAAAATTGATATTATTGATATTGCAAAAAATGAAAATTGTTTAAATTGTTCTGGTTTAATTCCTGTTTCTGCATTAAAACTTAACATACTACTTGCATCAACATTACTAAAATTTTTCATAAATCCTAACATTACATTCAATAGCTGAAATGATAAAGAAAAAAGTACCGGTGAAATTACTATTACAATAACAGTTATAAAAATTACATAAGTTAAAGTTGATGCAGCCATTTCTTGTTTTAGCATTCTTGTTTTTTTAAGATCTTCAACGACTCTATCTATAATTTCGCTTATTTTTCCGCCACTTTCAATTTCACTAACTATTAAATTTATAGATCTTCTAATTATTGGTGAAGGATATTTTTTAGAAAATTGTTCTAATGCTTGTGCAGTATTGCTTCCAGTCATAACTTTTTTAGCAACTATTGCTATTTCTGTAGATAATAAACCATATTCATCTTTTATTGCACCCCAAAGTGATCTTTCAAAAGACATTCCTCCTTTAAGATTTGTAGCAACCATATTTAAATAATCTGGAAGTTTATCTTCCATTTTTTTGGTTCTATTAAATATTTTCAAATCAATATAAAAGTAAATTCCCAGAATACTTATTGCAGATAAAATTAGTGGTGCTATTGCCCAAGTTGCAAAAGTAACTATAAAAAATATGATTTTATTTGAATTACTTATTAAAGTGTAAATTGTTGGAAAATAAATAAAATATGTTATTATTAATGTAGCATAAAATAAAATTCCAAATAAGCTATATGGAACTTCACTATATCCTGCTCGTTTAAATTGTTTTGACACTTCAGGAATTAATTTTTTAGGAATAAATGCTTTTCCAAATAATGAAAACATTATTATCTGTGCCATATTATTTCCTCTTTACTTTTAATTCCTTGTTCTATCATTTTTTTATATATTAACATTTGGTCTTGCACTCTTGAACATTCCTACAAACATAAGATTTAAAAAAATAAGTAAAATTCCAAAAATCCAAAATATATATTCACTAAGACTACTTAATTCTGAAATCATTCCCATCATAACAACAGCCATAGTCATTCCTAACGATGGAAGAATTATTGCTAACAACATATAAAACATTGTAATGCTGTTCAACTTTTTACCATATCTTTGTATTTCAATAAATTGTTCATCAGATATTTCATCTAATATTGAAGTTAAGGTTCTAGTTACATCAACACCTGTTTTTATTGCACCACTTATTTGATATAATATTCTTCTAAATTTTTCTGATGCACTATTTTTTGCGGCATTTTCTAATGATTGTTCAAGTGGTGTTCCTAATTCAATATCTCTAACTATTTCTTTGAAATATTTATTGGCAACACCCCAACTTTGTGATGCTTCAAATATTGCATTAATAAGTGGTTGACCACTATTTAATTTTATTAAAAGAAATCTTCCTGCAAATAAAACTTCTTTATCTATATCTTTTCCTCTTTTTAATATTTGCACATCAGCTATTCTTAGATTAACATCATAAATTATTTTCATAATTAGAATTGTTCCTACAGGTATAATTAATCCTGCTAATTTATCTTTAGAAAAAACAAAGAAAAGCATAATTCCCATAAAAATTGTTCCTATAGCCGTCCTTCTAATTGTGTCAGCAATAAATTGCTTTGGGGTTTTATCTATTTTTGCTATTCTAAGCTTTTTTTTTAATTTTGGATGATTATGTACCAAAACTTCGACCAGACTCATTAGAATCTCCTTATATGCTCGCACATCATTAAATTATTTTATTTTAAGCTTTCCCCTATAATATTTTGAAATAATTGCTCCAACATCGTCTACAGAGTCTATATTATTATTAACCAGCCATTGTAAAACTTTTACTTTCTTTTTCAAGTCTGCATCTAAGTCATTTCCACTAAGTCCTGTATATAATTTTAATCTATCGATAAGAACTTGTGAAGAACTAACTTTTTTTATTATATCTTTTGCTACATCAAGTTGCATTAATACATGAGCTTCTCCATCATCATATACTTCTGCAATTTGAAGAGTTCTTCTATGACCTGTTCTTCTATTTCTATTTTGTACAAGTATTAATGATAAAGACGAAATCATTGGTTTTGGAAGATCAATTGGGGGATTTGTTAATCTCGAGATTGTTTCTTCAGCATTGTTTGCATGTATGGTTCCATAAACTGAGTGACCTGTATGCATTGCTTCCATTAGAACTTCTGCTTCAGCTTTTCTTCTTATTTCTCCCATTACTATTCTATCAGGTCTCATTCTTAAACTATTAATAACAAGATCTAACATACTAATTCCCCCTTTTCCTTCAGGATTCGCAAGTCTTGTTGCCATAGGAACCCAATGTAATGTTTTAGGGAGTTGAAGCTCTCTTGTATCTTCTATTGAAATAATTCTTTGATTTGGTGGGAAAAAATTAGATATAACATTAAGCATTGATGTTTTTCCTGAACCAGTCCCTCCAGCTATAAGAATAGATAATTCATTTTCTACACCTAGCCAGATTAATGCTGCCGCTTCAGAAGTCAAAACTTTTCCTTTAATAAATTTAGTTATTGTCCATGGGTCTGTTGAAAACTTTCTTATTGTTAAAGTATTACCGCCCGTCGAAATTGGTTGAAGTGTTGCATTAACCCTGTCTCCAGTTTTAAGATGTGCATCCATTAGTGGATTTAATGTTGTTATTTCTTTACCGACATTTCTTCCGATTAATGTAGCATAATGTCGTATTCTATCTTCAGTATATATTCTAATATTAGTTCGAAGCCAACCATGTCTTATGTGATAAACCCATAGGGGTTCTTCATGGCCATTTACAACTATTTCTTCAAGATTCTGATCTTGAAGTAGAATCTCAATTTTTCCTAAACCTAAATCTTCTTCAATCAAGTAATTAGTTAACATGTTTAAGGTTTTAGTGTCGATATCAGGAAAATTCTCTTTAATTAGTTTTTCAATTTCTTCTTTAAAGTTTTCTTGAATATCAAATTTTTGATCATTTTCCATTTTCTCTAAATTTTCCAACGAAATTTTAGAGATAAACGCCTGTCTTATTTTTTCTAGAATTAATTTAGTATTTTCACTAATATTTGCAATTGAAATAACATACTGAGGAACAGATTTAGTAGAATCATTTATTATGCTTACCTGAATAATTATATTATTAGATGTTAGGGTATATTCTTCTATAATATCCTCTTTTTTAAATTCTCTTTTTTCTAATCTTTCCATCTTTCCTCTTTTTTTAAATTCATTTCTGATATTAAGTTTAATATAATTCTAGTTACACATTTAATTCTTCAAGTCTAATTATTGCGGGTTTGTAATTTGGTTGTATTTCTAAGATCTTATTAAAATACGCTTCTGCTTGTTTTTTATTTTTTTCATTCATATTTTTTAATCCTTCAAAATAAAGTTTTTTAATAAGTTCCTTTTTTCTTTGCATTAGTTGATTTATCATTTGTTTACTTTGATTAATCGTAATGTACTTCTTTTGATGTTCTTTTTCACATTTAGTTTTTTCAGGGTTGTCTAAGATCATTCTTTGAACCATCTTTACAGGTTCTTTTGATATTATTTCTTGTTCTTCATCAATAAATATTATGTCATTTTTTCTAATATCAATATCCTGAATTAACTCCTTAGTCTTTATATCTTTTGTTTCTTTGTTTTGATTTCTGTTTTTTATTTCTTTATTTTCATTTTCTTTTATTGTTTCAGGAGTGATTGGTTTATTTGTTTTTTCATTTTTATTTTCTTTTTCAGTTTTTACTTCTTTATCTTTATTTATTGTTTCAAGAGAAGGCATAGTTTCCTGCTGAATTATTTTTTTTTCTTTATTTATTTCATTTTTTCTAATAACATTTTCTTCTGAATCACTTAATTGTTTTTCTTGCTTAATTTTTTCAAGTTTATCTTTATAACCTCTAAGTTGATGAATTCGAAGATTGAATGAAAGAAGATCTCCGAATATTTGACTTTTTAATTCTGAATCTTTATCGGGATACTGTTTATATTTATCTTTTAATTCTCTATAAATTTCTTTTGCTTTAGTTAAGTCTTCATTAATGAGTTGTTTATTTATTTCAGCTTCAAATTTTCTTATTTCATTCATCAATTTGATATTTTCTATTTTTTTATATTTTTCTAAATTTAATTCAGAATCTTCTCTTTTTGAAGTATTTTTTTTATTTGAGCTTTCTTCTTTTTTTGATTTATCATTTGCTGTTTTTTTTGTTTTGTTGAGTTCAAATAATTCATCGATATAACTATTAAGTGTTTTCCCTGACTCTTTCAAGTTTTTAACTTTCTTTAGTTTAATATAATTTTGAATTAATTCATTAGGACTTACTTTTTTCATATTATACCTCAGTCAAAATAACTCTTTCATGCTTAGGTTCTACATTAATTTTAAATATTTCAGGTTCTTTTGTTTTGGTTGATTCAACAAAAATTAAATATCCATTTTCATATTTTGAATATAAATTTATTTTGTGCGTAGGATTTTCTTCACTATATTCTATTCGAGCCTGTTTAAAGTCGATGCCGTTTTTTTGCATTTCTTCTAATAATTCTTGATTTAGCTCTGGCTCTGTGTGATTATTTATTTGTGTTATTGTTCTTGATTCTGAATATGATTGTGGTGAGTTTGAAGAATTTACAAAGGGGTTTCCTCCAATAATACGACTTACATCAAGATTTACAAAATTAGATTTTTTTTCATTTTGTGCCTGAACTTTTTTTAATCTTTTTGATTCAGTTTCATTAAAAAAACTCACATTTGTTGCTTTACCAGTTATTTCTTGGGGAATTGCTCTTCTCTGATCAACAATCATATCATATTCATCCATTTCAGGTTTTAGAAATATTTCTTGGTTATATTCTTTTATATTATCCCTTATAATTCTTGTAATCCTTTCCAAAACTTTCATAATTCTAGATCTGTTATCTTCACTTAATTCTGAATTATATTTTTCAAGTACTGTTTTATAAATTTCTTTTGCTTTAGCTACTTGACCATCACGCATTGCTTTTTTTACTTCTGTTTCATAATCTTTTTGCATACTAAAAACATTCATTTCTTCATTTCTGAGTTTAAAGTTAACATTATCATTCATAGCTCGCTCTACAGAGTCTAAAAATTTTAATGCTTTTTCATGTATTATTTGCGTAAGATCCATTTAATTTGATAGTTCCATTGAATTTATTGTATCTTTTTCTAAATTAAAAATTGTTTGACAAAATCTATTCCATAATAAGTCTACTTCTTGAATTTTCTTAGATTTAGTATATTTGTAGAAGTTTTCTTTTTCTTTTAATAAAGCATCTTTAATTTTTTGTTGCCATACATTATTTATATGTTCTACAGGTAACCCTTTTGCAGTACTTTTTTCGTAAAATTCCTTCTTTATTTGATTTAAACTTGTATTCTCTACAATCGTATTTTTTTCTTCAATAGATCTGTTCAAGTAAATATAAGGAACCGTGAATTTATATTCAACACCAATTATTTTTTCTTCAACAAGAAAATCAACCCATTTTTGTATTGTATTTACTTTGATATTTAATGCTTTAGATACTTCTGCAATTGCTAATTTGTCTTTATCTTTCAAATAAGTTATTAATTGATCAACCCCTGTAGTTATAGTACTATCTGCCATAATCTCTATTTTCTTTACATATTATTTAAATATTAGTAACCACTTTAAAATGGAAATGCGGAATGCTGTGTGAATAGGTTAATACATCATTATTTATTATAAATGTCCCTTCCAATGGATTCTGAGTTCATAAGAATTATAAATGAATAGATTATTTTATCTATAAAATGGAAAAAACTATTATTGTTATTGGGGATGTAATGCTTGATGTTCACACTTTTGGAAAGATAGACAGAATAAATCCTGAAGCACCAGTTCCAATATTAACCAGAGAGTTTGATAAAAAAAGTTTAGGTGGTGCAGGAAATCTTGTAGTTAATCTTAAGAACTTAGGAGTGGATGTAACTCTTTTGACAGCAATAGGTACTGATTCTGAAGGAGATGACATTAAACAGTTAGTAGAAGATTTAAATATAAAAACACTTTTTGTTCAAGATGGTAGACCCACCACTATAAAACAAAGATTTATTGCAGACACTTATAATCAACAGGTTCTTAGAGTAGATAGAGAAGTAACTACCCAGTTAAGTTCTGAGTATGTTGATAACTTGATTAAATACGTTAAAGAAAAAAATCCCACTATTGTAGTTCTTTCTGATTATAATAAAGGGGTTGTAGGAAAATATCTTATTGAAAATTTAAAGAAAAATTATTCTGGCAAAATTTTAATAGACCCCAAAAAATTCAATCTTGGATATTATAATGATTTATTTCTTGTAAAATATAATATTAATAGTGCACAACAAAGATTAAATAAATCTATAGACTATACAAACGAAAGCCAATTAAAATCAGCTGCAAAAGAACTTGCTTTGGTTTCAAATTCTAATATTATAATAACACTTGCAGAAAAAGGTTCAGTTTTGTATGATAAAGAAAATGACTTTTTTTATAAAGTGAATTCAAGTCTTTCTGAAGTACATGATGTTTCTGGTGCAGGAGATACTTTCTTATCTGCTTTAACTTATGCAGTATTGAATGATTATTCTTTGAAAAATGCTCTTGAGTTAGCAAATAAGGCATCAGGAATCGTTGTAGGAAAAGTAGGTACTGTTCCAATAACTTATAAAGAATTATTTGATGATAAAGAGGAGAAATAAATGGAAAGCACAATACAAAATGACATTCTTCCCAAACTAAAGCGAGGGGTATTCAACAAAAAGGATGTCGTCCAAAAAAGCTTACATGCACAACCTATGGGTTACAATATTGGCTTTTTTGCGAATAAAATAATATCTCTTTTTAATGAATCGATAGATGTAAAAAAAAAAAGTAGGGATTTTATAATTTCAGATATAAATTCGTCAGCAGAATTAATAATAAATGCTTTTAAAAATGGTAAAAAAGTTCTTGTTTGTGGAAATGGTGGAAGTGCAGCAGACGCACAGCATTTTGTGGCAGAATTAATTATGCGCTTTGAAAAAAATAGGGCTCCGCTTCCAGCTATCGCTTTAACAACAGATAGTTCTGTTTTAACAGCTTGCTCTAATGATTTTGGTTATGAATGTGTTTTTGAAAAACAAGTTCAAGCACTTGGACAAGAGGGAGATGTTTTCATAGGAATTTCCACATCAGGAAATTCTCCTAATGTTATTAATGCTGTAAAAGTTGCAAAACAAAAAAATATAAAAACAGTACTTTTCTTAGGTAAAGATGGAGGAAAACTTAAAAATATGGCTTGTGATTCAAATATTATTGTTCCTTCAAATATCACTGCAAGAATACAAGAAGTTCACATAACAATAATTCACATATTATGTAATTTAATAGAATCAGAATTATTTAAAGAAGAATAGTAAAATGAAAGTTAAAGCAATTTTTTTAGATAGGGATGGAGTAATAAATGAAGACAAAAGGTATGTTTATAAAATTGAAAATTTTGAATTTGTTGATGGAATTTTTGAGGTTCTCAAATATTTATCCAAACTTAAGTATAGATTATATCTAGTATCAAATCAATCAGGAATAGCAAGAGGAATGTATTCTTTAGAAGATTTTAATATTCTAACAAAATACATGATTTCTGAATTAAGAAAACAAGGAATTGAACTTGATGGTGTGTTTTATTGTCCTCATGGTCCTGAAGACAATTGCGAATGTAGAAAACCCAAGATTGGAATGATAAAAGATCTTCTCGAAACTATAGATTTAGACAATGAAAACTCTTTTATGATTGGTGATAAAGATTCAGATATTCAATTTGGTGGTAATCTTGATGTTCGAACTATTAGAGTAATTAGTGTTTATCCTAAAAAATTAAAAGCTAATTATGAGGTGGATGATCTTTCTGAGATTATGGATATAATTTCAGACTAATTAAATTATTGAATAATTTTTCCTACTTCATTATATACATCATTAACACTTATTAAATCCATACATTTTCCTTTGTAAGGGCACTTTCTGAACTTTCCGAGATGAGGATTTACACAGGGTGAACAATTTAATTTTCTTGCTTTGTATATTGCAATATTTCCTTTACCAAACGGTTTGAATCTTTCAGGAAGATTAGGACCAAACAAACCTATTGTCTTGCAACCCATTGCTGCACTTACATGCATTGGTCCTGTATCATTATCAATAAAAACATCAAGTTTTGTCATTAAATATGATAATTCTCCAAGTTTTGTCCCTGTCAAATCTAATAATCTGTCTGAATTTATTTTTTTTGTTAGTTTTACATTAGATTCTAATTCATTATTGCTACCTGTAAGAATAATTATAATCTTCTTATTCTTATCTAATATCTTTTTAATTAATTTTTCAAAATTATGAATCTTCCATGCACGATATGTAGAAGTTTCTGCAGAACCTGTATGAAGTCCTATTAATTTATTTTTGTCATATTTTTTTAATTTCTTATCAATGTTATCTTTCTCTTGTTCTGAATATGTTAATGGAATTAATTTATCTGGCGTATAGTCTATATTCAATGCTTTTAGCAAGTTAGTATAATTCAGAACATTATGTGTTTTATCATTGTATTTAAACTTATATTCATACAGATTTCCTCTATATAAATTAGAAAAACCAATTGTTTTTTTACCTAAAAAAAATGATAATATTGTACTCATATTAAAATATGGTTCAGAATCAATAATATAATCATAATAAAATAACTTTGTTATTAATTTTGGAGATAAATTCATAATATTTTGTATAAACTCTGTCTTTTCAAAGACCCATTTGTTTTTGTTTGTACAAATAACATCAACTTCATATCCTTTTTCTTTTAGCTTTTTTATCATTGGAAAAGTCATTATGGTATCTCCAAGAGCCCATAATCTTATTACAGCTATTTTTTTGTTATTTTTTAATTTTAGAAGTTTTTTTAGTGGCTTAAAAATTATTAAAATCGTAATAATGAAATATCCCAAATATTTATCTATTGTTCTCTGAATGTTTAATGACATTTTATGAAATAAATTCATTAATTTTATAAAAGTTGTGAAGTTATTTCAAAAAATGAAGATATTGGTATTTAAAATAGGTGCTTTAGGAGATGTCTTAATGTCAACGCCTTTACTTAGACAATTAAGGAAAAATTATCCTAATGCACAAATTGATTATTTAATAGGTAATTCTTCTAGCATAATTTTAAAAGACAATAAAAATCTTGATAATGTTTTAAAATTTGAAGAATCTATTTTTCTTAAGAAAAAGTTCTTTAAATATTTTGAATTAACAAAAAAAATAAAGAGAAGAAAATATGATGTAATATTTGTTTTAGATAAACATTGGATATTTAATTTAACTGCAAAATTATTTATAATTAAACAAAGAATTGGTTTTGATAGATTTGGAAAAGAAGGTGTTTTTCTTACAAAAAAAGTTCATTATGAAAAAATTCGTCATGAAATATTTTATTATCTTGATCTGCTTAAAGAACAAGGTGGAAAAGTAAACTATGCTGATTTTAAGATGGACATATTTTTATCTAAAAAAAATAAAGAATTTGCAAACACTTTTTGGAAAACTAATTCCTTATTAAAAAAGAAAGTTATAGGAATATTTCCTGGTGGTGGAAATCCTGCTGATAAATGGAGTCATTTAAGATTGTATCCTGTCAAAGGATATATTTCAATTATTAAAAAGTTACTTAAAAATCATTCTATAATTCTATTAGGTAATGGAAGTTCTGATGATACGTTATCAAAATTTATTTTATCAAAAATAAAAAATAAAAGTTTATTTTCTTTAGTTTCAAAAACATCAATTCATGAAACAGCAGCAATTTCTGCTAAATGTTTTAAAGTATATTGTAATGATACTGGAGGAATGCATATTGCTGCAGCAGTAAACAAGAGAATTCATAGCTTTTTTATTGTAACACACCCCTTAAAAAAAGCACCCTTGTGGAACGAAAGTCAATTTTATTGGAAGAATGAAAAAATGTATGATCCTAATTCTGAATTAAAAGGAGATTATAGTTATTACCTTAATTTTTAAATGATGAATCTCTTTTTAAAAAATATGCTTTGAAAGGGCATAAAAGAATTATTGATTTTTTAGATGATCAAAAAAAGCTGAATCAACTTTTAGACTTGTATGTCAATTAAACGTTTAAAGAATTGAAAAAAACAGAAATAATACTGTTCAAGTTGCAGAATATACTATGTTTACTTATTCAAGAATAACTCAGAGATTTATTTTTAAATTGATTATTCAAATGCGTTTCTTTTAGGAATATATTACTAAGTAATATTTTTTAAATTAGCTTTGTTGAAATTTTTACATATTACAAATTTTAATCTTTTTTTACTTAGTTTACTACAATCCCACATTTTTCATAATTCTGGACAAACCTGTCAATTCATTAATTTTATAAAGGTTTATAAGGTTCTCATTGTATTTACTTTTTATTATTATATTTAATAAATAATTCCGGTTTAATTAAGTAAGAATGTTCGGTTTTAATTAAAATGAAAATAATATATTTGGGAAATTTCAATGATTGTTATGTTGAAGGCCTTCTAACTTTATTGAGAGAATTTAAGAAATACTTTTCAGACAAATACGAACTTATTTTTAATGATATTTCAAATATTGATTTGCACACGCTTATTCATATTCATTCTTCAGGTTTTTTTGAATCTGTAAAATATGTTAAATATGCTAAGTTACAATATCCCTTAATTTATTCACTTCATTCTAATGGTGTTCCTATTTTTTTTAAATATTTAAAGGATTCCTTTGAATATTATGTCCATATTTACGTAAAAAAAGAAGATAATTTTTCTTTTAAAGATAGAGTTATAAAATTAATATTCTCAGCCATTAGTAATTTTATTCCAATTTTTATAAAACGCTTTTTCTTAAATAGAATGCCTATTGTCATATTGCCAAATAAATGGTTAGTTTCAAAATTAAAGTTAAATAATAGTTATTTAATTCGTCAAGGAATAGATGTAAAAAAATTTAAAAAAAATAAAGAAAAAATACCTTCAAATAATTTACTTGTATGTTACTTTGGTCATCCAACTCCCGGTAAAGGTTTTTTAGATGTTATTAATGTTTTTTCTAAGCTAGATTCACAACGTTATTCTAAAAATATTTTTGCAACATCAATAAATAAAAAGATTATTAAGTATGTTTCTAAAAAAGATCCCACCATCACTATTAAAGGATTAGTTAAAAACATTGTGTCTGACTATAATTCTGCAGACATATTGGTTTTACCTTATAGACATTCAGCAGGAGCCATAGCAACACCCTTAGTTTTAATTGAAGCAATGGCTTGTCAATGTGCAATTATTACTTCTGATTTGCCCCATTTGAGAGAGATTTGCGGTGATTCAGTTATTTATGTTAAACCCTGTGATTCGCGTGATATGTTGAACAAGATTGAATATTTAAATAACAATCCGTTATTGAGAAAAAGATTGGGTAAAAAAGCAAGACAAAGAGTTGTTAAATATTACAATAAAGATATTATGCTCAAGCAGTATGAAGAATTATAAGAAAGTTATAAAA
>CAYWRI010000014.1:37219-40136 GCA_964461035.1 uncultured Methanosarcinales archaeon | reverse complement strand
AAATATAAAGATGATTATGGTAAAATATTTGAGCAAGTTCATAGTGTTGATATAGCGTTGCTTAATCAAATGGAGTCATATAAATATTGTCTTGAACAACCTCAAGTAGTGGGCGCCGTATTTAATATAATGCTTTTAGTAATTATCCTTGCTTTCATGGCATTTATGCTTCTTGATTTAAAAAATAATAAGTTACCAAAGACTAAAAAAATAATTTGGTTAATTTTAATATTAACGGGTATTGGTGCTTTGATTTATTTTTTTAAAGCAAGATCTAAGAAGAAAAACTAATTTATTTTTTTATTTCTATTTAAATTTAAATAATATATCAATGTTTAGTAATAAAGTAATTTAATAATTTTAGAGGATTAGAAAAAAGATGTTTTCAGATTATTTTAAAATAGCTATTAAAAATATTGTATCAAGAAAACTAAGAACTTTTCTTACAGGGCTTGGAATAGTTATAAGTATAGCTGCAATAATTGCATTAATTAGTCTTGGTAATGGGCTTAAAGGATCAATATCCGAACAATTTTCTAAAATGGGAACAAATCTTGTTTCAGTTATAGGTGGTAGTGGAGGAGATCCAACTCAATCAACAGCAACAATATTAACAACAAAAGATGTTGGTTATATGGAATCTCTACCTTACTATAATTATGTAACTCCCATGATATTTTTAAGAGGAATGGAAATGGAATATCATGGTCATAAAGAATATGCATCAGTAATGGCCATGCCCATAGAAAATACATTAGATTTATTTGGAGATATGGATTGGGACATGTTATATGGTAGATTTTTAACTGAAAAAGATAAGCATGGTGTAATGATTGGTTATAAAATTTGGGATGATTGGTATGATCGTAAAATAAGTGTGAATAATAATATTCTAATAGGTGGTCATAAATTGCGAATTGTTGGTATATCTGATACATTAAGTAGTGGTGATGACGATACAAGTATAATAATGAATCTTGATACTGCAAGAGAAATATTTAATAAACCAGAACAAGTAAACCTTATTTATTCAAGAGTAAAACCCGGATTTGATACAGAATGGGTTGCTGATAAAACAGAAAAATACTTAGAAAGAAGGCGGGGTGATGATTATTTTACTGTTATGACTTCTACTCAAATGTTAAATATGTTAAATACTATTTTAGGTGCTTTAACATTTATTCTTAGTGCTATTGCATTTATTTCATTGATTGTAGGAACAATAGGTATAATGAATTCAATGTATACTAATGTTCTTGAAAAAACTAATGAAATAGGTATAATGAAATCCATAGGTGCTCAAAATTCAGATATTATGAAAATATTTTTACTTGAATCAGGTATTGTTGGATTAATTGGCGGTCTTATTGGTGCAGGTATTGGACAAGGGCTCGCAATGTTTCTTGGAAATTGGATTACTAGTTCAGGATATTTGCCAATGGCTGTAAAATTTGATCCTTTACTAACAATTGGTGCAATATTTTTTGCAATTATAATTGGAATGATCGCAGGTTATCTTCCTGCATTAAGTGCATCAAAAAAATTACCTGTTGATGCATTAAGGTATGATTAAAATGGTGAATTTTATAGAATCATTAAGAATAGTGACATCAAATATGAAATCAAGAAGACTTAGAAGTTTTTTAACTCTTCTTGGAATAATAATTGGAGTTAGTGCCATAATTTTATTATATAGTTTTGCTCAATCAATGGAAGATACGGTTGGTCAACAATTTGATAAATTAGGAACAAACAGAATTATAATAACGCCTAAGAGTGTAAATATTGCTTCTGGCGCATCAGGTTCTTTTGGTTTAACCGAAAGTGACATGCGTGTTATTGAAACTGTTCCCGGTGTTGATTATGTTAATGCGATGCTTTCTCTTGGACTGCCCATAGAACACGATAATGAAGAAATCATGTGGTCTGTAATGGGTGTTGTGACAAATCATGTTGAGGAAATGTTTGATAGTTTTGATTGGCAAATAAGGGTCGGGAAAAGATTTCATAATGGTCAAGAAGACTATTCTGTAGTTATAGGTTCTGCAGTGGCAGATGAAGCTTTTGAAAATAAAATTTATGTAAAAAATAGTATAAAAATAAATGATAAGTCTTTCAAGGTTATTGCTATAATAAAAGAAACAGGTGATAGTAATGCTGATTGGAATATATTTATACCTATAGAAAAAGCAAGATCTCTTTCAGAATCCGAATCGTCTGATGATGGGGTTACGACAATTATTGCAACAGTAAGTGAAGGTTTAGATATGGATAGGGTTGCATCAATAATTGAGCGAAGATTAGAACGAGCTAAAGATTCTGAAGCATTTACTGTTACAACACCTGCAAAACTAAAAGAACAATCTAAACAAATAATTGGTGTTGTAAAACAAGTTATAATTGCGATTGCTGCAATATCCTTGATAGTTGGTGGTCTTGGAATAATGAATTCCATGTATACTGCAGTGCTTGAAAGAACAAGAGAAATAGGTGTTATGAAGTCAATTGGTGCAAAAAATAATGATATTTTAGTTCTATTCATACTTGAAGCGGCAATTCTTGGTTTAATAGGTGGAATAATTGGAACGGTCTTTAGTCTTGGAATAATAAGTATTGCGGACCAGATTTTTTATGCTCAATACAATATACATGTTGTTGCTCAAGGATTTATAATTTTTGAAGCAGTAAGTTTTGCTTTTGTAATAGGACTTATTTCTGGGTTACTTCCTGCAATAAGAGCAATGAAACTTAAACCAGTAGATGCACTTCGTGAAGAGTGATTTTAGTTGGTGACATAAGTAAATTATGTGTTGCACTTAGGGTGAGCTGATTAAAATATACAATTCTGTGCGTTGTCAGGGGTCGCTCCATCCGGGACGACAGTACTTTCTAAGAAATAAGCTAGTCCGCGAGAGTG
>CAYWRI010000014.1:0-37119 GCA_964461035.1 uncultured Methanosarcinales archaeon | reverse complement strand
TGCAACATAATTATAAAATACTATTGCCACCTTATTTAGTCAAAAAACATATAAATAGATAAGGTTAAGTTAGATAAATGATTCTCGGACACATCACAGGAAAGATAACTACAATAGACTTTAGCTTTGAAATTGAGCAGGAAACAAGAAAATTTGATTTTGTTCAAGTATATCACAAACTTTACAATTATGTTCTATGTCAAGTTGTAGAAATAGAAAGAACAAGCAAAAATATTGCTAAATGTAAAATCCTTGGTTTTCTTGATGACAGAGCAAGAGTTAAAAAAATAAGAGTTCCTTTTGATTCTCATTCTGAAGTTTTACGCGCAGAAAACAAATTAATAAAATCCATTGTTCAAATTGATTCCAAAAAAGAAGAATCTGCATTTATTGGAACTGTTGACGGTAGAAAAAATATAAATGTTTATCTTGATCTTCAAAAACTCTTAACAAAACATGTTTCTGTTCTTGCAAAATCTGGAGCTGGAAAAAGTTATTGTGTTGGAGATTTAATAGAAGAAATAATATCTAAAAAAATTCCTTTATTAATCATTGATCCTCATGGGGAATACTCTTCAATGAAACTTCCAAATGATAGAAAAGAAGAGATAGAATCACTTGAAAAATTAGGATTAAAACCTGAAGGATTTAAAATAAAAGAATATGGTGATCCTTCAGTAAACATTGATTCAATACCTTTAAGATTAACAAATAAATTAACAAATTCAGAATTAATTCATCTTCTTCCAAAATTAACATCAAATCAGCAGGCAATATTGTATGGTGCAATAAAAAACATTGATGAACTCAACTTTACAAATTTATTACTTGCTCTTGATAGTGAAGAATCATCAGCAAAATGGGGAATAATTAATATTATTAACTATATGAAAGATCTTAATTTATTCTCTGAATCATTCACGCCTTATCAAGAAATTGTCAAACCAGGAACTTGCTCAATAATAAATTTAAAAGGAATTGTTCCTGACGCTCAAGAAATTATTGTATATAAAATTCTCAAAGATTTATTTGAATTAAGAAAAAAAAATACTGTTGCTCCTTTTTTTGTAGTAATAGAGGAAGCACACAATTTTTGTCCTGAAAGAAGTTTTGGAGAAACAAAAAGCAGTAAAGTAATCAGAGATATAGCAAGTGAGGGAAGAAAATTTGGAATGGGTTTATGTATTGTGAGTCAAAGACCTGCAAGAGTTGATAAATCTGTTCTTAGTCAATGCACAACTCAAATAATACTTAAAGTTACAAATCCCAATGACTTGAAAGCAATAGGAAATAGTGTTGAAGGAATAACTGCTGAAGCAATGAATGAAATTTCAAATCTTCCAATTGGAACAGCATTAATAACAGGAATTGTTGATATACCTTTGTTTGTTAATATCAGAGCAAGAAAATCCAAACATGGGGGGACTGCAGTAAATCTTTTGAATATAGAAGATAAATTTTTTGAAAAAATAAAACAGTTCAAGAAAAATGAATTACTACCTGTAGTTTATCCAAATATATCCCTAAAAGATGTTATTCTAATGGCAGAACCAGGAGTTGATAAAGTTAATATAGATTTAATTCCTGCATATCAAGTTATTTGTAGAGATAAAGATGCAGATGAAGAATATAATATTTTTGTTGAACGATTAAATGGGAATATAATAACAAATATTGATGAATATAAAACTAAAAAGATTCCAGAATTATACCTTTTGGATAAATTCATAATTAATGTTCTTAAACAAGCATACAAATTAAAGAAATTTAAATCTAAACACATAAAGGCTCTCAATCATGATTCAAGAGATAATGCAATCAAAACTCTTTTAGATTATGGGTATATAAAAGAAGAGGGACATGAATATAGTTTATCTGATAATTATATTTTTTCCAGATTAAAAAAACTTCGTTCTTATTCAAACATTGATTATAAAAATATTGAATATGATAAAAAACACATTCCAATACAAAAAGAAGAAATTCTAAGAAAAAAACTTGAAAAATATACAACAATAATCGAACTTAGAGAGTGTTTCATTGTTAAATATGAAGCAGTTTAAGTTTATTGTGGAATGCGAGGGTATAATGCCTTGACTTTTAGGTTGCAGTGTCGCAATTCTAAAACATGCAAAAATCGTAGATTTTTGAGTGCCAAAAACTTTGTTTTTGAGCAATTCGCTTTTTAGTGAGAAATGTTAATATTTGTCTTTTTAGGTTGGGGATGCGATAAACAGCTAATTTTTCTTATTTGTTTTACCTATAGCATTTAAAATACCTCTTGAAATAATGTCCGTATTTTTTTCAAACCATAATTGAGTTTCTGGTAGAATATTCAACCGACCAGTTTCCTGAATAATAATATTATCATTAATAACATATTTACCTATAGGTAAATTAATTTCTTATTCAATGTTGCTTAGAATAGAACTAACTTTAGGAGACCTAATCAAACATGTTTGAGATTTAACAATTATTTTCAACTTTTCATTAGGACTATCCGCTATCTTTGTTTCAATAGAGATTTTCCCCCTTAATTTATCTAAGTCCGATTTAGCTTTAAGAACGTTTTGTTCTAATTCTTTTTTCTTAGACTTTAAATTATAAATTGATGATTCAAGTTTTCCTGTTTATCTGCTTTGGCAAGTTTCTTTCAGACAGCATCAGGTCTTTCTTCTAATGATTTATCTTTAACCATTTTAATCAAAAATCATAAATTCTAATATTTTCATCATTGTCATATTTTGTAACTTGTTTATCATTGTTTTTAATAGTATTACCCGACATAAACATATTTGCATCCCAAAAATGAACACCTGAGTGGGAATTAGAAATAATTTTATTATTTTTCAAAGTAATATTAGTAACTTCTCTTCCAGTAATGTCTATTTCAGAATGGTTTCCTTCAATAGCTATTCCTCCTGCGCCGTTATAATTATTAGTTTCTTTATTGAAACTTATAGTGTTGTTTTCAATAATGGATGAAGACCTATATATGATATGGATACCTCCTCCATCCCAGGCAATATTATAAGATATTTGATTGTTTTTAATTATGAGATCTGAATAATAAGAATCTATTCCTCCTCCCGTACCACAAATTGATTTATTATAAATTATATTATTATTGATTATTTTAGGGGTTTGACATGAGCAACAAGAAATGCCTGCCCCACAAGAAGCCTGATTGTTAATTATTTCATTATTGTTAATTATTGCATTTGAATTCTTTAAACAAATTCCACCTCCATCACGAGGAACATCGTCTTCATAAATGTCATGGTAGTGAGGATAATTGTTAAATATTTTACAGTTAGAAATATTTGGGCTAGAATTAACAATTAATAAACCACCACCTGAACCATTTTCAGAATAATTTGGTTCAACACGTTTATCTAAACCTGAACCTTTACTAATTTCACAAAATTTTATTATAGAATTACTGGATAAATTTCCGAATAAAGAAATATTGTTCCAGTAATCATTAAGAGCAGTAAATTTAATTTTGTCATAATTGTTGCCAATAGCATTTAAAACACCTAATGAAATAATGCCTGTATCTTCTTCAAAATATAACTCGGTACCTGGTAACATGTTTAATCGACCGCTTTGTTTAACAAAGATATTTTGGTCAATAACATATCTAGCAACAGGTAAAGTGATTTCTGAGTTAATGTTGTTTAGAATTGAACAAACTTCGCTTGACTTAATCAGTCCAGAACTAGATGTGACAATTCTTTTTAATTTTTCATTAGGACTATCTGCTATCTTTTTTTCAATAGAGATTTTATCTGTTAATTTATCTAATTCTCTTTTAGCTTCTCGAACATTTTGTTCTAATACTTCTTTCTCAGACCTTAAATTATAAACAGATGCTTCAAGTTTCTCCTGTTTATCTACTTCGGTACGTTTCTTTCGGACAGCGTCAAGCCTTTCTTCTAATGATTTATCTTTAACCATTTTAATCAAAAATCATAAAACGGAATTGTTTTTCCCGAAATCTGACATCTAGTATTAACTTCACCTTGAACATTATCAAAAATTCTATTATTATAAAAAGATATCTTTGGAGTGCCTCTATAAAAAACTCCCTCTGGAAAATTCCTAGTAATATAATTATTTTTTATATTAACAACATTACCTTTTAAAGAACGACCATCTACAAAAATACCTCCTCCTTTTTCATAAAGTGATTTATTATTTTTTGTACATCTACTTTCATTAAAATTAATAGTATTATTATCAATAACACAAAAAGAATCATAAATAAAAATACCTCCCCCCGAGCCACCACAAAAATTATTAGATATTTGATTATTTTTTATTAAAACAGTAGAATTTTCGCAAGCAAGTCCACCTCCTGAAGACTCTACGTTATTATTTCTAATATGATTATTTAATATTTGAACATTAGACTCTAATATTAAAATAGGTGTATATTTATTAATATTAAATATTTCATTACTTTCAATAACAGAACTGGACTTAAATAAGCAAATAGCACCTCCTGAAACATAACATTCCTTCTTAAAATTATAAAAATTATTACTTAACTTACAATTAATAATGGTAGCACTTGAATCAACAATTAATATGGCTGAACCATATTTTCTATTTTTTGCACCCTGTTGAATTTCTTTTTTTAGACCTGAACCTTTGCTAATGTCACAAAATTTTATTACAGAATTACTGGATAAATTTCCGAATAAATAAATATTGTTCCAGTAATTATTAAGAGCAGTAAACTTAATTTTTTCATAATTGTTACCAATAGCATTTAAAATTCCTAATGAAATAATGCCTGTATCTTCTTCAAAATATAACTCGGTACCTGGTAACATGTTTAATCGACCGCTTTCTCTAACAAAGACATCTTTATCAATAACATATCGACCAATAGGTAAAGTGATTTCTGATTCAATATTGCTTAGAATTGAACAAACTTCGCTTGACTTAATCAGTCCAGAACTAGATGTAACAATTCTTTTTAATTTTTCATTAGGACTATCAGCTATCTTTTTTTCAATAGAGATTTTATCTGTTAATTTATCTAACTCTGATTTAGCTTCTTGAATACTTTGTTCTAATACTTCTTTCTCAGATCTTAAATTATAAACAGATGCTTCAAGTTTTTCCTGTTTATCTACTTCTGTACGTTTTTTTCGGACGGCATCAAGCCTTTCTTCTAATGATTTATCTTTAACCATTTTTACTTAAATTTCAATATTAAAATATTCATGATAATGTGTTTGACCTTTTTTTGTTTCTTCTAATGTATAAAATCCTTTACCATTTGATCTATCTTCTTCTGTTGTAAAAGGATAATGTCCATACAAAAATATTTTTTCATATAGTTTAAGAACTTGGTTATCTGTTAAAATCATGTTTCCAGATTCCATTTTTGAAATTAAATCATTAATTATTTTTTTATCTTTTAAATAAAATTGTTCATATTTTTCAGTTACATCGGAAAAAATTTCATCTGTTTTTGCACCTAATTCTACATTTTCAGAATTTGCTAAAGTTTTTATTTTTCTATATCCTGAAGCAACTCTCCAAATAGAGTTATTTGACACTAAATTCCATTCTTTGGAATTACGATTCTTATTTGATTTTTTAATTATTTCAGTTAAATTATCTGCAAATTCTATGAATTTTAAATAATCTTCATTAGCACTATCAAAACTTTCATCCACATCTATTTTATTTGAAATTAACTCCTTAATAAATTGTGATAAACTTCTATATCTATAATTTTTTAATGAATCTCCTGGTGATAAATCTTCATCAGAAGGTGCTTCTTTACCTAATAATCTTTTAAGTAAATACTTATGAAACTCACTAACTTTCAAATCATTAATTATTTTCATAGAAAAATCATAATAAGACACTCCATTTTCAAGATTTTTTCTATGTGTGTATTCAGTTCTTAACGGTGTGTGAGTTGGATTCAATATTTGATAAGCAACTGCACCTATTGAAAAGATATCATCGCTTATTAACCAATCTCTATATCCTCCATCTGAAACTTTTTTTAAATATTCGTAGGAAGTATATTGTTCTGTTCCTTGATAAGATTTTGTTACATCATCATATGTTGATTCATCATCATCACCAATAGTCCAAACAATTGTATTCTTGTAAAAAATAATGTTTGAGGGTTTTACATCTCTGTGTTTTATAGTGCATTTATGCAATTCATAAACTCCTTTAGTTACTTGAATCATTATTTTTTTAAATTCTAATTCAGGATTCTTTTTACTAAATTCTTTACTATTAAGATAATCCTCTAAACTATATTCTCCTTTTTCAAGAACAACTGCATTGTAATTTCCCAAAATTAAAGGTTTTTCACCAACAACTTTTGTTAAATAAGATTTATCTTCAACAGTCATCCTATTGTGATATATTTTTTCTGCGGATTGTTTTTTGGTATCATTGGGTCTAATTTTAAGTAATCTTTCAACACCATTAAATATAACATTAAAAATTATTGAATTATTACTTGCATCTCCATCAATGTATTTAAATCGCTCATCTTTTTCAATAATCTTTCTTAAAAGTAGTTTTTTTGTAGGTAGGGATTGAACTACCATTTTAATCCCTCTCATACATTATAAATGTTGAATTATCTTGCTTTTTTTGTTTACTATCTATTTTAAATCCTAAACCTTTTTCATTTAGTTCTTCGTAAGCAAGTCTTATCTCAACAGGATTATCTCTTTTGTTTATTAAATTCTGTTTTAAATTTGTATGATCTTTTTTCATAATTAAATTTAAAATTTCATTTTTAGATATTAAATTATATCCATCAGTATGCATAAATAATGTTGAATTCTCAAAAGCATTAACAGTTAAATCAATTTTAATATCAACCCCTTGACCGATATAACTCTTTAAAGCCATATGTGATGCAACTATTTGTTTTTCAATATCACTTAATGAACTTATATCTGAAAGAAATGAAACATGAGGTTCAGTTAATCTTTCAATACTTTTTTTAGAATTATCCACAAGATAAATTGTTCCATCTCCAACATGACCCGTGTATATTTTATTTTTGTAAATCATTGCAACATCTAAAGTTGTTCCGCCTTTTGTTAAAACATCTACTTTTGCAGTTGTAGCACTTATTATTTCATTGGTATAAGAAATTCTTTGTTCCAAAAAATCTAAAATATCATTTTCATCAATATATTTTTTCCTAAGTAAACCATAAACTTCATTTAATTCTAAATCTAATATTTTTACAGCATACTCGCTAATTCTTTCTCCACCATTTGCGCCACCCATTCCATCACAAAGAATAAATATTTTTCTTCTTAAATCAACAAATTTTTTATCTTGATTACTATCTCTTTTACCAATATCTGTTGATGCTACATAATTCTTTGTTTTTTTCTTCCTTCTAAAAGGAACTGATGATTGTGGTCTACTTAACATTTTGAATTTCACCTATTGACGAATTAAATCCATTTGCGCTTTTAATTTGCTCCAAATAAAACTGACCGTTATTATGATAAATTGCGAATAAATAATCAGGCTGTTTGGCTGCAATAATTATGTTATTAGTCGGAGTCCAAATTTGTGCATTTTCGATTTGAGTATTATTTAACGTGTAATTTTCAAATTTATTCAAAAAAAGATGTCTTTTACTATGGAATTTTTTTATATTAATTCCATTATCATTTAAAGTTGCAAGAGTTATTCCTTGATTAGAAACATTAACATCATAAGTATAATATTTTGTATTAAATGATTGAGTTTTACCATTATTCAAATCAACTGCAATCACTTTATTAGGATTATCAGTTAAATAAAATAAAGTTCTTATACTTTCAGTTAATTTAGGAACTAAAAGCGAATCTTTTAAATCAAACATTTTATCTAAGTTACCATAGTCATATTTATATAATGCATCAGAACCAATAAACATTAATTTTTCATCAAAACGTTTAACAGAAATAAAATTTTCATCATAAGTTCGAAGATGAGAAAAATTACCTGTATATTCATATAAAGAAGTTTTCCCGTTTTCATCAAACATAAGATAAATTCTATTATTGACATAAACATCTTTTAAGAATGTTTGTTCTTTGTTAAAAGCTTTTGAAACACGAATAAAACTTCCTTTAGTATCAAATACAAATAATCTATATTCCATAGATTTATTTCCTTTTTGTCTTTCAGATAAAGTAAATATTTTATTATTTTTAATAATAAAACCACCTAATGCACTTCGTTTATTTTCAATATCTACATTATCAATATGTGGAACATCATTAAAATCAATAACGTATTTCAAAGAATTAGTGTTTAATGAATTATTGCAAGAATATTTTATCATTGTTCTTTTATTATTAGAACCCTGAACTCCCATAAAAATTTCTAGATTTAAATTTTCTTTTAGTTTTTCTCTTAACTTAGTAGTTTCTAAATTAGGGTTATCATCAATATCTATAATTATGGGATACTTATATTCAATGTTCTTTTTAGAAACAGGGTTCACTATTGAATATATATTTTTATCAGATTCGGGTATATCAAAATCATAATGAAAACTTTCATTTTGAATTAAAGATTCTAAATTAGAAGGAAAAGAACCTGGTACATCCCTAATTAAATTATATAATCTTTGTTTATCAATATTAGTTAATCTACTAAATTTCTCTTTATCTAATTCAGCATATCCCTTCTCAAACGATACGGGTAAATAAACAAAAAAATTTTTATCTCCAACTCGAAAAGGAATAGAAGTATGAGTTTTTGTTCTATTAATTACTGCTTCAATATAATCTCTTATCGCTCTACCTGTTGTTATAGTTGTCGGTCCTTCAGTTTTTGATAATTTTTTTAATTCTAAATATTTCTTTTGTGTAATAAATTCTATTTTTGCATATTCATTTAAAACTTCTTCAAAATTAAATCCAGGATTATTCAAAAAAGTTTTCTTAATCAGATTAGTTATATCTCTTCTTTCAATAATTGGAACATCAGAATCACCTGTTAAATATTCTCTTATAATTAATTTACTTTGATTTATGATGGGTAAAACATGTTCATGAAATCCAACAACGGTTGTATCAATTCTTTGAAAACTTTCAAATTTAAATAAATTGTGTAACAATAAATATTCTGATCTATTGAGATCTAAAGGTAAATGTGCTGTTATTTGTCTTACATCAGGAATATTAAAATTTGTTGCAACATATTGAGCTAAAATTTCAGGAATATTTGAAGAAATGTTGATTATACCATTAAAATCTTTGTTAAAATATTTTTTTAACTCAGATAAAATTTGTATGTTGGGGTTTGTCATTCGTTTCCTATCAATTTCATTTTTATTGTGCCCTCGTGCAGTAAAAAAGAAAATATCTGTTTCTTTGAGAATATCTCCAAGATTATTTTTTGTTTCAGGAATTAAATCAATATTTTTATTTCTAAATAATTGGTTTATTTCAGAACCTAGCCAGGCATAATACGGATTTGACGTATTAGAACCTGAACCAAATAAAAAAATTTTATTTATATCAAAATCAAAAAGATTTGGAGAAGAATTACCTATTGCTATTAAAGCAGATTTTACAATGTCTCCTGCGCCATAAAAAACAATATTATATTTTCTATTGGGTAATTCGCCCGCTTTGATTCTGGCGGCCCTTCTTTGTTCTCTTTCTAAATAATGAACCAACGTATTCACCTATATAACTACTCTAAAGTGATGTTAAAATAAGAACATTTATAAAGTTTACTATCTTTTAATACAATTAAGAGATACTAAATATGAATTGGGAAATATTAACAGAATATGGATTAACATCAAATGAGGCAAAAATATATCTTTCTTTATTAGAGTTAGGAATGACAACAGTGACAGAAATAGCAAAAGATAGCAAACTTCATAGAACAAATGTTTATGATTCATTAAAAAAGTTAGTTATAAAAGGTTTAGTTACGTATATAAAAAAAGATAATACCACTTATTACGAAGCAGCAGATCCGCTTATTCTTTTAAGACGGGTTAAAGAAAAAGAAGAGAATCTAAAAAGAATCATACCACAATTATTAATGGCTCAGAAATTTTCAAAAAAGAAAGGTGAAGCACACATATTTGAAGGTGCAAATGCATTTATTAATATTTTATATGACTTATTAAAATATGATGAAGAAATTTTATGTTATGGAATACCTAAGATAGCACCAGAAATTATGAAATCAAAGTTAATTCATTTTCACAAAAAAAGAATTAATCTCAAAATACCTATGAAACATATTTATAATCATGGTGCAATGGAAAGAATAAATTTTTTAAATAAAATGTCCGAAACTTATGCAAAATATCTTCCAGAATCTTTCAATTCTCAAGTATCAACAAATGTTTGTGGAGGTGAAGTAATCATTGTATTATGGGTAAAACCGGTTATGGTTATCCAAATAAAAAATTCATTAATTGCGGATTCATATAAAAAATACTTTAAACTTTTATGGTCTGCAGCAAAGATTTAGAATGCTCATTAAGAACATTATTTAATTCTAAATACGTTTTTTTTGCAGTTTTAATATCAAAATACATACCTGGTTTTTCAATTGCATTTTTTATTCCATATCTTATTTTCTGAAGATATTCATAATCTAATTGATTAGCTATAATTATATTATTTAATTCATTAAAAAAATTATCAAACCTTTTAGTCCAATTAGCTTCACCATTTTCACCAACTAAAATTCTTCGTAATCTATAATAATCATAATTTTCAGGGAATCCTAAAGACGTAACATATAAAGGTAAAGAAGAAAAACAAGCAAGTGAATCGTCTTTTTCAATTGTTTTTAAATATTCTTGCTCTTTTTCAATTAAATTATTTCTTCTTTTAAGTTCTAATAATCTTTGTTCTTCACCTGTTAAATTATCATTTATTTTTTTTAAAATTAGAAACCTTTCATAGTATTGAGAATCTAATAATTGTTTAACTAAATCAGATTTAATAGTTTTATAATTTGTTTCTAAAATTAAACTTTTCCCATCTTTTGATTTATTTTCAGATTCTGCAATATGAGTATATCTTTTAATTATTAAATCAACTTCTCTATCTAAACTAGGTCTTTTTTTTCTATTAATATTATAATCTTTTATTTGAGAAGGAATAGAAAAATTATGTAACTGTTCCATTATTAAATATAAACCCTTGTTTTTATCTGTATAAAAAAAATAGTCTAAAGAATCTAATTCAGTTCTTAAATCTTTAATAATAACTAGATTGTTTCTATTTTTTTTTAATTCATTTAATAATCTGTTAAATTCTATTTCTTTTTTTGAATTAATATAATCAACAGCACACACATATTTACTAGAAAGTTCTTTTCTTTGATTTTTAAGAAGTGTAACTAATTCGGAATCATAATTAATTAATTCTTTTTCACTCAAAACTTTCTCTGAATTAATTATTTTATCATTGATTTCTTTTAACGCGAGAAGAGAAATATTTGAATCATCAAGAACTTTTTCCAGAGTTTTGTAATCTTTTTTAAACTTCAAATCATACGCTTTTTCTAATAAATAATTCAGATTTTTAATGTGAATACTAGAACTTTCATCAAAATATGAATTCTTTATTTCTTTCCAGATATATTTATCTTTCATTATAAATTTGAACCTCATTTATTTTTGCAATTTTGATATTGTTTCCAGAAATATAATCAATTACGGAAATAACATTATCGGTTGAAACTTGTTTTGAATACCAATTTTTTATAATTTTACAATTATCGACTCTTAATTTCTCTAAAGCACTACTCGAGTTTAAAATATGAAGTCCGTAATAAAAACAATTTTTCCAAGAGGGATATTTAATTTTTTTTAAATCTAAATCATCATTTGAAAAGTCTTGCAATCCTTGCAAAAAATCAGAAAAATAAATTCTAAAAATATTGAAATGATCCTCAATATTTGTTAAAATATATTTATTGCCATTAATCTCGATTTTTTGTCGATTATTAAAATTAAACTTCGTAGAACTATCTAATAAAGAGTAATAATGATCAATATATCCCACAGATTTTTGAGTTTTAGGAAGTATTGAAGTTATATAATCCGAAAAAGGATCAATCACTTTAACATGATCTAAATTCAGACATGCAGAAATATGTTCTTTAATTTTTTTCTCTAAATCTTCAATATTATGTTCATTATCAAATAAAGAATATCTTTGTCTGGATTTAAAATTATGTATTTCATCTAAGTGTTTTTTCGAATTATTGGTGTTAAACCTAATTAATCTTCTGGCAGACTCATCATCTTTTTTAAAATCATTTTCGAGTGCTAATGTATAAATAATAGTTATATCTTTTTTAATAGTAAATTCATCAACTCCATTTCCAGATTTCTTTGAAACAACACGATTAGCATCTTTACCTTCAGTTAAATCTTTAATAACTTCAATTAGAGGTGATTTTTTATTTTGCATCGCTTTTTGAAGTTCAGGAATATAAATAAATTGACTTTCATTAATTCTATTAACATCACTAAAAATAGCAAGATTACTTGTTTGTTGAATTTTATAAACATCTGAAAGTAAATTATTAACAAGTTTATCAATAATAAAAGTTTTTCCAGAACCACTATAACCTTCAATACCAAATGAAGATTTATTTATTGCTGCCAAAGTCATTGCACAAAGAAGATTTTCTTCACCAACAATACCTTTTGCATGATAATATGTTATAAGATCATAAAGCGTCAAATTATGAAATTTCGATTTCGATTTATCATTAGTAAAATTCTCGTTCATATTGTCTTCTTCAATATCATCATCTTTAACATCATCAAATAATAAGTCGAAATCAATTTTATTTTTAGGCACAGACTTAGTTGAAATAATTTTTTTTTTATTCTCATCAATTCTTTCAAAAAAATTTTTAGGCTTTTCACTAAAATCATGACCAAAATATTTTTCAGCCTGCTTTTTTCCAAATTCTGTTTTAAAAAAATCTTTTTTGTATACATTAAGCATTTTGACCAACATAATTCTTTATTTTATTTGACTTCTGAGATTGATTGATTATTGCATTAATTACATCTTCATCTCTAGTTACAAAACCATTACCCTGTTTACTTATTATTTTTTTAATCATCTTTTGTTTATCTGAAGGACTTAAAGAATAATCAATTTGAGATGCAATTTTTTTATATTTAGTTTTAGCGTTTGAAGCAATAGAAACTATATTTCTCGCATTCAAATTAGCCTCATCTAAATAATCGCCTATTGTTTTCCAATCACCAATTTGAACATAACCAAGATTTAGTCCTTCAGATAAAGAATTATATAACACTTTAACTTTTTCTTTTTTTGTTCTTGGTCCTTCTACTTCTTCAATATGACAGACATCTAAAATGGCGGGATGAATATTGCTCGGAGTATTACTTGTTCCAATAAAAAGATAATTCCTTTTATTAATATAATCTCCCCCGCCTCTAAATCTTAAAAATTCTCCAACAATATCACTCCTATAACCTTCTGTTTCTGTTCCATTAGAGCTTGGAATTTTCTTATCAATTTCATCTATAAAAACAATGTATAGTCTGTTTCCTTTTGTTATTTCAGAAAATTGATTTTTTATATTATCTACTGGACCCATTTGATATCTATCTTCAAAATCCAATTTGACAAGTGATAAAGGAATATTATTTTTTTGAGCTATATTTTGTGCATAAGTCATGGCATATCTTGCAAGCATAGTTTTACCTGTTCCAGGTTTACCAACAAAAATAATGTATTGATTAAAATCTTTGAACGCATTAATTTGATTTTTAGTATCATAATGCATTAAATTAGGTATTTCTGTTTCAATTAAATCAATACCCATTTCATTCGCAACAATATCGTCTTTTTTAACAGGATCAAGTACAAGTTCGCCTAAATCTTTTGTTAATAATTTTTTTTTATTCGATTTTGTTTTTGATAATTTTTGTTCTCTTTTCTTTTTGATACCTTCAACAACAAAATTTTTACCAGTAATTTTTAAATTAGCAAAATCATTAAATTCATCAGACATTAAAGGAGAGTTAAGATTATCTAAACAATAATTATTAATAGTTTCAAAATAAGCGTTTAATTCATTTTTCAAATTAGATAATGACTGAGATGATTGTAATTCCTGATGAAAATTATTAATAATATCAACTAAGATTGTTCTATCTGTTTTGTTAAAATTAATATTAAAATCAAAAAAATAATCCATATCAATTCTTGAAACTAGAAGATGTTCATTGTGCTTTGAAGATAATAATTGAATAAGACCTTCACTTGCAACATAAGTCATGTATGTTCTTATAAACTCATTTGTTTTTTCATTTCTAGTAGACTTAAGCTTTTTTCCTAAAGCACCATAAATAGCACCAAATTCAGAAATTGTTTTTTGAATTAAATCATAACCATTTTCAGATACTGAAGATGAACCAAACTTTTCATAAATAGTTAATTTAATATTATCAAGTTTATATTTCATTGAATCTAGTGTGTGCGCTGCTTCATTAAATAACAATCTATCTTCTAAATTTACAGTTTTCATAGTATTACCTTAATCAATTAAAAAATTAATTATAAGATATTGTTGCAAATTCTTTAGCAATTTCATCCGCTAATTTATTAGAATATTCCTGCTCTTCATTAATAGATTTATCAATATGTGTTGAATATTTAGACCTTCCTTCATCTTTATTCTTAATCCTGCTTAATTGATCATCAATAAGTTTACCTGATTCATAATCTCTTCTTTCGGCAGTATCTTGAATATCAATTAATGTATCTATATTATTAATTGCCTTATTTAACTTATTAACAACAGTGGTTAAATTAACTTCATTGTTTTTATTATCATTAATATAAATAGTTAAAATGTCAAGTTTAGCATTTAGCTTATGATAAATTCTATTACATTTACTATGTGCCGATTTATATCTATTAACTTTTTGCTGTTTAGTGTTAACTAAAGAACGATAAAATTCCATTTTTGCTACACATTCTTCAATGTCTGATTCAATACCTTCTTTTTCTAGTTTCAAATCAATAATTTTATTATTAACATAATTCATTTGCTTTATTTTATCTTCAGATGTAAATTCTTTTAAGTCATATTTCAGATCATTAATTTGCTTATTAAATTCATCTAAAGATTCTTTTGAACTCACATAAGTATTTGCATAAGAAGTTAATAATTTAGCATGTTCACTAAGCTTTACTTTCAATCCTTCATTTTTAGAAGTTCCATTTAGTTCTTGATTTATTGAATCAGTAACTTTTTTTAGATCCATTGAATTTAATCTTAATTTATCTAAAGCTTTAACAGAATCTTTATTGTATAAATCAACATTAATTTTTTTTAAAAAATCATAAAATGCAACTTGTAATAAACCTAGTTCTTTTTTTGGATAAAGAATTCTTCTAATTTCTTTATTAGAATCATTAACAATTTTATCAATAGATAAATAACCTGTAATAATTTTTCCTTCTTGATATTTAGATTCTTCTAATCTTCGTTTAGATTCATTTACTTTTTCATTTAATCTTGTTTTAGTATCTTTTTCCATTTCTTTATTAGGTGTAGCTTCAACCGTTTTATCTAAACTTTCAAATGCATTATTTACCATTTTTAAACCTCCAAAGTGTTTAATATAACTAGATAATAAAATGGTGTATTTAAGCATAAGTTGTAATTACATATACAACAAAATCAAATATAAATTCTGTTTGGAAGTAAATTATACTTACTTACATTAATAGATTGAATAGATTTGTTAATACTTGTTCCATAACCTAGATCTTGAAATATTTCAGTTAAAGTATTACCATCAATTAAATTAATTCTAACTTTATTAGATTTCTTAATAATATCATAACTAAACTTGTTATTTGTAACCAGAATCATATTATCTAAACCACAAAACATTTTTCTTTCTAGAACTTCATCAATAAGATTATTAATAGTTATTAATTGTCCATTTTTTTGTTCTTTTGAAGATCTAAACTTAAATGGGATTGGACCATTAGAACTGTATTTGGCTTCAATTCCAATTGTATATATCTTCCCATTTTTGACCAAATTATACTGCAAATCAAGTTGTCTGAAAGTGTATTGTTCTTTATGGTATTGGATGTTTCTAAAGACATTTTGATAACCTTTAGCGTTAAGTAATAACTCAAGCCAAATTTCAAATTTAGTTCCTTTCTCCTTGAGAGGAGTCATAAATTATTTCTCCTTAGAAAATTCGTTTTTTATAGATTCATAAAAATTTTTTATCGCATTTGAAAATTTTTCTTTTTCTGTATTAATAACTTCTTTTGATAAATTAGTTATTATTTCTTTTTTATAAGAATCATCAAGATTTGAAATTCTATTTTTCATCATATTCGTTGCAGAACTATCAGGTATTTCTGAGAGATCTATAGATATTAGATTATATTTTGCATCAATACTTATTTTATTATATACTTCATTTAAAATATTGACTTGATAATTTTCAGGAAGCTTGTGAGTTATATCCAGTATTGTTTCTTCAAGAACAGCATAATTTTCGGATAAATCATCTTCTTCATTCAATTTATCAACAAAATCTTTCGCTCTTTCAGAAGCGTCGTATGTAATCACATCTTCAACTTTTGCTTTAGCAGAATTATATGTATTCACAATTTTAGTTGATATGTCATATTTATCTGCACTCAACATTAATGTTCCTGCAAGAAAAGCTATGCCTACAGGTTTTAACCAATTTGATTTCTTTTTATTTTTACTCATATTTATCACCAAAATAATTATAAAACTAAGAAAGGCTTTTTTATTAATAAAAGAAAGTAGTAATGCTTAATACAACGGAAGTTCAATCTTATCTATATTCTATTTAATTTCAATTCAACTCAAAGCATTTTTTCTGGAATTGGCAGGAGATGCATTTGTTATTGATTTTATTGATTTCAGAATGTAATTTTTCAGGGATTTTATCAGAATTAAGAAGAGCAATAACTTTATCTCTAATCTCAAAGATTTCATCTCTAAGAAAAGGAGTCATTATAACTTCTCTATCTTCTTCAAAGTCAAGATATCTTAGAATTCCAAAATTAATTTCTTTATCTGAATATTTTTCTTGAGATAAAAGAATATATGCGCCTAATTGTAATTTATGATTTTCCCAAACGCCTGTTCTTGGCATACTTCCAGTTTTAAATTCTAAGGGTATGGCAATATTTTTTGTAAACTCAATTGCATCAACATATCCTCTTAATTGAAGCTCTTCAGATTCAATAAATACTTCTGATCTTTGCTCTGATTCAATAAACTTAAGAATATCTTTGCCAAGAACTTTATGTTTTAAAACAAGAGAATGAATATTTTCTGCAACTTGAACTGCTATTTTTTTAAATGCGTTTGTAAATTCTGCAGTTAAAGTATCAATACTTAAGTCTACTTTAGATATTAATCTAACATTATTTAGCAATGCTCTTCTAGTTATATTAAGGTAATGTTTAATAAATAAAGAAGATATAAAATCAAGATCTCCTCTTGATACTAAAGAAATTAAGTAATTAGTTTGTAGAGATATTTCTTCTTCTATTTTATGTCTTATTTTACCTTTAACTAGAGCTGGTTTTTCTTCAGGAACAAGTTTTAAAACTTTTTGAAGAAATATTTTTCTTGGACAATATTGATATGCTGATAAAAGAGTTACAGGAATCATAATAATACCTAATAATATTGTTTTATATATTTTCTGTATGTTTGACTTGTGAATTTTTTATCATATGGCTAGTAGTAATTTAATTATTTAATCTGAGTTCAGCTATTATCTTTATTAAATTCTTCAGGAACATTTGTGATTTTAAATAGAATTGATAATAACTTTTTTATAGAAACTTCAAAACTTAAGCAACTCTCTGATTCAAAGTTTCATAGGGTAAACTAATTTTGTCTGCATCAGGGAATCTGGTTGAAAAAACCACTTTGTTTTCTAAAAACTTAGGAATTAAATATATTACTTCTGAAAATTTATCATAACTTAACGTATTTGGATTTTTAGTCATATTAATATTTATGCCTTCAACCAGCAATTGAGATAAATCTGCGGTTTTTAATTCCTCTTTAGGAAAATTATCAGATTTATTTAAAGAATAAAGTACTTGACCTTTATCATTTACACCTTTATAAAATCCATTCACAGTAGATTCGCCTAAACTAATTTCTATTGAACCATTTAATTCTATGGAATTATAATTGAAATAATTATGTTCATTCATATCTTCACCTACAAAATACAAATTTTGAGAGTTATCTATAAGAACTTGTCCTTCAACTAATTTTTCATCAGAAATATCTGAAAGTTTCTTTTGTAATTTTAATTTATCTTCGGTTAGATTAATATCTTTTCCGATAGGTAAAGAATAAAAATCGTCTTTATCTGCAGGAAAAACATTTGCAGGGGAAACAAGAAATATTTTGTCATCATAATAAATTTTTAGTTGACCTGTTTTTACAAATCCTTCATAAGTACCTATTTTTTCTTCAGTTACGTGATTTGATTCATCAGAACTTAAAACTTTGAAACCAATAGGAGTTCCTGTTTGTACAAGATATTCTTTCACATAATTAAGTTCTTTAACGGGTTCACCAATAATAGTTACATAATCTGTCAATGAAGCCGCTTTAGTTGCAATAGAATTAAGATGCTTAGTTGACTGTTCAATTGCCCACTGAAAAGAAGGATTTAAACTATTTATGAGATGATTTACTTTATCTAAATCAGTTTTAGTTATGAGATTATTAGGTTCATAAGAAGATCGAGCATTTTCAAGAAAAGAAATTACTGTCTCTCGTAAATTATTTAATTCATGAGGGATAGTGTATGTTAAGGGCCCGGGGGGATCTGCAAAAATAGTATCAAGTGTAGTCACAGCAGTTTGAAGTTTTTCAGTATTCATATCTGATGGGAAAAATGTTTCTTTTTTATTTAATTTATCAGTTAATTCAGTACTCAAAGTCTTTTTAAAAAATTCTAAAAGTTTATACTTTTCATGATTAAATGCGTCAACCTGCTTTAGAGCAGAGTCTAAATTGGAATACACTAAAACAGTACCTTCTTTGAGAACTTCTCTAATTTCAGATGAGTTTAAACTGGGAGTCATATTAACTAAACAGAAAATTAGTTTATTTTATAAAGTTTTTGATTTCTTAATCACTATTAAGTGATAATTATGCTTTTTTAGAATATTACTTGTAATCATTTAACTATTTAATCTAAGTTCAAATTATTATTTTTATTAAATCCTTCAGGAATATTTGCAATTTTAAATAGAACTGATAATAACTTTTTTATAGAATTAGCAAAGTTTTCATCTCTTATTATTATTGAAAATTTGTTTTTACCTTCAGAATTAGATACAAACACATTATTTCCTGCAACTTTAAGATCTGCAAGTTGTCCATATTCCTCAGGTAATACCAACGGATAATATAATTCTCGTTTTTTTCTATTTTCCATGGTTTCTGAAGATTTATTGTTCCAACTTTCATAATCATATATGATGTTCATTTTCATTTTTTTTTGAAAAGCATTATTATGATATTCCTGCCAAATATCAGAAAATCCAAAAGATACAAATTTATTTGCTAAAATATATATTGATTCTCCTTCTTTTATGTTAAGTGTTTCTTGAATAGCTAATAACATACCTGCTTTTGCAGTTGTAATTTCTATTAAAGGTTTTTTAGAAGAAGACTCTTTATTAAGTAATGGGAGTATTTTTTTTATTTTAGCTTGATTTTCAGATATAGATGTTTTTTTATTTTCTAAAAATGTGAGAAGATACTTAGGATCTACAAGAATAAAATACTTTATTTTTTCCTTAATATAATAGTTAACTAAGCCTTTATCTATTAGTTTATTTAGAACATAATAAATTTTAGAAGCAGATATTCCTGAATCTTTAATAATTGAACCAACAGTGGATTCTTTTAAGCCTAATAATGCGTTGTATACCTTTATTTCGCCGTCTGTTAAGCCTATTTCTTTTAAAATAGATATTAGTTCGTCCATATCGTCTATGTAATCAAATTTATTTATAAACCTTCCGATTAACCCCCTTAGGGGGAAGTAAAGTTTAAATACTGGATGTTACTACTTAACGGTATGAAAACACACAATCAAAATCAAGAAAAAGTTGAAAAAAAATATAATGCAGTCGTAATAGACATGGTTGGAACTATTGTTCCCATGGAATATTACTCAAAAACAATAGATCAGTTCATAAAGAGTAATGTTGGCGCGATTGCAGAAAAAACAGGTAAGACTACTGGAGAAATAAGTGATATGGCTAATAATGGAATTAAAGCTGAAAAAGGTTCAGATTTATTCAATAATTACTTAAAAATGAGTGAAGTTGCTACAGGAATGAGTTATGATGCAAATATACCTTTAGAATTATACTCTGATGTTAAAGGAACATTACAAGAATTAAAAGAATCAGGAGTTAGAGTTGTAACATATGCTAGTGGAAGCAAGAACATAAGTAAAAAAGGCGCTCAAAGTGCTTCAATAGATAATTATATAGAAGAATATTACTCAACCGAAGTTGGAAAAAAGAACTTGCCCCAATCATTTAAAAACATAGCTGACAACATTGAGGTTCCTGTAGAAAAATGTTTATATATTGCAGATTCAGAAGCAGAAACAGAGGCAGCAACATTAGCAGGATTTGGTGAAGTTATATTTTTAGATAGAAAAGGAAAATATGATAAAAAACAGGTTACTGATAAATTATACAGGGTAGAAAATGAATTTTCAAGTTGTTTAAACTATGTATTTGCAACAGAAATTGTGCCTGAAGTTGAAGTAAGTACAAGTTACAATGCTGAAACTAATGCATAAAACCAATTTTTATTTTATTTATTTTATTTTGTTAAAAGAGATTATATTGTAAAATAGATACATTTTAAAAAGCTAAAATCAATTTTTATTTTATTTTCATCATAATATTAAAAAGGACATACTATGGAACTGAAAAATAAAACTAATAATCAGAAAGTTGAAAAAAAGTTACAATTATTTATGACTAGAAAATATGTTGTATTAATGATTGATCTTTTTGAAACAGCATTTGCAAAAGAAAATTATGAAGACTTTTATTTGTTAAATACATTTATCAGAGAGATTTATGTTGATAATGAATTTTATTATGGTCCTGAATGCTATGACTATGGTGAAAATATATATACTTTGTATGAAAATAATAAAACTAAGAATATTTTTCAAGAAATCTTTTCAAGAATTTATAAATCAGGTGAAATATTAATAAAGCAAACAAAAAAGATTAAAAAAACAAATTATGAAAACAAAACCCTGATTGAGTTATTATCTGATTTCAAAAAATTTACAGAAATTTACAGAAAATTTGTAATGGCATTAGTGGGTTTTTTCCTGGAACACCCTATTGAAACCAGACTTAGAAAAATATTAAAAAATAGAGAAAACATTGATGAAGATTTAGCAATACTAACTTCTCCCATAAAATATAATTTACCCATCTTAGAACAGAGGAATTTACTAAAAATTGCATCAAAAATAAATTTAGATAAAAAATTTGAAAATCTTAATGAAAAAGAAATGTTGCTTCTATCTAATCACGTAGATGAATTTGGTTGGATAAATGCAAGAGGTGGATCAGGAAATACATGGACTGAAAAAGACATATTTCAAAGATTAACCTTGCTCAAAAATTCATTTCAAGATAAATTAAATTCTGTAGAACAAAATGAAAAAGAAAAATTATTTGCATGCAAAAACTTACTTAAAGAACTTAATGTGGATAAAAAATTAAAAGATTTAGTTGATGTGGCAAAAGAACTTGTTTACTTCAGAACATATAGAACTGATTATTTGAATAAAGCAATAATAGATATTAAAAATTTATTAACAGAAATGGGAAAAAGACGAAATTTAACAACTGAAGAAATATTGTGCCTTAGAGCTGATGAAATCATAAATCAAGTAGAAGTAAATAATGAAGAAATAAATAGAAGGAAACAAAATTTCTTTTGTGGAACAATAAAGTCAGATGAAGTAATATTTACTTCAGATGAAAGTCTTATTAAAGAACTGAAAGCAAAATATTGTGAAACATTAGAAAATAAATTTGATAATATACATGGAACTATTGCAAATAAGGGATTTGCTAAAGGTCCTGTTAAAATAGTTAAAACAAATATTGATTTGAAAAATGTTAACAAAGGAGATATACTTGTTTCTTCAATGACAACACCTAATATGGTTACTGCAATGGAAAGAGCTGCAGGATTTATTACTGATGAAGGTGGAATCACGTGTCATGCAGCAATTGTTGCAAGAGAAATGAACAAACCTTGCATAATAGGAACAAAAATTGCATCTAAAGTTCTAAAGAATGAGGATATTGTTGAATTAGATGCTGAAACAGGTATTATAAAGAAAGTAAAAAATTAATTTAATTGAATCATTTTAGAAAATTCCAGAAAGCTTTATAAAATAAAGAAGTAGTAATATCATTATGAAGTTTAAAAAACGTGGAAAAATACTAACTCTTTACATGTCCTTTTTAGTTATTCTTTTAATGTTCTTATTATTATTGAGGGTAATATGATGGAGTTTTCATTTACAAGAACAATACTTGCACTTTTTGTTGCAATTTTATTGCCTCAATTAATAAAGTTCATAACTGAAAGTATTAAAGCAAAAAAAATAAAATTTAATACACTTCTAAAAGATGGTGGAATGCCTAGTGGACATGCATCATTTATAACTGCTGCAACAACTGCGGTATTTGTATATACTGGATTTTCAATTTTTTCAAGCTTTGCTTTGGCAGTTTGGCTTATCATAATCCGAGATTCTTTTGGACTGAGATATGAGGTAGAAAAACAAAGAGAAATACTTGAGAAAATAGCAAGAAAAGAATCTAATAAAATTCATCTTGAAAGAGAAGGTCACACACCATTACAAGTTTTAGCAGGAGCAATTCTTGGTTTCTTAATTATGTATGGAACTATTTTATTATAATTCCGATTTTGATACGGACACTTAACTTTTTAAGATTAATAAGAACAAAAAATTAATTTACTTTATTTGTTTGGATTATTTTCTCAATATCAAATATGAATTTCTTAGCAATTTCAAGATATTGTTTTGTATTTTCATAATTTATTTTTTTAATACCAAAAGAATTATTGCAAATTATAAATTCTGTTCTTCGAGTAAATTCAACAGGACTTGTTTTGTGTTGTTCAAGTAATTCTCTAATTTCAGATATGATTTTTATTAGTTTTTCATCAAAACCATATTTTGGCGCTAATTTTTGTTTAAACAAATTTAATCTGCTAATTGAAGAATCATGAAATTTTGAAACTAATTTAAGATCTCTATCTCTGTAACAGATTGTGGAAATTGCCATATCAAAAGATTCGTCAATGTTTTTGAGAACATTTATTAGGATTTTGGGCTCTTTAAATGCTTTGAAAGTTGTTGTTAAAAGATAGTCTGCATTCTTTATTTTGTGATTTGCATCGTGCAATTTTATTAAATACTCTGCTTTTCCAGAAATCGATTCAACTTCGTTCTTATTAGTATTTCTAAAATCCATACTAGAACAATTAATTCAGCTATTTAAAAGTATTTTGAATAGTTAATACTTAGTTCTAAATAATCTTGTTTATTCTATACGAACATCCTTATTTTTAGAAAAAATAAACAATTTATGCTGCTTTATCTTCTAAATGTTCATATGGTAATTGAACTTCTCCAACACCAGGACATTTATTAGAAAGAATTTCCATATTTTCAAACTCTTCTAAACTAAATTTAAGTGATGTATATGGAATTGAATTTGCTTCATGTAGGTCATGATGCTTACCTAATTCGGTAATGGACTCCAATACAATATCATTTAATTTTATCTGTAATTTACTATCTTCTCCATTTTTTCTTTGAATAACTTCAATTCCTTCATTACTTATATTACCTGTGTAAATTACTTCGGTTGCTTCACCATTAATGTTTGCAGTGAAAGAATCATTTGTGTAAAGTCTTGGAGTGCTTCTGTAATAATCTAGAGTTTGTGTTTTGTCTCCAATAAAGTATAATGTTTTTAAATTATCAATTAGTACTTGGCCTTCAACAAACTTATTTTGCTTTGCCATATTTTTTATATTAATCATGTTGCTTAATTCTTCTTTTGTTAAGTTATTAGTTTCTAAAGCTCTTTCAATTTCTTCATCTTTAAAAGTTTCATCGATTTCTGTGAAATGTAACGGATAGAAATCATTTTCATCAATTGGAAAAATATCTTTAGAATCTGCAAGAATTACTTTATTCTCATATTCAATTTTTATTTTTCCATTAGCTGTGAGCCCTTTGTAGATTCCTTCTTCTTTAGACTCATTGTTTTCAAATCCGATCTTATCATCATAATGTACAATGTGTTGTTTAAAATATCCAAACCCCTCAACTTTAGCTCCAACAATCTTTAAATTTCTATATGAATTAATTACTCTATTCGCAACATTGTCAAGATGCGTTATTGCGTCTTCTTGTGCATTTTTAAATTCTCCCGAGAACATTTCTATTATATCGCTGAGACCACTAAATATGGTCACTCTTTTTTTATATATTGAGTGAGAATGAAATATTGAGGGTGTTATTGGTTCATAGTTTTTCTGAAGTTTTCTTAGATAACTAGTTATTTCTTGATTCTGAAAAAATATTCGCTTTGGAGCGCCCTGAACCCATTTAGCTGTAGTAGATGGTTTTTCCCAGAACATTGTTTTAACTCTTTCATCTCTGAGTATTTTAAGTTTTGTAAAATCAAAATCTTCAGGTAAATCATATCTGAGTGGTTTCTTCATAATATTGTTTATAGTTTTAACAAAAATATCTTTCCAAAACGTTGTGAATTCATAATTTTCAGGTAGAGATTCTTCTGATTGTTTCAGAGCAGAGCCTAAACCTGAATAAACAAAAACTTTGCCTGTTTGTAAAAATTCATTTTTTTCTGCAATTTTTGATGTATTTTCTGCCATAATTAGGGTATACTTGTTAATATTTATAAATCTTTTGTTTTTTTACTCTTTACAAGTGGTTACGAGTAAATGTGTGTGGAATGAGATTAAACATTAAAAATAACTATTCAGTAAAATTATCTGCCAAACCAGATTTAATTTTTGCGTAATTCATAGCTAATTCACCAAAATCATAGTTGCTATTGGATAATCTAAAACCTCCAATTAAAGGAGGGGGATTAGGTTGAGATGTTCTTTTACCAAAGTCATAGATATTAAACAAAGTTGCAATTATGCCTATTCTCTCATCATCAGTTTTTATGGTTTTAACAACATCAGAATATAAATCATAATTATTATCTTTCCAATAGGATAAATGAGCCTTGATTGTCCTTGCAATATCTTCAAATTCACCTGATTTACCATCCCACAAATTGTGCCCATACATACTATCAATCTGTTTTTTTGTTTTTTTGTGAACAAATCCCTCTGAAATGGTACCACCTAAACAACTTATAAGACACCTACCCCACGATGAAGAAATAAGTTTAGATTTAATATATGTCGATGCACCTCTTTTCTCAAAAATTTGACCTAATGATGCATTAGTCCTTCTATAATGTTCAGCAAATATCACTGATTTAATCATGTTATCTGAAATTCTATAATGTTCAGCAATTAAATTAATGTCCTTATCATATTTTGAGTATTCTCTATCAAAAGCACGAATTGTCTTAGATATTTTAATTTCTTCTCGCATAGTTAAATAATCTAAAGCAGATAGTTCTGTTCCAGCTTCAAAACCTAATTGATCTATCTTTTCATGAAATCCAAATAGAAAATTAGTATTAAAAACTTTATTTTTAAGCAACCTCATCAAAGTAGGAATCACATTAAACATCATCTTAACCATATGAGATTTCATTTGTTCCATTAATGACCCATCAAAATAAGAACTAGATATTACTCCTCCTGTAAACTGTGCCCAAAAATGGTATGTATCACCAAGCCGATCTTTCTCTGGATTCAAATTTGCACTAAAAGATCTAATGGACTTATTAACTTCTAATTGTTTCTCAACTGAATATACTAATTTATCTGAAACTGTTGTATCCCTATTTCGTGCAACAGCTCTTAAAGTATTATGTAATAAAACAATTGTTGCGAGAAAATTAAATCCGGTGTATTTTCCTGCAATAACATATTGATCTACAACTGATAAAGGTTTTTTTATTAATTTTGAAGTATCAATAATGTCTTTCAATACCGAATTTACTATGTCTACACAGAAAAGATTTTTTGAATGAGAAAATAATTGCTCATCTGTAAATGCACCTAATGTAACTAACAAATCACAACAGTCTCAGGTTGCATGCTTATCGAAGAATAAGTTGAATTTAAATTATTTGTTTCTCTTAAAATTTTCCTTAACTCTTTAACAATTTCTTCTTTAGGAGGATTTACTAGATCATCTTTTTCTACTATTGCTGAATTATAATTTCCAAGGTCGCAAACATTCCTCGAAAGGTATTTCCCCGGTTCAAAAGTAAAAAATGCCGCTTGTGCCACTCTAGCAAACCTATAAAAAGTCGTATTTTCTAATTTAACTTTAAGACCCATAGACAATTGAATAATAGACAATTTTATAAAGTTTTCAATATTTTAATCACTCTTTAGTGGTATGTTGATGTTCTTGGTGTTTAAATTACTTAATTTATTATATTTAGTATATACATTAAATTTATAAACAAAACTTCTTTCTCAAGTGTTATGACTGATAAAAAGAAAGAGACTGAACCTAAGAAAAAAGCAACTAAAAAGGTTTCTACAAAGAAAACAACAACTAAGAAATCTACAACTACTAAAAAGACTAAGAAAGATACTACTTCAAAAGGTAAAGTAGTTAAAAAAGATATCAATACAACTATTAAGAAAGATAAAGATACAATTGTTAATAATCTGATAGAATTTGGGCAACCTGAAATAAATATTGGTTTAGTAGGTCACGTTGATCATGGTAAAACAACTTTAACAGAGCAATTATCAGGAAAATGGACTGATACTCATTCTGAAGAATTGAAAAGAGGAATAACCATAAGACTGGGCTATGCCGATACAATAATAAGAAAATGCCCTGAATGTGAAGATCCTGATTGTTGGACAACTATGAAAATATGTCCAATTCATTTGGTTCCAACAGAACCAATAAGAAAAATAAGTTTTGTTGATGCTCCTGGACACGAGAGTCTTATGGCAACAATGCTTGCAGGAACCACTATAATGGATGGTGCATTACTACTTATTGCAGCTAATGAAGAATGTCCACAACCACAAACTCGAGAACATCTTACAGCATTAGAAATAGCAGGAATAAAAAATATTATTGTTGTCCAAAATAAAATTGATGTTGTTACAAAAGAAAAAGCTCTAGAAAACCATGCTCAAATAAAAGAATTTCTTAAAAAAACAAGTTTTGAAAATGCTCCAATAATTCCAATAAGTGCTAAAAGAGGAGTGAATATTGATATTTTAATAAAGACAATTCAAGATAATTTTCTTACTCCTAAAAGAGATAATTCAAAAGACCCAATCATGTTTGTTGCAAGATCTTTTGATATAAATAAACCTGGAATGCATCCAAGTAAATTAAATGGCGGTATTTTAGGAGGAACTCTAATACAAGGTCAATTAAAAAAAGGAGAAAGAGTTGAAATAAGACCTGGCAGAATATATACAAAAAATAATCAAATAGTTTCAAGTCCTATTTTTACAACAATTCAAAGCATAATTACTGGTGGAAAACCTGTTGAAATAGTAATGCCTGGGGGGTCAATGGCAATAATGACTGATCTTGATCCAAGCATTGTTAATTCTGATTCACTTTCAGGAAATGTTGTAGGGTTACCTGATAAAATTCCTCCTGCATGGGACAATTTAACGCTTAATGTTAAGCTTTTAGAAAGAGTTGTTGGTTCATCTGAAGATCTTAAAGTAAATCCCATAGCTAAGAATGAAGTTTTAATGTTGAATGTTAATTCTGCAACATCAGTTGGTTTTGTTACTTCACTTCAAAAAAACAAAATAGACTGTAAACTCAAATTACCTATTTGTGCAGCTAAAGGCTCAAGAGTTACTATTTCTAGAAAAATAGGAAATCGTTTCAGACTTATCGGTTATGGCTTGATTGAGTAATTATTTATTTTTCTAATATTTTTCATTGAAGAATATGATGACTATCTAACTTACTAGAATAAATCTTTAGCTTAAGTTTGTTTTGCTTTTTTTTTAACATTCTAAAAAATAATAAATTAAAAATACCTAAAGAAATTATTGCCATAGGCCAAATAATACAAAATATGATTGCCAAACCCAAACCAAGATAAATTCTATCCTGTGTTAAAGGATAAAACATTATACTTAAATGAAGGGTAGTAATAATATAATATAGAATCCAATTCAGCTTTTTTTTATTTAATTTAGGCATATTAAAATTTAAATTAAAATATTTATAAACATTTTCTTTTTTATAAAACGTAGATTTTCTAGAATTCCAAAGTTGAATAAATTATTATGTATGTATTTAAGTAGAGGAGTTTTTCTTCATTTTGGCAATTTTAACATTTTGCACACCGAAATAAACAAGGAACAAACCAATTGCAACAAAAAATAATATGTTTAAGTTAAAATTTACCAGAAATGCAGTCATTGAAATAGAAAGAAAGAAAAATCCACTAAGGAAACATGCAATAGCACCAACATAATTAATCCAAGATGGCATGTCTTCAAGAAATTTTAAGTTACGAGGTGCTTTACCATATCTTTCTTCAGAGTATTTAATTTGGAATATACCCATTCCTGATACTGAAACTAAAAGTAAAAATACTAATCCTAATCCAAAAGGATTTTTAGGAAACGCTTTCAAAATCCAAATAGTTGCGATAAAAACTAGTAAAGAAATAATACTTAAGATTCGATATACTGAATATTTTTCCATTTTTAATTGTTAAATTAATATTATTTATATGATTATCTCTTAATAATTGTATTTAATTCAAAGTTTTAATCATAATAGAAGTATCTGATTTGAGTAAAGTTTCTACTTCAATAAAACCTTGTTTTTTATAAAATTCTATTGAAGGATTGTTTTTAAAAACAAAAACTTTTAGTTGACTTATTTTATTTTCCTTTGCTTTTTTTATAACAAACTCTAATATTTGAGAACCTATACCTTTTTGTTGAAACTCTTTTTTTAGATGAATATCGTTGATTAAAAAAGAAGTTGTATTGTTTTTTTCAATGTTAAAAGAAACATATCCTGCAAAGACATTATCAAAGAAAAATAATTCTACAAACCCTTGTTTTACAATATTAAAAAACTTTTTTTTACAAACTTCATCTGACCAACCACCAAAGTTGTCTATAAATAATTGTTCCATATTTTCTTTTATTAGAACTTTAATATAGTTATCATAGTCTTCTTCAATATAATTTCTTTGTGTTACTTTCATTTTAATAATTCATTAAACTTTTTGTTTTTCTTTTCTAAATAATATTCCTGAATTTAATATTAATAATTTTATAGATTAATTTTTAAGAAATAAATTATTCCATCCTATTTTCAACAAATATATTCATTGTAAATTCAATATCTGTTTCTTCTATTTTTAATGTTGGTGTTACTTTCTGAGGAGTGTTAGCGCAATCAGCATCTATAAAAAAAGTTATTTCTCTGATTGAATTTGGGGGAATAATTATATTTTCAGGAAATTTAAATTTAAGATTTTTAGAGTTCTCTACTGCGAATTTAATATTTTCACTACTTCTTTCACCTTTGTTCTCTATGTTTATAGTAAATGGTTCTCTGTTGTTACAAGTCATAGTTGTTGTTTTAGGATTATTATTTATAATTAGAGTCGGGGTTTGGAAAAATATGGCGTATCCTCGCATAACTGGATTTCTAGAAGGCATCTTAAATATTTGTTTAATTTTGAATCTAACATCATTTCTTCCAATAACATCAACTCTATTATAAGGTACTGAAAGTATTGAAATACTTATTGTTAAGAACATAATAATAATTATAATGCTTAACTTAATTTTTTTCTTCATTTATCTCTATTCTCCACAAATTGTTTAGGTGTAATCGGAATTAACCCTTCATTGCCTACTAGATATAACCATTTTTTAAATACTTTATTTTCTGCTTCTTCAGATTCCTTCAAATAAATTGGGGTTCCTTCAGTTTCATACAAAATCTCCCAGGGATGAGATAAATAAATATTTAATAAATCATCTTTTGTTTCAATCTTCCAATCAAGCTTAATAAAATAAATTTCTGTGTTGGGAATATGAACATAATTACAATCTGAAGCTAAAATGCATGTTTTGTCTTGTGCTACTTCATTGTCAAAAGTTATGTTATTTCTTTTTAATATTTCATAATATGACTTTTGTGGTAAAGATAAATAGGGTGCCCTAAATTGTGTGGGTTCATGCTCTAAAACTCTTGTAAATATTTGATAATTATCTGTTAGGCTTTTATTGGTAAAGTTACTAGAAACTTCACCTATGTTTGTGTGGTACATTGTATGTAATCCTAAATCTAAGAGCCCTTGGTTTTTTAGTTCTTTTATTTTAATAAGTAATTCTGGTTGCGTATTTATAGCAATAATTGAGTCTCCAGTCATATGCCAAGTCATTGGAAAACCATATTTATGGATAAAATTATTTAATATTCTGGGCGTTCCTTCAATAACTCCACAGTAAGGATAGCAGTCTGGGAAAATGATTTCTTCATTTCTTTTGATAGCAGTATACCATGCAACTTCATTAGAGGTATAATTAACTTTTTCATAATCTTCAGGGTATGTGCAATAATTATAGGCACACATTTTATTTATTAGTTTTGGATTAATTCCTATGCTGGTAGCATTTTTATCAACAATTAATTTATCTTGAGTATAAGTATTTGAAAACACGGGTCTATCAGACTCATAATCCATTGTAAATTCGACATATTTTTTATTTTCAATATTAGAATTCCAATTAATTATTTCTGAAAAATATTTTTTTTGAACTTTATATGATTTGTTAAATTCATTATTTTCAAACTCAGATTTTATCATTTGAGCTAAAAGGTTCATAAAGTCAGAATTATCAATGTAACAATCATCAATTTTTATAGCTAAAGGAAATTGCTTTTTTCTAATAATATGATCTTGTAGTTTTTCTGTTGCGGTTATAATATCTGTTTTGAGTAAATTGCATTCTTTATTTGTGATAAAATTTATGTTTTTTGTAGGTATGGATATTATATGATTAATCTCTTTTTTTAGAATATGATTTATGAATAATTGATAAGTCATAGAGTTGTCGTAGGGAGAATTATTGTATATTGTGTAATTTGGTGGTACATTAAAAAAGTTAATGTACTCACTATAGAAATTAGCAGAACGTTGAATACCTAAATCTTCCGTATTGTTTTCAGCTATTGTAATAGCTGTAGGAAGTAATAAAATTATGATAAGTAGGCATAATATTATTTTCATACTTCTAATTATATTATGCGAGTATTATAAATCTATTGTATTTTTTTATTATGATTTAAGAGATATAAGAATAATTTTTTGGGGTTGGAGAAAAAGTTATGAGTTAATAGTTTTTTAACCTAAAAGAGAGTGTTCTTCATTTGTAAATAAGATTTTGTTTAATAACTCAAATATTTAATGCTACTTAATCATTCAGTTCTTTCTCCTTATTTAGTTTTTTTTGAGTCAGCTCCAAATATTATGCCTAATATCGTATTATTAAAAACTTTTTTAGCTTTTTGTTCAAAAATGTCACGGATGAGATTCCGACTATTTGTTCAAATCTGTTGTTTATTTTTAATTATTCCTTAAATCACATATAGAAATTTAATTTATATAGTTAAGACATATTACTTGTGCTTATGATGTTGCGAATGTTCCCTGCCTTGTTTTTTTCTATCTTGCAAATATTCAATAGGTGTAATTTTTTGTTTAAGAAAATTATTAACATTAAATTCATATTTTTTCAATTAGGATAGATGCATGATGCCTCCTTAAGAATTGGGGTATAATAACCTGTGTTGCACCTGTGTCACATAATTTTATTGCTTCATTAATTTAATGAAATTATCTTGAAATTAACCTGTATAGTCAGTTTATTTAAAACTAACTCAACTAATTTATATGAATAATTTCTAAATTGAGATAAATCAATTATTTGAAACCAACAGTTTCCTCTTAATGTCTTAATAGGATTACTTATTATTTGATTAAGTGCTAATTCATCTGAATAAAACCATAGTGCACAAAGAAGTAACATGTGCACTAGTATAACAACATTAAGAATATTTACATGAAATAGAAGAATTTGTTAAATGTATTAAAATGTTAATTAGGAATGAAAAATAGTTTCTTTTTAAAGTAGAGGACTTCGTTGAATGCATGCAGAAAATTATTAATTTGGGGCAAGCCATCTATTATGGTAACTCATTAGTTTATGATAAAGCCATTCAGAAACTTTTCTCATGGCTTTTCCTCTTCTTCTATAAAAACCATATAAATTAGTATGAGGAGATTTCCTTTGAATTATCTCAACTATAATATATGGTCTTTTATTACCTTTTTTATCTTTAGCAACAATAATTCCCATATTTCCACAAACAGTTGCAGTTGACCCTGTTTTATCTATAACTGATAATCCCCCTGGAATGTTATTTCCCGTATAAATTCTATCCCTATTTGGGAGACCCATTAATCTTATTATTTCATCTGAATAAGGAAGTTGATTATTCCATAGTGCATACAAGAACCTGCTGTAATCATGCGCTGATGCCTTATTTTTTCTTGTTGCTCCACCCGGAGGAATCTCTTCCACAATACGTGTTTGTTGAAATATTCCACCATAATTATTTTTTAAAATTTTATCAACAGCAGAAAAACCACCAAGTCTTCGCATTATTTTATTTGTAGATTTATTAGCAGACCTTGAATTACTTGTATAATTAATCATATTTCTTAAATTTCCTTTATCAGATTTAATTTTTTTTAATTTTCCTTTACTAAGTTGATGATAATAAGCAAGAACGACAAGAGGCTTAACCATACTTGCACATTGCATAGGGATATCTTCGTTTATCGAAACTACTTTTGTATCTGTATAGAAATCATAGACGCAAATCGCAACTTTTTCTCCTTTTGCAACAAGACCATCTTCTTTATATTGTTTATACAATGCATCAATTTTATCCTCGAAACAATCAGGGGATAATTTAGTTTCAGGCTTTGTTTTTTTCTTTACAACTTTTTTTGCACTTTTTTGTTCCTTTTTTTGTTCTAAAATAATATCATCAAGATCTTGTAACGAAGAATTATAAATTATATCTCTTCCTGTTTCTCTGGTTATAGAAGTTTCTAATTCTGTTTCACTTTTTATAATTTTAGCAAGTTCAATTGCTTCGTTTTCATTTAAATAAGATTTATACACAACAAACTTTTGTTCATCTTGATTCTCCTCAATTACAAAATTTTTTGAATCAAATTTTTTGTATTTTTCAGAAAGTATTTTGAATATTTTATTGTATTCTTTGATTGCACCTTCTAAACTTTTCCCACTCAAAAAAGAAACATTGTGAACTGGTTGATAACCCGCATCCTTTATTCCCGTAGGTTCTTCAAAACCCTGATTTTTAAGGAATTTGTCATAAAGACTTTTTGCAATAGTATCTGCTCGCTCTTGTGAAGAGGTATCTCTATCATAAACCAAACCAAAATTTTTCTTACCTTTAACAATTATTAACTTTTCGCTTATAGATGAGAGTCTTTTACTTATTTCTTCTTTATAATCTAAAACTGCATCTAAATTATGATGCCATAAAAAAGAAATATCATATTTGTCATTTATTTTAGAGTTTAAACTATAACTATTAAATAACATACTTGCCACCAGTGCAATTGTAGCTAATTTCTTACCCATTCACTAAAGAATCATGCCATTATTTATAAAGCTTTTCCGTATTCACCACTTTACAGGGGTGTTACAAATAGAATCTATATTCACTGCAGTTCTCGTATTCCTAGTAGCATTGAATGAGTTGGTTTTTAGCAATCTGGTTGATAATTAAGGAATTTAATAAGAATTAAATTTTAAGAAAGAAAATCTTTTTTAAACAAAAAAACGTCATGGATGAGATTTAGACTATTTGTCCAAGTTTGTTGTTTGTTCAATTTTAGTCTTAATGAATGTATATTTGTTTACAATTGAGAAACCATTGAAATATATAAAATTTCGCATTTTAGGGTAATTTTAATATTGAATGTAGTTAATGCGTTCAATGTTTGTTAAGTTCAATAAAATTTGAGTTCTCTTTTTTTTAGAAACAATAATAAGGAATTCAAGTGCTAAGCACAGCTAGATTTTACTTTGTTAAATTAACATAACTAGTAAATGATACACACTTTTCTTTATTGGCCAACAATTGGAAAAATGATCTTACACAAAATAATTCTCTGATTGTTTAAAATTGTCCAGTTTCGTTAAATTTCTTCATAAGTTTTTCTACAATGACATTTGGAGAATAGCCTATTTTGGTACTATTTCTTATGAAATCATCATAAATCTGTTTGTCAATATTATAATCAATTCTAACTTTTTTTGGTTTTTTTGCAGTTGCTGCCATTTTATTTTACCTCACTAATATTATAAATATAAATTTGGACATTATAAAAGTATCTATTATTTGATATAAAAAATAAACACTTGTTTGTTTGCTAACTGAATTCCTCAGTAATTCAAGTTTAAGTTTTGCATCATTTTAAACTGCGAGTAATTATAGTATAAATTTGAATCAGAACACTCTTAAAAAAACAAAGTTCTCAATTCCCTAGGGTATATGACTGTTAGACTCATTTGACATAAAATTGGAATAAAATAATTTTAGAAGTGAGGCAGGCAAGGTTAGTTTTTTTCTATGTTTCTAAAACCATAACTCATTTAAACCAAGCTTCTTAAGGCACTATTCATGGTACGACGATATCCAAAAATTTCTGACACTCCTGATAGATTCGATCATCTTGGTAACAAGCTTTGTAGAAATTGTGATAACAAAGTTGCTAAAACTAGACGTCATTATTGTTCTAAGACTTGTATGGCTGAATTTAATAGAAATAACTCGTGGTTTTTTGTACGCAAGGATGTGTTGCGTAGAGACAAGTATACTTGTTGTATTTGTAAACAAAGAATGAGGAAGAAGTTTTTAGATGTTGATCATATTATTCCTGTACAAATGGGTGGTCAATTATTCGATAAAGATAATTTAAGAACTCTTTGTAAGGAATGTCATAAATCTAAGACGAAACTTGATAGGGATGCATTATCTGATAAGATTTGATTGTTTATTTTTGAAGATGATTGGAAGGGTCTGACTATGGCTTTGTTTTGGGTGCTTTTAACAACACCCAAAAATACTAAAATCTTTTTAATTTTTAAATAATTTAGTATGGATTCTAAATCAAAAAACGCCAGAATGAGATTTGAACAAGATGTTCAAATCTGCGGTTTTGTCTAATTGTAGTCTTAATTAGCGTATATTTATTTATAATATGAAACCCATTAAAATACATAAAATTTAGTATTTTAGGGTAATTCTGATATTGAATATGGTTGGGACATTTAATATTTATTAAATTTAATTGAAAAAAAGCTTCCATACTACGCAGTCCATTTTACCTGAGGTATAACCTTTATTCCTAAAGTCGCTAAATATTGTGTAACTTCTAGTGGCGATCTTCCATCGTTTAATGTAAATTGTGTATCCCCTCTTAAGTATGCTTCTTTGTAAGCTGTTCTTCCTCCAGGATTAGTTACTCCTCCAGAACCTATTTGATCAATTATTGGGAATAAGTTATTCCTTAATTCTTTATTTTCTCTTCCGCTTAATGCTAATGAAACATCTCGCAATGATAAACGCAAAATAATATATGCTTTTTCTATATCAAAATCTGAAACTCTATTAGGAGAAATAGAACGTCCTGGAGCCGGTTTTAAAGTTGGAACAGATATACAAACACTTGCGCCCTTTTCTTTTAATCCTGTTGCATGCTTGTGAAGTTCGACTATTTCAGACGCATAATCTCTATTTAATCCATACAATGTACCAATATTCACATTTAAAAACCCTGCTTCTACAGCTTCATCAACTTTTCTTAATCTTGCTCCGTAATCTCTTTTTAATGGACTTCGTCTATGCACTCTTTTATATATTTCTTCGTTATAAGTTTCTTGAAATAAAACAAAATGATTTGCACCTATTTCAGAAATTTCCCTTAATGTTTTTGGAGACAAATTCTCAAATTCAATCCATGGATTTAAATTTAACTCTAATAAACTTTTTGTTCCACTCATTATTAAGTCTTTATATTGGTCTTCTGGAAGCGTTGAACCTATTAAAATAACATTGGAAACACCTAAATCTTTAATTACCTTTGCTTCTTCTAAAATTTGTTCTGAAGTTAATGTTATTCTTTCTAAATCCTTATTGCTACGTCCAAATCCACAATAACTGCAATCATTCACACATGAATTTGTAATATACAAGCAAGTGTATAATGCTGCTGAATCTCCCTTTTGTTCTGATTTCAATTCAGCAGCAATTTCTGAAGCCTTTCCTAAATTCTTTAAATCTTGAAAGAGAATTCTAATTTCCTCTACATTTAAACCATTTCCTTTTCGTGCTTTTTGTAAAATATTATCTATTGCCATTTAATTCACCAATATATCTATTCATTCATTTTTTAATTTCTTTATCTTTTCCTCAAGGAGTCCTATTTCTTTCTCATAACTCCTTTTCACAATAATTCCACTAATATAATAAACCAAAAAAGGTACAACATAAGGTGAAGTTACTTTAACAATCCTTGCACATATTTTCCATCACTGAAATCTTGGGATATTTGTAAAAAAAAGTTTGCGTTAGTGCCTCCGGTACTAAAAACATCTCCGACGTTTTACCCACGAAAATTTCCAACA
>CAYWRI010000013.1:0-42669 GCA_964461035.1 uncultured Methanosarcinales archaeon | reverse complement strand
CGGGTTCTTTATTTCTTGGATTTACAACAATAAGAACATATTGTTTACTAATAAGTTCTCCATCTGTTGCTGAAACAGTAACTAAGTATCTTCCTTCATCTCCATCTACAGTATGCCACAAACCTGCGTCATTAAATGGACCTGTAAAACTATAAGTTACAACATCATTATCAGGATCCACCGCTTTTGGTTGTAAATCTATTATTTCACCCTCAATAACAGTTATTGTAGATGAAACATCACTTTCATCCACATCTTCATCTGCATATTTGATGAGTTCTCGTTCTTCTGACTCAACAGTATTTGTTTCAGACATGTTTGAATCCGTATCAGAAAAATCAATTTGTGTTCTTTCACCAATGTCTGAAAATGCAGAATCTACATCACTTCCTTCTGGAGCATAAGTTAAACTGCACGCAGTTAAACTTAATGCAATTAGTACAATAGCAAAAATCGGTATTAATTTTTTAATAATTTTATTCATTTTTAACCCCCTCGTTACATTCAAGATAATTTTATAACTATCTTGTTCAGTCTCACACCCTTTTTTCGCTTTATTTATTAATATTTCGAGAATATTAAAATATTAAATTTACCAAAATAGTTATACTAATAAAACCATATAACTAATGTAATATTTAAATATTTCTATTTTAAAGTGAAAACAAATATGCATTCTTTATAAATGGTTTGATTTTGGTAGTTTATTGCTAATGAATTATTAAGTTATTATGAAATTATTAAACAAAATTTGCCAATCTTTACAATTCATACTAAATATTGAGATATTAAACCCCTTTGGTTCACAATAAAAAAAAGAACAGAGAGTTCATCCATCTCCTCTTGTTTAATCATGCTGATTTTTCAGGCATTTATTCTGAATCTCTTTTAGAATATAATAGCTTCTATTTTCATCTATATCATTTATGGCGGTTTTTCCTTTCATCAAATTTCTGTAATATGTCTTTACTGCTCTTTTTTCATTTTTGAATATTTGGTTAAAATGCCTTCTTATAAATCTAATTGATCCCTTTGCTTCACTTCTTAACTTTTCTGTATCTTCTGTTATGCAACATTCTTTTAGAATAACATAACTTGTTATTACTATTGAAGCATATGCAGGATAAGAATATTTTTGATTCGGACTTAATTCTAGCCTATTAAATTTAAATAACTCAATTAAAAGACAACCATAATTATTCATCATATATCCTTGAAGTTCTTGATGGTTAATGTTTTCTCTAATTTTTTGAAAATCTATTTTTTCTCTTGAACAATCTGATTGTACCTTTTTAAATTCATCCTGAAATTTTGACACATACTTTTCATAAAGATTTCCTTGCGCATATTTTATTTTATCTATTTTAGCATTAAGTCTCTCAATACGTTCTTCTGATCCGCATTTATTTGAAAAGTGTTTTATCAAATCTTCTAATGCCTCGGAACGCGTTATCTTTAAAACCTCATCATAAAAGTTATTTGCACGGGCATAATTACCAATATCATGAAATATTCGAAGACTATGAGAATTAAATTCTCCTTTTCCTCGGTGATATTCTAAATCAAGAACAACACTATGTGCTATTAAAGTTTCTATACCTAAATCTATTTTATCTTCGTACTGATTTAATCTTTGTGTAGGATTATCAGAATCTGAGTTTTTTTTATTTTGATTAGAAATAGTTATATCAATCTCATTAAATTGATTTTTTTTACATTTAATATACTTCCTAACTTTGTCTGCATCTACAGAGTCTAGAAATTCGCTGAAACTTATGAATTCATTTTGTTTTTTGAGCTTTAAAATTGATTTCATTTTGATTACCTCTAAAATAGTTTATAATAAAAGTTTTAACTTTATAAATCGCAAAGATTAAAGCAATTCGAAGATTGCAGTTCGAGATGATTACTTTAACTAGTGTTTTAAGTTTTTCCATCTCTTTGAATAATGAAACATTCTAATATTATATAAACCTTTCTCCAGAACCAGAGGGTTTCGCAATGGCCTTGTTTCCCAAAAAATTTATATAAAATAAAATTTTGTTAAGAATATGAAAGAAAAAATTTATTATTTAGATTCAAAAGGAAATAAAATTTGTGGAATACTTTCAAATCCTAAAACAGAATCTAATGTTCCAATAATAATATTGTGCCATGGATTTACAAGTTCAAAAAATAGTCCTACGAATAGAGGATTTGAACAAATTTTTAACAATAAAAACATTGCTACTTTCAGATTTGATTTCTTTGGCCATGGTGAAAGTGAAGGTGATTTTGAGAACATTACTATTTCTGAAACTGTTGAAGAGATTCTAAATGCCATAGACTATGTAAAAGAGAAAGGATTTACAAAAATAGGTTTAATAGGAACAAGTTTTGGCGGAATGTCAAGCATTATGGCTGCATCTAAAACAAATGATTTATCTGTACTTGCTTTAAGATCCCCTGTTTCTAATTACTTAGAAAGAGATGCCATATGTAGAACTAAGGACCAACTTAACAGCTGGAAATCTAAGGGGTTTATTATTCATACAAATAGTAAAGGAGAAAAGAAAAAACTTAATTATACTTATTTTGAAGATTTTAAAAACAATAATGGATATGAAGCTGCTAAAAAAATCAAAATACCTACATTGATTACTCATGGAGATAATGATAAATGTGTTCTAGTCGAACAAAGTAAAAAAGTAATTTCTTCTTTTGAACAGGGTAAATTAGAAATATTTAAAGATTGTAATCATTATTATTCCAAACCCTCTGACTTTGAAAAAATGTTGAAATTAATTTCTGAGTTTGTTATTAAACATGTTTAATTTAGGGTTGTTTCCCAAAAAATTTATAAAAGAGTGTTGACTAATGAAAGATATTATTCTGATAGCTAAGAAGGATTCTAAATATAAAAGGTGTTATCAAATGAGTGAAACTGAAACGAGATTAAGTACTGGAACAACAACTCTGGGAATTAAATGCAAGGACTGTATTGTCTTAGCAGCAGACAAAAGAGCAACAGCGGGTTATATGGTTGTTGACAGAAGAACTAAAAAAGTTCATAAATTAAATGATGATTTTGCATTGACTATTGCAGGAAGTGTTAGTGACGCTCAATTACTAATTAAAGTAATAAGAGCAGAACTTGCCCTGAAAGAAGTGCAAACAAATAGAAGAGCAACTTCTAAAGAAGCAGCAAATATGTTGGCAGGACTGCTTTATAATTTATTAAGAACTCCGTCAATGGCTCCTGGAATTGCACACTTTTTGTTAGCAGGACGAAATAAAGAATTATCTTTATATGATTTATATCCTGATGGCTCTGTAACAGATATTGAAGATTTTGTTTCTTCTGGATCTGGAAGTGTTTATGCTCTGGGTGTGCTTGAAAGCGCATACAAACCAAACATGACTGAAAAAGAAGGAATATCTTTAGCAAAATTAGCAATTAATTCTTCTTTGAAAAGAGATATTGCCACAGGTAATGGTATTGATATTTCGGTTATTGATTTGAACGGTATTAAACATGCTGAAACTCTGGATATCAATACAGGTTTATATTAATTTTTTTGTTTTTTATAAACTATTTTTTAACTTAAAAAAAAATTTTATTAAATGAAGACTAAAAGAAAAACAATCTAAGAAAAATAGCTAAAATCTAAATACTAAAAAATGAAGTACTTGTAATATAATTAAAACAAAACAAGTTTTTTAGTGAACTAAAAATTTACGATTTTTTAAAATTGCAACAAAATTATAATAACTACTTTTTAAGAATCTGATTAAATCTAATTTAATCTCAAATCATATTTTTATTCGTAAAAAAAGCAAACACCATAAATTTAAGTTGTGGATATGGACTTTTTTGTGACTATTAAACTTTCATTAATACTCAAAAACTTGTTTTTGTATGGACGCCCTTTTTTTGTTTAGGTTAAGAGGGATATCGTTTTGTTGTCGAGAAATTCTCGATAAATAATTTATTCAAAGGTGAAAACATAAAATGTTAGACATATTAAAAGAAATAACTTCAAAACTGCCAAAAAATAAAATAAGTGCTGCAGCATTTGAAGGTGCAAACATAGTTTTGTATACAAAAGATAAAGATTTTCTTTTTGAAGGAACTCGCGCTATAAAAAAAATAGTTGGTGAACTTAAGAAAAGAATTGAATTAAGACCTGATCCAAGTATAAGCATGCCTCTGGAAAAAGCAGAAAAGAAAATTAAATCAATAATAGGAAAAGATGCAGGAATATGCACTATGTTCTTTGATGCTCAAAGAAGTTGTGTTATAATAGAAGTTGAAAAACCAGGTGTAGCAATAGGTAAAGCTGGTGAAACCTTATTAGAAATTAAGAAAAAAACTCTTTGGGTTCCTAGTGTTCAAAGAACACCCGCAATAAAAAGTGAAATAATTAATAATATTCGTTCTGTTCTCTATGAAAATTCTGATTTTAGAAGAAAATTTCTTCATAAAACAGGAGAAAGAATATACAATGGGTGGTTAAGACAAAAAAAAGAAGAATGGATTAGAATAACCTATCTTGGGTCAGCAAGAGAAGTTGGAAAATCAGCAATTCTTCTTCAGACACCTGAATCAAGAATACTTCTTGATTGCGGAATAAATGTTGCTGATGATAATGCACCATATCCTTATCTTGAAGCTCCTGAATTTAAAATAAATGAATTGGATGCAGTAATAATAAGTCATGCTCACCTTGATCATGTTGGTTTTTTACCATATCTGTTTAAATTTGGTTATAGAGGACCTGTTTATTGTACTGCACCAACAAGAGACATAATGTGTTTATCACAATTAGATCTTATAAAAATTCAAATTAACGATGGAAAGGATCCAATTTATACTAGTGATGAAGTTAAAGAAATGGTAAAACACACAATTACTTTAAATTATGAAGAAGTTACGGATGTTACTCCGGATGTTAGACTCACATTATACAATGCAGGTCACATGCTTGGTAGTGCAATGATTCATTTACATGTAGGAAATGGATTACATAACATATTATACACGGGAGATCTTAAATTTGGAAAATCTCATGTTCTAAGTCAGGCAGCTTGTAGTTTTCCAAGACTTGAAACACTTATGATAGAATCAACTTATGGTGGTAAAGATAATACTCTCCCACCATTTAAAGAACAAGATGAACTATTAAAAAAAATGATAGAAGAAACTGTTAAAAGAAAAGGTAAAGTTTTAATGCCTGTTCTTGGTTCTGGAAGAGCTCAAGAAGTTCTTGTCATAATACAGAATATGATATCTGAGAAAAGAATTGATAAAATTCCATTATACATTGATGGAATGGTTTGGGATATGACTGCAATATATACTGCATACCCTGAATTTCTCAATGGTCAAATGAGAAGTAGAATATTTCACAAAGATGATAATCCTTTTTTGTATGATAATATAAAGCAAATCGGTTCTTCAAAAGAAAGAGCAGAATTGATAGAAAGCAAAGAATCTTGTATAATACTTGCTACAAGCGGTATGCTTGTTGGAGGACCAAGTGTAGAATATTTAAAGAAAATAGGTGATGATCCTAAACACACATTAATTTTTACATGTTATCAAGGACCTGGTTCGCTTGGCCGAAGAATACAACAAGGGGAAAGAAGTGTTTCTTATAGAGATAAGGGGAAAGTTTTGACCACAGAATTAAAACTTCAAATAGAAAAGTTTTCTGTAACAGGGCATTCAGATAGAAGAGAATTAATGAATTTCGTATACAGATTAGAACCTCGACCAAAACGAGTCATTATAAACCATGGAGAACTAAAAAGAGCATCAGATTTTGCAAGTTCAATACGCAAATCATATAATATTGAAGTTAATCTTCCTCGTAATCTTGATGCTTTGAGATTGAAGTGATTTTATTGTTTTATTTTCTTTAATTCTATTAGTTTTAGTAAGAATAAATTTTTGTTTTATTAGATAAAACTCAAGTAAATAGTTCTAAATTATATCCTCCTCATTAGATATCCATTAGTTTTATAAAGAATATGTAATTCATTTTATTTAAGATGGCACATGTTGAAGCATTAAGAATAAATGGCGAAGCAAATATTGGTTTAATGATATATGCTAATGATAAGTTCGCACTTGTAGGAAAATCCACAGATGAAAAAACTATAAAAATAATCAAAGATATATTAAAAGTTCCTTGTTATAAAGTAAGTATTGCAGGAACTCATTTAATTGGAGTTTTTTTGAATGGAACAGAAACAGACGTATTGGTTCCTGAAATAATTTATGATAAAGAACTTGAAGAATTAAATAAAATTGGAAAAGAACATGATGTTAAATTTCATGTTTTAAATTCTGAATTAACTTGTTTAGGAAATAATATTCTTATAGGGTCTGAAACAGCAATATTAAATCCTGATTATACTGAAGAAGAATGTAAGAAAGTTGAAGAGCTTTTAGGATTAAAAATTATTCAAGCACTTATTGCAGATATTGAAATAATTGGTGCTACTGCAGTTATTAATTATGATAAAAAAAGAGCACTTGTACATAGAGACGCTTCAGATTCAGATATTGAATTATTAAAAACAGAATTGAAAGTTGAAATAGAAACAGGTTCTGTAAACATGGGAAGTCCTTATGTAAAATCAGGAATAGTTTGTAATAAAAATGGATTTTTGATCGGTTCTGAATCCGGTGGTCCAGAAATAACAAATGCTGATGAAGTTCTCGGATTTTTAGATGAAGAATAGGTGGTGTAAAACAAAATGGAAAATTCAAATTTGGTTTCATATCAAGAACTTATGGACATTCAACAAAATATGCAAATGATGCAAAAATATCTTGAAGATGTTGAGCAACAAGGACAGGAATTAGAATTAATACATCAAGCTATTGATGAGTTTTCTAATGAAAAGACAGATAAAGAAATTCTTGTTCCAATAGTTAATGGAATATTTTTCAAGGCAAAATTAACTGATAATTCTAAGTTCCTTGTTAATATTGGTGCTGACGGAACTATTATTGAATTAGATTCTGATAAAGCAAAAAACATAATTAAAGAACAAATTGAAAAAATAAGAGAAAATCAAGTTTTAATATCTCTGGAATATGATAAACTACTACAAAAGTTTAATGAACTTAATAAAAAACAAAGTGAACAATCATTAGAACAGGATTAAAATGTTTGGTTTTTTAAAAAAAAAATTAAAAAAAGTAGCACAGGACATATCTGGCGAGATTGAAGGAGATGAAGAAGTTTTTCAAGAAGTCAGTGAAAATGCTCTTGCTAAGCAAGATAAAATTCAGCTTGAGCAAGAAATAAAATCTGAAGTCAAATCTAATGAAAAAGATATTTTAAAAAAAGAAAAAAAAGGTTTTTTAGGATTATTCAAAAAAAAGTCTAAAGTTCTTAATAAAGAAGTTGAAGAATCTGAACTCCCATCTGATAAAAAAATAGAAACAACAAGTTCTATTAAAAGCGAAAATGTTTCTGAATTAGAAGAAATCCAAAGCTCTGAAAAAACTAATGAAGTTTCTGAACCTGATAAAGTTGAAGAAATAAGTAATGAGAAAGATTTTGAAAAAATAACTGAAACTTCAAAAATAGATTCTAATGAAAAAGAAGTTCAAGAAAAAGTAGACAGAAATTCTAATGAAGAAAAAATAGATTTAGATAAAGAAGTTGAACATGAATCTGAAAAAGAACTTGAAGAAGTGCCTGAAGAATTTGAGTGTAAAAAAAGTATTTTTCATAAATTAGGTCAAACAATAACTAAGTTAAATATAACTGATGAAAAATTTGAAAAGTTTTTTTGGGAACTTGAAGTTGCTCTTCTAGAAAATAATGTTGCAGTTGAAGTCATTGAAAAAATTAAGCAAGACTTAAAAACTGAGCTTCAGAAAAAGCATGTCACTAGAAAATCAATAGATAGTTTAATACTTTCAATTCTTAAAAAAAGTATTAATTCTTTGTTTAATTATGAACCCCTTGATTTATTAAAAAAGATTAAGAATTCAGAAAAACCATTTAAGATTCTGTTTTTAGGTGTAAATGGTGCAGGTAAAACAACAACACTTGCTAAATTAATTAAATATTTTCAAAATAATGATATTTCTTCAGTTGTTTCTGCTTCGGATACATTTCGAGCTGCGGCAATCCAACAACTTCATGAGCATGCTAAGAAGTTAAATGTTAAAATGATTTCTCATGATTATGGTGCTGATCCTGCAGCTGTAGCTTATGATGCTATAGAGCATGCAAAATCAAAAGATATTGATGTTGTTCTTATTGATACTGCAGGAAGATTACATAGTAATTCAAATTTAATGGCAGAACTTAGTAAAATAATTAGGGTTGCAAAACCAGATATGAAAATATTTGTTGGCGAAAGTATTACTGGAAATGATTGTGTTGAACAGGCAACTCAATTTAATGAAGCTGTTGGTATTGATGCAATTATATTAACCAAAGCGGATGTTGATGAAAAGGGTGGTGTGGCAATTTCCTTAAGTTATGTTACTGGAAAACCAATAATTTTTATAACAACTGGACAAAACTACACAGATATCAAACCATTCAACCCTCAAGAAGTTGTTGATAGTTTATTTGAATAAAGTTATTTTCTTACTTATTCGTTAAATTCAAGGAATAGATTTATAAATGGTTGGTTAGTAACATATTTTATTTTTATTTATAGGGGGTAAACAAAATGGAACAAAATAGACCATTAGATGCTTTAAATATGGCTCGAAATAAAAGAGTTATAGTTGAGTTAAAAAATCAAAGAAGATACATTGGAAAGTTAACAGCTTTTGACATTCATATAAATGTAGTCCTTAACGACGCTGAAGAATTTATTGATGGCGAACTTAAAAGAAAATTAGGAACTATTTTTTTAAGAGGAGACGCAATAACAATAATATCTCCAGAAGAATAAATAAGTGATTTAAATGACTAAAGGAACACCTTCATTCGGAAGACACTCAGGTAAAAAAACACACATAAGATGTAGACGATGTGGTAAAAACACTTATCATGCATCACATAAAGTGTGCAGTAGCTGTGGCTATGGAAATTCCTCAAAACTAAGAAAACATATTTAATATTTCTTTTTTGAGGGGGTGCCGGAGCGGTCAAACGGGACAGGCTTAGGACCTGTTAGCTTAGTGCTTACGCGTGTTCGAATCACGTCCCCCTCATAATTTTTCTAATTATTTTTATTATTCTAACTAATTTCAAATTTAATTCTAAAATTAAATTAAACACCAGGTCATTAAATGAAATTTTTTAAGATATTATTTTTATTAAAATAAAAAAGTCCACCAAAATCCAAGAATATAAAATATTACAAAGCCAATTAAAAAGCTAGGGATGAATGGAATTCCTATTTTTACTTTAATTTGTCTTAATTTTTTAGATTCATATAATTGTTTAATAAGTGATACTTGATCTTCTCCCAAACCAGTTGTCTGAAATCCACAAACATACATATTATTAAAATATATTTTTTGAATATCTAAAAAGTCAAGAAATTGCTTTGTTTGTTCTTTAGATAAACCATGATGATTTGCTCTTTGAATTAATTTTGTTTTAGATGATGTCATTAATAATGCGCGAATTAAATGTATTGCATCATCCATTTTTCTTTTAGATAAACGCAAAGTCATACAAGAGAAAAAACCTTTTACTTGTTTTGTATACATTAAAGCAATTCTTTTTTCAAAAGCGAACATTTTTATTTTATTTTCTGTTTGCAAAACATATTCTCTGTGCCAATCAAATAAAAGCGAGTTTGTTTTTCGTTTTACAAAAACATCTTCTACAACCCAATCACCAATAGTTATTTTTTTAGCAGAAATCTTTTTATTCATACAACCCAAGTCTATTGATTTTGCAAATATCCACGTGTAAAATATTATTAATGGTAGCAATGCAATAAATATTAAAATCATCACATCATTAGATTTTAATAAAACCAAAATTGTTAATGCAAATAAAACTAAAAAAATAGTTAATAGGGTAATAAATATTCTAATTTTACGAGTTTGCTCATGATTTATTAACTTCTTTAGCGATTTTTTAAAATTCTTTGGTTGAGAAATCATTAAATACAGAGAATATAAAATTCCATATAATCCGCCAATTATTGTAAATGAAATAATGAATAATATCCATTTTGCATCTAAAATATATTGGATAACTGAAATATTTCCTAAGATTAAATTATATATGTTACTAGCACTAATTCCTATTAATGCAAATAAAGCCATTAATATTTTTGAATCTCCTCCACCCCACTGACCCGTATAATATAAAAGTAATCCAAGCAAGAATGCTAATGCTAAACCCGTAATAGAATCTATAATAAATGAAAAGTTTGATGTGAAAACACTATAAGCAAGATTTGCAAAAAGTGCAGTAAATAAAAATCCAAAACTTAGCCAATCTGGAACTTCTCTAGATTTTATATCTGTTATTGCAGCAACAAGTAAAAATCCTAAACCTATTACGAAAATACTTGGATAAATAATCAATTTCTCACCTCATTTACATTTATCACTAACAAAGTTTATAAATTTTATTGCATTACTCAAGTTTATGTTAAATATATTAAAGAATATAACAAGGCTGAATTCATTAAAAGAGAAGAAATTACCAAAACATATTGCAATTTCTACTAGAAGTTTGAATCTCTATAAAAACCAAGAATCTGACATAATAAATTCTGCTTTGAATAAAATTATGGAATTCATCGAACTACAATTCAAACTTAATATTCCTATTTTAACAATAAAGCTTAGTACTCATTGTGAAGAAGATATTAAATTTATTGATAAATTGCTTACAGAACTTAATTTAAATAAAGATCTTGAAGAATCAAAAGCTAAGATAATGATTATTGGTCAATGGTTTAATCTTCCTCAGGAATTAAGTGAAAAAGCTAAAAAATTAATAGAAAAAACAAAAGATTATGATCAATTTTTTATAAATTTTTTAATTAAATATTCTGGAAAACAAGAATTAGCTTCTGCAATAAAATTATTAACAATAAAAGCTAAAGATAAACAGATAGATGTAAATGAAATAAGTACTGAATTAATTAAAGAATCAATATATACTTCTTATTTTATACCACCCAATCTCATAATAGAGTGCGGATATAAATATTCAGGAATTCTGCTTTGGGATTGTCCAGGTTCATCAATTTATTTCAAAGGAAGCAAACACTGGATTGATTTTGATAAGAATGATTTTAATGAAGCACTTTCTATTTACAAAAAAGACTTAGATAATACTGCTGCAGATAGTGATCAGTAATATTCAAAAAAGTTCTATTTTAATCACCCGGAAATTGATAAAGAATTATATAAATGGTGCATCAGCATTTGATGTTTTCATGCCATATATCAGGGAATAATTCCAAAGAGTTCCTTTTATTTTTTTAATTTTAATACTAAATCCGCATTCATTAAACAGCTTAATAAGTTCCACTTTATTAGATATGTATTTAGGATTAGGTATTAAATGAAAATAGTCAACATATTCAATGAGACAAATCTTTCCACCTTCAGGAAGTAAATCATTAAATTCTTCTAATATTTTTTTTAAGTTTTGTATATAACCTAAAAGTCCAACTGAAAATACCATGTCCACATTTTTTATTGACGGATGAACTCTACTCGTAATGTGTTTATCGTGTAATATTTCTACATGAAAATGTCCTTTTTTAATCATTCTTTTATTTAAGATATTTAAGTTTTTTCTACTAAAATCAATTGCAAAAACTTTTCCGTCAGATCCTACTTCTTCTGCAAGATACATAGTTAGAGAACCAACACCAGAACCAAATTCAAGAATTTTTTTATTTTTATAATCTGTGAAAAGTGACATGATAAATCGTCTTATTTTTTTAGGAAACAATATATTTTCAAGCCATAAATTTAAATATGAAAAAGATTCATTTATTTTAATTGTGAATTCAGGATTATAATAAATATTTAGTAATAGATATACAGGTAAACCGAAAATAATAAATCCTAAAGCATAACCTATTATTGATAAAGCATTTGGTTCATAAACTAACCAAGTTATTATAAAAAGTAAAAACATTAAAGCAACTACAAAAGGTAAAATATTTACTAAGGGTGCTTTAAATTTTTGCTTGCCAGGATATTTTTTTCTTAGTATTGGTAAAGCAATTAACATACTTATGAACATCAGTAAACACAGGGGAATAATTAGTGATAAGAGAGTTCGATAATTACCCAGAGATATGAATATTAAAATTATACTAACAATAGTTTGAAATATTATTGCTTTGTAAGGCGTTCCTTGTTTTTCATGAATATCTGCAAATTGTTCTATAAATAATTTGTCTCTTGCCATTGCCAATAATAATCTTGGAGAAGAAATTATATTACCTGAAGCACTACCTAAGAATAAAGCAAATATTCCAAATGTAAAATATTTAGCGGTTTCTGGATTAAATAGTGTTGCTAAAATCATAGAAAAATAATTTGAATTAGAGATAAGCTCTTTAAAAGGTATTATTCCAAGCGAAAGTATTGCAACTATAACACTTAAAGTTCCAACTATTAAAGTTGTTAAGACTAATGCACGAGGAATAATTTTTTCAGCATTTTTGGTTTCTTCAGCTAAAAAAGTTGCACTTGTCCAACCATAAAATGATTCAGATAAAAAGAATATTGCAACTAAAATCATAAAATTATTTGTTGTTGTTAACGGAAATATGTATTGTGGCTTGAAAACGGGTACTGCTTTGAATATAAATGTTAAAATTACACCCAGTGTTATAAATGCAAAAACATACAATAAGATTGCACTATCTTTCAGTCCCCTATATGCAACATAATTTAGAAAAACAATTATTGCAATGCTTAATAACACAAAGTATACAATATTTAATCCGGGGAATGCCATTGTTAATGCTGCAACAATTAGAAGTGGAGTGTTTATTGTATTTACAAGCCAAGTTATCCAACCTAACATAAAACTTGGAAAACGACCATAAGCTTTTTTACTATATTCATATACTCCGCCTGCATTAGGAAATGTTGAAACAAGTTCTCCAAAACAGAATGCCATATAAATACTAATTAAGAACATTATTATCCAAGAAATTATCGATGCTGTACCCGCATATCCTGCAGCTATTGCAGGTGCGAAAAACAATCCCGTCCCTATAAGAGAAGTAACTAATAATGCAAATATGGGCATAAATCCTATGCTTTTCTTAAGTTCTACCATTCACCCTCTTTTAATTAATTTAGTTAAATAATTATCATATTAGTTTATAAATTCTATTTATATTCTATTTTTAAAAAGGTTTTGTTGAATTAATAAGATAATACTGAGATAATCACAAATTATCAATATACATATTTCCATATTGGGTACAAAAACTATATGAATGAATATTGATTACTAAGTAGTAAAATGCATCAGATGGACACTGCTATTCTTGAATCGTTCAAGAAAGCTGAAGGTAGGGAACTAACAACCTCAGATGTTGTTAAATTTATTTTTCCTGATGAAGCATCTGTATATGCTGAATCCGTATCACACAATGCCTTTTTTTTAGGCTCTGAAAAAGGTGTAACAAGTAAGTTAAGATATCAAAAAGCAATTCTTCATAAACGACTTCTGTATCATCTTAATAAGTTAGTTAATGAAGGAATATTGAAACTTTCAGGAATAGAAGAGCATGGAGAAAAGAGATTTTCTCTTGTTGAAAATTATGGAGATATAATAATTGGTGATAAAAAAAAGACAATTGTTATTAGTAATAATTTTAATCCTTCAACACCCATTGATGGTTATGAAGCAAAAAAGATAATCAAGAAATTTAATTCAAAGACGTGGATTAGTAAACTTGACGCTATTTTACTAAATGCAAATACGTTTGTAAATTATCAAGAATTACATGATTCGATTATTGCATTATTTGAAGAAGTTGGTGATAGTATTGCAATAAACCATTTTGAAACAATGATACAGGATTCGACTAATGGAGATCTTAAAAATTTTATAGAAACTATTTGTGAAGAAGTTAATGACTATGGTAAAAATATTAATCTCTTAATTGATTTAGAAAAAGTTTTTGATGTTGATAAAATAAAAATATTTATTGACACTATTACAAAAAAAATAAGGAAAAACATCCTAGTTATTTTTCAAGTAACATCATCTTCATTAATTGAAAATAGAAATCTGATTCTTTATTTAATTCAAGAATATGCAGAACATCATATGAAAATAAATATTATGAATAAATCGATTCATCAAAGTCCTGTTTTTGTTGGTCGTGCAGGAGTTTATTCTTTTGATGAAAAAGAATGGAGAATATTTGAAAAAGAATATGAAAATAAAACTAAGGGCGTTAGTTGTGCATCATCAACACTAATTGTGGATTTAAAAGAGTTTTTTGATACTTATGCCAGTGTACACGAATTCAGAAAGTTTATTATGAAAGCAAATAAAGCATTTCTTATAGCAACCAATAATAAAAAAAAGATTGCTAAACATTATTTTAAAACAATTAACAAAATTAACAAACCATTTACAAGAGAATTTTACAAAATAGAAAGAAGTTACTTAAGATTTTGGAATTATAGTTCAAAATTTTTCGACGAAAAATCGCATTTTCTGACTTTAATGAAAAATGTTGCTCAAGAAACAGACAAGTTTACAAAAAACGAAGAGATAATATACAAATCTTGTGGAATTCCTTCAAGATTTAGTATTGCATTTTCTTCAGCATTTAAACACTCTGATCTAACTATTTCTCCAAGAATTTATAAGAAAAGCACTATTTCAGACATTAATTATTTTGAAATAGAAGAAGTAAAAAAATATCTGAAAATAAGAGAAAAATTCTTAAAAATATTTCAAGGAGTTGACAGAATAAGATTTTTTAGAGAAAGTCCCGAAAATAATGAAGATGTATTAAATGAGTTTGTATATATTACGGAAAATCTTAATTTTCCACTTGTTACCTATGATTTTTCGAAAATATCAGGAAATGCAAAGCTAACAACTTTTTTTAAAAAAAGCAACAAGAATAAATTAAAATGGAAATAATATCTGATACTGCACTAATTAGTTGGAAAAAAGCACTAAGTTTCATTTTTGAAAATGGTAATGAAACTATGGATCAAGGTAAAAGAATTTGTAAATCGGTTAATAATTTGGTAATTACCATTAATTCGCCGGAAGATATAGGTGAACCAATAAATAAAATTCAAGAGCTTAATGAATTTGTATATCCGAGTAAAGAAGAACTTAGAAATACTATTCTTAATAAAATAAGTTCTTCAGGATATGATTATAGTTATGGTGCAAGATTATTTGATTATAGTCAAGTAAAGAATCAAATAGATAATTATATAATTCCTCTTTTGAAAAATGTACCAAATACTCGAAGAGCTATTGCAATTGTTTATGATCCATTGAGTGATTCAATATTGAAGAAAGAATCTGTTCCTGGATTAATAAGTATTTATTTTAGTATAGAACAAAATTGCCTTAATATTTGCATGATAATTCGAAGTAATGATATTTTTATAGGTTGGCCTGCAAATATTTATCATGCATCCGTACTACAAAAATATGTTTGTGATAAATTAAAATTATTACCTGGAAAAATATCTACTTTTTCTATTTCTGCACTCGTTTTCCAAGATAATTTTGAAAGCATAAAAAAAATAATTAATGAGTAAATTCTTGTTTTAGTAATTTTTTTTCAATAAACTATTTAACTTCAAATTTGCAAAGAATATTACTAATGCTGAACAAGCTGTAACTATTTGAAGTGTTGCCATTGTTGTGACAAAAAATAAAGGAACAACTCCTGTTAAATACAATACAACTGTTCCAAGACCAATAAGAATCACTTTGCTAATTATTCCAAATAAAGAATGTGAACTTATTTTGAATTCATTTATTGATTTATTTTTTTGAAAGTATTTTTTAGCCAGAAATACCATGAGAAAGTTTCCTAGAATAATAAATGGAATCATGTAAATTAATTTAGCAGTCAATACGCCAAACAAAGCACCTCTAAAATAAACTGCAATACTTGGAAGAACAATTACTGGCAAAGCATTTTTCATAGTTGTATAAAATGCAACTCTTAGTAATAATAAATTTATTATTATTCCAACAACCATTTGTGGATGGCCTATTAAAAATGGAACAAAAAACGCAAGTAAACTATAAATAATAATTTCTACATTTTCTCTGACATTTGAGAATTGATATATTGTTTTATTCATAAATTCCATTTTACACCTCTCACTAAATAGTATTAAATAATTATTATATGTTGTGCATTAGAAGTATATCTTTAAAAAAGTATCTATTGATGATTATAAACAAAATTAAAAGAAAAAAAATAATTAATAAATTGTCAAAATAGCTATTAAATCAGCATACACACTCAAATCACCAAAATCCCTACCAACAAATTCCTCAATAGCATTTATATTACCATTAACAGATAATATTACACTCTCAACATCATCCGCACCAATATCAAAACCCAATACTTCAAGATCATAATCATCACCATCAACACTAACAGTCGCAGATTCATGATTCTCCAAACTCAAAGACAAATAATCCAACAACAACGTAACAGAATCTAAATCATTGATTTCAACATTTATTTCATCAACAAAAATATTTAAATCATCATTAGACTGTTCACTTTCATGTTCAGAAATTGTTATTGTTTCATCATTTACTAATAATGTCACGAAAAGTTCTCCATTATTAGAACCATGACCTATTAATTGAATATAATAATATTCACCATCATAATACTCATAAGTCTCATTGCTTTCCAAAGTTACACTAGTATAACCAAATAATAATGTTGCAAACCCTTCTTCAATTTGAGTCTCACCAACTTCATCAGCTATACATGCACCATTACTACAACCAAATTGACAAGGGATTATTTCACTTAGCAACATCCCCTCTTTTGAACAGTAATACTCAATTAACTTATCTCCATCGCAATAATCCTCAACTTTTGTTTCTTTAAAGATTACTGTACCTTTAAAATTTTCATTTATTCCACTATCACTATCAACACAACTTGTTGAAGCTAAATCCGCTTCTTTTGAATCCTTAACAGACGCAAGGTCTGATATTCCTTTACTTTTATATCCTTGTCCTGTACAAGCAGATAGAAATAAAATCACAATGACAATTAAGAGTGTCATTAAAATCATGTTTTTGTTTAACCTCATCATACCACCTTTAAAATATTTTATTAATTTTGAAATAATAAATCATCAAATATTATATACTAATTGAACTAGTCTTTTATAAATCTTTTTTTGACAAAGCTAAATAAACTTAATTAACAGCAACGTTTATGTTTACAACACACAACTTTATAAATAATTAGAATACTTAAATAGATATATTGATATAGATAGTGTTTGAATAAGGTGTTAAAATGGTAAGTATAAAGAAAATAACAAAATTTTTAGATAGAAATTTGAAGATATCTGAAATAGAAGATAAGTCGCAGAATGGTTTACAAGTAAGTGCAACTAATCCTTATAAAGATATTAAAAGAATTGCAATTGCTGTTGATGCCAATGCAGAAGTCTTTGAAAAAGCTAGAAAGTATGATATGTTAATAACCCACCATGGTCTTTTATGGAGTTCTAATCCAATGATAACAGGAACTTTAAGAAACAGGATAAAAATATTACTTGATAATGATTTAGCTCTTCATACTATTCACCTTCCATTAGATCTTAATGAAACTTATGGAAATAACGCTGAACTTGTTAGATTGCTTGGTGCAAGCATAATTGAAAAATTTGATTATGGATTTCTTGCAGAATTTGAAAAAGCAAAACCACTTAAAGAAATTATTAATACTTTGAATACAGAACTTAATACTGAAACCAAAATATACGGAATAGAAAAATCAGCCATAAAAAGATTTGTTGTTATTTCAGGTGGTGCATCTTACTGTTTAAGAAAAGAATTTCCTTATGGCACCGAAATGTTTTTATTAGGTGAAATGAATCATGCAGATGTAAGTCTTGCTAAAGAACAAAAAATGACTGTTTTAGAAGCAGGACATTATGCAACAGAAACTCTTGGCGTTAAAGCAATAGCAAGAAAATTAAAAGAATTGTTTCCTGAACTTGAAATTGATTTTATTGATGTTCCGAGTGGTCTATAATTAAAATGATATTAATAGGTGTTGAAGAAGCAGGAAGAGGCCCAGTAATAGGACCTATGACGATGTGTGCTTTTGCTATTGATGAATCTCAGAATGAAACTCTTCTCAATATGGGTGTTAAAGATAGTAAATTATTAAGTCCTGTTAAAAGAGCGCAACTTAAACCGATTCTTGAAAAAAATTATGAATTTGAAAAAATAATAGTTTCTGCTAAAGAAGTTGATGCAGCTTTAAACGATGATGATATGAATTTAAATTGGCTTGAAGCAGTTACAAGTGCAGGTCTTTGCAATAGACTTATTAAAAAGATATCTGATAAAAATATAACTATAATTTTAGATTGTCCAAGCACAAATATTCCTGCATATTCAGAGTATTTCAGAAGACATCTTGTTATTGTTAATAAAAATATTAAAGTTCTTGCAGAACATAAAGCAGATGTTAATCATCCTGTTGTGGGTGCTGCATCAATAGTTGCAAAAGTGACAAGGGATGCAGAAATAGAAAAAATTAAACAAAAAATAGGAATAAATTTTGGAAGTGGTTATCCTGCTGATCCTAAAACTAAATTGTTTCTTGAAGAAAATTATGATAAATATGATATATTTCGTAAATCATGGGAATCTTGGAAAAGAATTGCAAGAAAGAAAAATTCTAACCAACTTAATCTAGATAGCTTTTAAGATTATTCTTTAAAGCAATATGAATATTCTTCTAAAACCATCTAAATTTATAGGTATGTCAAGAATGAAATTTTTCTATAGTGCGAAGATTTGTTGATCACCCTGTGACCAAATTTTAATCGTAAAATACGATAATTTTATGTTTTCGCACAAAATGTATTTCTCTATTTTAAGCAAGACAATATTTTTTATAATTCTAGACACACGCGAATTTACAAAAATATTATAAATAAATAGGATATATTAAAAATTATGAATATAACAATTGATAAAATACTTCAAATAAACGATAGCATTTATGCAATAATAAATCAGATATCATTGTCTTTATTAATTTTGCTTATTGGTTTTATTATTGGTAAACTTGTAGGAAAATTTATTTTGTTAATTCTTAATAATTCTAATATAAAAAAGATTAAAATATTTTCTATAAAATTTGATGCTGAAAAAACAATTCCTACCTCAATTAGTTATCTTATATATATTGCAAGTCTCATATTTGCATTAAGTTATTCAGGAATACTAAAAGTTGTTATATACGTTTTTATGATAATTTTTAGTTTAGTAGTTATTGTTTCTGCTTTTTACTCCATAAAACAAGTTATTCCTAATTTAATAGCAAGTATTAGTTTAACTAGAAATCCTAATTTTAAAAAGAGAAAAAAAATAAAAATAGAAGGAATTATTGGAGAAATCTCAGATATAACTTATTCTGAAGTAAAAATAACAACAGAAGCAGGAGAAGAAATTCACATTCCTTGCAAACTTTTTCTTGAAAAAGAATATGTTCTGTTAAAATAATACATTATTCTCAAAAAAGCCAATACTATAAACTTTAGGTTGTAGATGTAGGCTTTTTTGGACGACATCTTTTTTGTTGGATACCCCGACCTATGCAAAAACCTTTGGTTTTTGAAACGAAAAACAGAGTTTTTGGTCACGCTAAAGCGTAAATCGAAGATTTAGGTTGGGGAGGATGTCATTTTATTAGTCATTCGTAAAATTATTCAAAGTGAAGTTGAATTTCATCTGAAGATGTTTCACCAACTTCTGATTTTATGCCCATCGCTATTTTTTTACCAAGAATGGCCGCAATTGTTTCTAATGAATTTGTTTTAACATCATGAACATTTTTTATTCCATTATTAAAAAGTTTTCTTGCTCTTATTCTGCCTATATTTTTAAATCTTAGAAGGGGAATGAGTTCTTCTTTGCAACCATTTTTCACTCTTATTCTTAACCTTATAAGATATTTTACAAGGTCTTTATTGCTTAATTTTGCAATTTCTGTTGCAGAATATACTAACCAATTTAGACGATCAATTTTTGCTTTTATTTCTCCAGGCCTAACACCATATGTTTCTAATAATTCATCCTCTTTAATTTCATTTATCCAATCATTAAGAAACATTGTTGTTCTTACTGCTTTCAGAAGTTCAAAGTAATCATGCTCTATTAATTCAGATTCTTTTCCTAAACTATCTTCGTTTTCAACAAGCCAAGCTTCTGTTTCTGCTGTATCTTTTACTCTGGCCGAAATTAAAGGTTTTAATTCTATGCAATTACAAAACATAAAAAGCAAAGATAAATCATTTAATTCATTATTCTCTAAGTAATTTAAAATAAAGTTTGCAGTATAGGGATCAAGATATAATTCTGAAACTCTTGTTCCAAGAACTGTGGGCATAATTTTCTCTTCTTTTTGATTTTTAATTTGAGATGCAGAAATAAAATCATCATTCTCTTTATGAACTTCATTTGTTCTTATAAATTTCCAAGAATCAAGTTTTTTCAAAGTGTTAATAACTATTAATTTTAACTCTTTTAAATCACCATATTGAAATGCAAAAAATGTTTTTGCAAAGAATTCTTCAAGATCTAATTTTGAAGAGCAAAACTGGGATGATATTAAACTTAAAACATACATTCTGAGAACTGGTTCAACAGCAAGTTTTGATATTATACTTTCAGGTTCACCATGAATATATTTTTCTAATATTATCTCTTTATCTTTTTCGTTTTTGGCAAAACAAATTGCTTGACCAAGTTTTTCTTGACCCGGTCTTCCTGCACGACCCGATTGTTGTTCATATTCCAGAACAGGAATATAACGCATTCCCCTACTCGTGAATCTTTTTAAATCTCGAATTATTGTTCTATACGCCGGAAGATCTACACCTTGAGCAAGAGTTGGTGTAGCCGCAATAATTTTAAGTTTTCTGTTTCTGAAATTTTGTTCTATTATTTTTCTTTGCTCTGAAGCTAAACCTGAATGATGAAATGCAATTCCTTTTTCTAAACAAAGAGCTAATCGTTTACACTGTTTAGTTGGTGAAGAAAGAACATTTAATGCTTTTTCAGATATTTCTTTTAGTTCTGCTATTTCTTCTTTTTCAAGATCTAATTTTCTTGCTATTTTTTCTGCAGTGCTTTCTGCACCTCTTTTAGAATTAACAAATATTATTGCTTGTTTTTTTAATTTGATTGTGTCGAGAGCTACATCAACACTTGGATCTTTTGCAGTTCCATCAATATCTATACTGTAATTGATAATATTTTCAGGATTATTATCTAAAGAGTGTCGAATCATTAATATCGCTAAAGATAGGTTATATATATTGTTTCTTATTATTTAAATTCATTTATTATTGATATTAGTAATATTATAATAAAAAACTTTATATATTAACTAAAATATAATTGAAGTATGAGAAGAAAACTAATAAGTCAGGGTTGTGGAGGCTCTGTTATCTATGTTCCTAAAAAATGGTTAGATTCACACAATCTTAAACCGGGTGATGATATAATCATTACTGAAGAAGATAATAAACTAATACTTACTCAAGAAAAATTAAATACTAAAAAAACAGCTCATCTGCGAATTGACAGAGAACATTCTGATTACAAAAGTTTAATAGGTTCTTTTTATAGAGTGGGATATGATGAAATAAAGCTTAAATTCAATAAACCACCCATTTGGAAAAAAATTGAAAAAAATTTGCAATCTTTTTACGGCTTAGAGATTTTTGACATTGCTGACGATTCTTGTACAATAAGAAATATTTTTTCGATTGAATATACTGATCTTGAAATGTATTTAACTAAGATGATTCATATTGTCAATACAATCCATTCAACTATTGTTGAAGATATTGAGAATAACAAATTTGATAATCTTTCTTTAATAGATGAGCTCAGAATTAATTTATTAAAGCAAAGATACCTAATACAAAGAACAATTCTCAAAGATAAACTTTTTGATCCTGCTAATTTTTCTCTTTACAGAATATCTAATTATTTGTGGGATATTGTAAGAAGTTATTATTATATGTATAAAGTAGTGAACAATATAAAAAAATATAAACAACTTAAAGAAACTTTGTTAAAAGTGAACAGTTATTTCAGATTAACTTTTCAAAATAATGCTACGTATGACTTAAAAAAATGCAGGGAAGAATTTGATTTAATTTATTCTGATTTGGCAAATAAAAATAATTTATATGTTCCATATCTTATGTCGATTATAATGTCAATAGAATCTTGTAATTCAGACATTTATGTTAGAAGTTATATTCAAAACAAAACAAATAATATTTGATTCTACCATTCAAAAGTTTTGAAATTCACCAGGTGTTATTTCAATTAGAATATTTATGCAATTTCCCTTTCTAGAGTTGATTCTAAGTCTGATACAGCTATTTCATCAACATATTCTATTTGTTTTATTTCATCAACATATTCTATTTGTTTCATTGCATTCTTCCTAATATCTGGCAAAATCTCGTATACCAATACATATTCATTTGGATCTTTATCAGGATACCGTTCTCTAAATACTGTGACATGTTCAATAAAAGGCTTCAGCGGGATTTCTCCATTCTCTTTTACCTTGAATATATCAATGTATTTTTGCATAAAAAATTCACTTCTTTTTACAAATTCTTCAACTCTTTCAGGATTTTCTTCAGAATATATTCCTGCGTAAACTATGTTGTACCATGAAGCAACCGTTAGAAACCCTGCTAATTTTTCTATACAGTATTGTCCCTCTGTTTCTAAAGCATCATAAAATCTTTGTAGATAATTTAATATATTTGCATTTGAGAGTAAAGGATCTTCTTCAAGTGAGGGTCGTGGAGTCTCAGTTTCATAAGTACTTAGTAATGCAGCTATATCAAAATGTGAACATCCTTCTCCTGATTCTTCTATATCTATTTTAACACCATCTATGCTATTTCCTTCATGGTAATTTCCGTGAATTCTGCTTGGTTCTGCACCTCCATGATTCATTTTATAATACTCTTTATGATTTGGTACCTTACTTAATAAAAGTTTAATCAGGGGATTAGTTATATGTTCATTAATTACTTTTTCTGCTCTTGCTATGTTTTTAGGTTTAAAGTAATCATATGCTTCTTTCCCTGTTTCTTTCACAGTAGAGTTAATTTTTTCTCCAAACTCTTTAAGTGAATCTAATTCATCCAATATATTCAAATAATTATTATATAATGGATTAGAATGTCTTTTCTTTTTTTTCTCTGACTTTTTTACTTGAGCAAGCATTACAGCATATGTTGGTCCTTGTTTGGTCATTACTTTAACAACATCCGGACTTATAACCGTATTCATTTTATCATCATTTAACGAAGGATCCCTTAGCTCTGTCAAATATTTTGCGTCTGCTTCATTAGTAATATACTTAACCACAATATCGCAGGTTCCTTCAAAAGGTATTGTTGTTGTAACTAAGAAAACATTTTTTCCAGGAATTTTTTTATAACTTTCAGTAACTTCACGAAGTTTACAACTAGTTAAATGGTCTTCAGGACTATCATAAACTGTTTCAGATACCACATTATTACATAATATGTTCAACTATTTAAATGTTTCCATAGTTTAATCACTTAATAGTGATTAATATGCATTCTAATGTGGTAATATGTATATAGATATATTAATATGTTAGAATTCAATTAAAACTTAAATAAATCAATAAGTTTTTTTATATTTGATTTAGTATCAGAATTAATAAGTTCGACTTCATCAATTTCGGAGTTTTCATCACTTTCTTGACCATAACAATTTTCTCGTTTATGCTTATTTTCTGAACTATAATAGCTTTCAGGAGAACAATGTTTACATATAGTTCGTTCATCAGTTGTTAGCGCACAACCGCAGGATATACAATATATATGATTAGGTCTCTTCATTTTTTCTCCAGAAATAGTCTTTATCTTTTACAATGAATCGTATCAAACATACAATTTGTACAACCCAAAACACCCATAGAGAAACCTAATTCTTGACAATCAAAATTATTTAATTCTTTTATATTACAAATATTATCTGATCCACAGTCACACACTTCACCAGAATTTATTATTCCATTACCACAAACATCATCATTACAAAAAGAAGTATCTATAATGCACTCTGAACAAATTAATGTTCCATCAAACAAACCAAATTCACTACAAGATAACCCATTAAAATTATTTGTATCACATTGTTCTCCAAACTCAAGAAGACTATTACCACATTCTTCAGTTACATTATTAGTAGTATTATAACAATTTGATAAATTAAAATGACACCCATTGCAAGAAAGAGTTCCATTTTCATACCCAAAGTCTTGACAATTTGTCATATTTCCCCAAGTTTGATTATCACATTCTTCGCCAACATCAATAATATTATTTCCACAATTTCCATTAATACAAGTATTAGTATTAAATGTGCAATTACTATTACAACTTAAATTTCCTGTTGTAAATCCTGTTATGTTTACACAAGCGTAATTATTTAGATTTGTTCCATCACAATCTTCATTTGTATCTATTAAATTATTACCACAAGTTGGTTCATCATTGTCATCTAAGTCATAACAATCAGAAAAATTAAATAAACAATCATTACTACAAGTTAATGTTCCTCCATAAAAACCAAAATCTTCACAAGAACTTACAATTCCCCAAGTAGTTCCATCACATTCTTCAGTTGTATCTATTGCAGCATTACCGCAAAAAGGTTCTTGTTCAGGATTAGAATTAGAATCATTATTTGGTGTTTGACCTGAAGAAGATTGATTATTTGAAGAAGAACTAGTTGATCCCAGAACACAATTGTTTAAATTTATTTCACAACTAGATGTACATTTTAAATCTCCTGAAATATATTCTGGCAAACTTGAACAATTAGTAATATTTCCAAAATTATTTGTATCACATTGTTCAAAAAAACCTGCAGAATTAGGTGTTTGTATTATTCCATCACCACAATAATCTTCTATAAAACCAAATGCGGCCAATGTTTTATTTGTTACCTGTGGAAATCCTGCAAGTATAACTACAACTGAAATTAACAAAATGTATGTTATCCAAGTTCCAAAATCATTATTTTCCAAATCATTCACCTTTGTTTTTTTATAAAACCAAAAATTAAATTTTATTCACAATTCAAAAAGCCTAAGTCACATGTCTTTGAACAAATTAATTGTCCTGAAGCATAACCAAACATTTGACAAACTAATTCTCCAAAATCATTTGTATCACATTGTTCTCCAGATTCAATAATGCCATTACCACACTCAGATGTTTTTAATTCACACTCTGAAGTATCATATCCGCAACTAGAATCACACATTAATTTACCTGAAACAAAACTAAAATCACTACAAGTTTTTCCATTTAAATCAGTACCATCACATTGTTCCATTAAATCATAATCGTTCGGAATTTGTCTAATATTATCTCCACATTTTTGTTCTTCTTCTGGTTGATCTTCAACATAACATTCATCAGTGTTAAACGTACAATCAACATTACAACTAATAACACCATCATCAAAATTAGGAAAATAAGAACAATCAAAACCATTCAAATTAGGCCCATCACATTCTTCGTTATTTATCATATCTAGTTCTGAATCTCCACAATAAGATGTTTCTCCCTCAACTTGAACACATTCAGAATTACAAACAATGCAAAAGTCTTTACCATATTCACAAATTTCAGTAATCGTATTGCCATCATCACAGTTTTCTCCTAAATTAATAACATTATTTCCACACTTATTTTCAACACAAAGATTAGTATCAAATGAGCAATCAGCACCACAACTCAAAACACCACCAGTAAAACCATCAAAATGAAAACACTCAAAACCATTCAAATTAGGCCCATCACATTCTTCGTTATTTATCATATCTAGTTCTGAATCTCCACAATAAGATGTTTCTCCCTCAACTTGAACACATTCAGAATTACAAACAATGCAAAAGTCTTTACCATATTCACAAATTTCAGTAATCGTATTGCTATCATCACATTCTTCTCCAATATCCAAAATTCCATTTCCACATTCATCAATAGCTTCAATACAATGATCACGTTCACAACCATTTTTACAGTCAATTTGAATTTCTCCAGATTCGGATTTTGAAATGCAATAGTATTCTGTTAAAGTGTCTTCAAAACATTCATCTTTAAACTCTCTCAACTTCAAAAAAACAGTTCCTGCTTCGAATTCGTTTATTCCACCATCAGAATCAATACATTCATCTAGATCTCCTGGTTCTAATGCCTTACCACTACTAGAACAGGAACTAAGTAGAAACATTGCTAATATTACTTCTAACACCACTATGTTAAATGCTAAATTAACTTTCATTTTATCCATATAAATGTTCAATGAGCATATCCTTTTTATACTTTGTCATTTATTAGATTATAATGTCCGTTCCATTTCGTTCCAGATAATATTTAAATAATGTTCCAGATTTTCATCTGATAGGGTTTTGAGCGTGCCTTGAATATCACTCAACACCAAATTTTGCAAAATATGAGCATTAACTGACTTTTAATTTTGCTACTAAACACTAAAACACATCTCTGTGGCACGCTCAAAAATCATAATAATGTTTTTGATAAATACAAGAAAACAAAGTAAAATAACAAAATGACATCACTCACAACCTAAATCTTTGGTTTAGGTATTAGCATAACCAAAAACTAAGGATTTTTTATTTCAAAAACCAAAGTTTTTGCACAGGTTATAGTATTGACTTTTTTGAGAATAATGTTTTTGTGAATAAATAATAAAAGGTTAAAACAAAAGACAATAATAATTCAGTAAAGACATAAGCTTTTTAAAACATAAAACTAAAATAATTGTATGGACCTGATTTATTTAAGATATAATTTGAGATACAAAATGAAATTTGAAAACATATTTTGGCACATATTCTTTTTATTCCTTTTATTAACTATGTTAACGTCTGTTAGAGCTGAAAATGAACTTGATGCTCAAGATAATATCATATTAACTTTGAAAAATGCGGATACAGAAAATTTAATAATTCATTCTGAAACATATGTTTTGATCAATGATGAAATTTATCTGCCCCTGAATAATCCAAACGGCCAAATAAGTTTTTCTTTATGTCAAGGTGAACATAATATTTCCATAATTTCTTATTCGTTTGATGCAAGTTCTAATGTTTTTTTTACATATTTACTTATTAATGTTCTCGAAGAAAATATGTTAATAGAAAAAGAAGTTATTTTATATCCTGTCTGCTCTGTAAGAGGCATAATTAAAGATGAATATGACAATATTGTTCCAAATACTCAACTCCAATTTAAATGTGATAGAGATATTAATTTGAATTATCCTCGTAATTCAGATAAATTTGGTAGCTTTGCAGGTCTTATACCTAAAGGAAGATGCAGATTATATTCTGCTTATGAAGAAATTATAGGTTTTGTAGATATGAATTGTGATTCTGAAAAAGCATATGATGTTGAAATTATAATGGATCAAAAGATTCATCAACAAAATTTATTTAGAACAAATCAAATACTAACATTAGTCATAATCATAGTAATTTTGTTTGTATTTAGCACAATATTTATCTTTAAGAAAAAACTAAATTTAGCCATTAATCAAGAAAAGAAATTAGAAAAAAAAGGAAAATTAAGTCAAAAAAAAGAAATAAATAATGAATTGCAAATTCAAAAGCTTGAGCAAGAACTAAGATTAGGAAAAAGAGCAAAAGATATTATGGAAACTCTTAAGGATAAAGAAGTTGAAATAATTAATTTTTTAGCTTCTAAGAATGGAACTAGCACTCAAGCTAAAATATATTATTCAACTGGAATACCTAAGGCATCTTTATCAAGATACATCCAAGCACTAGAATTTAAGAACATTATAACTGTAATAAAAATAGGCAAATGCAAGAGAATAAAATTAAGCCCTTGGTTTTTAGCACAAGAACAAGATCTTGAAATTGAAGAAGAGGAAGAATAATAACAAATTAATTTGTTAATTCCAAGTTGTTCCAAGCAAGTATTAAGTATTGTTTCAATTTACTAAACTATAACAAACATTTTGAAATGATTTGTGAACATACCCAAATAAAATTAAAATTTAATAAACTTGGAGGTTTAAAATGAAAAAAAATAAATTTACAATAATGTTTATGTTACTATTTGCAATTACATTAATAGCAACAAGTGCTCTTGCTAGCACAACTAGTGTTTTGATTATTGGTGATGGACTTTCTTTGGTTAATGTAAATGGTGAAATCTATAAAATTTCATTAACGGATATTAAAGATTCTAATCCGGACATAGCTTATTTATCTATTAATAATCAAAGTGTTCAGATAAGAGAAAATCATGCGGAAACTCTATTAAATATGAGAGTATTAGTAGATTCTATTGTTTCTTGGAATAATGGACAAAATGGTCTTGTTGTTCTTCAATTAGATATAACTAATTCAATGATTATAGAAACTGAAAACGAAGATATAATTGCAGAACCTCAAAATAATGAAGAATCAGATACTCCAATGATTGAAGAAAATATTGAAAGTATACATAACTCACCAAATAGTCCCACACCCATTATTTCTGAAGAAGATCTTAATGATGAAATAGTTGGAGTTATTCAAGGCCCTGGACTCCCAATAGCTAGTTGCTATGATTCAGATTTTGGAAAAAATGAATTTGTTAAAGGTAAGGTAAAAACCACTTTTTCAACAGCGCGTTCTATTAAGGAAGATATGTGTATAAATGATAAATTTTTAAGAGAGGTTTATTGCGGCGGAAATACTGTAAAATCAACTTTAATTAAATGTGCAAATGGTTGTTTTGATGGTACTTGTTCAAATAATGAATATGAAGAAGTAATTGATTCACCCTACTCATTGGCAAGCGAAAGTGAAATAACTGCTTTTGATTCTGATGCAAAATTTTCTTATGAATCAAAACCAATACAATTTCCTATAACTGAACAAAAAAATCCTGAATTATTTAAGAAAGGATATGGAACAGGAATTTATGCTGGAGGATCTCCTAATTCACATAACATATTTGGTCAAGAACCAAATCCAACTCATGCAAACCCAACAGATAAACCTTACACAACATATTACGATCATTGTGCAAATGATTATCAACTTAATGAAGCTTTTGTCATGGAAGATGGTGAACTTGGTGCAATGGGTGTTAATTGTCCTAATGGTTGTAAAAATGGAAGATGTGTTTCAGTATCAGAAATTGTAGAACCCGAAGAAGAATCAACTGTTGATGCAGATGATACGGAGTATGAAGTAGTTTATCCTGAAATCTATGAAGAACATTCATACACACTTATTGATTTAACTTCAGGTTGGAATAAAATAGAAGAGAATACAGAATCGTATAATTTTATGGATAGTATTAAACCTAAATTTAATATTGATGAAAATGGAGACATTGCATTTGATGCAGGCCAGGTTAAAAAAACTTCAGATTATAGAGGTTATTATTTTAAACCAGTTGTATTGGATTCAGATTTTAAACTTAGTTTCTTAGTTAGAATAGATTCTGGTTTTGCTGATTCAAACTGTGTTGCATTATGCTTAAGTAATGATAAAGATGCAAAAAATTATGTTGCTCAAAACAATGAAGGTGAAAGAGTTTTTAGCTCAGATGGATTTTGTTTTAAAGTGCATAGTGGTAGATCATCATTTTTGAATTTTGACGGTTTAGGAAATTCTGCTCCCGGTTACGCATATATTGCGAGTAGACTATTTGGTTTTGCTCGTGATGAATATTATGATGTTAATACTAAAGGATTTGGTGAAAACTTTTATGGATATGAATATTCTCCAAGCAACATATATCAAGTTGTAATGCAAAGAGTTGATGAAATTCTTTCAACAGATATTTATGATAAAGATTCAGGTGAAATAGTTTACACTTGGAAAATAAAAGGTGATTCAGAAAGAACTTTTGATTATCTTAGTTTTGTAATAAATAATTTTGATGATATGGATAGTTTTGGTTCAAGAGCGCCAATAGGAGAAATATATGATATGAAATTACAAATTAATGGCCAAACTTCAACAGATTATAAAAAAGAAATTATTAAATGTGTTTTTGATGATTCAATTAAAGAAAATAACTGTTATTCTGAATTTGGAAGTTGTTCTGGAACAAATTCTTGTGAAATAAATATCAAAGGTCAAACTGGAAAAGTTATAACTTGGAAAAGTAGTTGTGGTGGTTATGTACACACAGTTATAGACGGAAAAGATGAATATGCAAAGTTTTCTTGTTCAGAAGTTTTAGCAAATACTTGTAAAGATTCTGATGGTGGGAAAAATTATTATAAATTTGGAACAACAGAAGGTTTATCATCTGCAGATAATAGTCAAGTTAAAAAACAAGATTATTGTAATGTCAATAATAAAAATTTAGTAGAGTATTCTTGTAGTAATGGCGAAGTTATAAGTTCTGAAGTACAATGTTCTCAAGGATGTAATAATGGTGCATGCATAAAAAGTTCTTGTTCAGGTGTTATGTTAAATAGTTTTCCAAAAATGTTTTTAAACGAAAACTATCTACCAGATGTTACAATTGTTCTTGGACAAACAGCTTCTACTAATGAAGTAATATCAGGAGTAGATTTGTCCGCATTTCTTTCTTCATTTGGATCACTTGTATTTTCAGATGAGATGATTTCGAATTTAGATAATGTGGATAATGAACTAGCTTTAACAATTAAAAATGTGGTTTCAAGCATTAATGACCCAAACTTCAGAGCTAAAGCAGTTTTAGATACTGAAATTACTAGTTCTGAATATGATAATCTGATAATAATTGGAACTAAAGATGGAAGTAATACACTTGTAACAAAAATAATGCAAGGAGAAGAGAAAACTTTGAAAAAAGGTCAAGCATTCATAGAATTATTTAATAAGAATGATAACTATCAACTTGTAATAGTTGGTTATGACAAAGAAGAAACTATGGCTGCAGTAAAGATTATGATAAACGTTTTATCAAATAATGATAATCTTAGGGCTAAGAAAGTTCTTGTTGAAGACGGAGTTATAATAAAAACATATGATTCTTGTGAACCTGTAAATGAATTAGTATTAATTAAAAACACTGATAATACAAGAACATCTTTGTCAAAGACAAACAATCTTGGTTACAAGAAAGCTGAAAAAATTGAAGTAAACAATGACAAAAAAACTGAAGTGGCACCGATCACAGATATGAACTGTCAAGGTTGTGTTCAAGAAACTTCCTGTTTTCCATTTGGAACAAGAATTATTTTAGACGATATTGCAATGTTTTGTGATTTAGATAGAAGTTTTTCCAAACAAAAATCTGAAGAAATTACTTGTCAAAATAACTATGAATGTACTACAAATAGTTGTGCTTCTGGACAATGCACAGACATGTCAGGTTTACTTGAAAAATTTATTAAACTTTTCAAGTTCTGGTAATTTTTTCTTTTATTATTTTTTCTTTTTCTATTTTTTCAATATTTTATGAGAATTTTCTTATTGAGTAATACATAAACTACTTTTTTGAGATTTTCCACAAATAATTAAAATATTTTCTATAGGAATCTGCAATATCTTTATTGATTAGAAGAAAGCATAGGGGAGTTTTATCTTTCCACAAAACATTTACAACTCTATCACCATATATATTTATCACTGCAGGACTTTCGATTTCTTCAGGTAAGAATTTTGTTTCAAAGAAATTACCCATAATTTCTTTTTTAGAAACAACTTTTTCCTTTGCACTTTGTTTATGCAATATTTTAATTCTAATTTTCTTTTTTTGCCTTTGCTTATTCCAATCCTTAAAAAAAGCAGGCATTACTTCATCTTCTCTTGAGATTGCTCCAATAAGAAGATGCTCACCATCTGAATGTCGCAAAACATCTCGTCTCATAGTTTTAAATCCTTCAATCCCTTCAAGAATTTGGGCTTCAGCTTTAGGTTTTAAAATGTTGAATCCTGCTTTAAGCTGTTTTACAAGATTTTCTGCTTCTTGTTCTGTTTCATTGATTTTTCTCTTGGTCTCTTTAATAAAGTCCATAATCCTTTCTGGAGGAGTTGCTTCAAAGTGTTTCATTCCATTTTTTATTATAAAAGAGATTAAACCTTTAGATTGAAGTCTTCGAAAACAATCATAAACTGTTGATCTTCTCAAATCTGTTTCTTTTGCAATTTGTCCTGAAGGAACAGATCCTAATTGCAACAGTGCAATGTATACTTTTATTTCTGCTCTGCTCAATCCAATTTTTTCCAATATCTTAGTGTCCACAATATTGCAAATATGCTTTAGTATTTAAATTTTGTGGCTGTTGTCCATTCATTGGACGCTCAACATTGATATAGTCTAAAGGAATTCTCTATTTTGTGATAAAAATGAGTAAAAAATCAAGATTCAAATACGTAAGTAACAAGAACTGGCTTTTTTCAGAAATGCTTACAGCAAAATCGAATGATACACTCATTAGTGGCCTCAGTTTTATAGATGCCGTGTTTCGTGTAAAGGCATTTGATATGATTCTTCTTAATACGGGTAAACATAAATTAGTGTTGGGTTTAGATGAGACTAAATATTCAACTTTAACCAGATGGCCAGTATCAGAATTAACTGAACTAACTGAAGTTTTATACAAGCAACTTGAAGAAGCGCAAAAAAAAGGAGCAAGAACAGAAAATCAATATACAACTATTACTAAGGGCAGAATATATAGTGAACTAACAGAACTAAGAGAACTGGAAAATAAACACGGCCTTTTAACAAGAGCAAAACCAACAATAAGAAAGGTTCTTTCTGCATGCATTGCTACAGACGTTATTTTAACGCTTGCTTTAGGAATTAACTTATACTTTACTGCAGTATCTTATGATTATCTTAAATTATTAGAAACTAATCATACTGATTATTATGAACTCCTTGAAAACATAGCTAGTTTAGAAAAAATTAAAACAAAGAAAGGACATACAACTACAAATATTAAATATTCAGTAACATTTGATGAAATTGGAGAATATAGCTTAGAGGGATGGGGTAAAACTTATAGATCTTTAGATATAGAATTATATACAGAAAAATTTTCCATAACAAGTGCACCTACAACACAGGATATTTTTATTCCTTTTGGAATTTACAGATTAGAAGTTTCAGGTGCGATTGATGGAAAGTTAAAGAATAAACAAGTTATGATAAAAGATTATAGTTCAACTAATAAGTCCCCCCTGCTTCATGTGGGTGATGTTCTATGACTGATAATAAATCACTAAAATATTACTTGTGGAAAATTCAAAAGGAGAAGTGAAAGAAGAAAAAGAAGGAATAAAAAGAACATTATCTAATTATAATGTACATATATATTCAGCAAGTAATTATTACGGACTAATTCAAAGATTAAAAGAGAATCATTTTGATTTGGCCTTTGTTGATTTTGATTTAGGTGATACTGATTTTAGATCAGATGCTATCTCCAGTGCAAAAAAGATTGAAGAATATCAATCAAGTTGCATAAGAATTGGATTTTCTATTGATGCTGTAGTTCAAGCATTATCTGATACAAGTCAACATTTTCTAAATAATTGTTACCATATTTTAATTAACAGATCAGAAGTAAAACATTCTAAAACTCTTAGAGATAAACTAAAAGAATATGGTTTTTAATGATAATTTTTTATTATTTTTTCTTTTTGATTTTTAATTTATTACCATAATTTTCACATTATAAATACAAAAAGTTTTTATATTCTATTATGTTTAGAAGTATAAAATGGATAAAATAGGATGGTTTTTTACAATAATGGGACTAATAATAATTGCAATAATGGTTATATTTACTAGAATTTAATTTCTAGTTGTTGACAAGTTGGTTCCTGACTTTTAATATATAGATTTCTCAACTTATCCATAGTTTTATCTGTAAAATTTCCATATTTTAATTCTTTATTTATAATTGCTCTTACAAATGGTTGTTCAGATTTCTTAAATTCAGATAAAATTAATGAATTAAATGTTTTTTCAAAATTTTTCCCTTTTTCCCAAAGTAAATTTAAATAAAAAGGAGAGACAGGATGAAACTCTTGTTTATTTTCTACAGAAGTAAATAAAAGTGTGTCGTCAGAAGTCCAATCTTCAGTAAGTATTTTTCCATCTCGTTCAGCTTCAACAATAAACGTATAAGTTTCAGCTTTGTCAATTCCTTCTTGTAAACTAATTTTAGCTTCTTTTCTTATAAAATATTGTCTTGAATAAGTATTTATTGTGTGACCTGGTTTTATTGTCATTAAATAATTATCAATAGAAAGTTTATTATTTCTTATGTTATTACAAAGTTCTCCAACTCGGTTTACTCGTTGTTCCCAATTTTCATCGACTTCAATTAAATCATAAATAGTGTTGTCTAAAAAATTAGGATGAAATCCTCGTTTAATATATGAGTTATCATATCTTTGTTTTTTACTTAATAAACTACAACCCCTAGTTCCTGTTGCAGTTTGTCCATCTGCATTCAAGTAATGTATAATAAATTCATGAGGATCTCTAACAAAAACATTTACTTGACTAATAGGAATGAAACCTGCTTTTTCAAGTTCTTCTGATTTTGATTCTGTAAAGCATAAATCTCCATCCCATGCAATGATTTTTTCATTTTCAAATAATTTTTTTTGCTTGTCTAAAGTTTGAATAAGTGAAGTTGATATGTCTGAGGATTTAACACCATAAATATTTCTAAATTCTTCTTTTGTAATCTCGTTTGAAATTGGAGATAAAACCATTTCGTTTTCTACAAATGCAGTGGAAACTATATTTTCGAGAACCGACCATTTAAAGAATTTTTTTAAGATATCTTTTTCATTAAGTAAGGACATATAGAGTTTTTTTAATTTTTCATCTTTTAAGATAACTTCTTTTCCTGCTTCTAAAAGCAAAGGGTTAATATATAAAAAAACATTGTTATGCATGCCTTTAATATTTTGTAAGTAATCTTTATGTGATTTTGATTCTGAATTTACTTCTTTAGTATTAGTAGGATTTTCAGTATTAGCAGAATCTGCCATATTCTTTTCTATTTTTTTTAATATCTCTCTTTTACCTTTTTCCAATTTAAATGTATCACTACTCTTTTTATCAAAGATTGTTCTTACTTTACCATGTTCATACCATTTCTTATTCCAATAAAGACTTGGAACTCCTCTTTTAGATTTTTGTAAATATTCAAAATTTAAATCTAAAGTTTTAGAAACTTCATTAATTAAATGATAAAAATATACGCCTATTTTTTTATGTGCTTCACCATCTGTCAAAACATATGTTGCCATATCTGTTCCATTCTCTATTTGACTTTTTTGATTTTGAGAATAGTATCTATCTTCCATATTATCATAATTTTCTATTGTCTTGGAAAAATTTATATTTAAAGTTTTTACAAAAAAATCAAGCATTTCTCCTGTTGTAACAAGTTTTGAATCTGTGGTAAACAGGGAAAAATGACATTTCATAATTTTAAGAAAATCTAAACTATCAGGTACTGTTCTATGATCTTCTAACCAATCTTTAGCATAATAAATTACTGTAGAATTATCAGAATTTGGAAGAAACATATTTTGATCTTCTAATAAGTACCGTCTTAATTTTTCATCTAAAAATATTTCGTCTTTTGCTCCTGAATATCTTCTAGGATTTTTAGATTTTGGAAAATCAAACCCTTGTATATTTGTCCCCACAGTAAGTGAAGGGTTTATTTCGAAAAATATATTACTAACTTCTCTTGTAAGTTTAAATTTATTTTCTTGATAAAAATATCTTGCAGGTTGATTTGTATGGGGACTTATAATTTGATCTTTATCTATATCAATATCTCCCACAACAACTGAATGACTTTCTTTATTAATTACAAAATCAATTATTAACTGTTCTGATTTTTTATCGATTCTGTAAATATTTTCAGAGATTTTGTATTCGCTAATTTTTCCGTCATAATGAATTTCAAAATTATCAGTAGTTATAACTGCTGTAACAATTCTAGGATTAAAACCTTTTGGCTCGTATTTACTTCCTTTCCAACCAACCATTTCAGTATCATAACCCACAATACAAACAGATTCTGATTCATTTATTGGTTTTAATTTAAAAAGCGAATCAGGTAATTCTAAAACCACATTTAACTTTTGCAAATTTAAAATTGCCTGTCCACCGTATTTTTTCGCAAGTTCTTGTAATTCAACTACTTCCTCTAGTATTTTTTTGTAAAGAGATAATTCTGAATTTTGGTCTGGAGATTGAGATTTTTTTAAAGAATTAACATATCTTGTAAATTTTGATTTTGATTTTGAAATTTGTTTTTTTAGTTTTTGGGTTTCTGCATATCTATCTTTCCAATAACCCATTTCAGATTGAGAAAAAGATTCATTACAGATTTTTTCAATATTACGAGGAGTAATATCTTTAAGTCTTTCATCAATGTTAGATAATGCAGATATTGAAGTATATTCTTCAACTATTGTATCGGATTGATTTTCAGAATTGTCGCTATTAGTTTTTATATTTTTAAATAAGATTGCTCTAAATTCATCTCTTACTTTTAAGGTTATATCTTTTCTTGAACCCCACCGTTTTCGTTTTCCTTCAAAATATAATTTTATATCATCCTCTAATTTTAATGCATTAAATATGTATTCTTCTTTTTTATCAAGAATGTCTAATCTATAATTAATAAATTGTTCATTATCTAATTGTCTTAATAAAGTATGAATATTTTTTTGTTTTTCTAATAATTCTTGCCAATGTGTAGGCATTTCAAAGTTTTTAGAAATATCAAATTTATATTTTAGAATATCTGATTTTCTAATTGGTTTTGAGAAAATTGACTGATATTTTTTTGCTTCAAATTTTACATTTAAATCATCAGTGTATAAGAAAAAAGCATTATCTGTTTCAAAACCTCTTATTTCTACTTTAGTATTTCTTTTTTGTTCTGCTTTTGCAAGTTTTTGTTCTAAATCAGATATATTTGGAGAATCAGAAAATTTTTCTTTAAATTCTGTTAAATATGATTCTGCAGTCTTTTTATCACCTATTTTTATTAAGAAATTAGTTAATAATTGTAAAAGTTGTCTTTCAGGAAGATGTTGACTATAAAAAATAAATGGCAATTCGAGTTTTACAGGTCCGTAATTATGTATTCCTTGTCGAACATAGGCTAAAGTGCTTTGACTATTTGCAACACCCCCTAACCTGATTACTTTCATACAGTAGTAAAATCGCTAAGTATATAAATAAGTTTCGATTTTTATCAAATATGTCAGCAAGTAATATCCATCCTGTAAAGAGATTTGCAGATCCTTCAAAAATTAGCACACTCGCAGCACTTAGATATGTAATTTCAGGATTTTATTCAGATACTGAAGAATTTGATACTGAGTTAGATTCATTTTTCAAAGATAATTATCGCTCTAAAGCAGAGAAATTAATAGAATTAGATAAAGAAGCTAAAAAAGACCATCCTAGAATTGCACATGTTGAACTTTATCAATTATATCATAAAGAAATTTTTAAGAACCTAGACAAAATCATCAATCAATTAAATAATCATAGAGTGTGCTTTGTTAATGTTTTTTCAGTTGCAACAAAATCGATTAGTGAAAAAAGTGGTGAATATATAAACATAGAATTAACAAGGAGTGCAGGTCCAAAACAAGGTTATAGTATTTTTTCTGCAATGAATTATTTAGGTGAATGCATAGAAAATATTGAATCACAACAACACATGGAGAATCAAAGAGTAATCTATGTGCCATTAGGACCAATAATGACTTTTGCAAGTTTTTCAAATAAAGAAAACAAATTAGTGAATGGATTAGAAATATTGCTTGGAAAAGACAATAAAATAATTTCTAATGTTAATTCTGAATTAAAGAAAAAAAATAAAGAGATGATTAAAGGATTTAAAACATTCAGAGACCAATTATCTGAAGGACTATATATTGTTCATCCCCAAATATATAACTCAGGTTTAGCAAAAAACATGTTTAGTAATATAGATAATGAATATAAAGAGAATCAAGTTTCTCATATGTGTGAATACAATAGAGCTTTAACTGCATTTTTGTGGACAAATTTAATAGAAAAAATGTCTCAACAAGAGTTATGGTATTATGGTGAAGAAACATCACCAATAAAAACTATTCTTAATAAAGTTGCATCAGCAACAGGTAAACAAATTAGAACAAATAAAACCATGGAAAACACTTATTGTCCTGTTGGCGGTTCTACAGAGAAATCTGCAATTTCAAAATTGGGAGGCCCTAAATATGTTGAAGGATATAATGGCTCAGACCGAACACTTTTAACTTCAGACCTTGTTTTAAATATTGATTCAAAATTTTGGACTGAAAATTAATATGATAAATATTGTATTGATTTATTTAAAATCTTACTTAAAAAATACATTCTCTTTAAGAGTATACCTAAAATAAAATCTTTTTTTATACTACGGAAAATTATTGACACCTATATGGCCAAATTTTAATCGTGAAATACAATAATTTTGAGCTTACACACAAAATGCATTTCACTTAGTTTACTCCAATGCAGTATTTTTTATCATTATGGACAAACCCTTTTTAGCCACAAACCAGTATTTGCTTTTAAATGTGTCTACTTCACAATACATAAGATTTTAAACTTTCCTGATTTAGAGTATATGTATGAAAGGGAAACTATCTTGTTGTCCAGAGCATAATTTTCTGTTATGTTCTCTAAAAGAACAAGGTGTGTGTAAAACATATAAAGAAAAAAGCTCTGCAACTAATCTAGTGTGCGGTGCATCAATTGCGGATTTGTTTAAAAAAGATCCAAAAACTTCTGACGATTATAATAATCTTGAAAGAGATTGTTCAGAATCTGGTTGGAGTTTTACAAGAATAGAAGATGCTTTAATTCATTTAGAAACAAGTAATATTGTTGTTAATTCTCCAAATAATGCGAGTTCAAATATTTTCAGTAATATCTTTCCAGAAACATTTTTTTTACCTTTTGATTTAAGAAAAAAATCTTTGATAAATGAAAATAATTATCAATTAAGAGGTTCAGAATTTCATTCTAAGTGCCCATTATCTTATTTCTTTTCAATGTTTGATTTTAAAAAAACAGGAATAAGTTCAGATTCTACACTTTCTAGAGTTGGAACATTAAGACATTCAATTGCAATGGATCCTTCTAAACATGGAACACACATTAATAATTCATCAGAAATTGAAGAAGTAAAAAATCGATTTAATATTCCCACAGGTGCTTGGACTGAAGTTCCTGTTGAATATGTATTAAATACAAAAAATATTGACCTTGATTTAGATGAACAAACCTATCCTGAAGAAAAAAATTTTAGACGATATCTTAAATCATTTGAATTACTTGATTTAGAACCAAATTTACCAGATAAATTAGTTCTAAGAGGAACTGCAGATTGTGTATTAAAACTTTATAATCATGATAAAACTCTAGTTATTCTTGACTTAAAAAGATATAAACATGGTGCTTATGAACATGCAGAAAGTAAATTTCAATTTTTGAGTTATGGTTTGGCAATTCAACAAAAATTAAATCTGGATATAGATAATTTTGTTTTAATATCTCAACATTCTCCATCTGAAGGTGAATCTTATAGCATAAGACCTCCAATGTATCATATTACTCAAGTTAAATTAACAGATAGTTTTATTGATAGATTACATAATGAAATGGCAAGACATTATCTTATGAAAAGAGAATTAATTAATAATCCAGAACTTTTGGAAAAAATAAGAACTTTTCAAGAAACCCCTACAAAAAGAAAGGATGGGAAAAATAAGTGTGAAACATTATTTTCAGGATTTCCCTGCATTCTTTATAAGTCTCATAATCCTGAATCAGATAAGGTTGGTTCTGAAAGCGAAAAAGGTTGTGGTTATTGTCGAAAAATGTTAGATTTACTTTGCAATTCAGATGATATGCGTCAATATTTAATAGATGGCGTATCGTTCTAAGAATGATTTGACTTTTTAGGTTTTATAATCTCAATTTCGAAACCCTGCCTTTCTAAGTAGTTAATAAAGATACTTGCTTCAATCTCTCTTTTTTGAAATCTACTCGTATCTGTTCCTAATCCTATTTGCAGTGCTATTGAAAAGTTTCTATGCCAATTTTGACTTGAATTTTTTAAAGGTCTATTGTAAAAAGCATCACGATAATCTACTTCAGGATTATAATTAATAACTGTTTTTTCACTAATTTCTTCAGTTTCAGAACAATTGATAAAAACAAGTCCATAATAATTTTTGTTTTGATCAAAAATAGTATACATAATTTGTTCAGAATAATACGTTGTTGCATATGTTTTATTTTTATATGTTCGAGGAGTTTTGGACTGTTTTTTCAAGTTAATTGTTTCTTTTGGTTGTCCTAAGATTTTATTAGTTTGTTTAAAATATTTCTCCACTAAATCTTGTAACTTTTGAAATTCAGAAGAATTTAATAAAATCTCAGAGCCTGCCCTATACTTACTAGTAATTTCATCATTAAAAAAAAATCGATTTCCAAATCTTTTAACTTTTTTTTCAAGAGACATACTATTAAGAAGGGATTAATAGTTTATAAAAGTTTCTAAGATTTTTACTACAAAGTAACAAGTTATTTATTAGAATAAACTAAGAAAGAAAAAAAATATAAAAAATAAACCAAAAAAATTACTCGTTTTCACCAAGACCTTTTCTAGATCTAATTTGGGATATAATTTTTGCTTGAAGTTCTTCAGGTAATTTTTCAAAGTTCTGATCTACAAGTGAAGATGAACCTCTACCACCTGTTGCACTTCGAAGTTCTGATGCTAAACCAAACATTTCTCCAACAGGCATTTTACCAAGAACTGTAATCATTGCTCCTTCTTGTTGCATATCCAAAAGTTGTCCTCGCTTATTACTAATTAATTTAGATATTTCTCCCATGAATTCTACAGGCGCTTCAAATCTTAAAGTTTGAATTGGCTCATAAAGTAAAGGTCTTGCTTCATTCATAGCACCTCGAATACCTTCTCTTACAGCAGGATAAACTTGAGCAGGTCCTCTATGAATTGCATCTTCATGCAATTTGACATCATTTAATGTTACTAATACATTAGTACAAGGCTCTCTTGCAATTGGACCTAATTTCATAACATCTTCAAACATATCCATCACCATTTCTATAACTTCATTAATATGAACAATACCTCTTGTTCCATCTATTAACATGTTTCCATTTAGTATTTCTCTAACTTTTTTTGTTACTTTTGAATCCATTCCTGCTTCAGTAAGTGCGTCCCACAATTCACGTTCGTTTTTCTTTATTCTACCATCATGTAATCTACCTTCTTTAATTGCGTTTTTCAATTCTTCAGGCATTGGCTGAACAGTAAAATAAAATTTATTGTGTTTATTAGGTGATTTTCCTTCAAAAGGTGCAGGATTTGTTTTAACAATTGTTTCTCTGTAAGTTACTATAGGCGGACTTGTTTGAATTTCAACACCTTTTTCTTTTCTTATTCTTTCTTCAATGATTTCAAGATGTAGTTCTCCCATTCCAGACATTAAGTGTTCTCCAGTCTCCTGATTAATTTCTATCTGAATACTTGGATCTTCTTTTGATACTTGAACAAGAACATCTATTAATTTAGGAAGGTCACTTGGTTTTTTAGCTTCAATCGCTTTTGTTATTACCGGATCAAATATGTTAGATAATTTTTCAAAAGGTTCTTGAGGCCCAATTGTAACAGTTTCTCCAGGATAAGCATCTTTAAGACCTGAAACACCAATTATATTTCCTGCAGGAACATTATCAACAATTTCTTTTTTTGAACCATTGTAAATGTAAACCTGTTGAATTCTTGCATCTTTTTTTGCAATATTTAAATGACCTGTTTCTCCTCTTTTCATTGTTCCTGAGTAAAGTCTACCCATAGAAATTTCTCCTGCTTGAGGATCAATAACTACTTTTATCACAACAAAACTTAAAGGACCAAGAGGATCTGAATGAATTAAACCTTGACCTAATTCTGATTCGATGTCACCATGCCATATTTTGGGAATTCTATATACTGATGCTATCAAAGGACTTGGCAAATGAGTTATTACGGCATCTAAAACAACCTCATGTAAAGGTGCTTTTTTTCCAAGTTCTTTCCAAGTATTGTTTTCATAAGCATCAATAATATCTTTGAAAGTTATTCCTTTCTTTTTCATGTATCCTACTGAAAGTGCCCAATTGTGAAATGCAGAACCAAAACATACAGAACCATCCATAACATTAACTTTCCATTTTTCACCATATTCTTTTTCAGCAATATCTCGAATTAATTTATTAACACTTGCAATTATTTTTACAAATCTTTCCTGCATTGCTTCGGGAGTGAGTTTTAATTCTTTAATTAATCT
>CAYWRI010000012.1:0-44683 GCA_964461035.1 uncultured Methanosarcinales archaeon | reverse complement strand
TACTATTAACAGAATAACGAAAATAAACACCACCAGAACCATCACCAGAAGTCACAACACTACAATTCACAACACGCGAATTATCAGAAACAACAAAAATCACGCTATCAGCATACTCACCCGAAGTCACAACACTCGAATTAACAAGACTCAAATTATTAGAATAACTAAAATAAACACCATTAGAATCACGACCCGAAGTCACAACACTCGAATTAACAATACTCGAATTATCAGAATAACTAAAATAAACACCATTAGCAGTACGATTAGAAGTCACAACACTCGAATTAAGAACAATACTATTAACAGAATAATCAAAATAAACACCCCTAGCAGCATAACCAGAAGTCACAACACTCGAACCCACAACACTCAAATTATCAGAATAACGAAAATAAACACCGCCCGCACCAAGAGCAGAAGTCACAACACTCGAATTAACAAGACTCAAATTATTAGAATGACCAAAATAAACACCATTAGCATTACGACCCGAAGTCACAACACTCGAATTAAGAACAACACCATTAACAGAATAATTAAAATAAACCCCTAGCACATAATTCTCAGAAGTATTAATAAAAGAATTCACAACACTACCAAAATCTGAAGAAGAAAAATAAAAAACAGAATCAGGATTAGAATTAGCATTATCACCCTCAAACTCAACATTACAATTCATAAAAGAAACATTATTATACTCATTAACATAAAAAATCGTATTAAAACCAAAACTGTCAGAAGCATTAGCAGTAACACTAAAATCATTACAATCAACTACAACATCATCCGCACTAACCGTAACAACATTCAGATAATCCCCTTCACTAAAATTACAATCCAAATTCTCAGACATATTGTAAACACCCGAAGTATCAATAGACATACCGCAAGAAAACTCCTCTTCAGGCGCTACCAATTCACCACTGAGACTAAAATTAGTAAAATGAGACACATTAAACCAATAAGAACTAGAATCATTAAAAACACCGCCACAAACACCGCCACAAAATTCACCACCCATCAAAGTAACAGGTGTATCAACAAACTCCAAACCATAAAAAGATAAATCAGCACCACGATTAAAACCACCAGTACCAAAAACAGAAACATTCACATCAACCAAATTATTTTCTAAAGTAATACTTTGACCCAAACCAAAAGGCACACCACCATCAAAATCAACATTATTAGGAATTACCCATTCTACTCTAGCATTATCATTAAACCAAATAAAACTATTATCACCACTAGTATCATCACACTCAGAATCAACACTAGAAGAATTCAACACCACATTCACAAAAGACACATTAACAGGACAAAGATTAAGATCAACATAAACATCTCGAAACTGAACATCGTAATAATTAGAAGATAAAAAACTATTCTTCACAAACCCATTATTAGAAGAATAAAAAAGAATACTTGGCGAAAGAAGACCATAAGTTACAATGGTGGTATTCACAACACTACCATTATGAGACCAAGAATAAAACCAAACACCCCTCGCATTACTGCCAGAAGTCACAACACCACTATCAACAACACTGCAATTATCAGAAAAAGAAGAAAAAATAACGCCATCAGAACCATCACCAGAAGTCACAACACTACAATTCACAACACTACAATTATCAGAATGAGGATCAAACCTAAAACCGATTGAAGAATCACCAGAAGTCACAACACTACAATTCACAACACGCGAATTAACAGAATCATAAAACCTAAAACCGGTTGAAGAATCACCAGAAGTCACAACACTCGAATTAACAACACTCGAATTATCAGAATAACGAAAATAAATACCTTTAGAAGAATAACCTGAAGTTACAACACTACTATCAACAACACTGCTAAAATAAGAACTATCAAAATAAAAAGCAGAATCAGCATCAGAACCATCACCCTCAAACTCAACATTACAATTCCTAAAAGAAACATTATTATACCCATTAACATAAAAAACTCTATTGAAGTCACTCGTACCAGAAGCATTAGCAATAACACTAAAACCATCACAATCAACCACAACATCATTCGCACTAATAGTAACAACATTCTGATAATCGCTATCACTAAAATTACAATCCAAATTCTCAACCATGGTATGAACACCAGAAGTATCAATAGACATACCACAATAAAATCCTTCATAAGAAGTATTCAAACTAAAATTAGTAAAATGCTTGACACTAAATCTTACTTCATTACCACTAACAACAGGAACAGAACAAATATCATCACATAAGACACCATTCATTAACACATCAAAATTATCCAAATCAATATCTAAAGGACCTACAAAAGTTAAATTGGCTGAAACATTCAAAGCAGGAACATCCGTAACTTCAACATCAATAAAATTATTTTTTAGGATTATTCCTTTATCTAATCCTAAAGGAACATCATTTCCAAAAACAGATAAAGTATTATTCAAATTCCAAGAAATAATGCTCTCATCATTCTTCCAAATAAAAGTATTGAATCCTTCAGTATCAAAACAAGCAGAAGCGATATTTGAAGTATTAAAAAGTACATTTTCAAAAGTATTATCTTGAGAACACAAAGTATTAGATCGAAACTGAAGATCGTTTCCCCCCAACACACTTCCTGAAGAATATAATTGACTATCAATAAATTTATTGCCATTTGAATTATCAAGAACTAATCCCCAAGAACCGAGAGTTAATGCACTACTTGAAATATTAAGAAATTCACAATTATGAGTATTAATTAAGGAAATACCTGAAGAAGCTGAGCCTGAACCTGATTGCAATCTAATATTGGTAATTTTTGAATTAATTAAATCATCTGAACAAAGTGCTTTTGCATCGGCAGATGACACAAATATTGAATCATTAGTAAGAAAAATTCTTGAAGAGTCAGTTTCAATATGAATTCCTTTTACATTATTTGAACCCGTAGACTTCAAATCACAATTTGTTACAGCACTATCATTTAAAGAATGAAAATGAATGCCCTCAATAGCTGTACCCGAAGAAGTTATACTCGAGTTTATGATAGATATGTTAGTAGAATAATTTGAGTAAATAGCTTCAGCACCATTACTCAATAAAGAAATAAAGTTAATATCGCAATTTATAATAGTGACATTATTTACTTGATTAATAAAGACAACACGCTTATTACTTTGAGAAGATAAAGAAACATTGGCAAAAATTGAATGCCCTCTACAATTAAAAACAACATCATCAGAGTTAATAGTTATAACTGAATCATAATCTGAAAAATTACATTTAGTGTCTTCAAATAAAGAAATTCCTCCCGAAGAATCAATAACAGAACCACAAATAGCTGGTTCCCTATTAGTAAGAGGGATTTCTTCACCTCCATTAATAATGTAATCTAAAACAAAATCTGCCCTACCAGCAATATTCCCAGAACGAGCTATTAAAAATGAAAAGTCCACGTATTCGTTTATTATATAATTTGAGAGGTTTTCTGAAGGATGATTAACATCATCAATATTGGGAGCAATATTGATACTATATTCTATAAAAAAAACTAAGGATATTAACAAGAATGCAATTACAATTGAAAAATATTGATTTGGTTTCCTCATTATAATGACATTATCTAATAGTGTGTTTTATAAATCTTTCTTTAAATATAATAGTTGTTTCGTATTTAGCTCTAAAAATAAATTTGACCTCATTATGAATAAATTAATGAGGAATTATTTAGAGATATTAAAAATTCAAACTATTAACTATTAAATTTTCTTAATAATCACTCGGCAATGAAAAATTTATAAATAATTAAAAATGTCTCTAGTTATGCAAACTGCAAATCAATCAAATTCAGAATTCAAATTAAAATCAGAATTAGAAGGTAGAATACAACACTTAGCATATTTCTATAATAGTAATCATGACATAATTAAATTAATCTCAGAACTTCTTGAAAAAATGCCTGATAAATCAGTAGATATTATTGTTTATACACATACTGATCCTCAAAGACCTCAAACTGAAATAAAAAAAGAAGATTATGAACCAATTTTAAAGTTTCAAAAAGTAAAAAAAATTGTTGGATTAAATGAAAAATTAAATTTCGTATATTTAGATCCATTACCAAATCAAAATGTTTCAATAATGAGATATTTTTCCAGAAACATCATATTCGCTTTACAAAATGAAGAAAAATATCTTATTATTCAATCTAATCAGTATATTAATACTTGTTTTTTCGGAACATCGGACAAAGAAATCATCTTCAATAAAGTAGCTAAAGCACTAGCTAAAGCACCATTCAAAAATGTTACAAAAAAACACATAAATAATCCATTGAATAAATATAATAATGCCGATTTATTAATAACAAAAACCCATGCTTTTGCTTATGCAAATATTCCTAAAGAAACCGCAGATCATCTTAAAAATGAAGGATTTGAATTAGTTAAAATAAACTTAGAAGATAAATACAAATATAAATTTTACGATTTAGATACACTTATTACAATGTATTCAGATAATGAACTTTTTATTTCAAAAGGTGCACCAAGAAAATTAAAAAAAGATTTAGAAAAACAAGACATAATCACTAGCAACTATCCCTTATTTAAATATACTAATTCTAAAAATAAAGAGGAAGAATTAATAGGAGATATAAATGTTATAATGGAAGAAAAAAATAATAAAAAGGTGGTTTATATACCTAAAAGAACTTATTTATTAAGTGGTCCTGATACGGAAAATTATTTAGAATACTTAGAAAATCTTAAAACTCTTTGGAAAAAGAAAGGATTCAATCCAATAGAAATAGAATGTGATGTTAAACCATATGTTGGATTAAGATGCATTTTACAAAGTTTGCAAAGAACAATAGAATGAAGTGTTGATTCTTTTCAAATAAATTATAAACAAAGAAAAAAGAAAATAAATAGGATATCTTAAAGTTTTTTCAACTTATAATTTCCACCTTTTGTATCTGTAATTAAATAACCTAACTCTTTTATTTTGTCCCTAAGTACATCAGCTTCTACATATTTTTTGTTTTTCTTTGCTTCAAGTCTCTGGTCTGCAAGATTTAAAACAGAATCTGGAATAACTTCTTTTTCAAATCTAATTACATCAAAGATTTTATTAAAATCCATAAAATAATTCAAGAAAAGCCCCGCATCTAAAGCATTAAGTTTATCTGTTGAAATTAATTTATTAAGCTCGGTTATAAATTGAAATGTTATTCCAAATGCTTGACTCACATTCAAATCATCTGAAAGAGCATCCCTGAATTTATCACGATATTCTTCACAAAATTCAGGATATTCTGAATCTCCTTCTTTAGTAATATCAAGTAATTTGTCAACAACTTCTTGAATTCTATCAATATTTGCTTGTGCAGCAGTTATTCCTTCAAATGTAAAATTAAGAGTTTGCCTATAATGTGTTGATAAAAATTCTAATCTAATTGCTGAAGGAGTAAACCCTTTAGTTGTTAAATCAGATAACGTATAGACGTTTCCTAAGCTCTTACTCATTTTTTCTCCATTTACTATGAGATGTTTAACATGCAACCAAAAATTACTAAATTTTTTAGAAGTTGCACCTTCTGTTTGAGCAATTTCAGAATCATGATGAGGAAACTTATTGTCTTCGCCGCCTGTATGTATATCTATTGTTTGAAACTTTTCTGGATGAAATTTTCCACCTTCAAAAGCAGGAGATAAATATTTCATCGACATCGCACTACATTCTATGTGCCAACCCGGATACCCTTCACCCCACGGACTATCCCATTTCATTATGTGATTTTTATATTTTGAATTTGAAAACCATAATGCAAAGTCATTCTTATGTTTTTTATTAGGATCTGCTATAGCTCGAGTGCTTGATTCTAATTCATCAAGTTTCATACCTGAAAGTTTTCCATATTCTGAAAACTTAGAAATATCAAAATAAACATTACCATTATTTTCATAAGCAAATCCTTTTTCTATAAGAACTTTGATTATTTCAATCATTTCATTAATATGGTCTGTTGCTTTTGGATAAAAATCGGCGGGTTCTATTTTTAAAAGTGCAGAATCATTAAAAAATGCTTTAGTGTATTTTTTTGAAATCTGTAATGGATCAATTTTTTCTTTTTCTGCTTGTTTTTGTATTTTATCTTCTCCATCATCAGAATCATTAGTAAGATGACCCACATCAGTAATATTCATAACTTGAATTACTTTTAATCCTTCTAATTCAAAGAATCTTTTAAGTAAATCTACAAAAAGAAAATAACGAAAATTACCTACATGTGCATAACTATAAACTGTTGGACCACAATTATACATTCTAACAGTATTATCAACTATTTGATTAAATCTTTCTTTTTTATTTGTTAGTGTATTATACAGTTTTATTGCCATTTTAGAAACATTAATACACTGCTTTTTTTAAGTTTTGCTAATTTGGGAAGTATATGAAATTAGAATGTATCTAAAATGAACCCTGTAAAGTAAAAAGTTAATAAAAGTATGCAACTTTTGAAACACGGCCTAATAATGTCAATAATAAAGGTTAAAATTCAGTAAAATAGAAAATATTTTTAAATGCTAATGCCAAATAAATTATATAATTGGGAAAGCCAAAGTCATAATGAACTTATGGCAAAGTTATAATAAAGTCATATTAAGAACATAATTAAGTAAAAAGAGGTGTGAGATGGGATTGTTCAGCAGAAAGAAACAGAAAGATATTTCTAAAAACCAAACTAGTCCTCAAAATAGTTCTCCTAATTTGAAAGACCCATTTGCACAATTAAATAATTCTCAAACAGATTCAAATATGAACTCTCCAATGGAAGATCCCTTTCAGAATTCCATATCAGATAAATCTCAGAATATTTCAGAGGACCCCTTTCAAAATTTAACTCCTCAAACAGAGAATAAAAAAAAAATTGTTTTCCCTAAAACAAATGATTTTGAAATCACAAAAACTGATATGAAAAGAGCAATAGTTCCTGATGAACCTGTTTCTCCAAATAAAATTCAAGAAAACGATCCACCACTACCCCCTTTTAATCAAACAAATGATTTTCCAAAGAATACAGATTTAAACACACCAAAAGACCCGCTCCAAAATTTATCAGAACAAACAAAAGAAATTCCTGAAATAGAATCTAAACCAGATAAACCTCAAGAACCCTCTCAAAATCAAGAACAAACAAAAACTGTAACTGATTTAAATAAAACTGATTTGATTAATAAATTAGAAGAACCAAAGTTTTCAGATGAAATAATGCCTGAGGATATAAATTTAGATTCAGCTAAGTTTAATTTAGAAAATCCTGAACTTGATAAAAAGAATAAAACATCTCAAAATAGTACAATTCAGACTAATGTTGAAGATGAAGAAATCGAAATAAAAAGCGATATAGATGAAGAAATCGAAAATGTATTTACTTCAGATAAAAATAAGGAACTTGAAAGTTCTAAAGTAGATAAAGAAATTAATACTGATGAAACCGAATTTGAACTTCCTGAAAAATTACCTCCAATTGATAAAGAAATTAATTTAGAACTTGAAAATATAAAAAAACAACAAAAATTGATTTCTCCTGATGAAATAGTTAAAGAGAAAAACTTAAAACTTCCCCAGTTCAATGATTCAAATAATGATAAAACAGATATGGGAAAAGAAAAATATAAACGAAAACAAATTAAAGGAGATTTATTTGTTAAAACTTATGTTTATAGGGAAATTTTGCAAGCAAATCTTCAAATTCAGAACAATATAAAGTCAAACATAGAAAAAATAAGAGATATTAATCAAATACTAGAAACAGAAGCTAAAACTACAACAAAGTATAATAAAAATATGATTGAAATCCAAAAAGATTTAATGATAATGGAAGATAAATTATTCGAAGAGAATAATAATATGAGGTGAAATTATGAATGCTCCAGTTTTTGTAAAAATTGACACTTATAAAGAAGTTTTAGATATTATTGATATAATAAAATCTAAACTCGAAAATTCAAGAGAAGTACTTAATGAAATAAATGATCTTAAGACTCAAGAAGATGAAGAAATGATTGAATGGAAAGAAACATTAGATAATATGTCTGAGAAAATTCATTTTATAGATAAAACACTTTTTGAACCAAGTTATTAAGAAGAAAATGGCAGACCAAGAAGAAGAAAACAAATTTGTAAATCTTTATAGACCTAAAGATATTAGATTGAATGCTCTTGAAACAGTTAAAGAAGTAATAAAATCTGAAAAAATATATTATAAACTAAAAATATTAAGAAGTAAAAAAATAGAATTGCTTGAAGATTTAAAGCAAGAATCTAAAGAATTAGAACTTTTATTTACAAAACTATATCAATATTTTCCAGAACATAAATTAATTGAAGAAGAAAAGAAAATAATAAAACATAAGCAAATAAATAAAAAAACTAAAAAATCAAAAAAAGATTCTTCAGTAACAGCAGAATCAGAATTGCAAAGACTTGAAAAAACTCTGGCGTTGATAGAAGATAAATTAAGAAAATTATAATTATTGCAAATAGTTATATATTAATACAAATGTAATTCTAAAATATCTGAATCTTTTAACCGATGTTTAAGCATTAATTTTTGACCACCAAATTTAGCAGACTTTCCCCAAACTCTTGCAAATTTGAATTTTTTTACAAAATCTCTATGAAGCTTATTACAAACATCACGCACATTACAATTTACACTCATTATAAGAGGAACTTTAAGATCTGCTTCTTTTGCTGGCTCTTTCAAATATATTCTCATAAGATTAAGTTTATTAAAAATTAAATCTTTAAGATCTCCAATATGATTTTCTTTTTGTGCACTTATACATAAATCAGGAAAATAAGCTTTTTTCAATTTTTCAAGCTCTTCTTTGGGAATCATATCTATTTTATTAAAAATAACTATGGCAGGAACATATATTTTATTTGCTTCAATAACATCAATTAATTGATCATCTGTTAAATTCTGTCTTATAACAACATCTGCATTATTTATTCTAAATGTTCGTAAGATATCTTTAATTGTTTGAATACTTAAATAAGTTTGAGTAACAGTTTTACCAATACTAAGTCCGCCTCTTGATTTTTTTATTATTTTAACATCTGGTTTTTGTTGATTAATTCTAACATGTGCATCAAAAATTTCTTTTTCTATAACTTTTCTATGAACCGGACTTGCAACATCTAATAGAATAAGAATTAAATCTGCACTCTGCAAAGTAGCTAAAACTTCTTTTCCTCGACCTCGTCCAGATGCAGCACCTTTAACTATTCCAGGCATATCACATATTTGAATATCTGCATGCTTGTATTTCATTATTCCTGGAACAACATCAAGAGTTGTAAATTCATATGCACCAATTTCAGAATTAGCATCGGTTAATTTATTTAATAGAGTTGATTTACCAACACTAGGAAAACCAAGCAATATAACTGTTCCGTCACCAGTTTTCCTAACTTGATAACCATGACCTTTACCACCACCCGAAGATCTTGCCTCTCTTGATTCTTTAAGTTTTGCTATCTGTGCTTTGTAGAGACCTATAGCATGCTGAGTTTTTTTATTGTACTTAGTTTTAGCAACTTGTTCTTCAAGTTCTTTTATTTTATCATCATACTTAGCCATTTAATCTTAGAGCAAGTTATATGTTTATAAATTTTAGTGAATAAATAAGAGTTTAATAATAAATGCTTTGAACGAAAGAAGAGCGAAATACAAAAATTTAATTAATAAAATTAATAAATTAGCTTATATTTAAGTTGACATATTAATTAATGTAAGGTGATATTATGAAAAATAATGGAAATCCAAATGAATATGAAGCAATGCACCAAAGAATTCAGAATTTGGGAGAAAATCCTGATGACAAAAAATTATATGGTATTTTAACTGATATTTTAAGTGATGACAATCTTAATAAAATTTCAGGTATAAAAAAAAATGATTTCATAACTAGTTTGCCACTTTATTATGAAAAGAACGAAAAATTTAGTGAAAAACAAGTTGCAAGCGCATTAAGAACTCTTAAAGTTTATGATAATAATATGCATAACGCAAGAAAATTATAATAAATATAGTTAAAAATTAATCAATTTCAGGTTTATTTGAACTTATCTAACTTATTTTTTAAATTGTTATTTTATTATAAGAACAGTTACATTCCACACATCTATCTGCAAGTTATTGAAGTGGAGTTTCCGTTTATCCAGTTCTGCACAATAGTCTCATTTAGAGCAAAATATTTAAATAAGAAAGTATAAACAAGGCATCTATGAAGAAGAAAACATTAAATTCAATTTTTAATATTCTAATTGTTAATGCGATTGAAGATGCTAGTGGTTTTGGCGGATTAGTCACATTTGGTCTTTTAATTCTTGTAATGATGGGTAAGAGTTTAAGTCTTGCTATTGAAGCAATAATCCTATTAATTTTAATATATTTAGTGGTTTACACAATTAGAAAATTTTATTTTAAAGAAAGACCAAACAAAATGAAATTTGATAACGCTATAGAAAAAATTGATGCTTCATCTTTTCCAAGTATGCATTCAGCAAGAATATTTTCAATGTGCACATTTGTGTTTCTTAATTTTAATTTAAATCAATATTTAACAGTAGTATTATCATTAATCGCAATATTTACTGCAATGGGTAGAATTCTAAAGAAAAAACATGATTTTGTTGATATTAGTGTTGGCGCAATTATTGGAATTGTTATTGCAATACTAGTTCATTTTATTGTTTAATTATTTATTTTTCTTTTAAAAGAATATGATAAATTTAGAATTAAATATAGGATTTATATCTTTAGGGGTATGTCCAAAATGGAATATGTTTCTATACTGCGAAGAGTTGTTGACCACTTCATGGCCAAATTCTAATCGTGAAATACGATAATTTTGTGCTTACACCCAAAATGTATTTAACTTAATTTACTCCAAGGCAGTATTTTTTATCATTATGGACACATATCCTTTTTTTTATAATGCGTATGAGGAATATAACACTCTGAAGTATTTTTGTTTGGTTGTCCAATACTTACCATATCAGCATCATCGTGATACAAATCTCGCATTAATAATCCCATTATAAAATGTGCTACAAGATATTTGCCAGACCGAGTACAAACGCCTAAAGAAGGAAAGCCATGCAATTTAATAGCGCTTGCTAATTCATAATCTTCTACTGGAAACTTCTCTGAATAAATTGGAACCACGTTCATATATCCTGGATCGACAGAATCTGTATAAGTATAACAATCTAGTCCACCATAGCAAATGCCTGCACGCGCTAATGCATCAAGATCTTTAGAATATGTTGTGCAAACTTTATCCTCGTTACTTAACAATAAAATTGCTTTATCAGGTAAAAGCTCTTTAATTTTAGATTCTGCCATAACTCCTAAAGGTCTTAAAGCAGAACCTAGAAGTCCTAATATAACCGGATCAAGTGAGATAACAGGATAATTAGGAAATAAATCTAATTCAACCGAATGAACTTCATTAATCATAAATTTCAATGCTATTAAAAGCGTGTCCAAATTTTCTTTCTCTTGCTTATACGTTGATACTTCTCTAGGATATCTAGGATATCTTGGCAATTCTAACCGATATTTTTTTGAAAAAAGTTTCATTTTAAACACCATTAATTTCTAATTGCTGAGAATTTAATTGTTTCTTAGATTTATAATGCGTATGAGGCATACGAAAGCTTGAAGTGTTCATAATAAAATTACCAACACTTATCATATCAGCACTATCATGATATAAATATTGTTTCATTAAACCTAAAATAAGATGGGATACAAGATATTTACCCGACCAAAGAGAACCTTCACCCCCATGAATATCAGATAATTTATGAAATTCTTCTGAACTTGCTATTTTATATTTTTCTAATGGAAATCTATCTTTAGAAACAGGAACCATATTCAGATATCCTCGATCATTCTTACCAGGTTTATTATGCCCTGCTTGTTCATGATCTAACCCACCATAACGAATACCTGCTAATGTTAATGCACCTATATCTTCAGAATAAGTTGTACAAAACTTATTTTCATCATTTAATAATAGAATTGCTTTATCAGGTAAAATGTTTTCAATTGCAGAAGCATAGGGATTATTAGGCGCCCGTAAACCGAGACAAGAAAATATAAATAAATACATCTCAAACATTCTATATTCGTTTGTTAAAAACAATTTACCTGTTTCTGCTAATTTTTTTGAGTTAAGTAAAAAAACAGGATAATGAGGAAATAAATCTAATTCAAGTTTTTCTTTTCTAATTGCAGGAGTTAGTTCTTCTTGAGCCATTGAAGTTAGTTCTAGATGCTTAGTTCCAAGGTCAATTCCATCACAGTCTACTAAATTTACCATTTAAATTCCTTTACTACTTCAGAATTACTAAAATGTTTATAAATATTCTTCTTTTTTTATTTATGCAAGGTTAAATTAACATTAATCTTAAAATCAGGCCATTGTAAAACCCTTTCTTTTTTTCATATTTTTGTATACTACTACTCATACGATAACTCTGCACTTCGTACAGAAACATCGTCTGTTCAGTCTGGCCTGCCACCATTATCTCCTTTTCAAGTCGAAAATGTTGACATTGGTGGCACAGACGCACACAAAAATACAGAGGGTTTCACAATATCATTAAAATCAAAAAAATATATAAATAAAGTTGGTATTGAATAAAATACAATGAAACAAATATACTATTATATACTACCAATAATTATTGTAGGATTTATTATTTTTCTTGCAACAAGTAATTCGATAACAAATAACGCAGTAGCAAATGCAGAACCAGAACCGCTTCTTCTTCAAGGACATGATAGTGTTGATTTTGGAAATAACGAAGAAGGAACTATTACCTTTAGAGGAAACTTCAATCCAGAACTATTAGGATTAAATATTGAATCGCTTCCATCACATATCATCATTTTTACATCTGAAAGACTTGAAGGTATAAGAATAATATATAATTTTCAAGATAAAACATTGAGTGCAGGAAGTCCTATAATGAAAACACAGGAACTAAATTTACTTGATAATAAGATTCATGAAGTAGCTTACTCTTTTAAGGATGGAATTGGTCAAAAATTATTTGTAGATGGAAAAGAAGTTGCATCAGGAGAATATAATAAACCAAAGCGAGTTGTTATAACTGCTTTTGCAGCCAGTGACTATGCAAATTACCAAGAAACAAATATGGATTCCACTATTGAATCCAGTGAAACAGCTATGGGATTTAATTAATTTTTTTTTCTAAATAGTATACTAAATAAATTACCTCAAACAATTTAAAGTTGGAAAACGAAATCTACTAAAGATTTATCCTTATGAAGATATATAATTTATTGTTAGGGTTTAGTTCTTTGGATAAGCTATGCAATTATTATTAAAATAATTCTGTCGCAATAATGAATAGTGTTAGATTAATTCTCGCGGTTTCACAGCCATACTTAAAAATTAAATATGGATAAAAAAATTAATTAGAAGAACATAACAAGTTTATCAGATTCCACAATTTCTAAAATTTAATATGTATTTAAATTGTGTAAAATAGCATATAAGACGCGGAGAGTCCAGAATTCAATATTTCAACAAGTAATCACTATTTAGTGGTTAAAAATAGAAAACTTTATAAATATTATATAATATCTATATACCTTATGTCTGAATCGCATGGTCAAAAATCCAAAGAAAGTCTGAGTTCTATAATCAAATACACATTTAGAAAAGCAGTGAGTCTTTTAGTAGGTGCAAACATGATGTTTTCTCCTCCCGTAATAAATGCTAGAGCAAAAGAATTAATTAATTTTCACATTCAAGTCTCACAATACCAACGTTTCAATCAAAAACAAGCTGAAGTCGCAGTAAATTTGATGCAACAAAAAAAGATCGATAAATACACAAATTATGCAAATGAACAATTAGATAAAATTCTAGAGTATTACTCAGATCTGACGTTCATAGGAAGCTACAGAGAAGGATTAATTACTAATTTCAACAAACTAACAAAATCAAACTTAACTTTAAGTGAATATGAACTAGTTCCTGAAAATTTTCAAGAAAATTACAAAAAAGTCTTTGTAAACTACTATGAAGATATAATTCAAGATTATAAAGATGAAGCTATGAACATGTTTAACAGCAACACAAATGAAAATCAACAAGTCCAAAACTTTGATTCGATTCCTAAGAATATAAAAGAAATATTTAACTTGCAATATATGCAAAGATGGGGAATACTACCTACTGCAAATTTTCCAAATCTTGAAGAAAAACCTAAAATTGAAGATACTATAGATCATTACACCCAAATAATTCCAAAAAATATGAACCCCCAAAATAACAATGAATTTAGATTTTATATGGACCCATTTGTAATAATGGAACATCCAGAATTATTTGCAAAGTATAATACTTTTGAACAAATGCAATCAGATGTTATTGGTTTAGGTTTATTAAATAAATTTGAAGATCTTCGTGTGAATATTCAAGAAACAGCTCCTGAAACATTTATTCTACGAGAAAAAATAAATGTAAATGAATCTGAGAGAGTTAAAAAAGAAAAAATAAAAAAAACTCTCGAATACCGTGCAGAAATGTTAACTGATTTCACAGTTGAATTCTTAAAAGATTGTATAAAAAATGATGCAGATGAAATAATTTTTGCAGATAGAGGTGCAAGACCATTCGGTCAAGTAGCCGAATATTTATTTTCAAAATTCAAAGATAAAAAAGATTTACCAAAAATAAATTATTTTAAACTTACTAACCAAAATAAACTTGTCGATGCACTTACAAAAATAAATTCGGGTTTTGATTCTTCAAAATCCCCTGAAATAGCAGATGAAATAATTATGAATGCATTCAAGGAAAAATTTGCTTACCACGCAGGAAATGAAAAACTAATAATTGCTGACGACTGGATAACATCTGGTAAAACCAAGAATTACGCAATTAAAATTCTAAAAAAATTAGGATATGATTTCAATGAAAAACAATTTCAAGTTTTTGTGGAAGGTCCTGGAGATAAAAAAAATAAAGATTATAAAATGATTCCTAAAACTGCATCTGGTGAAAGATTACTTGATTGGAGAGACATATTGGATTTTCATGGTAAACAATTGGAAATAGGGATTGAATATGGAATTGATAGAGTAAATAATGGAGATTCAACAATTCCTCCAAATAAATTATTTGAAGAATTTGATATTAATAAAGGGATTCACCGCATCGATTCAACACAAATAGAATTAAAAAAAATATCAAAGAAAAATATAATAAAGAATAGTAAAATCACCAGGCAATATTTGGTATCAAATTACAATCTAATCAATTCAGTAGGAACATTACCTGAAGAAATTGAAAACAAAATAAAATTCAAACTACATAATGCTTTAATGGATTCTTATGAAACTCAAGAAGATTTAAAATCGAAAATATCAACAATTCTAAAAGAAAATTCTAACCACCTATATGACATAAATGAGATAACTGAACACTTAATAACATTTTCAGAATTTTATAGGTCAGATATCAATGAAATTTATCAGTCTGTTGAAAGAATAATAGAAACTTATTCTGAAACGAAAAATGAAGAAGAATTTAATACTAAACTTAGTGAATTAGTAACAAATCAATATCAAAATAGATTAAAAAGAGGTGTTGATATTTATTTGGAAAAATATGGTGCTGAACAAATATTCGATTACATTATGAATAAAAAAAATGAAATAATTCTTGATACAAAAAAGAAAAATACTATTCAGACTGCGGCTTAAATATTCATTTCTAGAATTGCTTCACATAATTCATAAATTTTAATCATGATATTTCTTGTAAAAAACAAAGGTAATTTATATTTAGAAGAATCTAATTTTGAATCAATGTGATTTATTAAATTCTCTCTCAATACTGAAATCGACTTAACTAAATTAATATCGTATTTATTGATTAGTTTATACATTAAGTTTAATCCTTCATCTAGTTTTTCCAAAATAGATATTAATTCTTTTGAAACTTTTTTTTCTTTTGCAAGATTGATTATTAAATATTTATATTCATCACACAATCTTTCATTTTCAGCAATTAAAGAATAATAATAGGATAGATTATCTGAATCCACAATTGTTGTTAATTTTAATAAACGTTTAAGATAATCTGTAATTTTTCCGTTAGTCCTTTCAAATTCATTAAGATCTAAAATATCAAAATCATTTGATTTGAGATTTGAAATTAGCTGTTTAGAAATTGTTAATATAATCAAAAAAGCCCTGTTGTAAAGATTCTTAAATTCTTCTTTATTTGGATTAACAATAGATTTAATAATAATATAATTCTTATCTTCATCAATAATTTCACAGCCAATAAATAAATCTGTTCTTTTCTTCAAATATTTAGCTATTTCAGGTTTTGAAAAATGAAATTTAATTTCAGTATATCCTGCTTTGAAAAGTGAAGAATAAATTCTTTGTATTAATCTATAGGGTTTTTTTGTTTGAAGAAGATATTCATTCTGAATATTAAAATCAATTTTTTTTTCTATAAATATGGTTTGCTCATTAGATATTATTATTTTATTATTAGTTTCATTAAGAACTACTTCAGAACCAATTTCTAGATTGTTTTGCCTAATCCAAGAAATTGGTAAAGTTATTGTATAGGCCTTTAATCCTTGTTTAATTATCTTTCTATTCATAATTGATGAAAACAAATCTCATTTTATAAAGTTTTTGAAAAATAATATTATTAATAGTATTAATATACAAATAATATAAATAGGTGATGGTTGTTACTAAACAATAGCAATTCGAATCAATCAATTTGATGATAGCTAAAATGCTGAAAGAGGTTTAAAAAAATGGTATTAAAAAAATTCAAAAATACAATACAAAACTACTTAGGGAAAAAAGAAATACGAATAACCGCAGAAATCATCAAAGATAAAATATTCGAAATGGGTAATTCTATTATAAACCATCCTATAGAAACAATAACCACACTAACAACAATATTCGTGCCAACAGCTTATGCGATAGCACAAGATGCTGCAGTAGAATTCAGCAAACCACAGTTTGTCGCTGAACAAACAATGAACACTAAGTCGCTTGATGGATTAATTCAATTCTCCAAATTAGGCATAACTAAAGTTGACACAATTGATTCTCAAACGTATCCCTTACTCGGTTTAAAAAAAGGAAAATATGGAATTGATACAAAAGCCCAATATTTACTAAATTTTGATGGAGATAGTTTGCATGTTCTTAAACTTCCAAATGGAAAGATTGAAGAAATAATTCATGTTGAAGGACAAGAATATTTCATATTAGAAGAATCAATACTGGGACATTTGGGAGGAATTCAAGAACAAAAAATACTTAATCTTGAGACTAAAGAAATTAGTGACGAAATCTACACTGAAATAGGTGATGATCTGAAACCAATATTATCTAATTCTGCAAATGACCAATACTTTTTCACTGAAAAGTATTTTGGAGGAGATCCTTATAACTTTTACAGCATATACAAATCAAATGGGAAAACAGCATTTACAACATCAGGAAATGAAATAAAAATATTGGGAAATAACCAAATCGCAATAAGTTATACCACAATAAATTCAGATGGATTTATGATTGAAGACATAACAACAATAGATTTAAACACAGGCGATACAGAAGAAAAAAGAGAATATGGATATTGTTACGATAAAGATAAACAAGAGTCAATCGAAAAATACAATGCATTCGAAAAATATCAGAAGAAATAATACTTCTCAAAAATAAGCACTGGTCAAATACGAAAAAAGTATATAAATAAGTTCAACTTACTAGTTCTTATTGGGTAAAACCAATCTCCCATAACAATACAATTACCACATCTGTTAAAGTAACAGAGAAGGAGTGTAGTTATGTGAAATAAAATGCGACAAGCAACGGAGGAATAAAAAATGCAAGAAAGAATACCGGGAGTTAAAGCCCCAAGTGTGGATGACATTATGGGTAAAAAGCATCCAGAAAAAAAGTTTAGAGCAGGCGCAGTGGCTGCAACAATATGGAAAAACCAAGGTAAAAACAATCTTGGAGAACCAACAGAATTCTTTACAGTATCTTTTGAAAGAAGTTTCAAAGATAAAACTACAGATGAATGGCGAACTACAAGTAGTTTAAGACAAATGGATTTACCAAAAGCAATTCTTGTTTTGAATAAAGCTTATGAGTACTTAGCATTAAGCAAAACAAATGATGATGGAATCTATTAGTAATATTAATCTATTAATTGTAGTATTGATATTTAAAAATTAAATAGTATTTAGTAGAGTAATTTATCACTTTTTATTTTTACATTTTATAAAATAATAATAGTCGCGAGGTAATAATATGACAAAAGAAGAAAATCAAGATACAAAAACCATAGAGGAAAGTATAATAAAAGAACCTAAAGAAACAAAAAAAGAGGATAAAAAAAAAGAAAAAGAATTAGGAGTTCAAGATTTACCTGGAGTGGGTGCTGCAACAGCTGAAAAGCTCTCTCTTGCAGGATTTGATACACTAATGGCTATTGCGGTTGCAACACCCGGAGAATTAGTTTCAGCATCTGGCGTAACAGAAACAACTGCTAGAAAAATAATACAATCATCAAGAAGCAATATGAATATGGGATTCGCTTCTGGTTCAGAAATATTAGAAAGAAGAAAATTAATCTTTAGAATTCCATCAGGATCATCTAATGTAGATGCACTTCTGGATGGTGGTTTTGAGAGTGGTTGTATTACAGAATGTTTTGGCCAATATGGTTCAAGTAAAACACAAATAGCTCACGCATTAGCAATAAATACAATAAAACAAAACCCTGACGCAATTGTTGTTTTCATTGATACTGAAAATACATTTAGACCTAAAAGAATTATTCAAATGGCGGAAGGTGCAGGTCTTGATCCAAAAATGGTTTTATCACAGATTAAAGTTGCAAGAGCATTTAATTCTGACCATCAAATGTTATTAGCTGAAAAAGTAGAAGATCTAATTAAAGAAGGTAATAATGTTAAATTAGTAATTGTTGATTCTTTAACAGCTCACTTTAGAGCAGAATTTGTTGGTCGTGGAACACTTGCAAACAGACAACAAAAATTAAACAAACACATGCACGTTCTTGCTAAAGTAGCAAGTATTCATAATTGCTGCGTTTATGTAACAAATCAAGTTATGACTAAGCCAGACCAATTCTTTGGAGATCCAACAGAGGCAATTGGTGGACATATTGTTGCACACAATTCTACTTTTAGAATTTATCTAAGAAAAGGTAAAGCTGGAAGCCGAGTTGCAAAGCTTGTTGATTCACCTAATCTTCCTGATGGAGAAGCAGCATTTAAAGTTGTTGAGGGCGGTCTTGAAGACGTATAGTTATTTTTTTTATTTATTATTACAATTATTTAAAAGCAATTATCTGATAACCATATTTTTCAATATCTTCTTTTGACCAGAATGTGAAATCTTTTGTTTTACAAACATAAGTAACTTCTTTTTCTATTTTTCTGCCTGTAAAATCTTTTGTTTCAGGATCCCATTCCTGCAAAGTCAATGTATCTCCATCTTTACAGTTCCAATCTGCAAGACGAAGTTCAAATGTTTTTTTACTATCTAAAATCTTTTGAAAATATTCTGGCCAGACCTTTTTTGTATGTTTCATAAGACTAAATTATTACTAGACGTTTATAAAATTTATGGGATGGACCATAAATAGTGTAAAATCAGATTAGTTTGTTTATCATAAATGAAAACAAAACTTTTATAATAAACTAAATTCTAGAAAAGAGTATGATTGAATTAGAAAAGACATATCTTTTGAAAAATATTCCTGAAGGGTTAAAGGATTGTGAATTTAAAGAAGTTTATGATATATACATTCCTAAAGAAAGTATGCACCCAAATTTAAGAATTCGCAAGAATGGAAGTAAGTATGAAATGACCAAAAAATCGCCCGTAAAAGAAGGAGATTCTTCAATTCAACGAGAACAAACAATAATTCTTACAGAAAAAGAGTTTGAAGAATTAACACAACTGCAAGGAAAACGAGTTCGCAAGAAAAGATATTATTACAAATACAAAGATAGAATTGCAGAAATAGATGTTTTTCAGGATGCGCTTAAAGGTTTGATATTGGTTGATGTTGAATTTGACTCAGAAAAAGCAAAAGATGAATTTGAAATACCCGAATTCTGTCTTGTTGAAATAACTCAAGAAGTTTTTACTGCAGGTGGAATGGTATGCGGTAAAACTTATGAAGACATTGAAAAAGAATTAGCAAGATTTAATTATAAAAAGATATTTTTTGATTAAATTTATTTCTAAGCAGTTCAAAACTGAAAACTATTTAAACAGAAAGACTAATTAAAATAAAGATGAATCTAGATATTGTTTTGCCTTTATTTGGTAATGTTGATATAAAAGTGTTTGAGAAAGTTATAAAACAATCTCTACAAATAGATAAAATGCCTTTATCTAAAGTTCTTGTTATCGGTGATGTGGGTCAGGGATCATTAACTTCTCCATTAATAAGCGGGGCATATTATAGAGCGGCACACAATCTTGGAATTAATACTGAATTACACATACAGAATCACAAGTTTGTAAATGAAGATATAGATGTTGCGTTGGCAAGAAAACTTAAAACTCTTCCAAAAAATAGCGTTATGATACTTAATGTTTCAAATAAGATTGGAAAGTTTGATTTTCATAGTAAGAGTTTTAGAAATTATTGTCAAAAAAATGGACATAGATATTTATCTAGTTCAGGATTAATGAATGTTAAAGAAAGACATCTTAAATATTTTATAGATTCATTGAATGTTGACTTTAAAACACAACACAAATTTGGAGAAAAAATAAAAAAAGCATTGGATAATGCAAGCGAAATAAATATTCAAACAAAAGCAGGAACAGATTTAACTCTAAACTTAAAAGGTAGAACTTCTATAAATAATTCAGGAATTTATAATATGCTTGGAAAAGGAGGAAATATGCCTGCAGGAGAAGTATATATTCCACCAATTGAAGACACTGCTGAAGGTAAACTCGTATTAGATGGTTCAATAAGAACTTGGAAAAAAACTATTTTGCCAACTGAACCAATTGTTGTAGAAATAGAAAAAGGTCAAGTAAAAATGATTAGAAAAAGTGCAATGTCTAATTTATTAAAAGATACTTTTGCATGGGCTGCAAGAAGAAGTAAGTTTCCTGAAAGAACTAAAAAAGTGTGCGAGTTAGGTATTGGAACTAATAAATCTGCTAAAATTATTGGAACAACAATTGTTGATGAAAAAAAGTATGGAACAGCACATATTGCTTTTGGTAGTAATTCTTGGATGGGTGGAGCAATAAAAGCGAAAACACATTTTGATCAAGTCTTTAAGAATCCTATTTTCAGAATAGATGGTAAATTATTTAACTTCTAAAACTCAAATCTATAAATAATATTAAAAAAAATTAATAATGTATAAATTCACAAGTCTCAGGTATTTTTTCTTGAATTTCTTGTATTTGCTCTTGAGACAAGTCATTATAATACAAATTTAAATACTCTAAATTATCCAATCCCAAAGGAAAAACAAACTCAGAACCCAAATCTTTCCCCTCCAAATTCAATTGTTTCAAATTAACCAAAGAAGCAGAAACAACAAATTCAGACAAATAATTATATCGCAACCCTAATACTTCTAAACTAGTCAACCCCTCAGAAAGAATAAACTCAAAACCCAAAAAATTATTATCTAAATCCAACTGCTTCAAATTAGGCGCATTAAATATTTCAAACTCAGTTATTCCTTTATTTTCCAAATCAAGTTGAGTTCCAACATAATTTTGTACAACAAGTTTTCCATTGATTTTACCTTCAGGAATCTCTGTTCCAGGAACAGAAAAGTCAAGAATTGATTAATCAGGTCCTCCAACTCTTTCTTTTTGACGACCATAATAAAAGCTACATTCAGCAGGTAAACTATTATTAATTCTTTGTATATCCACATCACTCAAATAATTATTTTCCAAATGCAAATATCTCAAACTAGACAAACCAGAAGGAAAAACAAAACCAGGACCCAAACCACTATTCTCTAAATTCAACTCCTTCAAACTAGACAAACCAACAGGAAGCACAAAACCAGGACCCAAACCATTATTACGCAAATTCAACGTAGTCAAACTAGACAAACCCTCAGGAAGCACAAAATTAGGACCCAAACCACTATTTCCTAAACCTAAATTCCACAAAGCAGACAAACCATCAGGAAGAACAAAATCAGGACTTAACTCGCTATTTCCTAAACCTAAATACTCCAAACCAGGACCCACCCCTGCAGGAAGAACAAAACTAGGACCCAAACTATTGCCATATAAATCTAAATATCTCAAACTAGGACCCACCCCTGCAGGAAGAACAAAATTGGGACCAAAATTATTATTACGCAAATTCAACTGTTTCAAACCAGGACCCAAATCCTCAGGAAGAACAAAATTAGGACCCAAATCATTATTCGACAACCCCAACTTAGTCAAACCAGGACCCATCCCCTCAGGGAGAACAAAATTAGGACCCAAATCATTATAATACAAATACAACTCCTTCAAACTAGTCAAATCGGAAGGAAGAACAAAACCAGGACCCAAACCATCATATCCCAAATTCAAATATCTCAAACTAGACAAACCAACAGGAAGCACAAACCCAGAACCCAAATTATTACTTTCTAAATCCAAATACTCCAAACTAGTCAAATCAGAAGGAAGAACAAAACCAGAACCCAAACTATTACTACGCAAATACAGACTTTTCAAATTAGGAGAATTAACTAGTTCAAATTCGATTATCTCTCTATTATCCAAACTAAGCGTGGTTCCCATAAAATTTTGTATAACAAGTTTTCCACAGATTGGGCCTTCAGGAATTTCTGTTCCAGGAACAGAAAAGTCAAGAATTAATTCACCAGTAGACCCGACAGGACAAGTTGGTCCTGTTTGTTGTAGTGCTTGTTGAGTTTCTTCTAATACTACAATAGCTTCTTGTTGAGTGCAGTTTTCAGGTGCAGAAGTAGAAGTAGGACAACCTGCATCAGCCATTGTTATTTGTCCATCATTATTTAAATCTAATCTGTTCAAATCACTGAACTTATTAAAAGTAAATTGAATTACATCCACAGCAATACACTGAGATAAATCACAAGCTTGTACTTCAGTTTCTTCAGGATACTCTTCAAAATAACTTTGAGGTGAATAAGTAAACTTAAGAGAAATACCATTTAAATTAGTAAATGACGTAGAATCTTTGGGAACACAACAATAATGTTTGTCTCCACCTTCACAGTAAGCAGTTTCATCAACATTATTATCATCATCAATATAACTATAACCTTGCGCTTCATTAAACTCATTACAATAACAACCATAATTAGGATCTATCTTAGGATCACAAGTGAAAACAGTACTAACTTTACCAGATGCACAATATTCACATTTTGTTATTTCATCAAAGAATGAACTTTCATCAGGCATACGCACAAGATTACAAACTAATTCATTCTCGAGAAGTTGTCCGTCGTAAATACATTCTGTGGTAGGAACTATTTTTATTCTATGATTGTCTGTTATTGGAACTTCATTAATCATTCTTTCAGGATAATCAAAAACACCTAAAGAAACTATGAACTCTTTATTTATATCTTCACCAGGAAAACTATGATATAAAAAATTATTAAGTGAAGTGCATTCTGTTCTTATTGTGCAATCCATTAATTCTGGAGTTGAAGCTTCAAAACTATAAAGACAAATTTCACAATATTTTTTACTATTAGGATAAACTGATTTAAATCTATATTCATAATCTGACGTTAAAGTGGTTGTACTTTCAAATTCATCTTTCAAAAAATGACTATCTTTAAAATCATCTATTAAATACATTTTCCTAGAACTGTAAGTTATTCCTTTTTTATTTGGAACATAATTACAACATTGTTTATTTTTACATAACCCGAATTCGCAACCCTCACCCAATAATGTGCATTCATCACTATTGCAAGAACAAGAATAATCTGCAGAAACATTATTACAAAAATCGTATCTATCTTTAGTTTCATGTGATGCACAAAATTCGCATTTATCCACACACCTACTTTCAGCATTACAAACTCTTGAATCTTTAAAACACAAGGCACCAACTTCCTTACCTTCACAACTTGAATCTCTGATAAAAACCGAAGGATCATATATCATTGTTCTAGTTATATCGAAATCTTTAGAAATTGATTCTATATAATAATAATCTAAAACAACTGTTAAAGGCGCATAATAATTAGTTGTACCAATCACACCATTTATTGCTGCACATCTTACTTCTACTTCATCATTTATTAAATTTAATTTAGTGGAAGTACAATTTAAAGTTGTGTTTGATATTGCAGCTCTAATGTTAACAATTCCTAAGTCTCTTTGACCTTTAGCAATTTCATCACAAGTATCTCCTTGTTTTTTAGGCATTGCTATTAAACCATTTCCAACATTTGCAATAGTTATAAAATATTCAGGAATTATTTTATTTCTAATCTGTCTAACTATAGGAACAACTTTTGTAACTGCAACAGGTGCACCTTGTCCTCGAGTATACATTGACTCTTCTGCATGACATATTTTTGGTCTTTCATCCATATCATAAACATCAAAGTCAATACATACATCTTCTACAAAAGTAGTTTGGTAAGGATAACAAACACTAACAAATAATTCTGTTTCAGGATTTAGAATATTTCCTCTAAGTGTTGGAACATAAAACTCAGGTAAATCAAGAATGGTGTAATCCCCACTTGGATAAATAGAACTCATTCCGTCTAAATTAAAACTTCTATCAGTATTACCCCAAATATCATATTGTAAATAAAATTTATCGGTTGTCAATGCGGCAAATGCGGGATTAGATTCATCATTTATTGAATAAGCGCCAACATTTTTAATATTTAACCGAGTAAAAAAGTTTGTATTTTCATACACTTCATCCGGAGTTGATTTTAGAAATTGAATTTCCAAACCTTTTTTTCCAGTAATTCTTACTGCACTATTAGGCACGGTTGTACAACCAAAAAGTAAACCCATACAAAGTATTAAAGTAAATATGGTTATAATTTTAAATATATTAGTTTTATTAAAATTACTAATAAATTTTTTGCTTTCAACTTTTGGATTCATTTTATTTCTCTTTATTTGTCTTATTTTGACTAAAATGATTTGAATTAATACATTAATTAAGTAAAGGATTTTCTTTAACTCGTAATAATGTTGGACGAGCTTCATTAACATATGAATATCTTGCAGTCACGACAATTGTTTTCTGAAGTTTATTATTAAGACCTAATTCTTCTTCAAACATACCTTTATTAACTTCCAACTTGCAAATAATATCTTCCATTACCCCTGATTGTTGTAAAGGATTTTCAAAAACATAATAATGAAAATAATCACTTTTTTCGCCTGTATCGGGATCTTCTTCTCGCCAAGGACTTCCTGCGTTTCCAAATCCCATTTTACATTCAGTAAGTCTTAACATTTTAGGTAATTGAACAACAACTTCATCAACAAAATCTATTTTACCAGTTTTCCAAAAATTCTCTAACACTATACCAAATTGTGGTCTCGTCGGATTGGTTGTGTTTAAATCTAATCCAATAGGTTGTGAAATAGCTATCAAAGATATTTTAACAGGTCCGTCAGTAAATATGGGAACTTGATCTTTATCAATGTTTAATTCTGTGTTTATGTCAAGACCGTTATAAAAGTATTCCCACTTTAACGTTTCTTCTACAAAAGTATAATCAATATATGCCCAAGTTTCAAAATTAAATTTTGTCTCAAAATATGCATTATAATTTCCTTTTGCAACTATCATAGGATTATCAAAAGAACAAACCAAGGTTCGTTTGTCTTCACCATACACATCAAATTCAGAATAATCTATGTTTCCAGGTATTCTATGACTCAGACTATTTCCATCGTTTATATCAGGATCATTAATATCTATAGCATAACAACCGGCTTGCACAGAAATTTTATCTCTTAAAGTTGCATAAGCTAAATCTGCACGAATATCAATTCTTTTTCCAGCATACAATATTGATTGCATTAAGTCAATACTTGTTTGATCTATATAGACACCCAATCTCATTTTAGAGTTTTTATCTATAGAAGATTTTGCAGATTCAGGATGAAGTTTAACATTTATTGATTCATTTATCTGGGTTTTAATATTGCCTAATTCTTGTTTTATTTGATTCCAAAATGTAATAAATGCTTCTTGCGGTGAAACATCTAATGAAGTTGTAGATGCAATTGCTCGTGCATTTGTTATTATAGAACCCATCATAAAAAATATTACAAGAACTACAAGAATAACTATCCATATTGCTCTGAGAACATGTATAAATTTAACATCAATCTTTAAAATAAAAATTAAAGAAAAAAGCCAGGGAGAAAACAGTAAAACTACAAATATTAATATACCATATACGCTTGGAAATAAAGTGGGAAGATAAGCAAAAGCAAAATAAGGAACTGCTAATTGAATTAAAGAAATTAATAATGCAACACCCAATGGCGTAAAAATTTCTCCAACAGTTTTTTCTTGATGAAGACCTCCAAATAAATTAGTTAAAAAAAAGATAACAGAAACCGCTAAATACATTAGGATTGCATAAGTTAAAGAACTTGCAGTTCTATTAAATCCAAGTCTGAATGCATCCATAAAAACAGCAATAATGGGAATAATAATCATGAGTGTAACCCAAATTCCACCGACCTGTGTAGTCTCAGTTGAATCACTAATTGAATCACCAATATTACTGAAAAAATCACCAATCTTACCTAAATTGCCATTTCCACTATTATTTGACTCAGACATTTTTATAAATTAATCAAGTTCAAAAGATTCTACTTTAATTTCTGCCACACTTATATCTTCACTTACAGGTATGAGCTCTATTGAATTAGATTTTGGAACAACAAAAGAGTCCAGATTTAATTCATACACTATTTCATGACTAGAAATTTGCCTTTGAAAACCATTTATCCATAACTTTAAATTCTTCCAATCATTATTAACAAATCTTATGGTTACATTAACATCATAGTATTTTTCTTTTAGTTCAGGATTACCATAAGTATCATCTTCAAAATACTCTTCATCTAAATCAAAGTAATAAACAGGAAATATCTGATCTTTAAGCTCTGTTTTTACTCTTATTTGATCAATTAAATAATAGCCTTTTTCAGTCTTAAATCCTAATGTATTTTTTGATGATTGTAAATCGTAAGGATTTAGAACAACATAATTTTGTATTCCGCAATCCGGAACAGCAGAATATATTTTTTGATTATTTAATGTTATTGTTAATTTCCCAACTTTGTCTAGTTCACATTCAGGAAAAAAGAAGAAAGTTGCTTCATCAATATTATCAAATTCTATATTACTTATCTGAAAATCAACTTCTCCAGCAGTATTTGAAAAATCAGTAACGTCACCTAAAATGTTTACATTATTCATCATGTATTCATTGATTTGCCAGAACGCCCAAGATGGTCTATAAAGATAAAATGTTAAAGTATTTATATCTTGAAGATATTCTTCAGGTAACATTAATGCAGGGGGAGATTGCTGAATCATTTCTCCCGCAAAGATTTCATTTCCATTCAAATAAATCATTAAAATTCCCGCGGATTTTTCAAGATTGAAACTAAGTTTAAGATTTTTTGTAATTGATTCATCAATTGTGAATCTTATTTCTGGAAACTTTTTTGTGAAAACTGAATTTCTCACATATAAATTATCAAAATGTTTTATTTCCTGAGCAGATGTTTTTGTACTAACAGATAATGCTGAAAGATCATGATTTCTTTCAGAATAAGGTAATTTAGTTAGTCTACCTATGTTTTCTTGCAGTAAAAGCTCATAATCACTATCAGAATCTATGATTCCATCACCATCACTGTCAGTGGTGTTTTCTCCAAGTAAATTTGCTCTATCTACAGGCGATATCCATAAGAGATAGAATATTATTAATCCTGCAATTAATATCACTACAACACCTGCATTTGCAGCACTTGGTTCATTACCTTTTCTCGACTTAAGAATCTTTTTCATTATAAACACCTCAAGGAATTAAATTATTACTATCATGTAAATTAGCACCAGTAATAACGCATTAATGATATATTAAGGAATTTGCACCATTAATAGTTCTTTTATCTTATATTTATATTTTATATTTAAAAACATATTGGAAATGAGCCACTTTAAACTGATTTGCAAAAATCTAGCAGTTGTTTCATAACTTTAGAATTAATTTTCTTTTGAAAATATTTTTTGGTTATGTCTGAAGGATAATGTTCTGATTTAATCTTAAGTATTAATTTGTTGTTTAGTTTTTTGAATAATTTGATTGTTTTATCTGCATTAACAATATTATCATTTGAATTTATTAACAAAATATAAGGCTTTTTCTGAAACTTTGGAATGGTTTTAGTATTAAAAAGTAGCTTTAGTGTTTCAAAAAAAGTCACACCATCAATTGTTTTAATCATTGTTTCTATTCTGTGTTTTGGATTTTGCAATAATAAAATTTTTTTAAATAATGTTGAATTGTAAAATTTATTGTGCAATTGTAAACACGTAACAAAAAATAAACCTATTTTTATTAAACTAATCAATATAAATTTTTGTTTCAAATAGTTTGCATTAATAAACGGTTCTATTGCCAAAAATCCCTTGCACCTTTTGTTAATTTTGGAATTGTTCACCACTAAAAATCCAAAAGAAATACCGCCTAAAAAATAATCTTTGAGCTTTAGTTTCTTAATATAATCCTCAAGATATTTAGAATAATCATCATAAGTAATATTTTTTAATGGAGGAATATTAACATTAAATCCGGGTAAATCCAAAAAATAAACATTGAAATAATCATCTAAAAACTCTTTTAAGCCTTTAAGCATTACCGTGTTTGTTGGAAATGAATGTACGAGAACTAAGTTTTCTTTTTTCATTAAATTTCTCTATTTCATTAATTATTATAAATGTTTTGATAGTGTGAGTCTGTCCTAAAATTCGGTTAGAGGCCTGATGAAAGATACTTTTTTATCCCTTTTTGGATGAACCTGAAAATGATACAAATATTGATAGTGAGAAGTAAATATTTATAATTTAGAAGGTATTTGTTTGTAATATGAGCGCAGAACCATATGTTGGAATTACGGGAGTGACGACTGTTAAACAAGCAAAATATATTTGCGAATTGTTTTCTGAAAAAGGTTATTCTATGACAAGTTCTCACATACCTATGCTAGGAATTTTAGTGAATAACAACACTCTTAATAGAGATCCAATTTCGAATAGAAGATATGCTAACATAGATGATATTTCTAGAATACTGAACGCGACTAAAGGACAAGTTCTTAATATGATTCATTATTATTCAAGTGACCTTGATACATTATCAGATCAAGTTGATAAATTATTTAGAGAAATTTATAAAAAAAATTTATGTAAGTCCATGCAATTGAATATTCCTTGGCCAGATGTTCATCAACTTAAAAAAATAAAGAAACAGTATCCTGATATGAAAATTGTTTTTCAAGCTTCAGAAGAAGTTATATCTACTGAAAGGACACCTAAAGACCTTGCACTAAGAATTAAAAAATATAAAAATTTAATAGATTATGTTCTTATTGACCCTTCAAGTGGAAGAGGAAAAGAATTTGATTTAGGTTCATCTGTTGAAATTTATTTAGAATTAAGAGAAAGATGTAAAGATTTAACTATTGGTTTTGCAGGCGGCTTTACAGGGAAAAATGTTATTGAAAGAACAGCCAATATTATTCGAAGAATTGGAGAAAACAATTTCTGTATTGATTCAGAAGGCGGATTAAGAGAGAAAATCGGTAGCGGTCAGGGTAATGATTTACCAAATATTAACAAAATGAGAGAATATCTTCAAGCTGCATCTTTAGTTCTAAATAAAGCAGATTATGGTTCTTTAGAAAAAGGTCAGTAATATATTTTATTTATTAGTCAAAGGAAACAAAGCGTTATGGTAATTAATTATCTTCCATAATTGATTTTAACTTAATCAAAATAGGTTTTGTGAAGGGTTCATCTAAGTTTCCTGTTTTTACCCATTCAAAATACTCCAGTTCTGTTTGAGCATCATTTAACTTACGATAAGTATATTTTACAAAATAGTTTTCATCTAAATCTGTTAAAGTAAAAACTTTATTTTTTTGAAATTCTACGACTTTGTAGAAATCCCAATCAGGGTTCTTTCCTCTATTTTGGTATTGTGTATTTATTTCTGGAGGATATTTATCAGAAATTTCTTCTTCAATCGATGAAATCCATAAATGCGTATTCTTAGGATTTGTTGTAAATTCAAAAACTTCTTCAACGGGTTTATTAATTATAATCGTCATTTTATTACAACTTGAGTTTAATACTTTGATGCTTGCACCGGTTTGATTTTTCAAGTTGTGATGACCAAAAAGCCGTCTTGAATCTTCAAACTTATTTGAATGTCCAATAATCTTAGGCTTTTTGTATTTATTTTCTTTCACGAGTAACCATAATTATTAGATATATATAAATCTTAAGGTATTAATCACTTAGAATACTTTAGTATAATCCCAAATCTTTAATAATTATTTTACATTTGTCTTTATTAATTGTTGAAAAAAGTTTTTTACCAAGTAAACCATTTTTTGCCCCTGTTTTAGTAATAGTAGAAATAGCATTATTTGCTCCTGCTTTTAAGCAATATTCAATAGATTTATTTTTTATTAAACCTGCAACAAATCCAGAACCAAATGCGTCCCCCGCTCCAGTTGTTTCTTGTATTTTCTTAGCCACTTTAGAAATAAAGTATGAATTTTTACCATTAAAAGCATACGCTCCGCTTTTTCCGCAAGTGATTACAACAAGTCCATTTTTTGTAATTAACTTTTTTAAAAACTTAAGATTATTATCAATACCTTTAACACCTGTAATTAATCCTGCTTCTTCATCATTAAGTATTAAACATGTTGTATATTTAAGTATTGGTCTTAAGTATGTCTTTCCTTTTTTAGCAAGATAAGAACTTGGATTAAAGCAAAGAGAAATATTATTTTTATTTGCAAAACTAGCAATTTGTTTAGAATAAATAAATGCCGTACCTGTTAAACTGGTCATATAAAACCATTTTGTTTTAAATTTTTCAAATGTTTTTTTTGATATTTTGAATTTGTCATTTGTTCCTTTGTATATTAGAATAGTTCTATCATTAGCAGCGTCAAGAACAACTGAGAAACCTGTTTTACCAATTTTATTACCTAGAAAACTTATTTTATTTTCTTTTAACTCTGAAAGAACTCTCGTGCCATTATGATCATCACCAATATTTCCAACATATGCCGTTTTTAATCCTGCTTTTGCAAAACTAACTGCGGTGTTTGTTCCTCCTCCGCCAGAATGATGTTCAATATCTTTTACTGCAATTTTTGAGCCAAGTGGAAGAGAAATCAATTTAGAATGAATCTTGTGATTAAGTTTTATTAATTCTTCTTCAGTTTCTACAAAAACATCCATTGTTGCAGAACCAAAGGTTATTACATCATACATTTTATTCTATTTACAGAATTTAACTTTATAAAAGTATTGATATACCCATATTGATATAAATGAGAATTATCTGTTACTTGATCTGCAAATTAATAAAACTTTCAATTTTCTATGATAAAGTAGTAAAGTAATAAAAAGATTTATATAAGTTTAAAGAATTTCATATATTTTACAAAAAGTAATACTTAACAAAAAAATAAACAAAAAAATCCAAAACAAATTTTGGGTCATCACAACTTGAAACAAACAAACCAATACAAACATCAAAGCATTAAACCCCCGTTGTGATAAAAAGGAATAAAATGGCAGAAGAAATTGAAAAAACAACTTACAAAAGAAGAACCAACATACGTCAAGAAATTACCGCCAATGCAGTTTTAAATGGGGAAAAAATAAAGGTAGATAGTAAATATGAACAAGAAAAAAATGAACAAAAATTAGATATTTTTTTCAATGAATTAATTATAGAATTTAAAACTAGCATGACTAAAGGGGTTCCAGAAATAACTTTGCACACATATCATTTGAATAGAAACAGTATGGGTCAAGAAATAGAAATAAATACTGTTTTGTCAGAATTAATACGTATTTTGAAACCAGCATATGATAATGAAGCAAGAAAATATATGGAAGAAATTGAAAGTAAATTTTGTTTAGAACAAGGAATTAATTGCAATGTAAATCACAATAGTAAAACAGAAGATAACTTTGAAATCAAATATGCAAAAAAAGATGAAAGTATTGAAACACTCATCGTCACTTATAAAAAACTAGATGAAGGGGAAGGAATTAAAGAAACATTAACAGTTAAACTAGCTACACCTTCTGAACAAGCATTACATTTTAGTGGAAAAATAGCACAATTTAAAAGAGGATATACTTCATCTGAAAAAGGTATTCGAGAACTAGAAGGATTATGGTTATCAGCAGATGAGGATTTTGCAAAGTATTTTCAAAAAAACATTGTACCAATATTAAATGAAAAACTCCCCCTAGATATGCAATTATACAATCAAGAATAGTTTTTTATTTCTTTTGGAATGAACCTGATAATGATTCAAAAGTTAAATAAGGATTAGTTTCTAGTCTTTTAATATTTCGAAATACTAAATGAGGGTGACTGCAAAGTTTATCTTGAAAATCAAGGAAATACACTTTAAATATATCATCATATTCTTCCATATTCTTTGAAAAAATCTTAGTTAAATCATCAAATCGATTCCAATCTACTTCTAAAAGAGACTTAGTTTTCAATAAGTATTTTTGAGTCTTCAATACGTTATAAATTATTTTTTCTTTATTTGTGTGAGATTCAAGTTTAAATTCTAAAGATTCTAAGAAATATTTAGTATTATCAAAATGACCCTCAAAACAGTTTAACATATATCTTATAAATCCCATAAACCCCCATTAATTAAATCAATTAACTAATTGATCAATAAAGCTAGAAATTGATATTGCTTTTTAACTTTTTCTTTAAATAATTAAAAAACATTAAATTGTATCTACTACAAAATGGTTTTTAATAAGAAATTTTATAAAAGTCTAAAGTTTTCTAGTAAACGTAAACACTAGGGATTGATAAAAATGACAAAATATGATGCAAAAATATCTATACTCACCGAAGTGACTGGTATAAAAATAAAAACAGACTTAACCCAAATTTGTCAAGTACCTTTGAAAAATCTTGAAACTGTAGCTTCTATTGAATATAGAGAAAAAATTAGTTTCGGAGAAACAGATCAGCAGCTTAAAATAAAAGTTTCTAGAATTAAAACAGAGTGCGGATCTAGAACATTACTGGCTGAATTCTCACGATCTTCAAATTCTAATAAGATAACAACAAATTATTCAATGGAGGGTTGTACATCTGACGAAGTTAAAGAACGATTTTATGACTCTATTCAACCAGGTTTAGCTATGCTTCCACAATACATGCAACTATTCAACCAATAAGAAATATAACTGCTTCTTTATTTTTAATTTAACTTTTTTATTCTATAACATCCTCAAACAATAAACCTTTTAGCTTAGCTTTTTCAAGAGTTATAACATAATTCTTACCTGTTTCTTCAAGATCGTGAATGGGGAAAAAGAACCAGTCTTCTTTACCAAATTTTACAGCAACCCAGGGTTCTGTTCCTAATTTTTCACAAAAATACAATAATTCAGTAATTTCTTTTTTTGTAAAATACTTACTTGTGTCAGAAGTGAATTTCACTTCAATAGCAATCTTCTTTATTCGATTACCCGTAACAATGTCAGGACAAGGATATTGTGTTGAACCAGAACCTGCTGCACGCATCGCGGCCCAACCTGCTTCCCAAAACTTTTTAATCAAATCTCGTTCTGCAGAACTACCTTTTGCTTTATTACCCCTTCTGGACATATATTTTAATTTGTGCATAGCATTAATAAAGTTTTTCCACTAAATTAATAAATAAATAGTTATAATTAAAGAATATGGATGAAAGAAAGTTATTAATAGTTATAGGAATTGTGTCTTTTGCAGGACTCATAGCATTACTATTACAACCACTTTTTATCTCTAATTTGGAAAATGAAAATATTGCTGGAACAGGATACACAAACTCTTTTGATCAAGAAAGTCTAAAAGAAGATATTGTGCATGTGACTTTAAATATATCAAATCAAACACAGAAAACAATGGCTGAACAATTAATTACAATCACAAACAATAATTTACAAAGCGAGCATAATTATATCTTACAAATTGTTGAATAAACTAAGCAAACAAAGTTTGATTAAATTTCTATTTCTAAGAAATCTTTAGCCACGCTCGTATTTGGAAAAACTTTCTTAGCATCTGCCAATATTTTTTTTGGAGTTCTATATCTCTGAGAAATATGAGTTATTATAAGTCTATCTACTTTTGCATTCTTAGCAATTGTTGCTGCATCATGAGCAGTCATGTGTTTATATTCTGCGGCTTTGTCAGCAAAGTCATCGTCGTAAACTGCTTCGCTAATTAACAAATCTGAATTTTTTGCAATTAAAACAGCATTTTCACAATACTTTGTATCTAAAACAAATCCGATTTTGGTTGCAGATTCAATTGATGATATTTGTTCTGGAAGAATTTTTTTTCCTTTAATTGTTGCAGATTCACCTTTTTGTATTTTTTGCAACCATTTTCCTTGTTTTAAACCAAGAGAATCAACTTTAGCCATATTAATTTTTATTTTCTCTTTTATTATGAAAGCAAATCCAATACAGGGAACACCATGATCTAATTTTGTGCTTTCTAAGGCATAAATATCGTTTTCATAAAATCTTTCAACTTTTTTAGGTGATATTTCATGTATCTTAAGTTTTAATCGCAAATCAAAATAACATGTTTGTAAAAGATGATTCATTTTTTTCTTAGTTCCAACAGGACCATAGATATCTAATATTGTATCAGGACTAAAAACTCCCCCCAATGTTTGTATCAAACCAATAAGACCTGAAACATGATCTCCATGCCAATGACTAATTAGAATTTTTCTTATTTTTAGACGATTAATTCCAGCAATATTCATCTGCCTTTGTGAACCTTCACCACAATCAACTAAAATACCTTCACCATTAAATTCTAAATGAATTGATTGCACATTTCTCTCTTTTGTTGGAACCATTGAACTTGTTCCAAGAAAAGTAATTTTTACAGCCATAACGGAATAGAAAACAAGCAACTTTATAAATATTTTTTATTTCTTATGCGTTATGCCAAAAATAAAAGAAGCAAAGGTTAAGAAATCTAAGAAAATAGTAGAAACAAAATTTGAAGGTATTAATATTTCATTACATCAAGATCCTGAGACAATAATAAATATAGATCCTGTAACTAATGTAATGGGAAAGATTTCAAAGAAAAAAGAAGTTTTAGATGCACTTTTTGCAGGAGAAAGAATATTATTAGAACCTTCTGATATGACAAATGACTTATATAATCAAAGTAAATATGGCATTTTATTAGAGGATAATAAGTTACAACTCTCACTTCTTGAAGCACTTTATTTAGTTGATAAGGGAAAAATAAAAATATTAACAACCAATAAAAAACCATTGACATTTGAACAAATTTTGAAAAAAGCAAAAAAGATTGAACCAAACTTCTGGATAAGATATGTTGTTTTTAGTGATATGAGAACTCGAGGATATATTGTCAAAACCGCATTAAAATTCGGCGCAGATTTTCGTGTTTATGATCGAGGTGTAAAACCTGGAGAAGACCATGCAAAATGGGTTGTTTATCCTGCTCATGAAGGTTCTACTTTGACATGGTATGATTTTGCTGCAAAGAATAGGGTAGCTCATTCAACAAAGAAACGACTTCTAATGGGTGTTGTTGATGATGAAAATGATGTTACTTATTATGAAATAAAGTGGATTCGACCTTAATTTAATTTTGGATATTATTCTTGATAAGTTTCAAGCATCTTATTGACTATTTTTGAAATATCAGAAATTCTTGAATCTAAAAAAATATCTTTTTTCGATTGAGAAAGATACTCTGTTACTTCATATCGAATAAAAGGTGATAATCTTTCATAAATATCATCTTTCATTATTTTTATTTCATTTTGTTGCTCATCACTAAACTTTTTAATAACTGTAGTGATCCAATATCCAGTACTTAATCTAGAATAAAAGCTAATAAGCTCACCATTTGTTAAATTATCTATATTTTGATCTTTCGCTTCAATTAAAGCAGAATTTATTTGGTCATAAGTTGTTTCCTGACGTTGTTCGGATTCTTTCTCTGAATAATGATGACGAACAGCCACAACCCCCCGCATATAACCAGTAAAAAGCATACCTGCACTAGCAATCATCCAAAAAAAGGGAACAGTTAAGTCAATAACTAAAGGATTCATTTCGTAAAAGATATTTATTAATTCCATTTTAATATATCACAACAATTAAGAATTTAATTGAACTTTTAAATATTACTCCCCCCCTTATACGTTACAATAAAAAAGTTTATATATTAATATTCAATTTTACATATGATGATAGAAACAGCATTGCAAAAAATAGGATTAACTAAAGGAGAAACAAAAATTTACTTAGCATTATTAGAACTTGGTTCTTCAACAACTGGAAACATAATCAAAAAATCCAAAATCTCAGGATCTAAAGTTTATGAAGTATTAGATAGATTAATAGAAAAAGGATTAGCAAGTTCAGTAATAAATAATAATGTGAAATATTTTGAAGCAGTAAATCCCAACAGATTAATTGATTATTTAGAGGAGAAAAAAGAATCTATAGAAAAAGAAAAAAATCTTATTCACAAAATTATACCCGAATTAATATTAAAACAAAAATTAACTCCCACCAGCACAGTAAAAGTATTTACGGGCTGGGAAGGAATTAAAACAGCCAATGAAAATATCATTACAACACTAAATAAGGGTGAAGAATGGTTAAGTATGGGGCTTACAAAACAACCAAAAAGTTGGGAAACTTATTTTAATAAAAGACAAAATCTCAGAGCGAAAAAAGGAATAATACACAAGCATTTAATTAATAAAAAATATGAATATTTATACAAAATAAGAAAAAAACTAAAATTTACAGAATTAAAATTTTTACCTGAAAACTTTGAAATGCCAACAAGTACAGAAATATATAAAAACAAAATTATAATAATGATTCTTTCAAAACAAGATCCAATGGCAATAATGATTGAAAGTGCAACAGTTTATGAAAGTTTTAAAAAATATTTTTACATATTGTGGAAAAATGCCAAAAAATAACCCAAAAATACATCAACTTAATAATTTGATTAAATGAATACTTTCAATTATTATGTTTACAACCAATAGTTCGATACATTTTTAATATTCTTTTAAATTATACAAATAATGAATAGAGCAACACATTTATTATTTGCAGGATTTATTTATCTGGGATTACTTCAACTTAACATATTAAAGTTATCTTTAATAGGAATACTTATTCTAATACTTTCAACACTTATTCCTGATATTGATTCTTCGACATCTACTCTTGGGAAAAAAACAAAAGTCTTTAGTATTCTGTTCAAACACAGAGGGTTTTTTCATTCACTTTTATTTTTTTGCTTAATTTACCTTTTATTGTTTTTTCCAATGAAAACAGGATATATTGAATTTAGCATTGGATATTTAAGTCATATTTTTATGGATTTTTTTAATTACAAGGGAGTTTACTTTTTCTGGCCTCTTGGATTGAAGATTAAAGGTTTTATGAAAACAAATAGTTTAACTGAAAAACTAATAAGATATTTTCTTTTATTTACAGATGGTTTTTTGATTTTTAGTTTGTTATTTTAGAGAATTCGAACTGCCCAAAAAAAAACAGATAGAAAATTAATTTATTAAACACGATGTTTATCCAAATATCCTAATATGGGTTTTGTCTCAAATTCTAGACGTTCAGCATAGTTATTAAAAAGATTTTTACAATTTCCAGAATAGATACTAAGATATTGATTGGTTTGTTTTTTTAATTCATCCACTCGTTTCCAATCAACTGACGGAGCATTAGGTGCTTTTCTCAACAAGTTAAGTTGTTCATTAAAACTATAAAGAATAACTCTTTCATCATCAGAAATATCACTTTGACCTATTATAAAACAATCAAGTGAGAAAGTTAGTCCTTTGAACTTGCTTAAGACTTTTTGCACAATAGTCATAAAAAGAAAGAAATATAATCTACTATTTAAATTTTGCTATTTGAAAATATTATTTAATTAAAACAAGAATTAATTAATTAATTTAGATATTAAATAAAGAGTCAAATATTAATATATAGTAACATTTTTATATGGAAAGAACAAAAAGTGAAGTATGAAGAAGAATACGACTAAAAAAGAAGGGAAAAAAAAAGTAATACTGATTATAAGAGATGGTTGGGGTTATAGAAAGTCTTGTAAAAACAATGCGATATGTAATGCTTCAACTCCAAACACAGATAAATTAATGAAAAAATATCCTAATATTCTATTAAATGCATCGAATGGTGCAGTCGGTCTTCCACCAAAGTATCAAGGAAATTCTGAAGTTGGACACATGACTATTGGAAGTGGAAGAATCATACTACAATCTTTGCCAAGAATAAATGAATCAATAAAATCTGGTAAGTTTTTTAAAATTCCTGAATTTTTAGAAGCAATAAAAAATTGTAAGAAAAATTCTTCTTCATTACACATTATTGGTCTTTTACAATCAGAAGGAGTTCATGCACACAAAGATCATCTTTATGCACTTTTAGAATTATGTAAAAAACAAAAGTTTAGTGATGTAAATATTCATGTGATAACTGATGGGAGAGATGCTCCTGTAACTGAATCATTAAAACATATTAAAGAACTAAATAAAAAAATAAAAGAGTTAGAACTTGGAAAAATAGCAACAGTATCTGGAAGATATTATACTATGGACCGAGATAATAGATGGAATAGAATTAAAAAAGCATATACCTGCATTGTTGATGGAATTTCAAAAGATAGTTTTAGTAATGCAATTAAAAAAGTTCAAGAATGTCATTCCAATAATGAAACTGACGAATTTATAGTTCCTAGAAAAGCAGATTTTTACAAAGGTGTTAAAAACAATGATTCAATAATATTTTTTAATTATAGAACTGATAGAACAAGAGAATTAACAGAAGCAATAGTGGAAAATATTTTTGATGATTTTAAAAGACAAAAAAAGAAAGTATTTTATGTTGCTATGACTCAGTATTATAGTCCAATGAATGCAAAAGTTGCATTTAAAGAGGAAAAACTTAATAATTTACTTGGAGAAGTTATTAGTAAAGTGGGGCTTAAACAATTAAGAATTTCTGAAACAGAAAAATATGCTCATGTAACTTTCTTTTTCAATGGACAACAAGAAAAAGCTTTTCTAAATGAAGATAGAATTTTAATACATTCACCAAAAGTTGCTACTTATGATTTAAAGCCAGAGATGAGTGTTTATGAAATAACGGAAAAACTTGTTAAAAGAATTAAACAAAATAAATATGAGTTTATTGTTACAAATCTTGTTAATGGTGACATGGTGGGTCACACAGGAATTACTAAAGCAATAGAAAAAGCTGTTGAAAGTGTTGATGATTGTCTTGGAAAAATTGTTAAAGCGGGTTTGAAAAATGATTATACTATTCTCGTATTTGCAGATCATGGAAATGCAGAAGATCAAAGTCCTAAATGGAGAACTTCACACACAATAAATCCAGTTCCATTCATAGTTGTTTCAAATAATGCTAAATTGCAAAAAATCAAATTGAAAAAAGGTAAAGGTTTACAAGATATTGGACCTACAACACTTTCTATTTTAGGAATAAAAAAACCCAAGGAAATAACTGGTGAAAGTATTATTTAGTTAATTTGAATTATTATTTTCTTTTTAAAAAACTAAAAAAGCCTTTTTTAACAGGTTTAACAGGTTCAGAAATTTGATGTTCAACATATTGGTTGTTTATATAACTAGAGTCTAAAAAAGTAATTATTTTACCAATCAATAAAGATTTTAATTGTTCATGCGAAGAAAAAGTTCCTCTGATTTCTAAACCGACATTGTCTCCAATATTTGCTTTATTAACCACCTTGTGTTTTATTTCAATACTCTTAATAATGATTTCAACATGATTAACTTCTGCTTTCATTCCAATACATAATGTACCTGATTGAACTTTACCTATAGGAAGTGAACCAACTCCCGTAATTTTAAAAACATCCACTATACGTATTTGTGATTCCATTTTATAATATAAATTTATATAATACTATAAAAATATTTTGATAATAACACCCTCTTTCTTGATTGTGATTGAGTATTGTTATAATTAATTACGCAAGAAGGAAATAACTAATTCAATTTTTGAAGTATGCCTATAATTTCATCATGATTTTTTATTATAAAATCGGGCTCATATTTCTTTAACTTATCAATATCGTAATAGTCTTGATGAGACTCAGGATAATATAATACGCTTGTTGCATTCATTTGATTGGCTGAATCTAAATCAGAATCAGCATCACCAACAATAATAACTTCATTAGACTTAACTTTTAAATATTTACACACCTTAATAAAGATATCAACTTTTTTCTTTTTTACTTCATCTTGAGTAACCGAAATATTACAATACTTATCTAAGTGCAATATATTAAAGACTGAAGCAAGTTCTTTTCTGCTTCTTGATGTACCAATAGCCACAGGCATATTAATTAATTCAAAAGTTGATAAGACATCTGAATATAATTTTACATTTTTAAAATCATCAGTTACACGTTGTCTATAATATTTTGAAAATTGATTAACATCTATTCCAAAACTATTAGCAACTTCAATATCTTGCTTATTAAAACATTTGTCAATAACCTCAGCCCTACTTGCTTTTACTCCACATTTTAATAAACTATAAGCATATGCATCATAATGTAATTTTAGAGTATCTGCAAGAGTTCCATCAAAATCATATATTACAGCTTTAATCATAAGCTAAAAGATAAACAACTAATATATAAAAGTTTTCCAGTTCAGATATTTTAGGTTGAATATGATGCTTGAATCAAGAAAAAAGTATTAAATAAGATTAAAAATACTATTATGGATTTTACTATTAGAAGCAATTATTCCAATTTTATTTACATCCCAAGATTTGGTTTCATAATTCTGAATTGTTCCACCTGCTTCAGTTACAATTAAAGATCCTGCAGCATGATCTTCAGGAGTAGTTCCATTATCAACTAAGGCCTCAATTCGTCCACGCGCAATATTACACAAATCTAAGGCAGGAGAAAAATTAATTATTACTTTTCTAGAATTTAATGCTAATTTTTCAACCGCTTTTAATCCACGTTTTATATCACTTTCATCAGCTGAATAAGCAGAAGCTATAAATGAATCAGATAATTTATTTTTTGATGATGAGTTTTCTTATAAAAAAGAAAATTTTGATTTTGGTAAAGAGATAATTCTTGATAATAAAAACTATAAGTTGATTTTATCTTCTCACGGTGGGAATGATTTTCTTTATCATGAAGCACCTGTATTGGAACTTTGTTATAAAATGTTAGACGAAAAGCTTAAAAAATATTTTGAAGAAAATTAATTTAATTTCTTTTACAAAGTAAAAGACTATATGTGCGTAGCACGGACTTCCCCTCTTTTGTTTCTTTTTTTAAAAGAAAAATGCGATTTAGATTAGTGAAAATTTAATTGCGTATAACATCGGGGTTAAGAGAAGTTCGCGAAGCGAATTTGGGAAATTTCAGCAGGAAATTTCCTCTTAATCGCTGTTAAATGAGGGTGAGCGTAGCGAAAGGCTGCAAGCCGTCCCCGAGGATTTGCTGAAAGCAAACCGCAGAGTATTTTTTAGTGGCGTTCAATCAAGCGAACACAGTGAGCAATTAAGAACAAACATCAAGGGGGACATTTCTCTTTTTCTCCTTTCTGAATAATATATGAATCTGAATTAATTTTTGCTGCTTTTGTGGATTTAAAAATTAACTTAAATTCTAAATTTATACCTTTATTTTTCTCATTTATAATACAAGAATATAATGAAGTCTTATTATCCTTAAATGTATGATGCCACTTTGGATCTTTTATTTGCTGAATTACTTTACCTTTTTCGTTTCTATTTAATATGTCAATATCTAATGTGGGGTCATTTAATAAGGTATTATCTTCAAAGTCTAATCTAATTATAATTTCATAATTATTGATTATTATTGGACAAGCAAATAAACATCTACTTGCTTTACCATTTTCTTGAATTCTTTCAAATAATTCATATTCTTTATTCGTAATTATATCTATAAATATTGCTTTTATCAATTCTATATTATCTTTAAACTTCATTTTTAATCTTCTAAATTTAATCCCACTTTGATAGAAGCATTTTTTAAGATTGCTCACCAAGGATTATTTGACCACCGCCAATAAAGCGTTTATCTTCACCATCAAATATAACAACTTGTAAAAGATACTTTCTATTCTCTGTAATGATTATTTGAATTTGATGATTTCCCCCAAAAGCACCGTCCCCAGGATAAATAAAATCAGTATTCATTAACATTGGCTCCAAATTATCCGGGATTTTGTGATAAATTAATTCTTCACCATTAAAAACATTAATATAGACTATTGGCTTGTAGATTTTTGTACATCCTTTGTTTCTAGCCATCCAGACTATCCTCCCGAGTTTCCCCTCATTCATATGAGGAAACCAAACAAAAGAAGGGTCAGTCAGTTCGGGTGTTATCAAACTAAATGATATTTGCATATTATCGAAAGAAGGATGTTCAGAACAATCAACCTTCCTATCTTTGTATTCTATTAACTTTGACATATCCTTTTTTTCTGAGAATTCATTAACTTTTTTTGATTCTATTTCTGATTTATTGAGCTTTACCTGCTCATTTATATCTTTGAAAATCTTTCCCTGTGATTCAAATGTAACTTCAACATATAAAGCGTTATTTTCATTAAATGCATATGGTTTAGTGAATTCGAAACGAAGTTCTCTAATGTAACCACAATATTTATCCTCATTCCCACATGTACCTACAGAGAAATCATTAATATCTAATTCTTCTGAAAAATATTCTATTAAATCTCCCTTCATATTGTTTAACCCAACTCCTTCGTAAACAAAAACTTTTAACAGTCCTTTTCCCCTAATATAAGCATAAGGATATGAAAATATTCTCATATCTAAAATTATACCATCTAACGCAGGGTCTGCATCCCAACTTGTTAGCTTTGTCTGAGTCTCAATGTTTGTAATATTTTTGACTGTATCCAATGCATCGTTTATTCCTGTAATAGTATTTTCTGTATGGTTCAAAAATATTTTTATTGAATTATAATTTTTATCATTACTCAAATCTGAATATTTTGATAAGAAATAGGAAAACTCTTGTTGCATTGTTTTTTCAATTATTTTAAGTCTATTGAGTTCATCAAGTTTAAAATCATAAAAAAATGGTGTATCGCCCTCAGTATTGTTGATATATTTATCTACAATTTGTTGCCTTTCTTCCTCCAACGGATTATTGATTAACTGCATGAACTCCTCTTCATATGTGTGTTGCGCTAATACCTCTTGTTTAGTGTAAATAGATGATTCATCTTCATTTACAAAATAGGGTCTTATACAAATAAGAATAATAATAATTGCTATGATTAAAATAGCTTTGTGCCATATGCGTACTTCAAAATTAAATTTTTGTTTAATGAATCGATTAATTGGTGGGAATAATATCACAGATATTATTAAAAATGCCGTTCCAACTATAATTGCTGAAGAAGCAAATCTATTTAATGTAAAAAATGTGAAAAGTATAAAGAAAACCCAACTAAGAACTTTTAGTATAATACTTTTATTAAATTTTTTCATTCACATCACATTTTCCTTTTTTTGAAACTTTTTTATTTAGGCAAGCGCATAAACTGTTTCTTTTTAAAATCCTTTTGCATTCTAAACAATTATTTTTCACCATAAAGATAAATTATATGCTTTACTATATATAAATATGATTCTTTATAGGAACTTTTCCTCGTTCGTCTTTTAGAAATGTCCCCTTTTATTGTTTAGCCACTAAAAATTATTTCATTTAACATCGGGGTTAAGAGAAGTTTGCGAAGCAAATTTGGGTGGATGAGGAATGAGCTTGGCGACTGACGAAGAAACCTCTTAACCCTTGTTAAATACTTTTCCCATACGCATTGTGGGAAAATTGCGTCCGCAAAGTAAAATTTCCATTTCCAATAAATTCGAACGTAGTGAGCCTATATGTGCGTAGCACTGGGGAGTTCAGTTACTTCAAAAGAGCGAATGCGATACATCAAAGAACAAGTATCAAGGGGAGTTCGTTATATCAAAACCGAAGGCTCTTTAGATTAATATATTTAGGGAGTTCTGTTTTTGTGATTTTTTAATCGGAATCTTTAAATAGAAGCTATGCCT
>CAYWRI010000011.1:0-45539 GCA_964461035.1 uncultured Methanosarcinales archaeon | reverse complement strand
CAATAGAATTTTTAACTAATAAAGTTAAGAAAGAAAGACAACATGTACGAACTTTTAGAGATAGAAAAGAAGAAATGTTAGGATTAATAAATGCTAATCATAAAATATCATTAATAAAAAAAGAAATATCTTCGTTTTATAATAAATTAAATAATTATAGTATGGATAAATCTTTATCAAATGATTTTAAATCTTATTTTGTCAGTTATCTAAAAGCAAGAAGATATTTAATTATAAATAATGAAATTAGTTTTTATGGTTTGTTAATGAACGGAATCAATTATTATTCAAAATTTAAATTAATTAATACTAATAAAAATACTAAATTGGATGAATACTTCAAATTATTTGAAGATTACAAAGAGTTAATCAAACTAAATCAATTAAATGATTTAAAGATAGACAGACTTGAAAGAATGGGAAACTTATCGAGAAACAATAGAATTAGAAGAAGATAAATCTAGGAATCAAGTAGAAATATATGCAAATGCTTCAGATAAAGTAAGAAACCGGATAAAAACGGAAGCCCCTCTTTATGAAAATGTAGTTATAGCATATGATATGAGATGTTTAGCTGATGAAGATTATGCGTACATTGAAACTTGTAGGGAAATAAAAAGAGAAAAAACAAAAAAAGATATAAAAAAGAAAGATTTACCAAAAGGTAAGAATCAAAGTAAAAACACCAAAAAAACAATTAAACGCAATAGAAAGTAATTAATCCCGATGTTATATTCAATTGTGTTTAAGTTCTAAAAAGAAAAAATGGGGAAGTTCGTTCTAAAGGACATATTGTATTTTACTTCGTAAAATCTATTTACCATAGAATAATTGTTCAGCTTGTGCTTTACCACCTGCAGAAAAGTAACATAATATTACTTTCTCAACACTATTAAATTGGAAACTATTCAATACGTTTTTAACAATAGTTAATGCTTCATCTTTTGGGTATCCAAAAATTCTAGTACTTATTGCTGGAAACGCAATCGATTTTAAGCAGTTTTCTTCTGCGACTCTTAAAGAATTTTTATAAGCGTTAGTTAATAATGCTTTAGGGTTATCCTCTTTATCATAAATTGGTCCCACAGTATGAATAACATGTTTTGCAGGAAGATTATAACCTTTTGTGATAACAGCGTCTCCTGTTCTTAGACGTACTCCTGGTTCAATCTCAGGTAAGGACTTGCACTCTTCATAAAGTTCATTACCTGCAACTCGGTGGATTGCTCCATCAACTCCTCCACCACCTAATAATGTCTTATTAGCAGCATTAACAATAGCGTCAAGCTCTAAAGATGTGATGTCTCCTTGTACTATTTCTAGTTGCATAATAGCAAAGAATCTACTCATATATTAAAAATTTTTTGGGTTGTTACTGTTTACAAGTTATAATTACACTTCTTGGAAACAAAAAACTGCCCTTTAATCTGTGTCTTGATTGCTCACTTTGTTCGCTTGATAGACTAACTCATGTTCGACTTTTCGGATGAAATTTTTACATATTTTGTATGCAAAAAGAACTTAAAAAGAATTTAAAGTTCATTTCGTAAATCATCTGGTGATTTGTTCATTCTTCCAAACCAATTTTTGAAGTCACTTCGTTCCACTTTGAAAATTAATTTCTTTAAACCTATATGTTAAATGGATTCAAAAATACTTTTTTAGATAAAACATTTTACATAAATCTTTTAGAAAACACTTTAATTATAATTAACTTTAAAAATAAGCTGTGTTTATTTTTATTAAAATGAAATCAAAAATAAATTATAAAACAAGTTATCTAGTTATTAGTTTAATAATTATGCTTGTTTTTTTAGCGGGGTGTGGAGTAGATAAAATGGAAAATACAACTGAAACAGGAAATAGAATTGCAGTTATTGAAACAAATCATGGAACTATGGAAATAGAACTCTTTGAAAAAAGAGCGCCAAATACAACAAAGAATTTTATAGATTTAACTGAAAAAGGGTTTTATGATGGATTAATATTTCATAGAGTTATTAAAGATTTTATGATACAAGGTGGTTGTCCAAATGGCCTTGGTACTGGAGGTCCAGGATATGCTATTGATGATGAATTTGATTCTAACTTAAAACATGATAGTGCAGGTATTCTTTCAATGGCAAATTCAGGACCAAATACTGGTGGAAGTCAATTTTTTATTACACTTAAAGCAACTCCTTGGTTAAACGGACATCATTCTGTTTTTGGGAAAGTAATAAAAGGAGAAGATGTTCTTTCAGAAATTGAATCTGTTGAAACAGGTGCAAATGATAAACCTGTAAAAGATATTGTTATTAATAAAATAACTATTAAATAAAAAAATAAATTTATTTCTTTTTTTTAGATTTATTCTTATTAACCGATTAAGAATTTTAGTTAGTTCTAGCTTTATTAATAGATTTCTCTCGAAGTATCTCAAATAATAAATAGAATAATATTGCAAGTATTCCTCCAATAAGAAACCAGATTGCAGCACTGCTTATTAAAGATGCACTTGAAGATGCAGTTGTAGAAATTCCTGAATTAGCAAGACTATTTGCTGAATTAACAGCAGTTTCTCTTACAACTGTGTCAGCAGCTAAATTTTCTACCATTGGAATTGCTTCTGTTACATAATCCGTAGTTGTTTTTTCCAACAGCTGAGAACCTACTGAGCTTACAAGAAATGTTCTAAAAAAAGAAAATAATTGTAGTACTCCTGCACCAACAATAGTGAAAATTGCAACAGGAAAAATCTTTGCAAGTTTTTCTTTAAAACTGCTTGTTGTTGCTTTTGGAGCAATAATTATATATTTATTTGCAAGTTTATAATGATTTACTTCCTTACCTTTTTTAGAATAATGATATTCTTCAGCATCAACAAGTTTTCCTTTTATTAATTGTTGAAGATTATAATGAACTGTAGAAATAGGAATATTGAGTTCTTCAGAGATCTTTGTTTCAGTTGCATCATCATGATTTGATAAATAATCAAGTATTTTCCTACACGTATTATTAGATACAACCTGTGCTAGTTCTTTTGCTTTGCTTTCATTTAATGATACAAGCAAAAAAGTTTCTTTTCTATCTTTGGGCATTTTGAAGTTAAACATTTTCGAATTTAAATACTTTTTTAAGATTCTTGTAATTTAATTAAATAGAATAGTTAAATCTTATTAATAAGTTGTGTAGACTTTAATCTGATTCAAAATTATCATATTAGTCATATAAAGAAAAACATTTATAAAGAGTTTTCTGTTCCTTTTGTTACGATAATCTATATAATGGGCTAATTAGTAGGTTATTATTCATATTATAAAATTAAATAGTTATAAAATAAACAAAGGTGGTTTATATTGCCAAAAACTAAAGAAAAATTTGATCATATTTTAGACAATAGATTTACTAAATTCGAAAGAGCAAGATTAATAGGAAGTAGGGCTTTACAAATATCTCAAGGAGCACCATTTCTTATGGATTTTTCTAAAAAAGATTTAGTAAACCTGAATTATGATCCAATAGCAATAGCAAAAAAAGAGTTTGAGTCAGGGGTTCTTCTTATAGAAATTAAAAGAGTACTCCCACACGAATAAAGGAAATAAAATGGCTAAAAAGAAAAGAAGCGTGGCAGTTACCAAAGCAAAGAAAAAGAAATGGTATCCTATACTTGCACCAAAAATATTTAATGAGCAAGTAATAGGTGAAACATATTTAGATTCGGTACAAAAACTTAAAGGTAAATATGTTAAAACCAATTTAAGTGTTATAACACGAAGTATGAGAGATCAAAATATAAATTTGACTTTTATTGTAGAAAGTGTTCAAGAAAGTAAGGGTAAAACAAAGCTTGTCAAATATGGTATACTTGATAGTTTTATAAAAAGATTTGTAAGAAGAGATAAATCCAAAGTTGGAGATTCATTTTTAACTAGAGATAAAAAAGGAAACCTTCTTAGAATAAAACCATTAATAGTTACATTTAATGTTGCTACAAGTGCACAAAAAACTAAAATAAGACTTACTGCTAGAGAATTCATAAAAGATCATATGAAACGAACAGATTTAGATACTTTTGTTAGTGAACTTATGCATAATTCTTTTCAAAGAAAACTAAAAGCGGTTCTTAAAAAAACAATGCCTGTTAAACATTCTGAAATAAGAATTGTTCAATATGAAAAACTAAATGTTGTTAATATTTTACCTAATGAAGTAAAAGTAGTGGACGAAGAAGTAGTTCAAGAGTTAAAAAAAGAAAATTCTGTTGCTGAAGAAACAAAAGTCCAAAAAACTAAGTCTGAAAAGAAAGAAGAAATCTCCGAAAAACAAGTTGAAGTAAGTGAAGATTTCTAAATATTTTATTTTTTATTATCTTTTTTTCTATTATAATTTAATTCTATTTAATTTTGAATTTATAAACAACTAACTTTTTAAAAGAAGAATACCTCAATTAGATTATGTTTATGTTTAAGAGGTGAGATTATGAAAAAAAAGATAAATCGCATAGTGAGTCTGAATAAGAGTCCAGAATACTGTTGTGAAAATAAAGAACCCTGTGTTGCAATTGGAGCATCAATTGGAGGAATCTATATTGTTATTGTTGCTTTATTCTTAATATTTGCAAAGCAATCTGCAAGTTTATTAGTTCCAATAATTGGATTTTTAACAGTTCTTGGAATATTTCTTGGAGCATATGCAACAAAAGGCAAAAAGAAATAATAATCTTTTTAATTTATTTTTTAATTTTTTTTGAAATAATTGAATCATTAGGAAGATAATTAATTTGATAGAACTTGTATAATATTATTGAGTAATGCTTTTTAATTATTGTTGAAAATTCACTTTTTAACTCTTGCAAAAAATCATGTAATTTACTATATTTATCAAATACTGCTTCAAATTCTAATTCTGCACTTGTAATTGCATGAGTTATGTAAATTGTGTTTGGATTTATTTTAATAAAAGATTTTAATTTTTGAATTTTTTTAGAATCAAAGTCTTTAAGGTTGAAACACAGTCAACTTATGAGTGTCCTACAAATATTTTGTTAAGTAATACTTAAAAAAAATAAAAAAATAATTTAAACACCAATAATTAAAGCTGGGTTGATTAGTAAAATTAAACCAAGTAAAAGCATTATTGCTCCTCCAATAAACTTTATCTTTGCCATTGTATTCTTGTTTATTTGTTTACCCTTAAATGTATAACCAACTATTGTTATTATTGTTACTAAAGGTAAAACATAAATAGCATTATACAATAGGAGATATAGGTAGTAAACAAGACCTGCAATATTATGTCCTGTTAAGATTCCCGTATAAATAATTGGAAAACCTGCAGTACAAGGCAATTCTACTAATGATGAAAATATTGCTAAAACAATGGATGCACCTATTAAAGTTCCCATATTTCCTTTCTTTATTAAATGTGCAACTTTATTTATTCTCTTTTTTAAAGGTCCAATATTTTTATCTTGAACCATTAAAGTTACACCTTTTCTGTAAAAGAATAGCTCTTTGCAATTTATTAAACCCGCAATTATTGCTAATGTTGCAATAGTAATTCTTAAAGGATCAACAAATCCGATATATTTGAATATATTAAGCCATGCAACCATAAATAAAAAGTAAAATATGTAAACAACTCCAACAAAACTGTATCCCACTGCAAATATTCTTTTTCTTGAATGAGATTCAGATAACATTAAACTTACAAGTAGAGTTAAGATGAATAAATTACAAGGATTAAATCCATCTACTAGTGCAATTAATAAAGTAAATATTGGTAAAGGGATACTTCCTCCCAAATTTGTTAAAGTATTTTCAGGAACAAATTCTGCAAGAACATAAAATCCTACAATCACAATCAATGCAATTCCGATAAATAAATATTTTTTGGTTTTTTCATTCATTTTTTACCGCCTCACTAAATTAAATTTTATCTAAATAATTAAGATACTCTTCTTTTGAAACTACGCCAACATAATAATGACAACCAATAACAAAAGTTGGAGTATACATTATTTCTAAATTATAAGAACTTGATTTTTCTAAATTTTCTGCTATTGATAAATCAAGAATTTCAGGAACCATGCCTTTTTCTTCACAAGCTTCATTAAAAATTGGTAATGTTTTTTGACAATGACCACAATACTTAGATTCGAACATTATGACTTTATCTTCAAAACCTCTTTCTTGACATTCTTGTTCTGTAAAAGAACCCGAATTTGTTATCTTTATAATTCTTGTTTCAGAATCATTAGTGCCTGGTTCTACAGGTGAACTACATCCTGTTAAAGATAGTATTGTGGCAAGGCCTATTAGTATTATTGCTATAACAACATAACTTATTGTTTGATTTAATTTCTTCATTATTACACCTCAAATCAATAAAATTGATAATATTTATTAAGACTTTATTATCTATTTTTAAATTCTATTAAGCTTAAATCTATAATTATATCATAATGTGAAATAACCTTTATATATTTGTTTCAAATATTGAAACTACTGTCAATATACTCTAATTTATTCTACTTATTTTACCGTATATCAATTATCTATTATTTTTTGACAGATTTAATCAATGTATAAACTTTCAAGTGGTTATGCTTAGAAAAGTTTATAAACTTAAATTTATTTTTATTAAATTATGAATTCAGATATTGCTGGGAAATTATTGAATGGACTTGAAAACCATCCTGAGATTATACATCCCGCTGGAGAACTATTTTTAGATATTTTAACTTCAAAAGACCTTTTTGATTCTGGATCCTTTTCTGAAAAACTTTTAGAAACAAAACAAACATTGAACGAAACTGGTCAGTATTTTTATCTTTCACTTCGAAGAGTATTACAAAATAAACTTGTGAAATATGCTCCCGTCTCGACTTTTGCAAAACTTTACGAAACATTTATTTCACCTTTTGCACGTTATTCATCTGATTCTTTAGTTAGAAGCTTACAAACCGATAAAACTTTAGTTAATTTAATGAAAACTTGTAAAGAAAAATACTCGTTATTGGTTAAATTTGAAACTAATGATTATTGTGATGACAATGAAGAATTAAAAAGTATAATAAGGCCTATTCTAATAATTCCTGGAGTGTCTGAAGAAGGTATGAAATGCATACTTGATTGGGAAAATAAGCACACTGGTTATTTTAAGGAAAAAACATTTTTAATATTTGGATCTTACAAGGTAAAAGTAAGTGAAAAATTTTACCTTAATTCTTAATAAATAGATTCATTTTGTAAAATATATTTCAATTATGACTACGTAATAGTGACTTTTTTAAATAGATTTGAATTCTTGAAGTTTATGAAAAAACCAATCCCTGATTATGCTGGAGAAATAAAAACAATTTTTCTTCCAAAACAAGCACGTAACTTTAAAATCTTCTCAGATATATCTTCAATTGTAAGTGAAGTGAGTAATAAACCTGTAGAAACAATTGAAGTTCACAAATATAACACTACTAAAAGCTTATGGCTACGAGACATAGGTTTATGTTTGAATTATAAAGGGTCAAAACCTAAACTTTTAATTCCTGATGAATCTGTTAAAAATTGGTTTTTTAATAAGAATGATATAAAATATCTTAATTTTATTTGGTCTTATTTTAAGAAGAGAGGATTTGACTTAGTTGAATTACCTGTACTTATTGAAGGAGGAGATTGCATTATAACTAAGGACTATGCAATATTTGGTTTTTCAACTTTAAAACTTAATCAAAAAAATAAAAATTCTAAGGAAAAAGTAACTGATACAATTAGTCGTTTTTTTAATAAAGAAAATTTAGATTGTATTTTTTTAGATGATTATGAAGATGAATATTATTCTTCAAGTTTAATTTCTAAATCAATAAATGAATCTATTGCTTTAAGATTAGATTCGGGTTTTTATCATTTAGATACAATATCGAGTGTTGTTCAAAATTTATTGGGTGAAGAAGTTGCTATTGTTGCAGAAACAGATAGCGATATGATTGATTCATTTGGTGCTGATAAAGAGTTATATAATGATTGTGTAAAATATTCTAACTTTGTTAAAACCAGTCTAAGTAGAAAAGGATTTGAAATTAATCGTCAACCCGCGATTTGTTCTGAAAATTTTTTTTGGTCTTCAACTTGTTCAACAATAATTCCCTCAGAAAGAAAGATTTTATTAGCAGATCCACAGATATTAGAATATTCTCAAAAAGTTCAATTGTTTAATGAAGAATTGGGTTATAAGACAGAATTTTTCGACTTGCCAAACGACTTTTTTTATACTGATGCAGGATTTAGATGCTTAACATTAATAGAAAAAAGATAAAAAAAATAAAAGAAAAAATTATTTCTTCTTTTTCTTAGGTCGAGAAGTTTTTTTAGTCGCTTTTTTTCTAACAACTTTTTTAGCTGAAGCTTTCTTAGGTTTATACTTTTTAAGATTCAGTTTTCTTTCCATTCTTTCTTCTTCTCGTTCTATGTTCTTTTCTTCTTTTTCAAGTTTTAATTCTTCTTTAAGAACTTTAACAGTAAGTTTCTCTATATGATAATCCATTCTTGCAATTCTTCTTTCCATTAAAACAAGAATTCTTAGAGAATAAACTATAGCTGCTAACGTTCCTATAATAATTGCCAAAATTATGTGGTCGACTGCCATTAAATCACCTCAAATGTTTATTTAATAATTTTATAATTATACTTATGGAATATCTTTTTAAATAGTTTTCGATTATTTAATTATAAATATGAAAAATTGCTTCAAACTTAAAAAAAAGGATAAACATTCAAAAGCAAGGACTGGTGTTTTTAGAGTTAAGAATAGGGTTGCTAAAACCCCTTTTTTTATGCCTGTTGCTACAAAAGCAGTTGGCAAATTCATTGGTTCTGCGGACTATAATAAATTAGGTGTTCAGGCAATAATTTCAAATTCTCTTATCTTATATTTGAATCCGGGAACTGATTTTTTTAAAAAACAAAAAGGAATTCATAACTTTATGAAATTTAAAGGAATAATATTTACTGATAGTGGTGGATTCCAGATGTTAAGAAATGGTTTTTTTATCAAACGAAGTAAACGTGCAGTACATTTTAAGGATCCAAATACTAATCAAAAACATGTTATGATTCCTCAAAAAGTTATTGATATTGAATTAGCAATAGGTTCTGATGTGGCAATGGTTTTAGACGATCTTGTTCCTCACAATGCAACTATTTCTGAAGCAGAAAATGCAGTTGAAAACACAAATAATTGGGCAAAATTAGCCATCGACCATCATGAATCAAAAGATCCAGTTCATACTCAGAAGGTTTTTGGAATTTGTCAAGGGGGATTTTTTGAAGAATTAAGAAAAGATTCAGCAAAGCAAATTTCAGAATTAAATTTTGATGGAATAGCAATTGGCGGTGTTGCAGTTGGTGAATCAAGAGACCAACTTTTGAAAGCTGTCAAAGATGCAACAGCCATCATTCCTGAAGAAAAAATTAAATATGTAATGGGTGTTGGAAATCCTTTGGATATTGTCAATCTTGTTGATCTTGGTTGTGATTGTTTTGATAGTATTTATCCAACTCAGAATGCAAGACACGGAACTTTTTTTACATTTCAAGGTCGTTTAGATATAATGAAAGCTAAACATAAGTTTTCTGATGAACCTATAGAAGCAAATTGTGATTGCGAATTGTGTAAAAATTTTAGTCGAGCATACATAAGATATCTATTGAAAAATAAGGATCCTGAAGGAAAGAGATTAGCATCAGTTCACAACATAAGATTTATGATGCTATTCATGAAAAAGATAAGAAATTCAATTGCAAAAGGAAAATGGCCCGAATTTCGAGATCACATAAGACTAGTTTACACCGGCTCAAATAATAATGCTGGAAGTAGTGCTTGCACTTTAAAATGAATTTATAATACAATATTTGCTTAAAGCTCTAAAGCTTTATGACCTCTTTTAAATAGTAACTTTTAAATAGGTTGTTAAATCTCTAAAACAAATGTCATTAAATGAACGTTCAGAGAACAGAAGTTTTTGTTTAAGTAATATACTTCAAAGATCTAACTCAACAAATAGACTTCGACACATACTCAGAGATAATCAGAGGGGTGCAGAAAATATTCCCCACAGTCTTGTTAATCTGGTGATTGATATTTTTTCATTTGAATTACAAGTAGGTTATTTTCTTTCTTCATCTGATGTTCAAAACATTGTGAATTTATCAAAGCATCCAGAATATTTCAAATCTTTAATTGATTGTAATTACAATATGAAAGATGTTATTGCAGTTAAACAACTATCTAAATTTGCAGAACTTGTTTTTTCTCTTGAAAAAGATGATTCTTCTTTAAAACAGACCTCAACTGAAATATCACCTAATTGGTTTGGGCTTTACCTTTTGAATCAGATTGGTGCAAATATTGTTACTCATTGTTCAGACTTTGAAAAATATCAAGAAAATAATCAAGTTCGTATGAGATCGCATTTTTTATTTCATGCATATAAATCTTTAAAACTAGCAGTAAAAAGTGAAAAGCCTAATTCTGCAAGAGGTTCTTCTTTCAAACACTCAAAAGAATTGATGATTCAGTACTGTTGTGTGGAGTTTGATAATTTAAATAAAGCAGTTCAACTGATTGAACCTTTAGTAAATTCAATAAGTTTAAATGATTTAAAAGAACCAAATAGGGATTTGTATTTCTATATTGACGCACTATCTTCTTTAGGAAAAACAGCGTTTCAGGTTTCTCAAGAACTTAATTTAGATGAAAAAGTTTCTTCAGACTTAGTTGATATGAAAACTAAGACTAATTGGCTTACAAAAGCAATAGAAAAAGGTATGAACTCTTTTCAATTAGCAGATGAGTATTTAGATTGTCTTGAAACTAACTCTTCTGATACTACATTCAATGAAATGCATAAGCTTTACTTTATTAAGCTAACTTCTTTACATTATCTATCAAATGCGTTACTCGCTTCTTCTAAATCAGTGCCTTGTGAAGAAACTTCACAGGCATACTTAATTATGGCTCTTGATTATCTAGGTAATTTGTATGCCCAGACTGATTTTCAAAAACCCGCTATTGATTCTGAATATGGTTTATTAATTTCTTGTTTTGAGACTACAAGATACATTTTAGACAAAAATATTGTGAAGAAACCGAGAGATAAACATAAATGTTATTTGGATGCATTTAAATCTTCTTTCAGGAAATTTCTGCTAGACAATGGTGTTAAAGAGTATTATGCTAATAAGATTTCTTATATAAAAAGTCCTGTCTCTTCTCTGTTGCAAAGACGACACGATTAATTGTTCATTTTAATTGAGAAGAATTCATTAACCAACACGTAATTACCTATCTTTTGAGTTACATCTGCAGAATGACAATATTTAAAAAGGGTTTAGTTTTTTTAAGGTGTATGAGCTTAGAAAACACACTTAAAGATTTTCAATCAATTAGTTTAAAAAATATATTCGAGCTATTATTTGTCAAACCTAAATTAGTTAAATTAATACGTAAAAATTATGATATATTAAGAATGAAAGATCTTCCTAGAATTAGAAAACTAATAAATCCAATTTTCATCTCAGAAAGTAATTCTGATCTTAACTTTTTAGATTATTTTGAAGATTTTTTTAAAATTATTAGAGACCCAAACATATTTGAAAAACTTATAGGCAACTATAAAGATATAAGTTATGATGATCTTGTAAACTTAAAACAATTAACTAAAGTTAGCGAAACGGTTTCTTCTAAAGATAACAATTATTCTTATTGGATGAAACTCTCTATTTTAAATAGTGTTGGTTCTTATCTTTGTTTCAAAGACCATTCAGAAGAAGCTTATTCAACACTCAATTTAAATGATGAAGAAATAGTTAATAAATTAACAATGGAATCTCATTTTTTAAGTCATTCAAACAATTCTTTATTAAATTTACTAAAGCTAATAAATGATTTTAAACCTTCCTCAAAATTAAATAATAATTATTCTAAAAACAGGAACTATAAACATACACTGGTTTTAGCTCAGTACAATTATCTATATTTTATTAATTCCTTAAATTCTGCAAAATCAATTAAAAGATTAGGATTAAGTTTTACCAAGGTAAGAACTCATTATGTATCTTCATTAGTCAAAGCTTCAATTGGCGCATTTAATCTGGCCAAATCTTTAGGATTCAATACTGAAATAGAAGGTTTTCCTTTACACAACTCTACTTCAGAATGGTATTTGGAATCAATATCACAAGGAAAACAAGCTTTGAAAATACAAGATGGGCAGTTGGATAAAGCGAGTTATATATATTGTTGTGAATGCATTGATGAAAAACAAATTGAGCAACAGAATAAGTTAAATAAACTTTATTTTGATAGACTCAGAACTGTTAAATTTATAACACGAGCTTATCAAAATCTTATTAACCAAACAAGTAATAAAAAAGATAAAACAAGTTTTCTGACTGAACTTTCAACTTTAATTTCTTATTGTTATACGAGTAAAGAATTTCAGAAACCTAAGAATAAAAAGGAAATTGATTTGATGCTGGGACTTTACAGGACTTTAAGTTATATATTTAGATTAAATAGAATTAACTTGGTAGCTCCTAATTTTGAAAGTTTGAAAGATTCATTTGAATCACTTAAGCGGGATTATCATCTTAAGAGAGACCAAATATATAAAGTTAATATGATATCTAATTTAGACATTGATTCTAGTATTTCTGTTCACGACTTAAATGCTGAGCTTGATGCATTACCCCTTAGATTACCACGAAATATTTATGTTAGAACAGCATACTCATCTTCTTTAGAGCAAAAATTATGTCATAGTCAAAATGTTCCTTTAACTGATATTTTTACAGCCTTAGAAATGGAATAGTATTCTATATGTTGTTTAATTTTTTCAACCAAAGAACTATATCATCTTTCCAATGTTTCTTTACAGGATCTTGAAATAGTTCTTGAATCCAATCAAGAGTTTTAGTTTTTATTCTTTTTTTGCTCGGTTTTTCCATTTCAATTAAATCAAGAATGTTTTCAACAATATTCTCATCCAGTTTATCTTTTCTTGCAGCAATTATAAATTGCTTTATCAGAATATCTTTTTTTCTTCCAAATTCATTTTTTTCATTTTCTTCTAATTCTTTCCAAAAAGATTCATAATCAAAACCTTTTTTAGCTAATCCTAAAAATAAATCTCTTATTTCTTTAGGAAGATTTTTTTTAATTTGTTCTTCGTATTTTGTAATATTTGTTAAAAAACTTGCAGGAATATCTTTTTGCTTTAGTTTTCCTTCAATTAAATCAATGGTTAATAATTTATATTTTCTAGGAATTGGAAGATTAAATATTTGCTCAATTATCCTTTGTTTTTTAGTTTTCTTTGAAGGGAAAATTTGTTTTTCTGAAAACTTTTCTTGAGCAAATCTTAGGGGGTCAACAATTTCTTTTTTCTCTTCAATAGTATCTTCATTTGTTGTGCCTTGTTTTTTATTTATTTTTCCTAAGACTAATTCATGCATTCTTTGAAGAAATTCCTGTTTATCTTCCATTTTTATTAAATCAGTATAACCTGATATTATGAGCTCAAAAGAAAAAGGTGATGGATAATCTAAATGCTTTTCAATTATTTGTATTTTCTTTGTTTCAATTGCTTCAAAAACTTTTTCCGCATTTTCTATGTCCATTGAATCCTCAAGTATTTCTCGCTTTGCTTCTTTTAATATTGGAAAATCCTTGCTGATTCTTTTAACTGCGCTTAGAAGTAATCTGGAATTCATTTGTTGTCGTGCAACACTCTTGCTTCTTCCACGATAATTTCTAAGAATCATTAAAGATCGAGCTGCACAATGTCTAAATCTTCTTGACAATATTTCCGATGAATCTATTGCGAGCTCCATTATTTTTCTTAAGTCAGAACTTCTTATTGATTGAATTGCTCTAATTATTTGAAGTCTCTTATTTGTTCTAATAAAAAAACCATTATCATTAATATTAATTTCAATGTCCGATTTATGGATTTTTCCAAGAGAAAACGCTATTGATCTGCTTAGAACATCATTAACTCGCCTACCAAAAAGAGTATGAAATACAATATATCTTATATCATCTTGAACAAAATGTTCTATAACAATCTTTTTTTTATGAGGAACTTCAGAGTATAAATGTTGCTCTTTAAAATATTCATATATGCTATTTGCACCATTTTTGTCAATATACAAATAATCATTTATGAATTTAATAATGTCTTTTTTCTTAAGACTTGATTTTAATTTTTGTTCCATTAACATTCTGAACGTTTGAATGTTTAAACTTAAATCAAAACTTAGAGGTAACATTTCTGAGAACCAACTCGGAACTGTTGGAGGTTTACCAAGTCCAGAAACTACTCGTGCAGTTGTTCCTAAAGAACTTCTAAATTCATATGCTTGACCACCAAGAACAAAAACATCTCCTTTTTTTAATCTTTCAAGAAATGGTTCAGCAATAAACCCAATTATTTCATCACCTAGTTTTACTTTAACATTAGTTTCATCAGGAATTGTTCCAACATTTGTCATGTACAGAACTCTTGCCAGTTTACCTTTTTTACCCATCATATCAGTTTCGGGATCATGCCATATTTTTGCATAAACATTACGATCTTCAAGAGAAGAAAAATCTCCTTTTAAAAAATTTATAACATTCTCAAAATCATCACGAGATAGTCTATGATAACAATATGATTTTTTTATTAGTTTGAATAATTCTTCTTTTTTTATTAGTCCAATATTTACTGCACCGAATATTTGTTGTGCTAAAACATCAAGAGCATTCATTGGAATGTGAATTTTATCGATATTTTTTTCTATGATTGCTTTCAAAAGAACAGCACATTCAACAAGATCATCTCTGTTAAGAACTATTATTCTTCCCTTTGCTGAATCTTTTAGTTTGTGTCCTGACCGACCTATTCTTTGAAGTCCTCTGGCAACACTCTTAGGACTGCCGAGCAAAGTTACTAAATCAATTGAACCAATATCAATACCTAATTCTAAACTGGTAGAAGAAACAACAACTTTTAGTTTTCCTTGTTTTAAGTTTTCTTCTGTTTTTAAACGATGTTTTTTACTTAAAGAACCATGGTGTGCAGCAATGTTTGTTTTTTCATCTTCTTTATCAAAATTAGCATAGTTTTTTGGAAATTTATCCTTAAGATAATGAACAACTCTTTCTGTAGCAGATCTTGTGTTTGTAAAAACAAGAGTTGTCTTGTGATTTTGAATAAGTTTATTTAATAATTTATAAGTTTCAACATGTGTTTTTTGATAAGATGTAGTTATTAAATTTGCAACAGGACTTAAAACTTTAACATCGTAATTTTTTACATATTGAACATCAATAACTTTACAATCCCTGTATTTTTCGTTTTCATTTGCTTCAGGGTTTTGGACTCCAACAAGAAATTTAGCAATTTCTTTTAATGGACTTATTGATGCACTAAGACCTATTCTAGTAAAATTAGAATTTTTATTTAATAATTCTAAACTTAAAGATAAATGAACGCCCCTTTTATTATTTGCTAAAGCATGTATTTCATCCACAATTACCCATTTAACACCTTCAAGTTTTTCTCTAAATCTTGGCGCTAAAAGCATTATTGCAAAACTTTCAGGTGTTGTTATAAGAATGTGAGGTGGTTTTTTATTCATTTTTTGTTTTTCATATGTAGATGTGTCTCCTGTTCTAACACCAATTCTGAAATCGAGTTTTCTATTTGTTTTCTTGCCAAGTTCTTGTATTTCTTCTAAAGGTGTTTTTAAATTTTTATTAATATCATTTCCAAGAGCTTTTAATGGACTAATGTAAATACAATAAACTTTATCTTCTAAACTTTCATTTTCAGAATGACTTATTAATTCAGAGATAATTGACATGAATGCACTTAATGTTTTTCCTGTTCCAGTTGGACTACTAATTAATGTGTTTTGTTCTTTATGAATATTTACAATAGCAAACTTTTGTGGCGGACTAAATTCTCCAAATTTATTAATAAACCACTCTCTAACTATTGGATTAAGAATACTTAATGTTTCTTCTTTAGGATATTCTTTGGTTTGATTTCTAATCATTATTAAATAAAAGAACTCAATTTTGTTTATAAAATCTATCTGCAGTTGTCTTGTGATTTAAGCAAAATAATTTTATTATTCTGGTCATAAATTATTATATTGGCTATTATGAATCCCTTTACTTTTTTGCATTTTTGTCCTACTCCGCAGAACATAACTTCACAATTGGTGTGGAAACATTGTTTGTACGCAACATTGAAAATGTTGGTGCCTAGAGCAAAGTTCTACTGCTCGCGTCTGGCCTGCAATCATTATGCACGAAAAACAAAGTTTTTGGGGGCATACTAATTTTTAATTTTTATTATCTCCTTTTCAAGTCGAAAATGTTGACATTGGTGGCTTAAACGCACAAAAAATACAGTGTATTTTATAATCGTCCAGCATATCATAACATATATAAATGTGGTAAGGTCTCTAGGAAATATGTTTTTAGCAGTATCTTTAAAATTTTATAAAAAGAAAGAAGTTATGGACGCGCTCTGCGAACAGGCAAAAAATAAAGAAGTCGGTCCCATGTTTGGAATAGGGAAATTTGGTAAAAGACCTGACATGCTTGTTTATCCAAATGATGTTCTTGAATTTGCTAAAAAAAGAGCTTCTAGTTTTCATTGTTCTGAAGAATTATGGCAGGACCCTTTATCTCTAAGTTCAGATTTAAAGAGAAAACAACTTGATTCATTAAGAATCGGCTGGGATTTTATTCTGGATATTGATTGTCCTGTTTGGGAGTTTTCAAAATTAACAACTCATTTATTTATAGAAGTACTTAAAGCACATAACATAAAAGGAGTAACTTGTAAATTTTCAGGAAATAAAGGATTTCATATTGCTGTTCCTTTTGAGAGTTTTCCTGAAATAGTACTTTTTGAAGGAAAGGAAAGAAAAACTAAAAATCTATTTCCTGAATTACCAAGAATTCTCGCAGAATATGTTCTTGATTATGTCGAAACCGAGTTTATTAAAATAAAAGATAATAATGTTACGTTTATTGACAAAACTTATTCTTTTGAAGAATTAAAAGAAATGTTTAATATGACTTTTCAAGAATTAACATATAAAAAATGTCTTAATTGTGGTAGAGCTCAAAAAGAAAAAAAAGAAAAGAAAAAGCTATATGAATTTTTATGTGATAAATGTGGTAATACTGAAAAAACAGAAAAGCTTATTCAATTTATGAAATGTTCAAGATGCAATTCAATAATGCGAAAACAAGAATTAAATTCGAATTCAGATATTAATTGCGCTTGTGGAAATAAAGATTTTATTCAACGACTCGCACTTTCTAAAATTATAGAAGTAGATACAATTCTAATAGCATCAAGACACATGTATAGAATGCCTTATTCTTTACACGAAAAATCAAAGCTTGTTTCTATTCCTATAAAAACAGAAGATGTTCTAGATTTTGATAAGAAGAATGCAGAACCTGAAAATGTGAATTTTGATATTTTCTTTTTGAATAGAAATGTAGAAAAAGGAGAAGCTCAAGTTTTTGTTACTAAAGCACTTGAGATTGATGCAAAGAAAAAACGACAACAAGAATTAATGACACAAACAAAAGAGTTTAGTTCTGATAAAAACTTTGATGATTTTGAGATTGATCAAGATGCAGTTCCTGTTGAAATGTTTCCACCTTGCATAATGAATTGTAGTCGTGGTTTGGAAGACGGAAGAAAAAGAATTTTGTTTGCTCTTACAAACTTTTTAGTAAATATGAATTGGACAAAGGATAAAATATCAGAATATGTTCACAAGTGGAATGAACAAAATCTTGAACCTCTTAGAGAAACTCTTGTAAAAGGACAATTAAATTATAGAACACAAAAAAATAAAATTTTACCTCCAAATTGTGATACTGCAGGGTATTACAAAGATTTACAATTATGCACTCCTGATGGATTGTGTAGTAGAATCAAGAATCCTGTTCAGTATTCTAAAGTCAAAAACAAACTTAACAAAAAAAAGCCAAGAAAGAAAGCTGTTAAGAAATCAGATACAAATATTGATAATAAGTCAGATGAGAAAAACATTGATAATAAATCTGTTGATAAAAAGACTCACAAAGAATCAAACAATACTGATAAAAAAACAAATTAGAAATAATTAATACGCCTGTAAGTTCTTGATTACTTTATTTTTCTATTATATCATATGATGTAGTGTGTGAATAATAGAAAAGTATAAATACTCCTACCAATTTTCAATTTATTAATAGTTAATTGAGGTGAATATTATTAATTTAATAATTGCGAGGGATATAAATGAGTTTTTTAGAAGAGTTTCAATCAGATTTAATGAATGGAAGAATATTTTTGAATATTTCTTCTGATAATTTTAACGAACGTATGAATGCTGCAGAATATTTATTAAGAAATGCGGATAGCTTAACTGCGTCGGAGGAGGATGTGACTATTTATTTGAAGCAAGCGGTTAGTATTTTTCCCATTCCTTCTATATGTGAAGCATATGCAGATTATTTAGATTTAAAAGGAGATTTTGAAACTGCTATTACTTATCGTAATATGGCTATTGAATCTCAACATCCTGAAAATCAAGAAAACTGTGTGAGATTACTTTCAAGTGTTCTTGAACAAAAAGTTAAGCAGGATAAAAACGATAAGTTATTATGTCATTTTAATTCTCAACCTATTTCGAATACTCCCGCAATTGATTGGTCTGATGAGATGATTGAAATTGAATATCTTTTGCTGGAATCTGAAACTAAAGGTCCTTATGTTAATTATGATTATTCTCAAAATATGCTGGATTAGAAATGAAAACACTAATAATATGTTATTCAAGAACTGGAATGACTAAGAAAGTGGCTGATGCTTTGGCTAAAGAATTAACTGCAGATATTGAAGACATAATTTCAGAAACCAAATGGGCCGGTGTTATTGGTTGGTTAAAAGCAGGAAAATTTGCTATGCAGAAAAAACTTTGCAAGATAAAAGAATTGCAACACAATCTTGATGATTATGACTTAATTATTATAGGAACTCCTGTTTGGGCAGGGGCAATCTCGCCTCCAGTTAGAACTTTTATTTCTAATAATAAGAATAAATGCAAAGATGTTGCTTTCTTCTGTACACAAGGTTCTTCCGGCGCAGAACAAGTATTAAAACAAATGCAAGACTTATCAGATAAAAAACCAAAAGCAACAATGTATATTAATTCTTCTACTGTTAATTCTTCTGATAAACTATTTTCTAAAGTCAAAGAATTTATTTCTATTATTAAAGACTAGTTTTTTATGATTTCAGTTTTTAGATTGGTTTCTTCTAGTCTGAAGAATTAAAAACTTTGGAACCCATAATTGTATATAAAAAATCTCGGGAGGATAAAATGCACGGTGATTTTGATTCTCGGAATGAAGATGCTCAAATTTATTAAGTTTATTGAAGATAAAACTAAGTTTAAAGTTGCAGCTGTTGATAATGGTCCTAGTCAAGATGATTTAATATTTATTTATACATTATATCAAAAAGGGTGCACTGGTATTTTCTTAGTTTAATATGATTCAGGTTAGAACTTATTGTTCACAGTATTTTTTTCTTTCTTAGAATAAGAATAAATGTGATCCAAATTCCTACAATTACTGCCAGAATATAATAAAATGCTTGTGGATTTTCTTGGAAGGGTAAAATAATATTCATACCATACAAGCCAGAAATTGCTGCGGGAACACTAATTATGATTGTGAATATTGTTAAAATATTAATAACTTTATTCAATTTATGTGAAAGAAGTATATCTGAATAACTTCTAATATTTGATATGTTTTTCAAAGAAAGTTTACAAAGTTCATAACCTTGCTGAGCTTCAATAATTAAGTCTTCAAGTAATTCTTTGTCTTCTTCAAAGAATTTTATACTTTTCGTAATTCTAGTATATACTAGTGCGCTTTGATGATATGCTAAAATAAATTTGTTTAAAAGATCTTCTTGTCTTAACAAAGAATTAATGATTTTATCACTCATTTCATCAATAGATTCTCTTTCTTTTTTTACATTTCTAACAATATCTGAAGTGGTCTTTTCAAATGTTTTATTAATCAAATCAAGTATTGTTAATAAACTTTTTTTCCTTTGAGTTGTTATAAATTTTATTTTATTATTAATAATATCATCAATAAATAATTGATTATTCTTAGTTAAAGTCAAAATAAAATTATTTGATATAAAAATTAATAATGTGTCGAGGTCTTTTTTATTTTTGGTAATTACTTTTAGAAGAATATATACATTTTCATTCTCTTTTTCTGTTCTTACAACTTCATTTTTATCAAGACCTGACAATATGTTCTGTCTATCTAACTTAAATTTACTTTCTAAAAAATCAATTTCTTTTTCTGAAGGGTCAATAACATCAATCCAGCAGCCTGCTTTGAATTTAGATAGCTTTTTTAATTTTTTATCTTTAACAGATCTTTCATAATAATTAATCATTTATCCTAAAAAAATAATCTCATTTAAAAACTTATTCTTGAGGAAGTTCTTATTTGAATATTAATAAGAGAAAGGAAATAAAACACAACGGAGGTTTTAGGAGAGTTTTTGAGGAGTTGTTGTGTTTCTAGCATAAAGATTATTTTAATCTTATAAAGCAATTATGAATTCATAATCCATAACCCTTATAAATGATTTTTCCAGAATTACTACTTATTGGTTTCTGAAAAAACATTAATTTCACAAAAGCAGCATATAATGATGTGGAAAATCTTTACTAATTAGACACATTTAAATAATCTGGTCAAATCCTAAAGTCTATGCCTAAAAAAAATGTTAAACATATAGAATTTGTTTGTACTGCAAATAATGGTAGAAGTCCTTTAGCTGAAACCATTGCAAAAACCTATTTAGAAGCAAATTACCCTGAATTAGATGATCCAACTAATCCTGAATTAATTATTTCTTCAAGTGGCAGTAATACTGAGGAAGTGTGGAGTGATGTAAAAAAATTTAATGTTGAAACTGCACTATTTTTCATAGATCATGCAATAAAATATCAAGAAGCTAAAGGAGATTTATTTTTAGAAAATATGCAAAAACAGTATGGGATAATTAAAGAATTAAGTATTCTTCTTAATTCACCAGATTTAAAAAAAACTGAATTTATTCGGACTGCTTTAAAATATGATATAAATGATTTGAATCAACATAAGTTATCTAAATCAGAAATATATCTTGCTTTAAAATTGACTAGACGATTAGAAGCTAATTTAGAAGCTAAACATAGGGATATGTATTTGCAAGAAATATATTTTAAAACGGCTGAAGGAAAATTCAGAAAGCAAACAACTTATAATCCTAAAATATCTTTAATACTTTCAATGAGTCAAAATAATGTAGAACAAGTTGATAAGATATATGGATCTTCTACTCCAGACTTAGGAATATTTACTTTACAAGAATATGTTGGTTTAGAAATGTCGATGCCAAGTGCTTATATAAGTCCTGACGAAGCAGAAACTAATAAATTGTATGATTATATTAATTTAATTACGTGTATGGCCATGCAAAAGTTTGTAGAAGAGAATTTCTAATATTTAAAAAAGTAAAAAAATTAATCTTTTTTATCAACAGTTGATTTAGTATCAGATGTAACTTCTGATTTTGGTTTAGAAATAACAGGTTTTGAAGCAGAGTCTTTTTTAACAGTTGCTTTTGGTTTTTTATTTGCTTCTGTTTTCTTTTTTGGAGTTGCTTCTTTTTTAACAGGTTTTTCTTTCTGTTTATGTTGTTTCTTTTGACGAGGTTTTGTATTTTTAGATTTTTTATCTTTTAATTCAATATTCATCTTCTTAAAAATCTCTTTTATCTCGTCATGAGTTGCATCATCATTAACATCAAAAGTTTTATCTAAGGGTTCTAAGTGTTTTATATTGCATTTTCTTCGTCTTGTTTGACCATCTATCATTACAAAAGTACTATCAACTTTTTTAATAACAATACAGATTTGTCCAGCATCTCTGCCAGCTAATTTCATACATACTCTTCCTTTTTCAAACATTTTCTTCCTCCCATCCCTTTAGAATAGTAGATGTCGCCAAACTACCCAGGATATGATTATAATTTTAGATTATTTGCCTTTTTCTTTATTTCAAGTCTCATACATTTAGTACATAGGACACCGCCAAAAGGTCTTTCAGGTCTTTTTGCAGTTTTAGGCATATTAGTTATTTCTGATTTTCTTGCTCTAGGAACACCACTAAGTTTTGCACCACATTGACCGCAATGAGCCTGTTTTGGCTTTTTTGGCCTATATGCAATTTTATTAGTACCATTAGGAGTTGTAATTGCAACTCTTCTCATACTTCTTGATTTATATCTTCCTGAAACCATAATGTTTGAGAAACCTCGATTTATTTAAAAATGTATTTATTAATTATGTGCCTATTTTATCTTATATTGGAGTGATACCTAATTTTTGTGTTGGCGTGTTATAATTCAAGAGAGCATAGCTTTATAAAATTAATTAGATTAGGATACAGAAGTGTATGCTGGAAATTAGTTACTTGACGAGCTTATATTGGTAGAATCCGCGGTAGCTCTATCAGATTTAACAGTGGCAGTTAAATTTTTATAATTAATTTCGACAGTTACCCAATCCTTATATTTTTTTATACTAGAATCACCCGCATGAGATGCTCTCCATAAAGCTACATTTGTAACAATATCAACACTATTTTCAAGATTTCCTATCGGTTTTCCATTATCAAGTTGATTATTAATTCTATCTTCAATTTGAGATTTATTAAATTTGTCAACGGCACTAAGTTTGTTTCTATGACCTTCAGGTGTTTGTGCATAAGTACGCCTACCATCTTTCTTTCTTATTGTGCAAAGTTCTCCGTTAATATATTTTTTAAAAGTAACACCCTTAACATATTTATAATTATATTTTTCACTTAACGCATTAGATTTTATTGCCTTACCATGTTCATCAAAAACCCGGCCATATGCTGCAAAAGCAATAATTATTTCATTAGGGTCGTCAATATGATCAATTGCATATCTTAAAATATCATCAATCTTATCTTCAGGTATACTTGGTCCTGCATTAGGAACATTAAAATCATAACCCATTAAAACAAAATTATCAACATATTCATCTAAAGATTCATAATCATAAAATCCATGATGAGGATAACCATATTTTTCACTTCCTTTGAATCTTGGACTAACTGCTATTCCTAGAGAATAATCCTTATTTTTACTTGCTGAAAGTTCATCTAATTTAGATCTTAAAACTTTCATAAAATTAACAAGATTATCACTATCTGAAGAACCTGCTTTTATAGATTCAAAATCTATCATTATACCTGAAAATCTATCAGAATCAAATCTTGAAATTATCTCACTTGCATACTTGTCAGAATTATTCATTATTAGATTTACTTTATTTTTACCAAATGCACTATACATTTCTATAAAATTAATATTAACTTTACCTTCTTCATCAGTAGCAGCAGCGAATATGTCATTTGCAATTGCCCTTTTCTTAAAAATTAATTCAGAATTATCTTTACTTCTTCTTGTAAAATCATATCTATGAAGAACAACATTATCTGCATTATCTAAAACTTTATCAATATTATCTTCATTATTATAACTCTGCATAAAAACATAAAAATTTCTATTACTATTGACATCTTCTTTGTCAAAAAGATTAACTATTGAATCACCTATTGAATTAGCAGAATTTTTAACATATTCAATTGCTGGCTTTAAATTTATTTTAGGTATATTTAGATTTATAGCGGTATACGTGTTTAACAAAGCTATTCCTGATGCAATTGAAAGAGTTACTGGCAACATAGTTCTACCTATTTTTTTTACAAGATCAGAATTAGAACCTGATGACTCAGTTTTATTTAAAGTCCATTCTAATCCTTTTGCTAATCCAAAAGATACTAAGCCTAGACCAACATATTCAGGCAAACTAGAATATGACTCTTTTATAAATTCAAAATTTATAGGTTTATCAAAAGAAGTCTTAAATGATTCAAGCAGCATTAATTCAGCGGTAATAGTAGTTCCGAGATAAGCTGATTTTATATAATTTTTAATTTTTTTCTCATCTATCTCACTAATAAGTTCCCGTGTTTTTTTATATCCTTTAGTCAATACATAAGTTAAACCCACTGTAGAGGCAGCAAAAACTGCTCCTTTAAAAAAACCTAAAAAACTAGGATCAGATTCATTAAAATTAAAATATTGATTAACTAAATGAGATAGTCCTGCCGTGGTTGCTCCAATTGTAGCGACTCTATCAATAATATCTTTATGCTTAGTATTCCAATAGAGTTTAAATGGGAATACTATTGTCTTACCAATCGCGCTTAAAGAATTAATAGTTTTTCCTAGTTTTTTACCCATAATATATATGCACAAGTCTATATTATATAAATGTTTGCATTTTGTAGTTACTAGTAAGTGGTTAGTATTCAAAATATCAACAATTTTGGTGTTATGGTTAATGATGAAACTTATTTAATTCCTGTAAACTTTGTTCTTTGTGTTGGATAAAATTTTAGAAAGAATTTTTCTTATTTTTTTCTTTTTTTAAATCTGAGAAATAATTTGGTTTTAATAATTCATTCGTATTCTGCCTTCAATCATTGAAATCATTTTATCTTTGTGAAGTTGATCAAGAACATCAATCACTGTATTTTCATCTATATTATCATAACCTGCTTCAACAATAACTTCCTCTATTTGAATAAATTTCTTATTCTGTCCAAGTAAACTTTGAACAACTTCTATAATCTTTAGTTTGATATCTACTTCAGATTCTTGCGCTATATGTGCGGCCATTAAATTTTGGATTCTCATTATTTCATCAAAGTCTAATCTATCAACTGCCATAATAACCACGTGAATGTAAATTAAATATACATTTGTCTATACTTAAGAAGAGATAAGTATCTCTTTATTTAAAAAACTAACTAGATTAGAGGGGGTTTTTGTATACTGGATTAGTTATGTCTTAATTTTATTATTGTGGTATTTCCACCTGCACCAGTTTGCTTTGCAATAGAAATAAATTTACCTTCGTCAAGTTTAGCAATTCTTCTTTGAAAACTCTTATAAGATAAACTTCCTGTGTTATCCTGATAAATTTTAAATAACTCTCCAATTTTTGTATTTGAATGTTGTTTTATTATTTCAAAAATGTTTTTAGATTCTTTATCTAATGATTCTGAATTTTTTATTGTAAATTTATCTAATTTTTCTATTGATGTTTCAACATGTTTTTTAATAATTTTTTTAGATAAACTTTCTTCTGCAATTAATGCAGATTCTTTAAGCAAAAAAAGTCCTGCTCTTATGTCTCCAAGAGAATATGTTTTTTTTGCAACAAGAGAGAATGCATCTAATTCCCAAACATTTTTAGCAAAAGCATAATCTTTTCTCCAATCAAGAATTCCTTTTGTTTCAGCAGAAGTATATTCTTTAAATTCTAGAATTTCCGCCATTAGTCTTGATTTGACTCTAATGTCAAGGTCTGCTAACCATGATTTGTAATTTGTTATTAAAAAAATAGATTTTTTAATTATCTTTTCTAATATGAAATAAAGAAAATCGGTATCATCAACTTTATCTATTTCATCAAATACAAAAACACAGGGGGTTGCACTGAGTTTTTCTTGTAAGAGATTATATAATTCTACTGTTTTTTTATTTTGAGTAAATACATATCCAAATAAATTACTAATTTCTAAAAGGATTTTATATGTTGTATTGTGGTGCCAACAATTTATGAAGAAAACTTCAATTTCATCTGTTTCTTCTTCAAGTTCTTGTAAAACATGTTTAACCGCAACCGTTTTTCCTATTCCTGGTGAACCGCATATCAAAAGATTTCTTCCTGATCTTTGCTGAAATAAGGGTTTTAGACAACTTGCAATGTGTTGTTGTTCATTCTCCCTGTATTTTATGAGTTTAGGTATGAATTCATAGTCTAATGCAGTATCATCTTTAATTAATGATTCTTCAGAATTAAGCATATTTTCAAACAATCCCATACAATTATCAATATGCATTATATTTATAAGTTTTTTTGAGTGTTCAAAAGTTATCACAAGTATTATTTATTTAACTATTTTTTAATAATCATTATTTAGTGATAAGATTTATAAATAAAAAGTCCACTCTAACTTTTATTGAATTTATTTCATGTTAATATAACTTAGAATAACTGGTGATTACCTAAATTAATGAAGTTGATTAAAAAATGAATTGTGCTACTAATGGAATTACTTATACTGGAATTTTACTTTACTTGCCTGAACAAGATAGATTTTTAATTAAATCTGCATCCAAGCAAATAATAGATTTCTCTAAAAAACAATCTGAAGAAAAGCCTCAGTATTTGGATATGTTAAAGGAATTAGTTAATTTCAGAGTTCCTGAAGTAGCTATTGGTGACTACATGAATGCTGCTGTGAGATCAGGAATATATGAATTTCTTGATAAATTAGTGCATGCTGCTCTTCCTAGTGTGGGAACTATTTCTTTAAATACTTTAGAATCAAAAGATTATATTGGTGATAAGAGTCGGCCTGAATTTATTGATTATTATAATCAGACTGAGCTTAATAAATTTGATTTTAGCAAAGCGACTCAGTTTTTAACTGCAATTCAGGAATACTATGAAGTATCAGAAAAATCAAAAAAGTAATTCTTGTCGTAGATTAGATAAAATAAATATTTAATCTATGGATCATAACAACATCCTGTTTGGTATAACGCATATGCTTTTATTTCAGGTGTTCTTCCTTTTGTGGGTGTCTCATTGTTAATTGCGATTTGCAAAATACTATGTCCTTTCTTTAGACTATCTTGTGTGCATCCTGGAATGATAAATAGGACTGTATCAAAGTCATTTCTATCTAATTCTAAAATGTATTGTGCTATTGCTTTTGGGCATGCTGTAAACTCTTTTTTTACTTCATCATATGTATCTGGAAATGTTCTTCTGAATGTATTTGGTCCTTTACGTGAAAACGCATTAACAAATCTCATTTTGGATAGTTTTCCATTCTTGTAGTTTTTTGCTTTTTTGAAAACAACTTTGGTTTTAGTTTTATATTGTGTAATCAAATCTGTTTCTGTGAGTCCATAAATGCTCATGATGTCTTTGAATTCTTCTGGAAATTCAAAGTTCTGATTTATTATTTTTCTGGCTTTTATATTATCTTGGAGAGGTAGTTCTACATCGTTTAACATCAAGCTTAAGTATGCCTTTATTCCTTGATTTTTTAGTTCAGAAACATATTGGCATGCTGTTTCCCATGTTTTTTGGCTGTTTTTTGAAACTATTGAAGGTGTTTCCGGATTAGGAATATAATAATGTCCTGCAAAGATAACAACTTTGTCATTTTCATTAATATTTATACATTTGAGGACTTTGTCTTCTAAAATGTTTTTTGCTTCTTTTGTTTGAAAATTATAAAAACTTTCTTCGGCTATTTCATTTCTCTTACAAATTTTTCCTATGTTTTCATTTCTCATTTTTGTGCATTTATAGTTACCACTTTTAAGTAATTCGTAGGAAGTAAATAAAACTTACTGACAACTTTTACTAATTATGTGGGAGAACTTATAAAGAAGAAACATTTATTGGGTATAAAATGGTTTATACATTAGACAGAACCGATTTGAGAATTTTATATGAATTAAATAAAAACTCTCGAATTCCTGATACAAAATTAGCTAAATTATTAAAAAAAAGTAAAGAATCTATTAGATATAGAATAAAAAGATTGCGTGCTGAAAATATATTAAATGGTTTTACAATATGGGTTGATCCCATTAAATTAGGTTACACTACTCGAAAAATATATTTATCTTTATCAAATGTGCCCACTTTAAAAGAAGAGTTCAAAAAATTTGTAATAAAAGACAATAGATTATTTTGGTTAGGCTTTGCAGATGGTGCGTGGGATGCAGGATTAACGTATTTTGTTAAGAATAATAAAGAATTTTATGATATAAAAAATGAACTATTATCTAAATTTAACGAGTTAATAACTGAAGTTCATACTGCTGAAGTTGTTGAAATAAAAAAGAAACCTTGCACATTTTTGTTTAAAGAAGATTGTCAGTACATAACCTTATTAGATGTTGTTAAAACAGAAATTATTGATGAACTTGATATAAAAATTATAAACGCTCTTTTTAAAGACGCCAGGACAACCTTGGTTGAATTAGCAAGATTATCTGAGATAACAATAGATATTTTAAGGAATAGAATAAAAAAACTTATTTCTAAAAGAATAATTGTTGATTATAACGCACTTATAGATTTTGAAAAAATCGGATATAATTTCTTTAAATCATTTTTATACTTTAAGAAAATAAATAAACAAGATGAATTGAAACTTCTAGAATATTGTAGGGTTCAACAAAATATTATTTATGTACTAAAACAGATAAGTCCTTGGGATATAGAGTTAGAAATATTTTGTAAATCATATCAAGAATATAATTTGCTTATTAATAATTTAAAAAAAGAGTTCTCAGATATAATTAGAAAAGTTGATACAGCGATAATAAATGAAAATTATGTGTTTCCTGCAGGAGAAATCAAAATTTATTATTAGAATTTTAATTTAAAACAAAGATAATAAATAAAAAAATATTCAACTTTTTTTAGAAGTTATTTGTTGAATTAAAGAAAGAATCAATTTATTAGATTTTGTTCTTCTAATTTTGCCATCCTGATTCTTAAACTTTACAGTTGTGCCAGGAAATTCAATACTTCCTACAAGTTTAAGTTTTGATTCAAGTTTATATGTTATGATTCTTTCTTCAAATGGGTCAAGTGCTTCAAAATTCCATTTTGCAAGAATGATTGTTTTTCCTTTTATTATTTTATTTGGCTTTGGAGAACCAAGATTATTTTTTTCTTCAATAATTCCCATTAATTTAGATATTCTTTCTAAAACTTCAACATCATTAACTTTTTTACCTGTTCTATTCTTTAAAAACAATTTTACTTTAACTCTTGAAACACCTTCAGTAACAGAGGGAGTGTGTAAAATCTTTGCTTTTTTCACAATTATAACTGGTGCTCTAAGTGTGTAGTATAAATATAATACTAAAGCAATTAAGATACATATCGCAAATAACAATCTATAATTACTTGAATAAGTTATAGAAATTTCTTCATTTGGTTCAAGAGATAATTTCCACTGAATAACTTTAGCATCACCTGATTTAACAGTAGTATAATCTTCATCTGAATATATAAATATTCTTTGCACCCAATTCTTCTGAACTTCTAAAGTTTTTGTAGATTTAACATTACCATTATTTTTAGCATTTAATTTGTTAATTGTTCTTAAAAATTCTCTTGACTTTACTTGCTCCACAGAAATATCTGAATAACTAAGTATGGTAAATTCACCTTCTGCAGAAGCATAAGTTTTATTATTAATTATTATTTTTGATTCTATTTGGTGTGCAATTGGTTTCTCTAAAGGATCTAAGTCAAAAGTAAATTGAAATGTTTTTTCTTGAAGAGGGGGAAGTGTTTCGATAATCGATTTTGAAAATATGTTTGAGTTTACAACAACATACATTTCAGTTATATCTCGTGCATTCAAATTTTTTACTCTTACATTTACATTGAACTTTTCTGTGGGATCGACATCTACATCATAATCAGTATAAAGATTTATCGAAGGAACATATTCTCCATAATCCTGAGTATGAGATTTAAGATAAATAGGAATATTAAAAGTTTTTGAAATTCCGGAAATAGAACCTTCGATAGATAATGAAACCGAATAACTCTTACCAGGTTTTACTACAGACCTTGCTTTGAATAAAAGAATAACACTTCTTGTTTCACCAGGTGCAACATTACTCATACTTCCATCTAAAGATCTAATCCATAAAGTAGAACTTGAAAATAAAAATGTTTCAGTATTATGCATATTGTTAGTAATATTTACTCTGTACGTGGCAGATTCATTTGGATAAATGTCCTTTGTTAGTGTGTCAATTGTAACATCAAAATTACTAGCTGCCAAACTAAAAGGCAAAATAAGCATACCCAAAATAAAGATAGTGATTAAAAACCTAGAAACTTTTATCATTTGAATCCCCCATATCATAGTAATTATAAAATAATATAAATCTGTGGATTTATAAACTTTTGGGTAACAACGCGGTGTTAGGGTGTCTGAAAATTATTTTTGAACATTACATTTAATGTTTAAATTGTAAATCATACAACCCCTTACTATCTACTAATTTAGAAAATTATTGTTCAGTTACTACTCGAATATACAGTTTAAATTAATAAGTAAATAAGTTTTATTACTACTTGAAAAAGAAAAAACTTATAAAAGAGTAATTATTTACATTATTTAATTTTATTTTAGATACATATTTAGTAATTATTAAACAGTTTAGGGGGTAGAAAATATGAAATCAATAAAAAATTGGTTAATTTTGTTTTTAGCAGTATTTTTAATAGTTAGTATACCTGCAACATTAGCAGATCTTAGTATAACTAACATGAATGTTAGGCCTGGAGAAACAAAAACTCAGGAAATAAATTTTGAACACGGAGAAATTAATTTTCCTACAAATATTACATTTAGCATGGTTAATGTATCACAACCACAACCAGGAATAATTAGAGATTCAGTTACAACACTTGACGTGTCTCATTTTTCATTTAGTCCTGAAGAATATACTATACAATCAGGAACTAGTGTTTTAACAACACTTTCTATAGAATCACCTGATGATGTTAGAATTGGAACATATTCAGTTACAGCAAAAGCAGTTGTTACAAACGCAAGTGGAGTTGAAACTGAGTATATAAACAGCTTTACTGTTATAACTCAAGAAAATCAAGATCCTATAATAGAAGATATTGATGATGTAGAAGCAATAATATCTAATCAATATTCAAATCTTATAGAAATTACTGATCCTGAAGGAGACGAGTTAAATGTTGAATTAATTAATGCACCAAGTGGTATGACACTCGTTCCACCCACAACAGGAAACAATTATGATTTAAGATGGTTACCTACTTCGCCCGAAACTAAAAGAGTAGTAACTTTAAGAGTTACAGATGCTTTTGATGCTTTTGTGGATAAAAGATTTAATGTTAGTGCAGCATATGAAGATGCAACTCTTTCTATTGACACAATAAAATTAGGTGGAGAAAATCAACAAAGAGATGTTAGAGTTACAAAAACATTCACTATTGCAAATACTGGAAGTGAAGATATTACCAATCTCGAAATTTCTTCATTAGATGTTGATGCAGATTATAATATCACTCTTAGTCAAGGTTATGATAGCACATTAGGATTTGGAGATTCCACTTCTATAACCTTAAGTGTTTTAATTCCTGTTGATCAAGATGCAGGTGAGGAAGATATAGGAACTTTAAGAATTGATTATAATGCAGATTCAGAAGATAAATTTATTGAAAAAGACATACTTCTAGAAGTAGAGAATTTCTTAGAATTATCTGATGTTGATTATGATATTAATGATGGTGATGACACGGGTAGTCTTGATACTGATGAAACAGATAGTTTTGACGCAGCACCAGGTGACACTATTGTAATAACTGTTAAAATAGATAATATTGCTGAAGATTCTTGTGATGGTTGTAGATTTAGAGATGATATTGACTTAGATTTAGATATAAGTGAGCTTGATATTGAAGAATCTGAAACATACACTAAAAATCTTGATCAAGATGAAACTTCTAGTAAGATCGAGTTTAGTTTTGAATTACCTGATGATGAAGATGGAACTTTTGATGGAAAAATTGAGATTACTGGCGAAGATGAAAATAATGCAGAGCACGTTTTTGTTTATGAATTTGAAGTAACCTTAGAAAAACCAGATCATGAAATAAAAATTCAATCGTTATCATTTTTAACAGACACAGTTAAACAAGGAAGAACTGCAACTTTGCAACTCAGAGTTGAAAATACGGGTAGTGATGATGAAGATGAGGTAATTATTAGAATCAATAATAATGATTTAGAACTAAGTGAACTGCTTGGTCCTTATTCTATTGATGAAGATGATGATTTATCAAAAACAGTAACTTTTGAGATTCCTGAAGATGCCGAAGAAAGAGAATATGTTATTCAAATAGAAACATATTATGAGGGTGATGAGGAATCAGATAGTGAATATATAATTTTAAGTGTTATTTCATCAGAACCTGTTGTTGTAGAAGATGACGAAGAGCAAGATAGTAATATAGTGATAGAACCAGATGACACGACTACAACAATACCTGACGCACAATATGGAACACCAATACAAAAAGATAGTTTATTTGGTGATAATGGCCTTGTGATACTTTTAATAGTATTTGTCGTTGTGCTTATTGGAGTAATCGTTGTAATAATGATTCCAAAAAAACGAACTTAAAAACATATTTTATTTTTTTATTTTATTTTTTTTAACTTTTAAAATTCTAAATAATTTTTGAATATATTATCCAAAAAAATAGTTTTTGACATATTTAAAATCATAATTGATAAAATTTTTTTCTGGTTTTTTTCTAAATAACTTTTTAAAAGAAGTCGATTTTCAGAGAATTCATGGCAACAGAAAAACTTCAATTGAAAGACTACGAATTAATAATCGCAGAAAAGCCAAGTGCTGCAAAAAAGATTGCAGAAGCACTTAGTACTTCCAAAATAATAAAAAATTCTAATAAGGGTGTCACTTATTATGTTATAGATAATAATGGTAAAGATATAATTGTTGCAAATGCAGTGGGTCATCTTTACGGTTTAAAACAAAATTCAGGAACAAGATCTGAATATCCTGTTTTTGATATAGATTGGGCACCTTCATATGATGTGAATAAAAATAGTGCTTACACTAAAAAATATTTGTCAGAATTAAGAAAACTTGCAAAAAACGCAAAAGAATTTACTATTGCTACTGATTATGATATAGAAGGTGAAGTAATTGGTTTAAACATAATAAGATATGCTTGCAAACAAAAAGATGCAAATCGAATGAAATTTTCTACAACAACCAAATCTGATCTTCAAGAAGCATATAAAAATAAAAAAAATACTCTTGATTGGGGACAAGCATTTGCAGGTGAAACAAGACATAAACTTGATTGGTTTTATGGAATAAACATTTCAAGAGCGCTTACTCAAGCAATATCTGAGCAAGGAAGGTATAAAGTTATGTCAACTGGTAGAGTTCAAGGTCCTTCATTAAAAATTCTTACAGATAAGGAAAAATCAATTAGTGAATTTAAACCAGTTCCATATTGGGAATTAAGTATTAATGTTAATAAAAACTCACAGGATTTAATTGCTAAACATATTAAAGATAAGTTTTTTGATAAACCAGAATTCACTAAAATTAAAGAAAAATTAGTTAATGAGAAAACTGCAATTGTTGATAAAATAACTAAAACAGACACTAAACAGAAAGCACCAAACCCTTTTGATTTAACTTCATTACAAATAGAAGTATTTAGGTGTTTTAGGATAAATCCTAAGGAAACACTTGAAATTGCTCAAGAATTATATACTAATTCGTATATTTCTTATCCGAGAACTAGTTCGAATCAGTTACCTGCAAATATAGGTTTTAAAAAAATAATGGATTCTCTTTCTCGAATTGAAGATTATAAAAAGATTATAACAATTTTATTATCAACTACCAAAACTCTTGTTCCTAATAATGGAACTAAAACAGATTCTGCTCATCCCGCAATTTATCCTACAGGCGAACTTCCTAAAGAATTAAATCCTAGAGTTCAAAAAATATATGATTTAATAGTAAAAAGATTTATTGCAACTTTTGGAACATTTGCAATAAGATCAACAATGAAAGCAATTCTTGATGTGAAAAAAGAAAAGTTTATTTTGAAAGGAACATTAACAAAAGAACGAGGATGGTATAATTTATATGAACCTTATGTTCATGTAAAAGAAGAAGAACTTCCTGATTTTAAAAAAGGAGAGGTACTGAATATAATTAAATTTATTGATGAAGAAAAAGAAACTCAGCCTCCTAAAAGATATACTCAAGCAAGTATAATTAAAGAGCTTGAAAAAAAGAATCTTGGAACAAAAGCAACAAGAGCAGGAATAATAGATACACTTTCTCAAAGAGGATATATTGATGGAAATCCAATCCGAGTAACTGAAGTAGGTATTAAAACTGAGTCCGTTCTTGAAAATTTTTCTCCTGAAATATTAGACGAAGAACTTACAAGAAATTTCGAACTCGAAATGGAAGAGATACGAACTCAAAATAAAAAACAAGAAGAAGTTCTTGAAGAAGCAAAAATTGTTATCGTAAAAACAATTTCTCAGTTTAATAAAAGAAAATCTGGTGTTGGTGAAGGATTAATAGAAGCAGCAGATGCACAACGAGATGCTGAAACCAATTTTGGTTTGTGTCCAAAATGTAAAGTAGGTCAATTAAGATTAAAAAACGGTAAGTTTGGACAATTTTTATCCTGTGATAAATATCCTGATTGTACTCAAACGTATAACCTTCCAAATAATGCATTAGTAAAATTTACTGAAAAGCAATGCGAGCAATGTTCAGGACCAATAGTTAAACTAATTCAAAAAAGACAAAGACCTAGAGAAATGTGTATAAATCCTGATTGTCCTTCTAGAAGTCACGAACTTGAAGCTTTAAAGGGTGATGAAGGTTCAAAATGCCCCAAGTGTGGAATAGGAAAATTAGTTATTAAAAAAGGACCATATGGTGCATTTTTAGCATGTGATAAATATCCTAATTGCAAATACATTCACAATTCAAAACCCAAATTTCCTAAGAAAGAAGAAAAATAGTTTTTTACATTACATTTAATTAATCTAATCTAAACAAGAAAATCATCATCTTTATCTAAAGAATCTTCTTGATTTTGTTCTTTTTTAGTATTATTCTCAACAGCTTCATTTTCAGAATCTTTAGTTTCTTCAATATTTTTAGTTTCTTTAATAGGTTTAGGTTCTTCATTCATTTCAATATTTTCAAAATTTTTAACATTTTCAGAATCTTTAGATTTTTCAACAGTTTTATTTAGTTCAAGAGTTTCAACTATTTCAGAATTATTTTCTTGCTTTTTATCGATATAATGATTGTCCTGCAAAAGTTCAATAGGAATATCTCCCTTATTTTGAGTAATGTTATCTTTAGTATTTGTTTCTATTTCTTCAGAAATCTTAGACTCTATATTTTTAGCTCCTGATGACCATTCATTTGAACTATCTATTGTTTTATTTGAATCTTTTTTTTGTTCTGAATCAAAAGCCCAATCAACATTTTCTGTACTTTGACCGACGTCATTTATTTCACTTGAATCATTAGTTTCTCCATTTTCTTTAATATTTTCAATAATTTTAGTTTCATCATTTGTTTTAATATTTTTATCTTCTTCTTTTTCATCAGAATCGCTATCGAGCGAATTTGCATAATCAGAAGATTCAGTTTGAACAGAGTTACTGGGCGTTTCATTAGGATTTTCTTGACTTTCAATTAGATTATTATTATTGATAGTTTCATCACTATTAATTTTATCAAGAACAGATTTATTATTGTCTTTTTTATTATCCTCACTATTTTCATTATTTTTAGTGTAATTAACTTTAGTATTATCTTCTTTAACAACGGATTCATCTTTTTCATTGTTATTAGGTTCATTATTAACAACTTCATTATCAAAACTATTAGCATTACTATTTTCATCAATAATTTTTCCATTTGTAACATTTTCAACAGAATCATTGTTAATAATTTTGGTCTTATAAGATTCATCTATGATAGTTTTACTTTCATTAGATTCATTATTAACAGGTTCATTAATTATAGAACTTGAAGCATTAATTGAAGAATCAGTTTGATTGCTCAAATTGTTGAGTTGATTAGATTTATCTTCTTGAACTTCTTTAGCTTTGATATCAAAATTGGTTTCTGAAGAATTACCTTTTGAAACTCCAATGTCTTCTTCTTGAGAAGCTAATCTTTCATGTAACTGAGAAGATAAATTAACCGAAGTTTTATTTTGAGAAACAGTATTATTAGGTTCATATGAAAAATTTGTTTCCGCACTCATTAATTCATTTAAAGGTTTTTCAGATTGAAGAATATCTTCTTGTGGTTCTTGTTCAATGTTGTTTTTTTCTTCATTAATAGGTTCTTCAGTATTTGGATATTTTTGAGATTCAATATTCTTGTTTATAGAGCCAATATCAGAATTAAATTCTTTTTTAGAGTCAGTTTTACCAATTTCATTAATGTTCGTGTTATTCAAATTCTTCTCCTCATCTTCTGAATTATTATTAATTTTTTCTGTTTCATTAATATTCAAATCATCTGAATTGTTCATAGGAATAGTCGAATTAGTAAAGTTTGGACTTTTGTTTGCATCAGGTTCTAAATTCAAATCTTTTCGTGATTCAGATGAAACAGATTCTTCATTGTTTATTGATTCTGTTTGACATTTAGATTCTGAAGAAGAATTATCTGTAGTTAATTTTGTTTTCAAAAAATAATCTTTATCATAATCAAGTAAATTCGAAATATGATTTATAGTTATTTTATTTTTAGAGATAGTAAAAATAATTTGACACTTTTTTTCTAATACCGCATTTATTTTTTTAGTCAGTCTTGCCATTTCAGTTATTGCATTATCATTAAGAATAAAATCATTAATTTGACAAGATTTATGAGAATAAATACCATTTTTTGCAATATTTTTGAATTTTTGTTTTCCTGCATGGCTTCTTTCTATTTTTAACAAATCTTTTAGAACAAGATAAAAGTCAGGATCTATTCCTGAGTTTGTATTATTTAATTCATCAAAATTTATTCTTCCTGGAAAAACAAATATTTTTTCAAGATTTTGTAATTTATTAGTTGTTGTTAAAACTTCACTAACATATGAAAATGCAGAAGCTATAACATCAATACTTTTTTGCATGATTATTGCTAAATAAAATTCATGAGGAATATTTGAATTTATTCTATACACTATTTCAGAAACACTATAAAATTCGGCAAATAGTTTTTTTATTGTTTCAGAAATATTTTCTTTGTTTATATTGGGAAAAATAAATGGTCTTGTAACATAACTAGGACTTGCAATAATATCAATACTATGCTCTGAAGAGGAAAGAAGTTGGTTAGCATTAACTTTTTTATCCCAAGGAATTGTTTCATAAGCATCATTGATAAATTCTTTTTGAGAATCTGAAAATTCGCAAGACATTATTGAAGACATTATTGAATTAGATATATCGTTCAGAGAAGATAAATCATTCTGATTAATAGAATTAATTAAAGAAGTTATTTTAGTTCTAATTGCATTGTTAGATATTAGCTCATCTAAAAAATCAGATAGAAAAACAATGCTAAATTCTACATTAAATCTTTGATTATAAAGGTTGGATAAATCTTTAGCAATCAGACCTACTTCATCAGTAATATATGAGTTTACAAGTTTTATTGATTTTATCATAAGCACTAATATGATATCACACTATATAAATTTTTTTAATATCTAATCTATTACTAATAGCATTTCAGAAGTCTATCAAACTTCACAAAATATCAATTTATACCCAATTAGTCAATTATCTGTGAAGTATAGTTATATAAATTATGTTTCTAAGTAATAATCAAAAATATTTATAAACTAAATAAGTTAAAACTTAGCATAATGGTTATAGAATATCTTATAAATCCTAAACTTATTGAAAAAAAGAGGTTGTATGCATTTGTCTTAGGAGTAATGTATTCGATTATGGGAATACTTTTTGCATGGCTTCTTTTTCCTGCGGATCCATCACTTGTTGCTGTAGCATTTACTTCAATACTTATTCTTCCAGCAATGAGAAAATTATTTTCTATTGAAGAACAACAAGATAAACATATAAAAAAATTTAGTGTTAAATTACTTTGGAAAAACCATAATGATATATTGAGTGTTTATTTATTGCTTTTATTGGGTGTTTTTCTTGTTTATTCTGTTGCCGCAATCATATTACCTAGTATGAGTGTTAATGGATTATTTAGAGACCAATTAGAATTAAGATTAACAGATGATGGTAGAGGATTGGCAAGCGATGTTTCAAATAATAAATATGATAATAGTGCTCTTAAAGATTCCCTGAGTTTAGACTCATCTACAAACACAGTTTCATCTTTGAAATTTTCAAAAGGTTTATTTTTAGAATTACTAACAAATAATTTATTGGTTTTATTTGCATGTTTAGCACTTGCTTTTTTAACAGGAGACGGCGCAATATTTCTTTTGACTTGGAATGCAAGTCTTTGGGGCACCATATTTGGTGTTATTGCAAGAAATGCCAGTATTGTTTCTCACATAAATCCTTTTCTCTTACTTTGTTTAGTATTGCTAATAGTTCTTCCTCACGCATTTCTTGAAATGCTAAGCTATGTTCTTGGAGCAATATCGGGGGGATTAATGTCAAATGATGTGGAGTTAGAAGAAAATGAATTAGATTCTGAGAGATTTAAAGGTTCTTATTGGAAATCTGTTTTATTTATATTAATTCTTGCAATAGTTGTTGTAATAATAGGTGGACTTGTTGAAACTTTTGTTCTTAATAATGTAACTTTATATGCTAGATTAATTGCTCAGAGTTATCTCGCATAATTTATTCTGAATATTAAGAATTTTTAAAAAAGTTTAAACAGGTGATTTTTACTCACATTCTTCTAACCGAGTTAAAGCATTCATTTCTATGTCAATAAATGCACCACTAAGTTGCATGGAATGTTTATTTTTATTTGCTAAATCAAATTTGTAAAATTGTCCTAATTTATACTTTAAATCATTTCCATAAATTCTTAGATATAATTTCCCTTGTTCATTGATTCCGTTAAATGTTAAAGTGTATGTTGTTTTTCCTTGTTCTTCATCTTGAGGTATATAATAATAAGGTTCTGATATTTTTATAATAGTTCCTCCAATAATTCCTTCAAATCCTTGAATTAAACCATGATTTGTACTGGAATCAAGTCTTTTTGTTAGTTCTTCACAATTATTAGTATCTATTGTTATATTATAAGATGTTAAATTAATATCTGACGAATTATTAGATTCATTAATTACATCATTTGTTTGATTTTGAATCGATATATTTGTAATAATAATTATGTTATCTTCAGAATTTTTTGTATTACTTGAGTTGCTACCTGTAATTGCATATGGATTAGCAGGTCTTCCACATCCATTAAGACTCAGAACTACTAAAATAGTGAGTAATATTGCTAAGTAATGTTTTTCTTTCATAAATTGATATAATTCCTTTTTATTTATAATATTATTTAAGATTTCAACTGTTTAAAAATTATTTACTTTATAGTAGTTAAATAAGCGAAACATTTATAGTTTCTGCATCGCGTGAGCTGGGCTTTGTGTGGGCTAGATTCAGGGGTTTTGGGTTAATACATGAGGTGTTAATCGTGAAAAGTGAGAATGTGCAGAAAAGTTTTATTGTGAAGTTATCGTCGGTGAGGATTTTGGTTGAGAGTCGTCTTCCTCTTGTTGATGGTCGTCATCTGTTGAAGTTAATGGGGAAATTAGCTCATTATCATTATAATAAAAAGAAGCTTATTCTTCTTGGTGTTGAGAGAGATTTGTATAATTTGTTGATTTATGAAGGGTATAATCCTTTTACTGTTTACCGCTGGTTACTTCTTGAAAAAATGCCAGATGATTTAAAATTTAAATTGAAACAGAAAGAAATTACCCAAAAGAAAGCTGTTTCTTTGGCTTTTGAGAGAAGAAATGAAGGTGTTAAAGAATTAACTCAAAGTGTCAGAACTTTGGGCTTAAATATGATTTCGAGGCTTTAAAAATGGGACATAATTATGCAAGACCAACTAAAAATAGAAAGTTGCCCAATATTTTTAATAAGAAGCAATTAGTTGATTTATTTTCTACGATTGATGATTCTAATGTTTTTATGGGCTGTTTTATTGCTTTATATTGTGGCTTAAGAATTAGTGAAGTTTGTAACTTAAAAAAGCAAGATGTTGATGTAGAATCAGAAAAAGTATTTGTTAGGCAAGGAAAAGGAAATAAAGATAGAATAGTAATGTTGCCTTCTAAAGTTAAGCCAGTTATTGAGCGATGGTTCAGGTTGCAGACTGATTCTGAGTATTTTATTACTGGGTATAATTATTCTCAGTTTAGAACGGCTTTTTTAAGTCAAGAGTTTAGAAAATATTTAATTAAATCTAATTTAAGAATTAAATCTTTTAAAACAGTTACAGGTCAACAAAGATATGCCTATAGTTTTCATACTTTAAGGCATACTTATGCTACTTTGCTTTTGGAAAAAGGTGTTGATTTGTATTATGTTCAAAGAAGTCTCGGTCATGTAGATATTCACACAACTCAAATTTATGCGTATATTAGCAATGCTGATCTTCGGAATAAGATAAATATTGCTTTTGGTAAAACTGAGAAAAAATCTAAAAAGAACATGAATATTTCAGATCCTCTGCAATTACTGAAATTAAAGTTTGCAGATGGAGAAATAGAATTAGCTGAATTTCGAGAGAAGTATGAATTGTTGGTTGAGTTGGGGTAGTTGTACTTGTATTTTTTTGATTGAAACTTTATTTAATTGTGATTAAATAGCACATTATTTAAATTTTAAAACAAAAAAGTATATAAAGTACCTTTTATAGAAGATATAAAATAAAGAATCAAAGATGAAAGAACAAACTAAAGAACTAAAAAGATTAGGAAATAAAAGAGATCTATTAGTTAGTTCTTTGAATAGTTTGAAAAAAGAATTAAATAATTCTGAAATAAGTACACAAGAACACAATCCATTTACTGCATTAAAAACTGATTCTTACTTAGAAGAACAAAATCTTAAAGATTTGAATCAAAAGATTTTCGCAATAAAAAACAAACTAAAACACCAAAAAAAAATTAATAAACCTATAGTAATAATAGCTTTTGCAATTATTAGCTTAATATTATTTTTAGCAATTTTTCAACAAGCCAATATTACGGGTTTGTTTACTTATCAAGAAAAACAAACATTAGTTTTACCAATTGAGAAAACATTTAACGAGTCTTCTATTATTCAAATTAATATTTCTAAACTTGATTCATTGCAATTAGCAGGTTCTCTTAATTATTATGAGGACTTTTCATTTGAAATTATATTAGTTACTGATAAAGGCAACTTTACTATTGCAAATGAAAAAAGTATTAATTCTCTTCTTAAGAAAAATGAACCACAAAAGAATTTGTTAACAGGTAGGGTTATAGAAGAATTAGGTAATGCAAGTTTAAATGAAAGTGATAATGTAACAAAAGAAATAACTCAAAATATTAATAATACTTTCATTAAAGCAAATGCTACTACTTTTGACATATTAAATATTACTAATATTAATACTTCGGATAATGCAACAAATATTAGTTCTAATGTCTTTCTTAATATTACAGATGACACAAGTAATATTATTGGGAATATTTCATTAAACATTTCTGAGGTTAATTTTACGATTAATATAACTGATAATGTTTCTATAAATACTAGTGACATTAATGTTTCTGATAATGTAACTATTGAAAATCAAATTATTAATATTTCTGTTAATGAATCAATTTTTAGTGAATTATTACTTGATACTGTTTGTAAAGACACATGTGTTCTTAATGATGTTAATGCATCTGCAATAATTATAAAAATTGAGAATGCAGAATTGTTTATTGAAAAATTTGTTTACACAACAAAAAAAGAAAATGCTCCTCCCAAGCAAATAAAACAATTTGATGATGTTTCTGTTTTGATTGGTGAATCTTTATCTTTTAATCTTAGTGAGTATTTTGTTGACAATGATAAATTATTTTTTGATTTTAAAGAAGTGCAAGACTTTAATGTTTTTCTAAACCAAAGCATTATTAACATTAGTTTTAATAAAACAGGAATATTTGATTACTCTTTTTATGCTTCTGATTCAGAATCATTAGTGCAATCGAATGAGTTTGTAATTAATGTTGTTGACTCTTTAAATCAAACAAACATGACTAGTGATGAAGTTATTTCTCAGGTTGTTATTAATAGTCCTGTTAGATTATTAAAGAAAATTAAACTTGGTTCTCCTCAAAACAATTTTAAATTTAAATTGCCTGAAAAAGCAAGCAATATTAGTGTTAAGAAAGTTGTGAATAATATTTCTACAGATATTTCGGATAATATTTCTATTGTAGGTGATATATTAGAGAAAAAGATTAAAACTAATTTATTAACAGGCAATGTTGTTTTAAATGAAATAATTGAGGATAATGCAACAGAACTTATAATTACAGAAGAAGTTCAAGAAGTAGAAGTCGAATATGAACTTCCAGGACCAAGTGCAGAAGAAAAAGAATTAAATGAATATAACAAGCAAGTATTTATTAGTTCTGATATTCATTATGAAAATATTTTAGCTTACAGTTTTATTGATGATGTTCCTTTAGATTCAGTTGCTCTTTACCATTTAGTAAATGGTTCAAGAGTTAAAGCTGAGTTTGATGCTTATGACACTAATGATAATGACTTAGTCGATTATATTGAATGGATAGTTCCACATCTTTCTAACCAAACTTATGAAATAGAAATTACTGTTTTAAATGTTCAGAGCTATCCTATTGTAGGTGGTAACTGGATAGTAAAGTTTAATACAACAGGAGTTGGAAACCTAACAATAAAAACCATTAATGGAACAACCTGGAGTAATGTTAGTGAAGATAATGACTTAAAATTCTTACAATTAAAATGTGGAAACCAAACCTTAAATTATTCATGGATAAATAATTCTGTTTTTGTTGAAAATTATTCTTGCAATTTAACAGGTTATCACACAGTAAAAGTTTTAACAACAGGAGTACATACACAAGAATTTAATTTTTCAGGACAAATTGCTTATGCTAAAAATTTAGCTTCAACTAACGGAAGTAATACTAATCTAAATATTTGGGATGAAACAGATGATACAATAAAATATCCTTCGGATAATGTTTATTTCTATACAAATTATACTGATTCATCTGACAATTCTATTAATGGCTCAGGTATTGAATGTAATATTAGTTTTAAGTTTCCTTCTGATTGGACAACATTTAGTATGACCTTTAATGATAACACATTATCTTATGAGTATAATAGGACATTTAATACATCGGGTAAATATAGTTATAATATAAGTTGCATTGATAACAATGGCAATTATAATAATTTAAGCCTAAGTGAAACTTTCTTTATTTCCCATAATACTAATTTGGATATTTTTGACCAAGAAAATGACACAGAAAGTAATGGAATGAGCAATGATACAAATGTATGGATAAATGAACAAACAAAATTCTATGCTAATTACACAAGAGAAAGCGATGATAAAGAAATTGGAAGATTGTTGTGGAAGGTGAAGCCAGTCAATTATGATTTAAGATCAGTAGCTTTGTTTGATGCTGACCAAGATGGTAAAAAAGATGAGATTATTGTTGGTGAATCAGGAGATGTTTATGCTTACGATGAAACAGGTGACTTGATTTGGAGCAGTTCAACACCTGTAGGTTATATTTATGAAATTGCTGTTGGAGACCTCGATAATGATGGCTATGAAGATGACATTGTTGTTGCTGATAATAATGGATATATTTGGGTTTATAATGGTTCAGGAAATTTGATTTGGAATACTACCGATTTAGGCTCTGATCTTCAGACTATTGAAATAGGTGATTTAGATTCTGACGGTCTAAAAGATGATATTGTATTTGGCGTAAAGTGTTTAGAGTCTGTTTGTGGTTACCAAGAGTATGTTATTTTTGCTTATAACACAAGTGATGGGATTACTTGGCATCGTTTGTGGAATAATTCACTTGAAGAAAATGCGAATTATTATGAAGCTTTCGAAATTGCCCTACTTGATTTAGATGGAGACAAAATTAAAGACGATGTTGCTATTTGTGCAGAAGATAGGTCATATGTTTTTAATGAAACAGGTGATACAGTATTTATGAAATATAATCGTGCTTCCTCTATTATAACAGGTGATTTTGATAAGGATGGTTACGAAGATGATACTGCTATGGGTAAGTCTGGTGGTACTATTTATGTTTATAATGAATTAGGTGAGGAAATTAATCAATTGATTAGTGCAGGTTATTATATTGGTGAACTTGATAAAGCAGATTTAGATAATGATGGCTTTGTTGATGAACTTGTTATTGGAAGCTCAGACGGGGTATGGGGATTTGATAATATAACAGAAGATACAAGCTTTTCGCTTTGGAATTTCTCAACACCAACAACTTATATTAATTCTATATCTATTGGAGATGTTAACAATAATGATGAAGTTGATATTATTGCTGGTGGGGATGATAATATTTTATGGGTATTAAATAGAACTGGTGATTTATTATGGAGCTATACAACGGGAGGTGATATTGGTTATCAATCAAGTCGAAATAGTTTTGGTTCAAGTCCTGCAACAGACATTGGTGATATAAACGGAGATGGAATAAATGATGTTATCTTTGTTTCTGAAGATGATTATCTTTATGTGGCTCAGGATGTTTCATGTCAGATTTGGTTTAATGACACTCAAACGTGGAATGATATGAGTTGGAATGAGAGTGTAGAGTTATGGGATTATAATAGGAGTTTTTCTGATAGTGTAGATTATGATTGGAATATTTCTTGTTTTAAAGGAGGATATGAAACCCGCGTGTTATCTTCTAATATAACAATAACTCCAACTCCTGACTTGAACCTGACAAGTGTAAGTGGAATACAGAATATTAATTCAAGCGGAAGTTTAACAATTAATATTACTGTGAGAAATGATGGGAATACTGTTGCTTCCAATGTTAATGTTTCATGTTACTTTGACAGCACTATATTTGAATCATATCTAATCAATTCGTTAGCAGATAGCGTGACTAATATTTCGACATGTAATTATAATCCTTTGCCAGATGATTGTGGTAGTAACCATACAATTAAAGTAACAGTTGACCCTGATAACAATATTGATGAAAGTTATGAAACTAACAATGATTACTCTCAAGGGTTTAATGTGACTCAGTTAACACAACTAAACAGTTCTAGTATAGCTGGAGTTGTCGGAGTTGAGATGATGTTTTGGGCTAATTATAGTGATGTGGATGAGGGGCGGGCGGTGAGGCCGGATAATTTTAGGGAGTTGTTTAAGAGTTATGTTTCTTCATATCCAGAATCAGTAGCATTGTTTGATGCTGACGAAGATGGGAAGAAGGATGAGATTATTGTTGGTGAAGGCGGTGATGTTTATGCTTACGATAAAACAGGTGACTTGATTTGGAGCAGTTCAACACCTGTAAGTTATATTTATGATATTGTTGTTGGTGACCTAGATAATGATGGGTATGAAGATGATATTG
>CAYWRI010000010.1:0-46874 GCA_964461035.1 uncultured Methanosarcinales archaeon | reverse complement strand
TAATGATATTAATTGGTTTTATTTTAGTTTCATATAGAATAGGAAGTGCGATCTTAGAGTCTTTTTCATTGCATCTTCATTTAACCGCATTATTTTTAGGAATTTTATTAACCACGTTACTTTGTTCATTTTCTTTTATCGGTCCAATTTTTTCATTATTAGTTTTGGTGGTTGGTAGTGGAACTTTTTTATTAGTTATTTTTAATATCTTTAGACTTAAATTAGATATGAATGTAAAAACTCATAAACCAAAAAAGACCCAGAAAAAAACTAGAAAAAAGAAGAAAAAATAAGGTTTTATTTTTTTTATCATTGCTTAAAAGTTTTAGTTAAACTTTTTTAATAAATTTTTTCTTTTTATTGTTCACACTATATATTGCTTAATCAATACATTTGTTTTACAATAAGTTGATTAATCAATAAATAAAATATTTTTTGATAACTTTTTGATGCTAAAACTTTTAAGCAGAAATTATAAATTTTAATGTTCTATTTTTCTTCTAATTTATCTAAAGGATTAATAATTTTCCTTATCCGTTCTCGAGAAACATGAGTATATATTTGTGTTGTTTGCAAATTAGAATGACCTAATAATTCTTGAATCATTCTTATATCTGTTCCAGATTCAAGAAGATGAGTTGCAAAACTATGCCTTAATTTATGTGGTGTAACATTTTTATTTATCCCTGCTTTTTTAGCTGAATTTTTTATTATTTTTTGAATATTTCTCGTAGTTAATGATTTGTTATTTGGTCCAGTAAAAATATAACTTTTGATTTTATTTTGCTTTTTTGAAAATGTATGTATATTTTTAAGAACTTCTTGAGATACTATGAATATTCTATCCTTTTTTCCTTTTCCTTGACGAACAAGGCCTGTTTTTTCTTCAAAATTTAAGTCTTCATACTTTAAATTAACTAATTCGCTAACTCTTAAACCTGAAGAATAAAGTAATTTTAACATTATTTTTGATTTAAAATTAGGTGTTGCTTTAAATAATTCTAAAATTTCCTTTTTTGTTAATATGGTTGGTAACGATTTTTCTATTTTAGGAGTTTTTATGTTAATTATGTTTTTTTCTAAAATTTCATTATAACAGAATAATAATGCTGCTCTAACTAAATTTAAAGATCTTGCAGACATCCCTCTTTCTGTTAAAAGATAACTTAAAAATAGTTTTAGATCATCTTTTTCTACATTTTCAGGTTCTTTATTAATAAATTCAAGAAATTTTTTATTGTATCTTAAATAAGAGTCTAATGTGTGCTTAGAAAATCCTCTTAATTTAAGTTCTACTTCTAATTTTTTAAGAATATTGATTTGCATATAAACATTATGCGAAGCTTTCTTTATAAAGATTGTCTAATATTATTTCACTTACCACTTTTAAGTAATTATTTATAGAAAACTTTATAAATATTAAATATATCCTTATTAATATGTATGGTCGCCCCAATATTTATGCGTATATGAAATCTTATTTTAATGGTTCAGCCTCATTGGGAATGAAACCATTAATCATATTAGATACTTGTGCAATTATTGATTTAGAATTAGCTACTAGAAAACAGATTAATTTTGGTTATAAAAGAGGTAATGAATTTGTGCATAAATTAAATTCTTTACTAAGTAACTCAAATTTAGTTATTCCTGATAAAATAATGAGAGAAATAGAAAACCATAAAAATTGTCATATTTCTGGAACTCCTGAAATTTCTGAAAAAACTTATGATTTATTAGTAGCTTCTTCGAAAGGTATACCTGAAGATGTCAAGTCATATGTTAAAGATGCAAACAAAACGTATGAAACAAATTTTGGAGAAGGAATTCTTAAAAGTTCACCTTCCGATTTAGATTCAAAATTGTATCTCGCTAATTGGTTTTTGCATTCGAATAAATGTAATTTATCAAATAAAAAATTTGTTTTAGACATTATTTCTACTCCTGATTTAGATTTAATTAAAATTGCATTAACTATTGCAAATTTTTCAGCGCATAAATTTAAATTAAATGAGAAAAATGGTTTGCATAAATTGTTAAAAGAAACCTATAAAATTGCTATTTTATCATCTGATGCACATATTTACAAAACATTAAATGCACTATCTAGAGAGCCTGAATTTGCACATTTAAAAGAATATGTTAATCCTATAAATGTGAGAAAATATGATTTAAGTTGTGATACAAATGAGTAATTTCAAATTTCCCTCAATAAAAGAACCTTATTGCAATGAAACCATTATCGATAAAGGTGTTTATGTATTTGAAAAAGTTGATGGTGCTAATGTTTCGATAAGGAAAAACATGAACCATATTGCTGGTTGGAGTAGAGGTGCACCCATAGGTAATTCTAAAAAATATTATTTTGATCAATTTAGGAGATTTTTATATGATTATTTAAATCCAGAAATTTTTGATTTACCTAAAGATTTTATTATTTTTGGAGAATTTACACATAAAGGATATGGTCATATTCTATATGATGAAGAAAATCTTAATAAATTTTTTATGATTGGAATATATGATCAAAGTAAATCTAAATTTTTACATCCTAAAGAATCTCAATATTGGATAGAATTAATGGGGTTGGATAAAAAGATTAAATCTATTCCATTATTATCTGAGGGCAAGGTTAATCCATTAATAATTGAAGAAGCTCTAGAAAAAAGTAAATTATATTCAGGAGTTCCTGAAGGGGTTGTAGTTCATCAATATTCTGATGAATTTCAAAATGGATTAAGATTCAGTAAAATTTATCATTCTGATTTTGTCGAAACTGATTCTAAAAAGAAAGGTGTCGAAAAATATGTTACTAAAAGAAGATTGATTAAAGTTGGACAAAATTCAATTTCACATTTAAATGGAAATTTTACACCACATTCAATTATTGAAAGAACTATTGAAGATGTTCTTAATGAAACAAAATTATCTAAATCAGAAACGGCTAAGTTAAGATCTATTTTGAATCGTAAAGCTAGTTATATTAGAACGGAAGTTATGCCTTTATTTTTTGAAAAAGAAAATTTCCTTATTTAACTTCGCATAATCAACATTATGCGTAGTTTTTCTGAAACAGAATAGATTTCTTTAAAAATAAAGAATGAAAACTCAATAAAATATGATATTTGTACTAAAAAGACAGGGTTTTTTAGTTAAAAAACAATATTAGTGAAAAGTAATCTTTATGAAAATATTTTGGCTTGATGATTTACATTATAGAAATACAGAATTACTTGATACACTTGTTCAGTTAAATCAAATAGAAAATGTTACTTTTGCTTTTGATTATAAAAATGGTCAACAAATTATAGAAAATACTGATGGATTTGATATTTATATTTTGGATGCAGATTTTCCTTTTGAAATTTCAAATCAAAGAAAAACCGAATTAACAAACAAATTAAATAAATATAAAGAACAATCTTCCTGTTTAAATTCTGCTGAAATAAAGATTTTAGCAACATCTACAGGAATTGACTCTTGTTTTCTCCCATTTTATATTAATGAATTAATACCATATCATGGAAAACATATTAAAAAAAATAATGCTCAAGTTTTAATTTATTCAAGTTCTGATTCTGAAGCATTTTATTTAGCACAACAATTGAATTTACCTTATTATTCAAAAAATCCAATAGAATTACAAACCAAATCAGATAAATTAAATAGTTTAAAAACAACTAATGATTTAATTCGAGAATGGTTTGTACTTAGATAATTAAGTAGCTAAATCTAAAGTATTTCTTCCTTTTTGTTTTTGAACTCGTTCAAATCTATCTGCAGTTTCATATAAATATCTCATCATATCATTAAATACTTTTTCATCAAAAAGAACCATATTTTTAATTCTCTCATCCATTTTGTATTCAGTAATACTTTCTTTTTTTTCTAAATCCATAATTTTTTTATATTCTTCTTTTATTGAATCAAAGTCGGATTGTCCTTTTTTCCAACCATATTGTGTTAAAAGATCAAATATTGCACCCATTTGACGCATTTCTTCTTTGAAATTTATTAAAAGATCTCTTTCAAGAAGATGAATATCTTCTATTATAATTTTAATATTTTTTATAACATTAGGATAATTATCTGCGACCTTTAGAAATCTTGGAATAAATAATAACGGATTTTCATCAATAGTATCAGTCACTTCTTTTATTTCGTTTTCAAGTTTCTCTTCCTCATCACTAAGCATCACAAATTTACCATGAACTTTTCTCATTAATGCAACGGGTTTTCCATGAATAACTTCACTTATTTTACCTTTTACTTCTTCTTTAATCTTTTTTTCATCAATTTTGATTTCCTTAAGTTGCTTATTTAATGATTTTCGGAATTCTTTTTCAAATTCAATCAAAACGTCTTTATCAGGAACTCTTATTTTTCTACTTTGTGAACCAGCTCTTAATAATAAATTATGAAAATAATTAAGAATTCTAACTTGAACATTATCTTCCGCACCAATTTCTTGTTCAATATTTTGTACTAAATTATGATAATATTGGACAAATAATTTTAAATGACTAAAAAAATTTGATTCAAATTTTACTAACGCTGATTCTAACGATTCAGGTTTTTTCATATGTTTTAGATAAACTTTTTTTAAATTTTTAAGATTAAACTTTTTTTGAAGGATTTTTCTATTTTTATTATATGAATTTATTTCTTTAAGAATTTCTTTGTAATCTTTTTTCTCTAATTTTCCTGTTTGAGCTTCTGTTTTTTTACCAAGATTTTTTTTAGTTATTGCCATTTTTAATTTTTGTTAAGTTAAATTTTGCTTTTTAAACCTTTAAAGTAATGTTTTATCACTAAATATAATTTTTTTAGCTCATTTTTACCCAATTCTGTTAAAGTATATACTTTTTTTCTTCCAAATCTTTTGAAATTTATTAGTTTTAATTTTCTTAATCTTTTAAGAGTTGGATATATTGTTCCAGGAGTTAATTTATCTTTTTTTCGTCGACCAATTCTTACGGCTAATTCGTCACCACATTGAGCTTTCTTAGATAATTCATGAAGTATGAATAATGTTAAAAATCCTTTAAATTCTATTAATGGTCCTTTTTCTTCAGATTTATTTTCTTTTTTCTTTTTCATTTTTCATTTGATAACTCACTCAATGTGATTGAGATAAACTCATATTTAAATCTATCGATTAATCAATACTAAAATTGGTTTATTGGATGATCTTAATTATTTAATAATATTTTTTTCGTCGAGAGAAAAATCTAAAACCATATCTTAAGAAATTTAAATTATTTTAAATTATTTTAGTAATATCATTTTTTTAAGTAAAAATTTAGAATTAAAACTTATGATTTTTGCTTAAAACTTTTAGCAATAAAATTCTATCAAAAAATATTTTATTTATTGATTAACCAATCTATTGTATAATAAATGTATTGACTAAGCAATATGTTGAGTAATCAATAAAAAATGTTATCAAAAATATTGAACTAAAACTTTTAAGCAATGATTAAATAAATAATAATGCATTTTGTAATCACTTTTAAGTAATTCTAAATGAAACTTTTATAAATAAATGAGACTTTTCAGTTAAAATGGAGTTAATAAAAACTTATGATTACACTGAATTAAATGTTGCAAAAATTCAACAATATATTAATTTAATGAATAGATCTGTAGAGTTGGGATGGCTACTTGATAAATATATAAAATTAACAGAAAAAATTGATTCAGACTTTAAACATAATAATAAATCAGATTTTAAATCAATACAAACTCTTGATGATGTTTTAAATACCTTGAAAACTGCTTTAAAAAAACCTCTTGATTCTAATTTAGATACTACTGGAGGAGGTTTCTGGGTACGTTATAGATTAATAAAAACTAAAGAGATTAAACCTGAATTTTTTCTTCAAAAAAGATTTGGAGAAAAACCATATTTAACTGAAAGAAATGCAAAATTAATTAGATTGCTAAACGCACCTTTATCAGATGTACTAAATCATATTTTTTTACAAGGAGAGACAGCATGGAACTTATACACTAAAAATGAAGAAGTACTAGCTAAAACAATATATGATATCATAAATATTGCGTTTGAAATTAAAAAAAATGAAACAGAAACAAGTTCTAATGAAACGTTTTCTAAAAAGATAAAAAATCAATTGTATTACAAAGAAGATATTTTTAATAATATTGAAAACTATGAATTCGTATTTGATTTATGTGAAGAATATTTTGTTCAAATAAATCAAGAAAAATCTCCTAAAAAAATTCAAGCTTCTCGGAATAAATCAACAGAAAATGGATATTTATATAATAATTATCTTAATTATAAAGATAATATTGCTAAACTAGTTCATAAATTTGATGAAAACAATTTAGACTCACTTCATAAAATTCACGCCCTCCATAAAATTTCAACAAACATAGGGTTAGAATCTTATGAACTTATGTATAAGTTTGAGCTGAAAAATATAAAGCTTGTTTATAAATATATTATAACCAATTTAGGCAAAGGAAATAAAGATTTTTTAATACCTGAAATACGTTATATTACAATGCGAACTATTCATCACGTAGGTCCTATTATAACTCATGATTTTGAAAATATAACAAACGGTTTAAATGCTTTAGGCAGATTAAATCATGTTCAAAGTTCAATAGTTGATTTATACAAAAAATATAATAAATATCAATCTTTTATAGATAATAACTTTGACAATCCAAACATTACTTATTCGGAATATTTTCAAAAAAAATGAAATTGATAAAAATGATTAATAATAATGCAGAAGATAAAGTAAATATATACCTTAGTTGGGCAAAAAAAATATTGGTTAATTACGAAGAGAATTACGCAAAATTATGCATGGAAGATATTTGTGAAATTAAATTAAATTCTGAAGATAAAGAATTTATATTTAAAGACAATGATTTTGAAAAAACACAGAACTATTTAATGCAGAAATTAAATGATATTCTTAAAATTTATCAATCCGAAACAGATTACACTATAACTATTTGCGCTTTAACGGAATTACAATATCAAGAAAAAAGAACAGAAAGTAATTTAGAAATAGAAACAAGTAATTTATTAGAAGATAATGTAAATTATTTAATTACCGAATATTCTGATTTTTCTTCAAATGATTTACTTACAAGATCTATAAACCTTTATAATTTAGCAACCAGGAAAAAACTGATTCTAAAGTTTTTACCCTATTTAAAATTTAATAATCCTGATACAAATAAAATAAGTCTTTCAAAAACAGAAATAATTAATTTAGGTAATTGTTTTAACGTATTAGCATATATTTTATTTATTAAAGCAAAAACACATTTAATAGTTTCAAATATGACAAACAATCCCCCTGAAAATACAAAAAAAGAGATAGATGATACATATTCCAAATATGAATTATCTTTATCAAATTTATGTTCTAAATAACTAATTGAACAACGCATCAATAAATTGTTTGACTTTTTTGCCTTCAATTTTGCCTCTGAATTCTTTCATACACAATCCCATTATTGCATTGGCAGGGGCAGTTTTATTGTTGTTAATGATATCTTTTATTCTATTTTTAACAAACTCATCATCAAGAGCTTTAAATTGAGCATAATCAATAGATTTGCCTTGGGCCTTTAATATTAAAACACCAAATGCTGCTTCTTTTGTTATACTATTATTATTAAGTTTTGTTAATATTTCATCAACGTATTTAGTTATATCAACATTAAGATTATTTCTTTTTTTTATTTCTTTAGGATAATCTAGTAAAAACTCTGCAATAAATTCGGGTTTCAAATTAGAATACTTTTTTACAAGAAAATTAATATTAAATCCTTGTTTTAAAAGTTCTTTAGCATATGTTTTTTCAATTCCAATAGTTTCAAGTTCTTTATATTGTTCTGAAAGTAAAGTTATTGGTTGTAGTGCTTTCAATAAATTTTTGTTAATTACGATTCCTGGAATATCTGTTTCAGGATACATTCTTGCGCTACCTGGCATTGGTCGTAAAAAAGTGCTTGTTGCATCAGGTTTTGCCTGTCTAACTTCTTTTTCAAGTTTTAATTTTGATAAAAATTCTTTTACTTCTTCAAGTGCAAGTTTTGCTTTTGTTTCTTCTTCTGCAAGAATTATAAAAGCATCTTCTTTATTACAATGTAATCTTGTTTTTAATTTATCAACTTCTTGTGTAGTTAAACCATATTTAGCTAGTTTTTCGTCAGAATGGAAAAGTCCTCTAATTCCAAAGGGTTTTACATGATCTGCAATTTCTGAACCAAATCTTCTATTTGGCTGTATTTCTAATCCAAAACATCCAGCACAATTACTTATTTTTATTGCAAAAATAGATTTTTTTTCAGATAATGCAGCGGATAGTATTTTTGAATTTGTTTGAAGAAAAATATCTGTTACTTGTTCTGGTTCAGAAATAATTATTGTCATTTTTTTTAATTCTGAATAAATATTCAATAAATTTTGTTGTCGCATTATTTCATATATTATTAACTTTGGAATCATATTGAGTTCTTGAGCACCTTTTATTTCTACTCTAACTCCACCATTTATTGAAACATTAACATCCTGTCTTATTGTTCCAATACCTCTTTTTACTTTTCCTGTACTTCTAAGAACCATTCCAATATATTCTGCTACTTCTTTAGCTTGTATGGGACTTTTTATGTCTGGAGCAGTAGCAATTTCAATCAATGGAATTCCTAATCTAGAAAGATCATATTCTGAATAATATTCATTCTTTTTAACATAATCTTTAATTTTTTTACAAGCATCTTCTTCAAGACATAGCGATTCAATACGAACATTTTTTTCTTCTATAATTCCAGCTTTAGCAACAAGTGCGGTTCTTTGAAATCCTGTAGTGTTAGATCCATCAACAACAATTTTTCTCATAAAACTTAATTTGTCAACAGAATTCATTTCAAAGAATTTTGCTACTTCAAGACAAATTAATAATGCATCTTTATTTGGAGAATGTGGTGGTTCTTCATCAAGTTCAACTAAACAACTTGATTTATGTGAACCATAATACAAATTAGTTTTAGATTTTTTCATTTCAAATTTTGCAGCAGCATCAATATGACCCAGTTCGCTTTTAGAACTTCGTAAGTTTCTCTTAACAATATAATCAAAAGTTATATTTTTAACATTCGTATTAGAATTAGTTGAGCAATTACAAAATAATTTATTTGTATTCAATTGCTGATGAATTTCTAGACCACATTTAAGGCCTTTATCAAAATAATCAATATTTTCATTAATACTAGTTAATTGTTTAAAATCTTTTAATGTCATTTCAATTACGCTCTGTGAAATCTAGATATGGAGTTTTTTCTATGCATTCTCCAACAAAGTTTCTATTCCAAACTTCTAATATTTCTTCTTTTGAAAAATTAGATAAAAGCCAGCTTAATTTTATGAATGCTGTTTCTGGAGACATATTTCCTGATTGAATTACCCCTAATTTTTTCATTTTTCTACCTGCAGAGTATACATTCATATCAGTAAGTCCATTTATGCATTGTGTACACATTATAATTGGGATTTTATCAGCTAATGTTTTTACAGAAGAATAAATATCTTTATTTTCTTTTACTACTTCAACATCTGAAACCGGAAAATTTCCTAAGCCAGTTCCTTCTATTATTAAACCATTAAAGTTTTTAAAATTTAAAATCTCTTCAGGAAATAAATTGGGATGTGCTTTTAGTATTCCTACTTTTATTCTTTTGTTAAAAAAAGCAGGTTCAAATAAAGAATCTATTAAATCTGAATCTAAGTTAGATTTTCTAAAATATGTTATTTTTTTTTCTTTTACATTAACTTCTGCAATTGGAAAGGAGTTTATTTGTCTAAATGCGTCTCTTCTACTAGAATGCATTTTTCTTAGATTTAAACCAGAAAATATTGTGCATTTATCATCATTAGTTGAACTATGCATAGAAACAAAAAATCCTTTTTGTGTAGTTTCATCTAAAATAAATGTTACTGCCCCCAATAAGTTTAATGTAGCATCACTACTTGGTCTATCACTTGATCTTTGTGCTCCAACTAATACTACGGGAAGTTTTAGATTTTGTAATATTAAAGATAGTGCAGCACTCGTATAATGAAGAGTGTCAGTTCCATGTGTTATTATTATTCCCGCAATATTATCTTCTAAAGAATTTAATATTTCTTTAGCGATCATATTAAAATGTTCAAATCTCACATTTTCTGATAAAATATTAAGTAATTCTTTAGTTTTTATTCTACAAATGTCTGTAAGTTCAGGAATTTCTTGGAATAATTCTTCAGGTTTTATTTGAGCTTTTACACCGCCTGTTTGATAATCAATTTTACTAGCAATTGTTCCACCAATATGTATTAGTTTTATTAAAGGCAAATTTTCATTTTGCTTTATTTGATATTCTTTTTTTTTGTTAGGTTTTGCAGATTCTATCAATAAATGTGATTTAATATTTGATTCTGAAAAACTTTGATTATACCCTGAATCTAATTTCAAAGTTATAAAAGAATCATCTTCTGAAGGCACAAAAACACCTTTAACACACTCATCTTTTTTAGTTATTATTTTTATTTTATCACCAAATGAATATTTCATCTTAACACCCTATTCTAAAGAAATACTTCACATTTAAAAATTTACTGATATCCATATGTAGACAAGAATACAAGTAGTTAAAACTATTTTTCTTTTTTTCGAATATTTTTTCTTTTTCTTACTTTCTGTGTTTTGTGTAATTTTTTATTCCATAGTTCCATTGCAACAAACACAATTATACACAATATTAGTAAAATAATTATAATCAACCAAAATGAATTTGTTCTGAGCTTTTTCTTCATTATTATATCTTCATTGTTAGCAGCATTATCTGGTTTTGAAAAATACATAATAAAATCTTGGTCTTTAGCTATCAACCCTACTAATGCACACATTGCCTTATTATCTGATTCAATGCACCCACCTAAATCACCATATAAAACAAAAACTTCTTTACAAGAAGATCTCCTATTATCTTCAATTATTTTTGAACAAATATTTTTGTTTTGAGAACTAATTGCTAATTCTTCAAAGCATGCATCTCGCTCAACTACACTGGGCATTGCAGCACATATGTCTATTGCAATTCTCACATTTGATCTTGATACTTGTCGAACTTGAGACATAACTTCATAGAATTTGTTTTCTTCAAGTATTTGATATACATTAAAATCTATGATTTTGACTGGTTCTGATTTTTTGGTGTTTTCAGATATTACTTTAACATAGAATTCTCCAAGTTTATCAGAAATCCATAATAATGAAATTTCATTCTTGTTTACTAATGCTTGTTGTTCTGAAACAAGTAAATCAGTTAATCCTTTTTTGAATATTTGAATTCTTAGAACAGAGTTTGCACATTCAGTTGTTTTTATTTTTATATTAACAGGCATGTTTAACATAACTTCAGAAAATTCAAAATAAACATTTTCTATCATGCATTTACTCACATCCTCCTGTGATAATATTGTAATTGGATCAATTATCACATCGGGCTCATTAGGCATATTTGATGTGTTAGACATATTATTTCCAAAGCTCGAATTTTCTGTTGTTAAAATTAGTGACACCTGTGTTAAATCAGTATTTCCTGTTCCTGAATCAGGAATTAAAACAACTTTATTTATTCCTTGAAAAAATTGTTTTTCTAAACTAATAGCTGCTCCATCAGTATTAAAATAAGTGCACGAAAATATTGAACCCATTACTTCATTCCAAGTAGTGTGCTCTATTTCTTGAACTAAACAAGCTCTTCCAGATATATTAACAGAATCTGCTAAATTAATCAAGATATTTACATTAGCATCTTGTTGTACAGAAAAACTTATTACAGGAGCACATTTTGCACCTGATTCTTCTAAACATAAATTTGATCCAATCATTAATTTATCTGCTTTATCACTAAAAACATATTCTAAAGACGTTGCATCCACGGTATCTGCAAATACTGATTGTATAACTAAAGACATTAACAATAATAAACTAAAAATTAACCATATTTTTTTCATTTTTCATTCACCAATATTTTTTTACCAATATTTTTTAGTTCAAGATTAAGTTTTCCTTGAACAATAATACAATATATTTCATCAGATGGATAAACAGTTATTGGTCCTGCATATAATGTTGTATATTTGTTCTCTTTTGAATTGAGAATTATAACATTTGGTTTTGGAGAAAGTTCTGAAGTTTTTATTCTATTTGCAATTTCTTTAGCATTTTCATCACCAATATTTGCAAATAAATTAGCAACATCGTAATCAACAAAGCATATTTTTTCAGTATTTTTAGGAGTATTAAAATAAATTTCTTCACTTGTTCCATAAGTTTGATATAAAAGTGAATCAACTTCAACTTCAATTTTATTTACCATATCAATATATTGACTTTCACTGACGGTCACATCAAGAGTTCTATAAAATATTAAACTTATTAACAAAACAAGAAAAATAGAAACTACAACAATAATAAAATTCATCATTTGCATCATGGCTCTTTTAGATATCATTCTATTGTGAGAACCTCTACTTCTTCAAGAGTGCTGTCTGTTATTATAGTAATATTAATATCCGTATTTGCAATTATTTCTTCCATAGTCATATTCTCATCATCATATTGACTTAAAATGAATAAATCTTTTACAAGATTGCAATTAGCTTTTGAATCTGAATTAATAATATTATCACAAACAGTTAAGTCTTTATTAAACAAGTGTGATAAATAGCAATCATCTCTGATATCTGTTGAGTTTATTTCTGCGCAGATATTTGAATTATTGTATTCTATAGAAACCATTTCTATACAAGTTTCTTTATTTCGATTTTCTCTAATATTAAGACATTTTTGAATTGCTCTTTCAGAACTATCGCTTGTTCTAAATATTTTATCTAAAAATTCTCTAAAACTAATTACTTCATAACTATTAGGGTCGTCTATAGCTGGAGGTAATATTACATCAGGAAGATTATTATTTGGAATAGTTGTAGTCAAATTATTTGGAAGTGTATCGTTAACACTACTATTAATTCCCGAAACTTGAAAGTTTTCAACTCTAAAATCAAAACTAGATTGTGCTGTTTTTCCAGAATAATCAGAATAAACTTTCATTGTGTAAATTCCTTCAGGAATATTACGTGGAAGTTTAATACTTGGTGCAATACGCGTCTGAGTATGAATTGCAACAGTATCTTGATTTGAATCAATAACATTAAGATTTTCATCTAAAATTTTATATGTTAAAGTTATATCAAACATTTCTCTTGCACCCATACTTAAAATTGTTAAGTCAAAAGTTAAATCTGCTCCAGGTTCAAGCAGTTTTTCCTCATTATAAATTATTAAATCTAAAAGCACATCTTTATTAGGATTTAAATTAAAAAAATAAAACATTCCCCCTCCTAAAAGAATAATGACTGCAAATATTGCCATTAAATGAAACATGGTTTTAGAAGGAACGTGTAATTCATGTTTATTTGTGATTGTAGTTTCATTAGGATTATTAGAACTTGAAATTGAACTTTGATTATTATTTAAATTATTTGCATATTGTTGTTGAGAATTTTGAAATTGGTTGGGCTGAAGATGTGCAGCTGCATCATCTATTAAATTTGAAGGATAACCTCTTTGAATAAGATAAGATTTAATTTGTTGAAAAGTATATCCTCTATTTTCCATATTTCTTATATATTCTACAATTTGAACAAGTAATCTTGTGTTCTTATGTGTTAATCCTGAATTTTGAGATTGATTTATTGTTGCTTGCGTATTTGATACTGCTTGATTTTGAAAAGAATTTTGAGATTGATTGTTTTTAAATTTGGATAAAGCATAATTATAGTATTGTGATATTACTTGTTGAGAAAATCCTTTGTTCAATAAATATGAATTTATTTGATTAAATTCATAACCTTTATTCATAAAATAAAGTATAGCATTAAGAATTCTCTGATCAAATCCTGAATTACTCACCATTTTCTTCAGTTTCTACACATTAATTAAATAATTAAACAAATTAAAAGCTTTATAGATATTATATTAAATCAATATTATCAATTATAAATGTATTGGTTATAAAGTATATTCAGAACAACAAAAGTACTGAATTAGAATAAAGTAAGCTTATTTTATTTAAATATAAACCCAAAATTATTATGGTTATTATAAATATAACTATCGTATTTCAGAATTATTTAATTACTAGTTGAAAATAAATTATTAATTAAGTTAGCGAGTTAAGTTTTTAATAACTATTTTGTGCTCTTACTAAATTTACACACTATTCAAAGGTGCTCTCTCCCCCAAAGATGCCCACTTCTGACGAGACAATTTCATTATAATAATTAAGCACATAATACCAATTATTTGACTCGCTAATTAATTTAAAGAAATAAGTTATTACATCAAACTCGTAATTTGATATATTTGAGTTCTTACAAATGATTGTAAAGATGTATCTGAAGACATTTCTTCAAGAATTGTTTCAGCTTTGTGAGATCTAATTTCTTCACTTTCTTCATCATTAAGAAGAATTTTCATAATTTGATTAATTTTAATCTTAAGATTTTTAGGAAGGCCAACTTCTTCTTTAAGTATTTCTAAAGATTCTATAATTTCATTAAAAGACATTTTAATCACTTCTCATTACTATTTTTTTCATTCATTTCAGACATAATTTCTTTTTGCAAAGATTCTGATTTTTCTTTAAGTTTTGATTCTTGTTTTTCAAATGATCTAATTCGCACTTCAAGAATTTCTATTTTTTTTGTAATATCTTTTTTTAGTTCTTCTTTAGAAGATTTTATCATGATATTTCCAATTATTTTATATGCAGATTCTGTATCGTCTAATGATTTTAATGCAGAATCAAACTCTGCTAACTGTGTTACAAATTGTTGTTTTTGAGCAGAAAGATTTGCAACATTCTTTTGAAGTATTGAAAGTTCTTCTATTTTTTGTTCATTCATTTTGTTCCTCTATTATTGTTTTTTTACTTTGATAATATATACTTAACATAGTTGTTATTCCATTTAAACTTGCTCTAAAAGAAACAACATCTCCACTTTCAATAGTTATTTTAATATTACCATTATTTTGTCGTTGAAAATAAACTTTGCTTGTTTTAGCTTCAAAATTATCTGCATTAAAAAGTTTTTCTAAATCTAATGCAGTTTTATTTAATTCGCATTCAGTAATATCAATTGAAGCTTTAAACATTCTATCGAGCCTTAACAGTAGTTATTGTTTGTCTTGGTTTAAATATTATTTTACTTCCACAATAAGGACATCTTATTCTTTTTTGAATATATCTATCAGATATTTCTTTATTACAATTAAAACATTTATAACTAGCCATTTTCACCCCTTAATTATTCTTCTAATTTTTGTTTTACTTTAGGTTTTTTATCAACAAAATATGCTTTACTTGTAAATTTTAATCCACAATTAGAACATTGCCAAATCCCCACAGATTTTCGTTTTACTTTCTTGTATTTACATTCAGGACACTTATATGTTTTTTTTTGTGTTGCCTCTATTTTTCCTAATTTTGCACGTATGGTTCTTCCATACCTTGAACCTAATCTTCTCGTTGTTCCAGATTGTTTTGTTACCATTTTAACTTTTTATTCTCCTTATATACTTATGTTATTTTAATGCTATTGATTATAATAAACTTTCTTTGTTATTCACAATTAAATGGGGCTGCCCAGATTCGAACTGGGGTCTTCTGGTCCCAAACCAGAGAGGATGGACCAGGCTACCCTACAGCCCCGTAATATATCAAAGAATTTAACTCTCTTTTAAAAGCTTTCTATTTTCAGAGTCTGTTCAAAATAATAAAAAATATTGCCGTGGATTAAACTAAGATAAATACATTTTTAGTTAGCAAGTTAAGTTTGTAATAAGTATTATCTGCTTTCACTAAATTTATGAAGTATTCCAAGTGCTATCTTACCTTTGTTTTAGCTACAACACACTTTTATTATAATGTTGAATCAATTCAGTAATTAGTATAATAATTGTAAAATCTCGTTAACAAATAGTAAAATATTTTTCCTTTCAAGAATAAACCTTAGTTAACATTGAGTAAAAAAGTTAATAATTAAATTTATTATTTTCTTAAATTTAAATGAATATTATTAATCATTTTTTTGATTTCATCAAGATCTTTTTGCATATCTTCTATCTCTCTTTCAGATTTTCTATTAACATAATAATCTCGTTCAGCTTTTATTCTATCCCGTTCTGCAGCCCTATTTTGACTCATAAGAATTATTGGTGCTTGTAATGCAGCAATACAAGATAAAACTAAATTAAGTAATATAAACGGATAAGGATCCCAAGAATTTGCCCAAGCTTTATTTATTATTATCCAGATAACTAAAAAGGACAAAAATATAATAATAAATGTCCAACTACCACCAAATCTTGCCACATTATCAGATAATTTTTTTCCGAAATTTGTAGTGCGTAATTTAACTCCCTCACTCATCTCTTTTTTATTTCCATTCATATTTATTACCAATACAATGTCAACATTAATCACACTATTTATATAGTTTTTGAAAAATTAAATGTGTCTAAATAGCACTAATTTTAATATTGTAATCGCTAATTTTCAAAATTTTGTTCTTTTGGGGTTTATCCCGCACTTAAACCTGAAAGTATTGAACCTGCAATTAGGTTAAATATAAGTATAACTACACCTCCAATAAAAACATATAGTAGTGTACTTGAAATCATGTTTTTACCAAGAAGATACTTTTCATTTAGTTTATCAGAACCGTTTACTATTCCATTGCTAATTATGGTTAATATAAAAACAATTTGAACAACATATAAACCAACTATTACCTGAAAATAGTATGTGGGAACACCCGCATTAAACATGGATAAAAGACTTACAGTTGAAAGACCTCCTGCACCAGAACTTGTTCCCATTTCAGAAAGTGAGTTCATTTGAGTTGTTAAAGAACCCAGAATTGTTGTTATCATGCTTGTGATTCCTATAACTATTCCCGCAATTATAGGTGTTAAAAAACTTATTTGTGCTTTCATACTTGATACAACATCAGTCATAAGATCTGTTAATCTTGTATCAACTCTGTGCATTTGTTTAATATAGTTTGATACATTAATGAGTGCATTACTTGCAATAAGCGAACCTTTTTTTGAAGACTCAATTAAAATTTTCATTGAAGTATCTATTAAATTAGAAGGGAAAAAATTTATTGCACCTTCTTTTTTGTCAAAAATTGCTTTTTCAACAGACATTCCTTTTTTACTTATATTCAAAGATACTAAGTCAAAAAATTTACCTGATATTGTTCCAGTCATTACTTGCGATACTTTACTAAAAGCGAGTTCAGGAGGAATTCCATCTCCTAATCTATTACCTAATTGAAAAAGAGATGAAGCAAATTCTTCTTCAAGTTTTCTTGTTTTCTCTCTTACACCCATAACATTTTTTGATTTCAATTTGTAATATAATCCTAAAGAAATTCCAAAAGCAATAGGAATCATTAACGATAACAACGTAGCCCCAAGTCCAAAAGGACCAATGTTTCTTAAAGATTCAGAATCAAATCTATAACCTAATAATGAATGTTGTATTGTAGTTTTATCAGAAACAAGAAGTATGTTTCTTAAAGCAACGCCCCCATTAGAATCACTAACAACAACTAAATCAAAATCGGGAGCCACTGCATGTAAAAATAAAGGAAATGTTCCAATAAGAAAAAAAAGTATAAAAACTAATGCTGCCAAATAAATAGGACTTATAATAATTTCCTTTTTAGATGTTTTTATAATTATATTAGAATATTTTTTGTATTCTGAAACATGGGATAAATCAACATGACCATATCCTGAAGGTCTTGTAGCCAATATGTTTTTTCCTAAGTAATAAACAATAATTGGTAATGCAATATTATATACACTTGCAAGATGATACCATTTTACTTGAGGCATAAAACTTACCATCAAAGGAAGAATTACTAAACCTAGAACTGGAAGAACAATACCTAACATATTCAAAGTATCAAGAGGCGTTTTAAGGTTTTGAGCATAATGCATCATTCTATCTTTTGTTTCTTCAAGTATGACTTCTAATGATTTGTCAAGTGCATTTAATCTTCTTGTTTCAGATGTTTCATATAAACTTGATATTATGAGGTGCATTGATTCAATATATTCCATATTATATTTTTTCCATTTTTCAAGATATGCTTCTAAAGATTCTTTTACAGATGAATGCTCTTGAGTTTCAACATCCCAGATAACTTTCTTTAGGTCTAATGATAATGGTGGACTAAGATGTTCTGCTGCAAAATCAATTGCTAATTCAAGATTAGAAGTATGTCTCATATATGTTGCAACATAGAAAATAGAAAGAACCATTTGATTACTTGCTTTCATTCTCCAAGATGTTGCTAAAAAACTTGGAAATTTGTTTAATGGAAGCATTAAAATAAATCCAATAACTATTGAAAACATAACAAAAAACAATCCTGCTTGAGGATCATTGTCGCCTGCAAGAATTGGAAATATGAATCCAAATATTGAAGATACTACCATGAATATTAATGGTCCGAGAATTGCGAAACTTGTAATGCCTGCAGGAGTACAATTTAAATGACAAGTAGCTAAATCTTCTTTTGTTTGCTCTACTTTCGAAGGATTTGCTTGCATATGAAGTAATGACTCAGAAACATTGCAAGCTTTTTCATACCATGAAAGATTTTTTGGAAGAAAAGAATTTCTGAATTCATCATATTGTCGAGAGGTTATTTGTTTTAAAGGCTTTTGATCACTATTAAAATCTTTTTTTAATTTATTTTCTACTTTAACTCTAAATTTTGAATACATTTCAGAACCAATATCTTTAGGAATATTCAAATCTTTATGTATTTCTGAATCTACTTTAGATTTATACATATCAATCAATTCTTTATCTGTCTTTGGTTCTTTCATTTGAATCAGTAATTAAATTAGTAATGCTGGAAAATCTAAGTTTTAAGTAAAAAATGCACTATCACTAAATTTATTCTTTGTTCGAAGATGTACAGGTTTTCTGTTTTAATTACAGTACATTTTAAGTTTTTATTTTAATTAACTTATCTTGAACGCTCAATATAAATTATTTAGTTCAATACCCATTAAATATCTTCATTCTCTTCTTTATTAAATTTTTTTTTAGTAATTTCTTTATCAATCCAAGATTTCCATATTGTAAAAACATGATTAGAATCTAATTCTTGATTCGTATTTCTAACGTAATTAATTGCTTTATGAAATTGATCATTACTTTGTATTACAAACTCTGCTTCAAGCATATCATCAAATTTATTTATTTCAGCTTGTTTAACAAGATATTCTTTGCATTTTGATCTTAAACTTATATTGGCCCATACTGCATCCCAATCACCTGCCCATTCTTTTATATTAGCAGCAATATCTTTTATTAATTCACAATCACCATTTATTAATGAATCAGTTGGTTCAAGTTGATCTGTTGCTGTTGAGTATTTCATTAAATCAACAAAACCATGTTCCATCAATGGATCTTGTCTCCAATCTTTTCTTATTTCAGTTATTCTTGTTATTCTTCTCCATCTATGAAGACCATCTGCAGATTTTATGGGGTTTACAACAATTGCTAAATCTAAAGCTTTAAATGAATTATTTGGTATTCCGATTGCATTTACACATCTATCATATATTCCAAAAGGACTATCTGCATGAAATGTTCCTGCAACAACATTTGCTCCCGCGCCAATTCTCATAGCTTCGAAAAGTGCAACTGCTTCTTTACTTCTTACTTCTCCAACAAATAATGCAGAATCTCCTAATCTTAATGTTGATCGTATTCCTTGAGTTGCAGTAAATTCATTACTATCTTTAGAAAGTGCCGCAGCAACTTGTAATGAAACAATGTCATATCCTAATTTTCTTAAACTGGATGTTGGAAGTTCAAGTGTATCTTCAACAGTTATTATTCTAAATTTTCTCATCATTTCTATTAATACACTTCCTAAAAAGGAAGTTTTACCAGAACCTCTTGTTCCTGCAACAAGCAAGGTTCTATTACCATCAATAAAAAAACTTAAAAGACCTGCTGCAAGAGGAGACATCATTTTATTTTTAATAAATAAAGGAAAAGTCCAAGGTTTATCTCTCTGTCTTCTAAAAGAAAAAGATAATCCTGAAGGTGATAAAGGTTGTGTTACAACCGAAACTCTTGCACTAGCAACATCAGGAATAAGTATTTCTGTATCAAGAATTGGATTTGCTTCATCTAATGCTCTACCAGAAATCATTCTGAGTTTAGAAGCCCAAGATTCTGCATCAGTTGAAGTTGGAATAATGTTGGTAATGCATTCATCAAAATCTTCATGTACTAAATAAATCGGTCCTGAACCATAGGGTGAGTTAACTGCAATATCCTGGACTTTGGGATCTTCAAGTAAAACTTCAATAAGTCCAAATCCAACAGTGTATCTTACTAATATTTTTGTTAAATCAATAACTTCTACTTGTGATAATTTTATGTTTTTATAATTTGCGAGATCGAGAATAAGATCCTGACCAACATTGAAAAATACTTCTCTCATTCTTTCAGGATTTACAAATTCCTGTTTTTCTGGCTTATGTTCAGACATTATTTTTCTAGCCAAATCTAAAATTTCATATTGTTCTTCATCTAATTTAAATTCAGGTGGAAGAACATGATACATTGGCTGAATATTTTTAGGTATGTCAAATATGACTATTTCATTTTCATTAACCGAATAATTTAATTTTTCTGTTCCGTCTTTAGGATATAAAGACATTAATTTACTAAACATAAAATCGGGTTTAATTATTGGATTGAAAATTTGTCTATAAATTGTTCTATCACCTTCAGTATAACCTGATAATTCGTTTTTAACAAGAGTTATCATACGAGTCTTTTCAAGTTTGTCTAAAATAGAATCAACTAAAACTTTAACTCTATTTATTTCATTTTGCTCATCTTTAGTTAATGATCTTTCTAGAGCTATTTCAACATCTCGTTTAAGACGAGTTAAATGAATATATGCACTTATAGGATCTGATTTTAATTGAACAATTAATAAATTCTTCAAGTCCAACACCCACCTACTTATACTTGGAAGATGAGCATTGCCTTGATAAGTTTCTAAAGTAAATAATTCTGGTTTTTTTGATAATTCGTTAAAATATAGTGCAATCTCTTTTAATATGGCTGTTTCTTCTAAACTATATTCATAGTCTCTTTTCTGAGAAAATCTAATTCTTGTAACATTTTTATTTTTTATAAGTTGATCACAAGTATGGGACATTAGAACCGAATCATCTTCAAGACTAGGAACTCTCAAATAGCTTTCACAATCAACATTAAGAACTACTGATTCTCCTTCATGATCTACAGAATAATAACATTTTCCCCAATTCTGAACTGCCAACGTATCCCCCCTTTATATTATTTTTAAATTTCTATACTTTATTTATTATTCTTATCCTTATTAATTCTTTATAAATATTGTCCTTAAAATAGAGTCAAATGAGTTTATGAATTTAACATTATTAAAGTTACAAAGAGAGAAACAATTTAGATGAGGTTAATCAAAACTGATCATTAAATTGATTTTGACAAGTTATTTAAATCAAATAACAAAATAAAAAGAAATAATTTTTTTGGATATTATGCATCAAAAAGATAAAAATTTAGAATCTTCTATGTTTTCCATAACATTCTTTACAATAAACAGGTCTATCTTGTGATGGTTGAAATGGGACTTCACATTCCTTTCCACAATCAGCACATACTGCTTTATGCATTTCTCTTGGGCCAGCATTTCTATTGAAACTGCCTTTTGAACCAGCATTTCTATTGAAACCGCCCTTGTTATTATCCATTTTTTCACACTCCGTGACTAAAGCACAAATCTATATTTGTACCTCAGATAAGTATTCCAGAACTATTTATAAAACTTTGTTTGTTTAGAAATTTAATATTTCAGAATAAAGTAAATAAAAAAATATTTTGATTAATTTGAATCGGATAACTCTAAAATTGCTTCGGCTAAATCACCTTTATGTTTTTCTATCACTAACTTTGCTTGTTCTTCAGTGCAAGAGACTTGATCCATAACCGCTTTTACATCTTCATCAGAAATATCTGGAGTCGTATTTGTTTCTACAAATCTAGAATTTCCAATAACTTGCCAAGTTTCTTGTCCCATCATATTAACTCTTGAAACTTGTGGATCATCTATTATTACATCTCCTTCAGGTGTTTTTATTATTACTTGAGAAGATTCAAATTCTTCTTGCTTTATACCCATTCGTTTCATAGCTTGTTGAACTTGCTTACTATTCATATTCATTCCTGGAAACATTAATTATACCCCCTCAAATTATTTAAATATTTACATAAGTGCATGTAACAACAATTCGAGAATTATTACAAAAATCACTAAAGCTACAACATGACCTGGTTGAAGTTGAAATTTTGATTTATATTCTGCTGCGAATGAAGTCAAACCAGCACTTGAACTTGGTAATCTTAATTTATTTGATGCCATTCACATTTGAAACTAATTGTTTTTTATAAAGCTTTCTGTGATTTAGTTATAAACATAAGTAATTGAAACTTGTACTTAAGACAAACTAATTAAATTATTTAATAGAAAATAAGTTATTATAAAAACACCCCTAAAAATAATAACAATTATAAAATGAAGTACTATATAAGTCATATTAGGTGTTACTTAGTTGATAAAAAAATTATTATTGAAAAAAGATTAAATATTATATTAAACTTAAGTAAAATTCAAAATTAAAGACAATGACTAAACATAAATTAAATCAAAATAATGAAAATCAGAAAGGACTAACAAAAGAACAGAGATTAAAAGTTTATTTAGAAATAGAAATATTGTTGAATGATTTTTTTGAAAAAGCTAAATTTTGTGAAAATAATTGTATAAATAAAAAATATTCTATGAGCAGTAACCTTATTCCTGGAAAAATTGGGTGTTGTGATCAGGATTATTTTGAATATTTGTCTGAATTTGATGAAAAATTTCCTCTTCTTAGAAAAAAAAGATTAGAGAAGTATGGAATTCCTAAAATAAATAATGAAAAAACATTTAGAGGTCCCGTTTGTAGATATCATTCTAATGCTGGTTGTGTCTTAAAAGATTATAAACCAATTCCTTGTTTATCTTGGATATGTAATAATTTTAAAAGTTATCTTTTTGAAAAGTATTCAATAGACTATTTACCATATGAAATTAAATCTTTTTTAGAAAATATTTTATTAGATAAAATATCTAAACAAGAGATTTCAAAGTTTATCAATAAGATAAAATCTATGACAAATAAGTTATCATGAAGTAAAGAAAGAAAAAAGTTCTAAAGAATTATTAATGATACTATCTACCATTAATGAAAAGGTAATAAACTTCTAAAAAATGTGAACCTCATGTATTTAGAATAGTGAACATAAAAAGAAAAACCTTTTTAAATATACTGTAATTTCTTGAATTAAATAAACTCTATATTAATCTTTGATATTGAGGAGGTAATAAAATATGGCAGATAAAAAACCACATATAAACTTAGTATTTATTGGACACGTTGATCATGGTAAATCAACTAGCGTTGGCAGACTATTGTTTGATACTGGAAATGTTTCAGAACAGCAAATGAGAAAATTTAAAGAAAAAGCTGCAGAGCTTGGAAAATCAGGATTTGAATTTGCTTATGTTATGGACAATTTGAAAGAAGAACAAGAAAGAGGAATAACAATTGATCTTGCACATAAAAAGTTTGAAACAGACAAATATTATTTTACTATAATAGATGCTCCAGGACACAGAGATTTTATTAAGAACATGATAACAGGTGCATCACAAGCAGATGCTGCAGTTCTTGTAGTGGCAGCTAATGATGGTGTAAATGCTCAAACAAAAGAGCATATTTTCTTAGCTAGAACTCTTGGTGTAAGTCAAGTTATTATAGGAATAAATAAAATGGATATTAAAGGAGTTGAATACTCTGAAACAAAATACAATGAAGTTAAAGAACAAGTTACAAAACTTCTTCAAAGTGTTGGTTATAAAACAGATGTTATACCCTTTATAGCAATGTCTGCACTTCAAGGAGAAAATATAACTAAAAAGTCAGATAAAATGCCTTGGTATACAGGTTCAACTTTAGTTGAAGCAATAAACGCATTAACTGCACCTGAAAAACCAACTAATCTACCATTGAGAATGCCAATACAAGATGTTTATAATATAACCGGTATTGGAGTTGTTCCAGTTGGAAGAATTGAAACTGGTGTTCTTAAATCAGGAGAAAAAATTATTGTGGTTCCTGGAAGAGAAGGTAAAGGCATTACAGCTGAATGTAAAGACATAGAAATGCATCACGAAAAAATTAAAGAAGCAATTCCTGGTGACAATATTGGTTTATCTGTAAGAGGATTTGGTAAAAAAGATGTTGCGAGAGGAGATGTTATTGGTCATCTTGATAGCATTCCAAGTGTTGCTGTTGAATTTACAGCTCAAATCGTAGTATTAAATCATCCTAGTGTTATGACTGTTGGATACACTCCTGTTTTCCATATTCATACTGCACAAGTAGCTTGTCAAATAATGGCGATAGAGAAAAAAATTAATCCTGCAACAGGTGAAGTTCTTGAAGAAAATCCAGATTTCATCAAAAATGGAGATGCAGCAATTATTAGGATTAAACCAACTGTTCCTTTAGTAATAGAGAGACAAAAAGAAATACCTCAAATGTCAAGATTTGCAATCAGAGATTCTGGTGCAACTGTTGCAGCAGGTATGTGTATTGATCTTGTCAAAAAAGAGTAAGTTTTTATTATTTTTTTTATAATTCCAAAAAGTACTAATCAAATTTTTTGGATATGATTTTAAAAATTAAGGATGGAAAGAAGAACATGCAAATAGCCAGAATAAAATTAGCAAGCACAGACATTAATAAAATTAATGAAACCTGTAAATATATTAAAAATGTTGTTGACAAAACAGGTGTAATGATGAAAGGACCAATTCCTTTACCAACAAAACACCTAAAAGTGACTACTAGAAAATCCCCTTGTGGTAATGGAACTGCAACATGGGATAGATATGAGATGAGAGTGTACAAAAGACTTATTGACTTAGGAATTGACGAAAGAACCCTTAGACTTGTTATGCGTGTTCCTATTCCTGAAGGTCTCAACATCGAGATTGAAATGATTGATAACTAATTTACACACATTTTTTATTTATTTATTTATTTATTTATTTTAACTTTTTCTGATTTATTATTTTTTAACTTGATTAATTGGAAGTATATTTAATTGATGTTAAACACAATCGAATGAAAGAACTAAAAAGAAAGGCAGAATTTTAAATATTATATCTTTTCCTAACAGCAACCATATTCTGTTGATGAATTTCAAATGCTCTAGGTGTTCTGAATAAAAGTCCGCCCTTAAATTTACTATCATCTTCATATAATTCTTTTTCTTTAGCATATCTCTCTTCTAACCATATAATATGCTTAGCGGGTGAGGTTTCTCCACTTTCAAGCCTGCCTCTAAAATCATTATCAAATCCCAACCTACTTCCCATCCACAATCTATCTGCTTCACGTTGCAGGTATAATATTCTATTATTAAAATCTAATGGATATCCCTTTCCTCCATCAGGTCGTTTTACGCTTGGTTCATCATGGACTTTGATTATATTCGTGATTGTTACTAATTCTTCATTTGAATAATAAACTCTAAAGTTTTTTGAAAGGATTCTGAGCACATACTTTGCACCGGCATCCATATGAGCTCTTCTCAGATCTTGGAATTTAGCAGTAACATCAGCTCCATCTTTAGCGATGATAGCATAGCCTATATCATGAAGAAATGCCACAGTCATACCTACTTTAACATCATTTGGATTAAGGTCCTCAGAAAAAACAAGTTCCATCATAACTTCAAAGACATACAGACTATGTGGAAGATCACCATAACTTTGTACTCCCGCTCTTACCCTGTGATTCCTTCCTGTGATAAGCTCAGCTTTAGAAAAATTAATAATACCGTACTTGAAAATTTGTATAAAAATAATAAATACAAACTTGTTAATTTATGGTCTGTGATTGAAGTAATTAAAAAAGCATCAAAATATGGTGAACTTTTTATTGGTCTCAGTGATGAAAATTTGTCATATAAAAGAATGCCATTTAGTTGCAAAAAATGTAATAAAAAACTACATAAAGCAATAGAAAATTTTAATAAAACACAAAATATTGATTTACTAAATAATTTAACTTGCTCATGTAAAAAAGATTATGAATATAAATTAAATAAAGGTTTAATATAATAATATCTTCTTGAAAGTCCAATTTTATTTTTTGGATATGTCACATAAAGAAAAACAAAAAAAACAAAAAAACTATTTGGTTTTGCCTTCGAAAGATCTGAGAACTTCTAATGGAATTGCAAAGATAACCGTGTTACTTTGGTCACTTGACATATCATTTATACTTTGAAGAGTTCTCAAATGAAGTGCGCCTGGAGCCTGAGCTAAAGTTTTTGCTGCAAGAGCCATATTCTTAGATGCTGTTACTTCTCCTTCTGCTTTAATTATTACTGCTCTTTTTTCTCTTTCAGCTTCTGCTTCTTTACCAAGAACCCTTTTCATATTTTCAGGAAGCTCAACATGTTTTAATTCAACAGATTCTACTTTTATTCCCCAAGGATCAGATGCTTTATCAACAATTTCTTTTATTCTTTTAGAAACAAGATCTCTTTTACCTAATAGATCATCTAAAATAACTTCACCAACAACATCTCTCATTGTTGTTTGAGCTAACTGAGAAACTGCATATTGATAGTATTCTACTTCAAGAATCGCTTTACTCGCATTAGAAACTTTGTAATAAAGTACTGCATTAACTTTTATAGAAACATTATCTTTTGTTATTGCATCTTGATCAGGCACATCAACCGCTTTAGTTCTCATATCTAATTTCTTCCAAGTTTGAAATATTGGAAAAATTAATTTTAGTCCTGCATCGTAAACTCCTGAAAATTTTCCAAGAGTAAACACAACCCCTTTTTCATATTCATTAATTACTTTTAGTCCACCTAAAATGAACAAACCCAATAATACTAAAATTACATAAATTAATGCCATTTATACACCCCCGAATTAAATAATTCGATTAATTTCTAATAAATTAGTTTATTCATATAAAAAACTTGTTATTATTCCAATCAAATAATACATGAAATAACAGATATTATAGAAGTTTTTTTAAACTTGAGATATAAAATAAGATATATGAGCACAAATAAAGAGCAAGAAGTACATTTTGACTTAAAAGTCATATTTACCCTATTAAGCATAATTATATTAATTCATTTAAATACATTAATTGTGTTTGCAGAAGATAATGATACTGAAACTTTAAGTAATCAAGAATTATTAAGACAACAAGAAATTAAGGCTTCAAATACTATTGCAATAATTATTCTTCTTCTAATCATTATACCCATATTTATTTATTTTGGAAGTGAGAAAATAATTAATAGAAAACACTTGAAAAGAGCCCGAAAAATAGCTCCAAAAACTAAAAAAATAATTGAAGCACATAAAAAGAAAGAGAAAGAGGAAGATACTATAAATAAACAAAAAGCATTAAATGAATTGAACATAAGGAGACATAATTTTCAAAAAATTAATGTTCAAAGAAAATATCTTCAAAATATTGTTGAAAAAAAGAGAAATCATATAAAAGAAGAAAAGAAAAACATAATAATTTCTGAATTTGAAGATCAGGAAAAAGAAGGTTTTTTAGAACCTAAACTTCCGTCTTCTAAAAATAAACAAAACACTAAAAAAAGAAATATTTTCCTTTCATTAAATGATTTAAGTCAAAAGTTTGATAATAAAACAGATGAGAACACAAAAAAAGACGATGTTGAAAAAGAAAAAAAAAATAATGATTCAATTTTTGATAAACTTGATAAATTAGAATAATATTATGGATAAATTACCTAATAAATAGTTCTTCAGAAAAACATTTAAATATAGGGCCAAATAATAAGTAATATGATAAAAAAAACAAAACATTATTCATTTAGTACAGGAAAAATTGCAGAAGGATGTAAGCAATGTGTAAAAGGTAGAAAATCTGTTCTTTTTGCTACAGGATTATGTCCGAGAAAATGTTTTTATTGCCCTATATCTGATAAGAAAAAAGATAAAGATGTTGTTTTTATTAATGAGCTTCAAATAAATCCACTTCATTTAGATAAGCTCTTAGAAGAAATTAAAACAAATCAGTCAACAGGTGTTGGAATTACAGGAGGAGATCCACTTTCAAGATTGGCTAGAACAAAAGGATTTATTAAAGTGCTTAAAGATCAATTTGGTAACTCTTTTCATGTACATTTATATACAAGTTTTGATTTAGTTACAGAAAACACATTAAAACAATTATTCAATGCAGGTCTTGATGAAATAAGATTTCACCCAAATCTTGAAGATTCAAGCAATTGGAAAAATATTGATAATGCAACAAAATTTAAATGGAAAATAGGTATAGAAGTACCCGTTTTTCCTGATAAAGAAAAAGAACTCTTAAATATGATTTATTCGTTTAAAGATAAAGTTAATTTTTTTAATTTTAATGAATTAGAAATGAGTGATTTAAATATGGAAGTAATGAAAGAAAAGTATGAATCTGATTCAGATAATTCTTATGCTATAAAAGGTTCAAAAAAATTAGGTTTAAAATTAATGGATTTTTGTGATAAACATCAACTCAATGCTCATTTTTGCACCCTTAAACTTAAGGACAAAGTTCAATTAGCAAAAAGAATTAAATTACGAAGTAAAAAAGCAAAGCTCAATACGGATAAAGTAACAATAGAAGGACTTTTAGTTAGAGGAGTTATTTATTCTGGAATGATTCCTGGAGTAAAATATGAGGATAAATTGTTGGATGCAAGCAAGTCTTTTGTCAATGAAGAACTTTCAGAATTAAGAAAACTAAAAGCTAAAATTGTCAAATTGTATAATATTTCTAAGAAAAAAATTAAGATAGATGATTCAAAACTCAGACTCCTTACTTCACAGCGTATTGCAAAAAAATTAGCAAAATTAATTCCTGAACAATGCGCAATTGTTACCGAGTATCCAACTGCAGATCAACTCGCAATTGAAATAGAATTTATTAAACCCTGATAAAAATGATAATAAGTATTGATACAAATAAGGATTCAAAGGAAAGTATAAAACAAATAATAAACTTTTTACAAAACCATTTAGGAGATAATAATTCTTCTTTAAATGTTTCTCCAATTACTGATTCAGGTAAAGGACTCTTTGGAATGTTTGACAATGATTCTTCTCAAAATTCTTCATCAATTCAAAATAATAATCAAGTTGAAGAAAATCAGGACATTTTTAATATGTTCAATGATCCTAACCTTAAACCTAAAACTTTTGACAATGATTACAATGAATCAGAAAAAGATCGAGAAAATGGGCCTTCTAAAAAACAAGATATGAGGATGAAAACTTATTAAAATGAATTATGAATTTCTTGATCATACTGCCGATGCAAAATTTAGAGCATATGGTTCAAATATTGAAATATCATTTTGTAATGCTGCACTTGCAATGTTTTCTCTTCTTATTGAACCAGAAAAAGTTAAAACAAATTTAACCAAAAAAATAAATATAAAATCAAAAAAAAAGGAATCATTATTATATGATTTTCTAGAAGAGCTTTTGTTTCTACTTGATACCGAAGGATTTCTTTTGCATGATGTTAAAGATTTGAAAATTAAATTTTTTGAAAATAGCTTTTTTTTAACTTGTAAGGTAATGGGTGATCACGCATCAAATTACAAGGATATTCATGGAAACATTAAAAGTATAACTTATAATGATATGATTATAACTGAAAATTTCTCAAGTATCCCTGATAAAAAAATTATGCTTCAAGTTGTTCTTGATTTGTGAATGATAATTTAATTTCTCATTTAACAAAAAAAATTGTAATACGTAACATGGGAAATTGATATTAAACCAAAATATTTAGTACCTAAAACAATTATTTCGGGAATGTATGTTGATTGTGTTTTTATTCTTTCGTAGTTCGACCTTTCTTTTGATTCAACTTTTTCAATGTCAATAAAAACATCATATTTTTGACTTAATTCTTTTACTTTTGTTTCTAGTTCTTTTTTAGCAGTTATTTTTTGTTCAGATAAAAATTGTGTGTTTGGAGGATGTTCTAAAAGCTTCTTTCTATTTTCTTTGCGTATTTTTGAAAAGTGTTTATGAATAGTTATATCTCCATAAATGGGTATTACATATTTCAAAAATGAAAGTATCATTGATTTAGACATAAATAAATGAAAATAATCAAAAGATTTAAATATGCGTGTGGGCTTCTCCACACCATGATAAATACATTAAAAAGATTGGGTTTGAATGAAACAGAAGCAAATATTTACTTGCAATTAATAAAAAAAGGAGAATTAACCGCAATTCAAATTTCAAAAGAAATTAAGATTCATCGAAGAACTATTTATGATAATCTTAATATTTTAATAAATAAAGGATTTGTCACATTTTTTATTGAAAAAGATGTTAAATATTTTCAAGCAACAAATCCTAAAATATTAGAAAAGATTCAACAAGAACAAACTCAAGAATTAAATAAAATATTACCCACATTAAGTGCATTTTATGTAAATAAGAAAAAGAATCCTAATGTTTCAATTTTAAAAGGTATAGATTCTTCAAAATCAATTCTGATTGAAATGATGAATTCTAATACAGAAGTTCTTTGGATGGGTGGAGGATTTCAAATATTAAATTCCTTAGGTTATACTAAAGAACGATTACTAAAAGAATTAGGAAATCTTAACTTAAAAATAATACAACCACTTCCAAATACAAATGATTTTAAGCGTTTTTTCAAGAAGAAAGATTTGAAATTAATACCAAAAAAGTATCAATCATCAACAAGTTTTTTTGTTTATGAAAACACGGTTATTATTGGAAGTTTAGTTAATGAAGATATATTTACAATAAAAATTGAAAATTCTGAGATAGCCAAAGCATATAAAAACTATTTTGACTTAATTTGGCAAATAAGTTGAATATTTTATTAGTTAAATCTGATGAAGATGATTTTATTTTTCTAAGAATCAATTAAAAAACTCATTAAGTCTTTTTTGATAGGTTATGCTTTTTAATAGTTTACTTTGAGAAAGTATTTCTGTTAAATCATAATTAAAGTATTTTTTTGCAAGTCCAATAGCATATTTTATCATTAGTTTTTTATCATAAAAATTTATTTCTCTTTCCGTTAAAGCTTTTCTTGATGCTTCTCTAACAACCCAAACTCCTAATGGTTGATAATATTGATCTGTTATGAATCGTATACTTAAAACTGAAGCACTTCTTTTTAATTTTTTTAGTTTTTCAAGTATTGCTAGCCTATTTGCATAATATCCTCCAACACAATTGGAAGCATATGTTTTTCTTCCAAAACTGGTTTCGTGATCAGTCCACACACCTCCCGAATCAGGTTCAATTTCGAATAATTCATAAGAAAATTCACCAGGAAAAAAAAGGGTAATATAAAAATTTCCAAGATGCCCTCCAAAAGTTGAAAATATATCACATGCAGGATACTTACTTATTTCAGTTATTAATTGTTTACCTATGGTATCATCTGTTGCAGTTATACTCCATCTTGTTGGAACAATTTTTCGATTATATTTAAGACCAAGATTTCCTGTTGATAAAATTTTTGTGAGAAATAATTCATCAAACCCTTTTTTATAAAGTGTTAATATTCCTTCTCCTGCTTTTAAATCTGTATCAGATGTTATATAATCAACTTTTTCATCAATGCTCGGATTAGAGCTTATTTTAACATTTTTTATTGTTGATGCAGGACCTGTGGGTATGCTGTGTTTATGCAAAGAAAGAATTCTTTTGGGTTGTTTTTCTAAGTTTATTTCCATATCTACCGCATTTGAACTTAATGCAACTTCTTGTGCTTGTTCAAGTAATTTATTTTTAAAATCTTTTATGTTTGTTTTGAATCTTGAATTAATTAATGATGAACGAAGAGCACTTATTGTTGATATTCCAAATTTTTGTTTCACCCATTGCTTTGGAGAATCAAATATTTCATCAACTTGTTCATTACCTAAGAATCCTACATTTACTTGAGGATAACCAAATCTTCCCACAAAAATATTAAGTTCTTTACCTTGATATTCTTTTTTGAATTTTGTGTTTAACAATCTAGTTTTCAAATCATTAGAAATTCTTGACCTGATTTCGATTTTTCTTTTACCAGGATGAATTGCTTCTTTCATATTATTATAAGAAATACTCTCTTTATATATTTGTCGTGTAAAAGAACCACACACTATCCTTTTATAACACCTAATGGAATTAATCTTACAATTTTTCTGCAAATACCTGAACCTTCAGTAACTCGAATTACTTCATCAATATCTTTGTATACTTGAGGTGCCTCATCAGCTATTCCTTTGGCACTAGGAGATTTTACATATATTTTTCTTAATTCAAGTTCTTTTTTTACTTCAACACCATCAATACTCTTTCTTGCAGCATGTCGTGACATTAGTCTTCCAGCACCATGTGCTGAACTTCCAAATGTTTCAAGTAAGCTTTTTTGAGTTCCTACAAGAACATAGGATGCAGTTCCCATACTTCCAGGAATTAAGACCGGATGACCTGTAGTTTTGTAATGTTCAGGAACTTCAGGATGTTGTGCAGGAAACGCTCTTGTAGCACCTTTTCTATGAACACAAACTTTTCTTTTTTTACCATCAATAATGTGTTCTTCTTTTTTAGCAATATTATGTGCTACATCATAAACTGTTTTCAGTTCTACATTTTCAAATACTCTTTTGAATGATGCTTTTACTGCATGTCCAATAATATGTCTATTACACCAAGCAAAATTAGCTGCGGCACACATTGCAGAATAATAATTTTTACCCATTTCTGAATTTATTGGAGCATAAATTAAATCTTTTTCAGGTAAACTATTAACTATTTCAGGAAATGAATCTTCCATTTTTCTTAAGTAATCTGAACATACTTGATGTCCAAGTCCTCTTGAACCTGTATGAATCATTACCGCAATTTGTCCTTCTTTTTCAAAACCAAAAACTTTAGCAATTTCTTTATCATATATTTTATCAACAACTTGTATTTCTATAAAATGATTTCCTGCTCCAAGAGTTCCTAGTTGAGCTTTACCTCTTTTTTTGGCCTTAGGACTAACTTTAGAAGAATCAGCATCTATTAATTGACCTTCAGATTCACAATTTTTAAGATCATCTTCTGTTCCAAATCCTTGAGAAATAGCCCATTTAACACCATCAGTTAGGACTTTATCTAATTCTTCATGATTTAATCTTATAGAAGAATCTTTTCCAACACCAACAGGAACTTTTCTGTATATTACATCTAATAATTCTAATATTTTTGGTTCAACAATTTCTCTTGTTAAATTGGTTGTAAGAAGACGGACTCCGCAATTTATATCAAATCCTATTCCTCCAGGAGTTATTATTCCTGTTTCAGCATCAAATGCTGCAACTCCACCAATACTAAAACCATATCCTTGATGTGCATCACTCATTGCAATACTAGATTTTATTATTCCTGGAAGACAAGCAACATTTTTTACTTGTTCAAGAGTTTTATCTTCCTTCATTTTCTTGAATAATTTACTTGAAGCATAAATTATTCCAGGAACTTTCATATTTCCTGTTTTTAAGAGTTCATATCTAAATTCACCTATTTCTTTATATTCTTCTGTCATAGTAAATAAGATATTATCATTCTTTAAAAAATTATCGAGTATATAGTTACTGACGTAAATAATATATATTATGCACCTAGAGCAAGCTAATTAAAATAATCCATCAAATGCATTGTCAGAAGTTGACTCCTTTGGGAAAACAGCACCTTCTAAGAAAAAAAATTGTTCGCAAGAGCGCATAATTTTATTAAGAACTCATATTCATAACTAATATGTGCGCAGATATATTTAGAACACTCACGACAATAGCCAAGACAATAGAAAACTTTTTATAGTAGCTAGTATGAAACTATTATTATGAGAAAAAAAGTAATCATCATATTAATGCTTTTTGTAGTAATGCTTGGTTTGGGAATAGTAAGAAATAGTATAACAGGGATGGTTTCAAGTGATTATTCTGAACTTACAAATCGACCATTATGTTCTATTGGAAAGCAAGATTGTGAAGCGCCTCAAGTTTGTTGTCAATTTTATGAAGAAAATCAAGGCGTGTGTCACAAACCAGAAATGTGTTTAAGTATTTTAGAATTAACAAAGCAAGAAAAAGAAAGTTCTTCTTTTTCAACACTTCTTAAAACAGAAAAACAACAAAAAGAAAGTTTAGCAATGCAAGCAATATATGCTAGTTTTACAGTTGTTCTTGTAATTGCAATAATATTTTTATTTGGTGCACATAAACCTAATTCTCAAACAAGTAAAAAAAGAAAGCGTGCACATTTAAAAGCTTGATTTTTATGTTATATGAAAATGTTTATTTTGAATTCATAGCTTTTTTATTTATATCATGCAATGCAACTATGAATAAAGATTCTGACCAGCCAAGAGGAGTATTTTCATTAGAATTATCAGTATTTGAAAAATACAGTTCAGGCATACCTTTATTTGAATTTGCGGAAATAGCCATGTTTAAGAATTTTTTTGCTTTTCTTTTATTGTCTAAATGCTCATAAATTATTGCTAACCAACTTAATCCAAAAGTCCATTCAGCTTCCTCACTATAACCATCAGTATTTTTATTATAATAATGATCATTTTTATATCTTATGACTCCTTTTTTCCTTAATAAATGATATTCAACATTTTCAAGTATTTGCTTTGTTTGTTTTTCATCAATAATATGATAAGGATAAATTAAAGATAATAAGGATAAATCAACAAATTTTCTACTTGATTCACGAGGTAAAAGTTTTTTTAAAGATATTTCACCATTTTCTATTAAGTCTTTAGGAACAGTTATTTCCTTTACTCGAGATATTGATTTTAATCCTGCTACACATGCACCTATTGATGAAGCATGAACTTCTTCGTCTTCCTCCCATATTCCACTGTCTTTATCACACCAATAAGAAATTGATTCAAGATATTTTACAAGTTTATTCACAATTCTCACATAATTAGAATTATTAAGTAAATTTTTATTATCTTCGACTTCTAATTGACCTATTTTGAATAGAATTGCACCTATTGAATCATTTTGTTTGTTTCCCCAATCCTCCCAAAATTCATCAAATGTTTCAGGATGAAATCTTGCATGAATATATTCATGTTTATATTGCGGTTTTTTCTCTATTGCATAATCAATTTTATATTCGTGTTTTAGAAATGTTTCAAGTATTGCAGAATAAGTTTTTTCAACGGTATCCAAATCACCCAAAATTTCAAATGCTAAGCATTCATAAAAATTATCTCTTAGCCATGCTTTATCATAACCTGTTTCAACTGCTTTTGATGATGCTGCAAAAAGACCGGATTTATATTTTAATCCTTCTAAAATCTTTAGGTGCTGAGCTATTATCTTCTGCCTATTAAGTCTTTTACTTTTTACAACCTCTTTTTTTAACATATCTATATTATTTAGTGTATTTCTTTTTAAAGTTTTTGAGATATTATGGCCAAATTGTATAAATCACCAAAACAAGAAAATTTATAAACAAAACGGCGTTTCTTAGTTTTGGACGGCCATAGTGGTGTGGAACTACCTGATCACATTTCGAACTCAGAAGTAAAGCGCATTTACGTCTTTGGTGGTACTGCATTTATGTGTGGGAGACCTTTGAAGCTGTCCACCTTATTTTCTTTAAGATTTATTAAAAACTAATAAGTTCAAGTTATAAATAAAAAGAATCAATTGGGGTTATATTCTTCACCTCAATATTTTTAATGTTCTAAGTCTAAATAATATTACAATTAGTAAAAAAGTTTATAAAATAATGAATTCACAATGAAAACTAATTTATTTAAAAAATGATAAAAATATATTTTGAGAATGATAAAACAGAATTATCTAATGCAAAAAATGATTCTAAATTTATTGCAAAAACAGAAATTCCTGATTTTGTAAAATTTACAACAAATATAACTAAAATATTATCTCTTGTTAAAAAATATAAATCATATTCAAATATAATAATTATTGGCAATGGTGGTGCAATTAATCCCTTTAGAAGTTTTTATACTTCTTTATCAAAAACTAATAAAAAAGTTTATTTTCTTAATACTGTGGATCCTGATTATATTATTGAATTGAAAAAATTAGATACTAAGGACACACTCATTGTAATGATTAGTAAATCAGGAACTAATTTAACCGCAATTGAATCATTTTTTGCTTTTTGGAAGTATAAAAAAATTATAATAACAACAATGAATGATAATCCATTATATAAGATTGTTGAAAAAAACAATTTAGACTTTTTAGCTTATCCTTCTATAGAAGATTTTCCCAAGTTAGATGATAGACATACAGGTATTAGTGCAGCAGGATTAACTCCTACAGCATTATTAGGAATTGATATCAAAGAAATTTATGCAGGTGCAAAAACAATGCAAACTAAATGCGGTCTGAAAATAGGCTTCCATAAAAATCCTGCTTTACATTTAGCAACAACTTTATTTGAATTAGAAAAAAAAGGATATAATGAAATATTTTGTCCAGTTTACTCAACAAAATTAATTGGTTTCTTACCTTTCATTATTCAACAAATGCATGAAACTGTTTGTAAAGATGGAAAAGGCCAAACCATATTTGGTGATTTAGCACCAGAATCCCAACATCATACAAATCAAAGAATTTTTGGAGGAAAAAGAAATGTTATCATATTATTTATCACGGTTAAAAAAAGAGATAATGTTTTATCTGTTAAAGTTCCTACTAAAGTATCAAACTTCAATATAAAAAAAGGTAAACTCCAAGATTTAGAAGGAATATCTTATAGTTCTTTATTAGAATATGAATTTAAAGGAACTTTTCAACATGCAATAGAAGAAAATATTCCCGTAATTCATTTAGAAATAGAAAAAATAACTCCAAAAACAGTTGGTGAGTTATTAGTGTTTTTTCAGTATGTTGCATGGTATTCAGCTTTACTAAGAGGGGTAAATCCTATTGGTCAACCAGCAGTTGAAAGAAGCAAAGAAATAGGTTCTGAATTAACTATAAAAAATAAAAAATAAAAAAATTATTTTCTTTTTAATATTTAAATTAAATCTCTGAAGCAGATTTAACATCTATTTTAGCATTTGGATTCTTTTCAAAGTATTCTGCCAGACTCCCCGTTACATCTTCTTCATCTACAACCACAGAATTGTCCAGTATCGCTTTGTAATAAGCCATAGGTCTTATTGTTGTCATAATTACTTTATGGATCAGATATCTTCCATCCTTACTTTTTCTTATCACATTTCTTATTATAGGCATTTGCCTAAGCTGTTCTTCTTTTTTATAAGTTAATCCCATTTAAATTACCTCCAATTTTGCTAACATTAAGGATTATTAACAAAATCTGTTAAACACAAGTAATGCAAAAATCTTCAAATACATTTCTTAAGAAAAACTTGTTTTTTTCTGATTTAATTCGAATTTTTTAGAATTGTTTGTAAAATTAATATTGTTTTTTATAAATATTCTAAGGAGCAACACATATAAATCGTAAAGTTTATATTTAATACTGAATTAAATTTCACTATGGAAACTCACTGCATAACTTGTGGCATGCCACTAACGAAAAAAGAAGATATTGGTGTTGAAACCGTACAAGGACCTGTATGTAATTACTGCATTAAGGCTGATAAAAGTATTAAAAGTTGCAAAGAAATTTTTGAAGGAGGAGTATATTTCTTTATGAACTCTGTTCCAGATGTAGATAAAACGTTGGCTGAACGTATTACTCGTAAAAATATGAATAATTTGATTTACTGGAAAGACAAAGATGAAGAATGTCTCAAAGGAAATCAAGCTACAGAAGAAGAATTTCAAGCAGCACTTGCAAAATTACATTCTGAAACAAAGAAAAGAAATGTTAATGTGTAAATGTTTTATCATAGAACTTTCATATAATTTAAATCAATATTAATCACATACTACATTTTGATGTTGTAAATGAGAAAGATAAAAATTATTTAAAAATTTGTAAGATTTTGCATTGATTCCGAAATCTAGAAAAACTTGTAATCATTAAAAAGTAGTTAATGTAGAAAAATTTATAAACATAAACATAATTTCCTTCAAAATGCAGTATTCTATTTAATCCTGAAATATTAACACCTCAAAGACTTATTGAGATAAAAAAATATTTTCGCAATACGCACATAGTTGAAAATCATATTGTTGTAAACCGTATGTCTGAGAAAAGATTACAAGATTTAATAGGAGATATTGAATTTATACGAAAGTACCCTGATATTCCTATTGAAAACACTTGTTCTACATTGAATAACTACCATCCTAAGAATGAAGGGCAAAAAGACTTATTAGACACAGCTAGGAAGTTTATAAAATTAGATGAAGGAACTAATGCAGGAATTTGGGCTTATGGCCCTGCAGGAGTTGGTAAAACGCATATTGCAATAGGAATAGCAAAAGAATTAACAATGGCTGGAATTCGGACTAATTATATTAATTGCTCGAAACTAACAAGAAATCAAACAAATATAACTAAAAACGGAACACCCTATTTCATAATTGATGATTTATCAGAAACAATTGGTAAAGAGCCACAATTAATTAAAGATGTAATAAATTATGTTCACGATATAGGTGGTAAAGTGTTTATAACAAGCAACGTATCATACGAAACATATATTGCTAAACTTTTTTTCTTAAATAAAGGAGAAGAAATAAAATTTATCGACAGACAAAAGGCATTATTTAAGGTAATAGAAATGGGTGGAGAAAGTCAAAGAGACCAAAGTGTATGGTATAAATAATTAAGTTTATTTCTTCACCAATTTTGCAACAAAGAAACCTTGCATTCCTGAATCAGGCCAAATTCGCATACATTTTTCAAGTTCTGAATTAAGGTCTTTACCAAATACTTTTATTAAGCCTTTTGAAGATTTAGGTATTTTTATTTCTATTTTTTCAATAGAAATATCTTCATATTTTCTTAAAAACCAATCAATTACTTCTTCATTTTCTTCAGGTTCTAAAGAACAAGTACTATAAATTAAATTTCCACCTTTTTTCAAAACTTTATGTGCTGCTCTAAGTAATTCTTTTTGTAATATTGCTCTATCTTTAAAACTAAAAAGAGTTCTTTTTTCAAAAAATTCAGGATCTATTGCAAAATTTCCAGAACAAGGTACATCAAGCAATATTTTATCATATTTTATATTATAATCAGAAATAAATCTTGCATCTTTTGTATAAACAATAACGTTTTTGCAACCACATCTTAACAAATTACTTCTTAATGCTTTCAATCTTCCTGAACTATCATCAAATGCAAAAATAACACCTTTATTATTCATTAATTGGCTTAACTGTGATGTTTTGCTTCCTGGTGCAGAACACATATCAAGAACAATGTCTGTTTTGTTCGGATTTAGAATTAACGCAGGTATTTGAGAAGCTGCTTCTTGTAAATAAAAATGTCCAAGAGCATATTCTGTTGTTGAAGCGAGAGAAAACTCTGATTCATATTTATATGCATGAGGAAGAAAATCTACTTTTTTAAGTTTTACACCTTGCTTTTTTAATCTATTTAAACATTTTTCTTCAGATATTTTTAAAGTATTAATTCTTAAAACATTTCGTATTTCTGAATTATCAGGACATGCTTCAATGTCAAAATCAGGTCTTAATTTTTTATATCTTTCTTCTAGTTTCATTCTATTTCTCTTAATATTAACCTTTTTATTCAATTGGTTGATCTTCTATTTCAATAATTATCTCATTCTTCTTTTCATTTATAACATGTTTTAATTTATTATTTTCAAGAGCAGATTTTATTTGATTCCAAGTTAAATTTTTCTTTTTTAGATTATTAATTTTATCAAGAAGTAGTTTTATATCTTGATATTCATTATATATTAACTCTCCTTTTTTATTATTATCTTCATAATCAGACAGAATTTTTTTAATCATTTCTTCTTGTTTGTTTAGAACATTGTCAATTCTGCTTATTTTTTTATCACTTATGTTTTGATGTAATGATTTTTCTTCCGAATATTTTTTTTCTGTGACAGAATCGTCTATGGCTTGACAAAATGTCTCATATTTTTCAATAATTTTTTCATCTGAATCTTTTAATGGTTTTATCGATTTTTCATAAATAAATCCTTTTGGAGTGATATTTGTCAAAGATTTTATGAAATTTATTATTTTTTGAAAATCCTCTTGTGAAAGTTCAGATATTTTTTTATTTTTATCAACTTTACTTTCTCTGCAAATAAGTTCAGCATATTCTCCACCTAAGCTAAAGTCTATTGCTATTGCTTTTATTATTGATTCTTTATCACTTTTTTTCAATACTTGTTCAATTATTGAAGTTTCATCAAGTAGAGGATTTATTTTTTTATCAGGAAAAGAATATTGTTTACCTGGCAAAATTGTTCTATCTTGCTTTCTAACTGAATTTAATAAGCCCATTATTTTAAAAGAAGAATCAATGAGCACAACATTTCCCCCTGAAAATAATTCAATTAATAATTGTTTAATTTGAAATTTATCATCTTTTTTAGTTTCAAAATCTATTACAAGAATTCTGTCCAAGTTGTGCTGAGTTATATTTTTTATTCTTGCATTTTTTAGATGCTTTCTTAGAAACATTGCGAAACCTGAAGGGTGCTGTTCAAAATCACTTTTATATTGACTTAGATAAATATAATTAGGTAAAGCAATTCTCAAAAGTTTAGTTCCATGCTGATTTGCGTATATCCTGAAAACTATTTCAGTTTTTTTATCTTTATTATGAAATACTTTTTCAAGTTTTCCATCTTTTAGTATTTGAAGCTCTTTTGTGATAAAGAATAAATCCAAAGCACTTGTTTCTGATTTCATAATACTCTAAAATGGATATAAATTTATAAATGTTAATATTAATTATGAGAAATGGTGCATTAATTGAATTAAATAGTGCATTGTTTAATCAAAAAAATTATCTGAAATGGAAATTACAACTAAAACTAATATGAACAGTGCAAAAGATAATACTAATCAGATTCATTTATCTCAAGAAGAATTAAATACACTACACACATTTAATCTTAAAGCATTAACTAATATTGAAAAACAAGCTCAGATTCATGATATTAGACAAGAGCAAAGAGATTGTCAACTAGAAGAATCTGATTTAGCAATAACTCAAGATCTTAGTTTAATAAAACAAGAACTTATAAGTTTAAATGAAAATTTAGAGCAACTTAAAATAACATTTTTATTGATTGTGAAAAATTTTAGAAATACTGTGAAAAAACAAGAACTTAATGCAATGGAGAAAAAAATTGAATCCATACAATTTGAATTTCTTGCTACTGACCAAGAATTTTATTCAGGTTTAGAAAATATAAAAGTGAATAAAGCAATAAGCAATTTTATTAAACAAAAAATCTAAAATTTTTCAATTATCAAAGAGTTTTCTTTAAATTTAAAGACCACATCAGTTTTATCATTAAACTTTGTTTTATTTGTTAAAACTTCTGGAAGAAGAATTCTTACACCTCTAAATTCTAAGTTTGTTATTAATTCTTCATATTCTTTAGATTCTTTAATTGTGTCTTCAATACCTAAATCAATAAGTAAAGACTTTGTCTTTTTTTGAGTATCTTCTTTTTTAATGCATTTTGCTTTTTCGTACATAAATTCTGCAATTTTATCTGCAACATCTATTTTTGTATATTTAGTAACACCTTGAAGCCCAGGACTAAGATTTACTTCTATTACAAGAGGACCTCTTGAACTTTCTAATATATCAACACCACAAATATCGACTTTTAATGCTTGTGCTGCTTGAATCGCAATAGATTTAGTATAATTATCTAATTCAACAGGTTTACCAACACCGCCTTGATGAATATTAGCTCTTTTTTCATATATTGAACCAAGTCTTTTGTATGCTGCAACAACTTTACCACCAACAACAATTACTCTTAAATCAGTAGAATCAGTTTCTACATATTCTTGTAATATGACTGGTTGTTTTAATACATTAAGTGCATCAAGTATTGATGAAGCACTTGCATAAGAATCTGCAAACATAACTCCTTTTCCCTGTGTTCCTTTAGGAAATTTCATTATTATGGGATATTGCATTTTTTTTAGTATTTTCTTAGCAGCATCAATAGTGGTTGTTAAAAATGTTTCAGGCATGGGAATATTTTCAGCATTTAATCTTAGTTGAGTTAAAAGTTTATCATGAGCTTTAGTGAATGAAGATGCTGTTAAAGGCATATAACATTCCTTTGAAAGCATACTTGTTAATGCAGATAAAAGATTAGCATATCTAAATGAACCTTTGGCATAAATTGCATCATATTTTTTAAGAGGTTTTTCTCTGTAAAGTATTAATTGATTTTTTCCAGTAAAACTTATTTCAATTTCTTTAAGATTTATTTCATCGACTTCATCAAAGTATTTCCTTAATGCGTCAGCAGTCCATGTTGAACTTAAACTACCTAAACTTATTAATGCTGCTTTCATTTTTTTACCTTTTTATGCTTTATGAGTATATTCTTCTGAGGATCAATAATAAAATTATGTATTAGAACATTTTGTCCTATTAACACTTTAAATTTCATTTCTTTTCTACTTTGAAGAGTAAATTTAGCTTTTACTTTTTTTCTACATAATTCAATATCTACTTCAACTAAAGATCTGTGCGTTGTTCCATGAGCATTTCTTATTATTCTGGAACCAATTATTGGCCCTAAGCTCAATTCTGCTGCAAGTTCAATATCTATTGAACTCTTAACTGCACCTGAATCTATTCTTGCAAGAACTTTTTTACCATTAATTTTCACAAATTCATATAATCCTAAAACTTTCTTTTTGGTAATCTCTTTATTCGCATTATCTTTATTAAGTTCTAAACTATATAATTTATTCATAATAATTGAGATTAACTATACATTTTAAAAAGGTTATGTTAGAAAAGCACATTTATAATAAAAAAAATAAAAAAATAAAAAATTAATTTCTGTTATTCATTACTTCTACAGCATCATCATAAAGCCTTTGTGTTCCAAATTTATATACTTCAAAGAAATACTCATCGAGACCTTCAGCTTTTTTTCTACATTCAGAATTCAAATGAATTCCAAAAGTATATTTGGACACAGATTTATCTAATAAATAAAAAGCAAATACATTTCCTTCACTATCAGCATCTATTCTATATTGTGCACTCCTATCTTCAATTATTAAAGAATTTATACCCTTTGGTGATTCATCCTGAACGATAAATAAACTATCACTTGGATCACTCAATTTATCCATTAGTTTAGAATATTCTTTACCAAAAGCATCAGCAGCTCTGGAACCAAACTCATCATTCATTCCATCTTTATGAATATACGCTTTTGTTGCTTCATCTAAATTATAAGTTATTTTTCTATTATTTTCAGGATCTGTTATAGTAATGTTCTGAGCGCCCCATTTGTCATCAGAATTAGAGCCTCTACCAATACCTGTAGATGAATTATATCCAATTTCGAAAGTAATATTATCATCAATACTAACATTAAGAAAAGATTTACCAATAAACGTAACATCATTAACAATCAAATTTGAATAATCTAATGAAGAAAGTACATTTTTTACTTTTTCAACTACGAAGGGTAATTGTTCCAATTGGTATTCATCCATAGCAATATCCACAAGATTATCAATAATTTTTTTGTTTATTATTATATCTTGAGTATTCTCAATATAGAGGGAATCAGCACAAAGAGATAAAGATTGATTTTCTTTATTAAAATATTGATCATAGTAAAGGAAATCTTTTTCTAGCAATAAATTACACACATCATGTTCAGGAGTGTAATCTTGAACAGATAAATTATCAAACCCAAATTTTTGATTTGGAATATTTCCTGACGAATTCAAATTCATAACCACTTCAGTTACTTCTCCATGAGACGGATCAATTAAATCAACTATTTCTTTTATTGATTTTGAATTAACATTTTCTGAACCCATAGAATTAATTACTGAATTCTTTTTTTCTGCAAGACTGGCATGTTTGTAAAGATCCTTTAATAAATTACTATATGCTTGAAAAGATTTCATATCTTCTTCATTTGGAGTTCCTATACTAATAACATGAGTAAACTTTGAAAGTGTATCATTTAAGACAACAAAACTCAAAGTATTCCCTTCATTATCAGCAGTAACCTGATATTGAATATCATCTTTTTCTACAACTATAACATTCATATCACCAATTTTATCATGCACTATAGCTAAACTATCAACATCATTAACTAACAAATCTTCAAGTTTAAAAATTTCTTTCTCAACACTTTTTATAGCTGCTTGGTTTAATTTACTTTGAACAGCGTCATTATGCAAATATGATTTTGTTGCATCATCTAAATTATAAGCTAAAACCCTATTTAACTCAGAATCATTCACAACAATTGTTTGATCAGGTTCTGTGAACATATTATGCGTGTCATCAGATTCAGCATTATCAGCATTTACAAAAGTAACATCTTTATTGATGGCAACATAAACAGAATGAACTAAATCCGTAAATCCTACTCCTTTAATCTCCAAATCAGAATATTTTGAGGAATTTAAAACATTTTTTACTTGATCAACCACTTTAGGTAATTCACTTAATTGATAATTATCCATAGCCATATTTACTAAGCCATCAATAAATTTCTTATCTTCAGGACTTGCTTCACCTACAAGAGGATTAGTATGAACCCAAAAATTTTTATTCTCTTCACAAACCTCTTCATAAGAAAGTGCAGTTTTAGAAAGAGATAAAAGACTTATTCCATTTTCAGCATAAAAATCTTCAACATCCAACTTACTAAAATCATATTTTTGATTTGGAAAAGTACCTAATGTTTTAACATTGAATATAAATTGAGTCTTTTCGTTATTTGGAGATTGCATTAAATTCATTACATCTTTTTTTTGTCCTGAAGAAATTGAAGGAATTTCTTTTGCACATGCAGATGGAGTTATTAAATTTAAACCTTTTTCAAAAACATTTGCAGCATAATTAACAATATTCTTAACAATAGTTCCAGATTCATTTTTTAATAATTCTTTAGTTTTTAAAATCTTAGTACCTCTATTATTATAAACAGCTAAGACATCACCATCTTTAGAATGAACAACAGCAAACTTTCTACCTTTCTTAACATCATTCTTAAATCTACTAACATCAACATCATAACTATTACAAACCTTTGCTAAATCAGAAGACTCAATAGGTGTTGTACCAACAACAGTAGAATTAATATCATTATTCACAAAAAAAGCTTGAGCATTATTAACAGCACTATCTGCATTAACATATGATGCAACAATAGAATTATGTCCCGCTCCTGGTTGAGAATTATGTCCTAAAATATTGTCAGCAACTATAGCTGCAGTTCCAACAAGAGCAGAAGCACCTAAAGAATATAAAATAACATCTCCCGCATTAATATCACTTTCACCAACACCTTTAGCAAAAGCTTGTAAAGATGTATCGGGTTTTAATCCTACGCCTAAATCAATATTAGCATCTCTAATATCATAAGGTAACGTACTATTTACTTTACTAAAATTAACCTTTTTAAAAGGCTTACCAATCATTCTTTTACTCATTTTAAAAAACCTCCCTGAGTTTATATCTTAACTTATATTAACTAAAAAACAATAGTTGATTAGTTGTTACTAAGAAGTAAACAATAACTAATAAATAAAACTTTTTGATATCAATAATATTAAAAAGAATCTAACCTCAATTATCAAAAAAATTTTTTAAGAGCTTGCAAGATTAACAGTAACATGTGAGACATAAAAGGAAAGAATACAGTAAATTTATTAGGAATATGAAATAAAACATTAGATAATAAATATAATTCTAAAAAACTAAGTATTAAGTATAATACAATTTACCTTCAGATTTTTGCTTTCTATCTAACTGAGAATCTAATTTATTTGCTCTTGGACGATATGTTTCTTCATCTCTTCTGAAAGAAATATTAAGATCTTTAAGAAATTCTTTCATCCCTTTTCCAAGTGTTGTTGGTGAATCTACATGACCTTGAACTGCAGGAGTGCCTTTGAATATAATTAAGTTATCTGATAAATAATCAATAAAGAGTAAATCATGATCAACAACAAGTGCAGATTTACTATATGTAATAACCATATCTCTTATTATTTTGCTGACTAATAATCTTTGCTCTACATCAAGATATGCTGATGGCTCATCAAGAAGAAATATGTCTGCATTTTTACTAAGACAAACAGCTATTGCAACTTTCTGAAGTTCTCCTCCAGATAATTCATCAAGTCTTCTTTCAAATAATTTTTCAAGATCTAAGGGTTTTATTATTTGATTAGTATATTTAACTATTGCATCTTGAAGCACATTTACAACTAAGTCATCAGATGGTTCAAGATATTGTGCTTTGTAAGATATTTTTACTTTAAGACGATCTGAGTCACCTTCAATATTTGCAAGAGTTTTA
>CAYWRI010000009.1:0-47318 GCA_964461035.1 uncultured Methanosarcinales archaeon | reverse complement strand
TTTTTTAGAATGAAGTGAAAATAGGAAATTTTAAAAAAGATTACTTATGTCCAAATTATTATGATTATTAGTGATGGAGAACGACAAGCACCTATAAATATTGAAGAAACTGAACCATCACATTTAGCCAGATATAAATTTGCACTTAACTATATTTCACCCAAGGATATAGTTCTTGATGTACCTTGTGGAAGTGGATATGGTACAGCTTTATTAGCAGCTCACAGTTCTAAAGCTTACGGAATTGATATTCATGAGGGTGCAATTGAACATGCACACGAATTTTTTAAGTTAAATAATTCTTCTTTTTATGTGGCTAATATTGAATATTTACTAAAATTATTTCCAGAATCGGGAATATTTAATAAAATAGTTAGTTTCGAAGGTATTGAACATTTAAGACATCCAAATTTATTTCTAGAAGAAGCTCAAAGATTATTAACTAATGATGGAAATTTAATTATATCAACTCCACGGAAACCACACGGTAGTCCTTACCATATTATAGAATATTCTTTAGAAGAATTTACTGAATTATTATCTAATTATTTTACAGTAAACAAAGTTTTTGGACAATTGTATACTGACATTTTCGATTTATCAAAAAAACCTGTAAATCCACCTAAGAATACAAAATTTAATTTTATAGCGCATTGCTCAAAAAAATAAAATTTAGCTTGTTTATTCTTTAAATTCCTATGTTAAGTTTAATTGAGATTTAGTCCTTAGATATTTAGAAGGCCAAATTAACTTAACATTTATATATTACAAAATATTTGAATTTATTATGGAACGAGTTATATTCAAAAATTCAAGAAATCAATCATTAGTAGGTAATCTTTATACTTCTAAATCAAAATCAATCATCATAATAGTGCATGCATTAGCCAATGATAAATCTGAACGAGGAAAATTAGATAAAGTTGCAGAATCACTTAACAAATCAGGTTACAATGTTTTAGCTTTTGATTTTAGTGGTTGTGGTGAAAGCGATGATGATACCTTAACAATTGGAAAACAAGTTGATGATTTACGTTCTGCAATTGAATTTTCAAAATCAAAAGGGTATAATCGTATAGGTTTATTTGGACATAGTATTGGTTCCTTAGTTTCTCTAAAGTGTTACAATCAAGAAATAAACACAATGGTTTTATGGTCTCCAGTTACAAATAAAGTAAAATACGCTCGGGATGAGAAATTTTCTAAAGAACAACTTCAAGAATTAAAAGAGAAAGGATATTTTACAAGAACTCGCAAGAATGCTATTCGCACAACATACTTAATTGATAAACAAATGTTAATCGATAGAGAAACCGTAAATCAAAAAGAACTCCTTAAAAATGTTAATTGTGCTGTTTTAATCATTCAAGGGACAGAAGACACGAGTGTTCCTCTTGAAGATTCAAAACAAGCTATAGAATTATTATCTAAAAACTCTCAGCTAGAACTTGTTGAGGGTGCTGACCATGATTTTAAAGAACACATTGATATACTTGTAAGACTAACCAATAATTGGTTCAACAAACATTTAAAACATTAAACTTATATCTTTTCAAACAATACATTTTTAAACTATTAAATATATTTTACTATTATAAAAATGGCATATGAAGAATATGATGAAGAATCAGATGAGCAAGAAGATTATTTGGAAAAAGCAAAAGAAGAATTAAAGCGAGTGGATCATCAAGTTTATGTTACTTTGAAGTATACAAGAACTGTGGATGTACTTATCAATGTTCAAAAAAGAATGATTAGTGCATATGAAGCCATAATTAACGCTTTATTAAATTTGAACAATGAAACAGCGGATTTTCCTAAGTCAGTAATTGAAAAAACAAATAAAGTTCTGGAAGAATATGATGATCCTCAAGTGCGAGAGAATATTACAATATATCTTCTTCTTAGAAAAATTGTGAACTCTAAAAGTGTAATAAAGGAAAGTGAGTATAGGCGTCCTGTAAAACTTAGAACTGTTATTGATGGTCAAGAAATAATGATTGATATTGATGCAGTATCACATTTTTATGCTGTTTTAATGAGTTTTTATAGCTATGTCGAATTGCTTTATAAAAATAAAGAGGTATAACCTTAAGATTAATAATTATCAATTTATTATTAGAGGTATTAACTGTGAGAAAATATCTTCATAAAATCGCAATTGTTTCAGGTAAGGGTGGTGTTGGAAAAACAACTACCACAATAAATTTAGCTTTAGCATTATATCATAAAGGTGCTAATGTCATAGTTTTAGATGCGAATATAACAACTCCAAATCTAGGTCTTTATTTGGGCGTTATTAAAACTCCAAAAACACTTAATGATGTTTTAAGAGGAACAGCACATATCTCTGAAACAGTTTATACCCATAGTTCTGGAATTAATATAATAACAAGTGACATGGCCGTTGACGCTCTTAAAGATATAAATTTTAATAAAATTTACCAAGCAATAAATGATTTAGAGAATCATGCAGATATTTTATTAATTGATACTGCAGCAACTTTAGGCTCTGAAACTCAGAGAATAATTGAAGCTGTTGATGAAATAGTGTTAGTTACAAATACGGATAAAGGTGCTTTGGCAGATGCATTAAAAACAATTGAAACTGCAAAAAAAATAAAAACAATTGTTATGGGAGTTATCATAAATAGAGTAAAAGGAAAACTTGCTAAAGATAAAATTGAAAAGTTTTTGAATGTTCCAATAATAGGAGTTATTAAACATGATAATAATATTTCAAAATCAACAGAGCAAGGAAAAATATATTTGAAAACTTATAATTCAAAAAATAAAAATAAATATTATGATATTGCCACCATGATTTTAGGTCCAAGTTATAGAAAAAAGCTTAAAAAAGAAGAAAAACGTTCACTATTTAATTATGTATTAAAACAATTAGGTATTTTTCCTAAGTATTAGGTTCGTGTTAATATATTATTGTGCTTAAAAATGATTTCGAGCATATTTTTTAAGTAAGAGGTTGAGAAGAAAATGTCAAATAATAAAAGTGTTTTAAGTAGCTTCGTCTTTTTATTTATTCTATTCATGATATTTTTATTCCATGCAGAATTTACAATTGCAATTGCAAGTTGCGAATGTCATGACTTATGTGAGGAATTCAAATGTTATTCTGGTAATTGCACTCAAGATAATCTCACTGATTTTAATTGTATGAATTGGGATGCAACTTTGAATGGTTATCAAAATGCTTCATCTTGTCCTGTGTGTCCTGCTTGTTTTGTGATGGATAGTGCTTGTGTTGATAGTCAGGGAGACTTTATTTATTCTGTAGCATGTAATACTTATTTTCAATCATTAGTTCAAATTCCTTATTGTAGTCAGGGTGTTTCAGGATATATTATGAATGAGCTAAATAGACTTTTACCAGATTCCACTGTTGCTTTAGAAACCACAATAAATAATGTATCATATGCTAAGTTTTATAGGGAAACAGATTTATATAATTATACTTATACACAACCATATCATATTAGAATACCTAGATGTAATGTTGCACTTACTTCTGTTGCATTATCTGCGTATAAATCAGGGTATGAATCTCAGATTCAAATAGTTAATTTATCTACTGAAGGAATTAATGGTAATATTTCAGATATTAATTTTACATTACCTGAAGGGTCATGTCATGTAGATTGTACAGATTCATTTGGTAGATGTAATCCTGATTGTGATGGTTTTACAATAATTAATTCAACTGGTGGTGAAGAAAGTTGTAATTTTTATGGTGATGAAAATTATTCAAAAGAATATATAATGGGACGTTGTGCATTTAAGCCAAAAGGAACTAATGCATTTTTGAGTTCTATTAATGATGAATATAGGTATATACAATGTTGTGAAGGTCCTGTTCATACTCAAATACGACCAATCTCAGATATTGAATTAAGTGACTCTTTGAATTTGATTGTAGTTGAAAAACCAGTAACTATTGAATCTGAAGATGCTGTATTAAGAATATTGTATTGGGAATAATTAAAATTAAAATTAGTACGGTGATATTATGAAAGAAAAATTTATTGAACCTTTATCAAGTGGATACATGTTAATAAGTATGATTGGATTTATAATTAGCGCATTCATGCTTGAAGTTATACCTTCTTGGGCTTTTGCATTTATGATTGTTTTTATTGTGATGTTTATATCCTCAATAATTAGCATGAGTAATGTTCCTATGGAATATCCTGATTTACTTGATGAACTTAATGTGCATGATCCTTTGCACTTTGAAAAAAGAAAATATAAAAAATATTCTAAAAAGAAAAAGTGATTAAATGAAATCGCACATATTTAGAAAAACTTTTCATTTAATTTATGGGTTTATCTTAATTTTAATTTTATATTTAGATAATTTTGCTTTGCAAATATTGGGTTTTCTTGTTCTTATAGGATTTATTCTTTCTTTATTTCTTAAGAGGAAAAAAATCCCCATCATTTCCTTTTTTCTTTCTAAATTGGGCAGAAATTTTGAATATCCTGGAATGGGAATGATATTATTTACTTTAGGAGTTTTTTTAACCAGACTAATATTTAATCGAGAAATAACTTTGGCAGCGACCATAATATTAACAATAATTGATAGTATGGGTTCTGTTATGGGTCTTAAAAAAGGATTTATTATTTTACCTGGTTTCAATTCAAAACATTTAGAAGGAAGAATATTGTCTGTTTATTTTTCAGCCATATTAATATTTCTTGTAACCAATTTTAGAATTATTGACATAGTAATTATTTGTTTTATTAGCATATATCTTGAATCTCTTGATCTTAAATTTAGAAAATACGTAATCAATGACAATCTTCTTTTACCAATCGTTTCAGGCTTACTTTTCTTCATATCCTCTTTGATTTGATATGGTTTGCATCAATTGTTATATTTTTAACATTCAATTTTTATTAGATTAAATATATTACGTGATGAATACAAGATATACATTAAAAGAATTAAAAATAAAAAATTTTATAAATCTCTCTCGAATAGTAAATTATGTGATTAGATTATATGTTCCTGGAAAAGATTCAAGTGAATTAGTTGAACAAATTAAAAAAGATTTTCCTAGAAAAGATTTTCCTGGATTAGAAATTAAAGTAGATAAAGAATTGGTGTTCTATAAACATCTCACACCTTTAATTGACTTAAGAAAAGAAATTTGCACTATTAGATTTAGACCAAATACGATAAGGATTCCTGGTGGAGAATATGGAGTTGTACCTTGGATAGAAACTGATCCTAATGATGAAAGGTATGGAGAACAAATCGGAACAATAAAGATTCCATTAATTGTTGTTGCAGATCTTGAGAGTTTCCCTTTAGGTTTAGCATTGCTTGGTGAATATTCTAACAAAGAAGAAATGATTGAAAATATTCAAAACAGTTATAATCATATTTTAACAAAGGAAGATATTCTATCAGCATATTTTCTTGGTGAACTTATGATAATATAGTTAGAGTTTGTCTTTTTATTCTCAAAAAGCCAATATTATGATCTATGCAAAAACCGGAGGTTTTTGAAATCGAATATTTAGGTTGTAGATGTAGGTTTTTTGTGACTATTAAACTTTGTTTAATGCTCAAAAACTTGTTTTTGTATGTACTCCTTTTTTTTGGATACCCCTACCTTTGGGTTGGGGAGGAGGTCATATTATTTAACATTAATTTCTATCGAACAGAACCGGTGATATTTTTATCAGTAGTTATGTTGCCTGAATCAGTTATTAATTGTTTTTCATTAACTAAAACTTTTCCATTTTCTGAAGAAATCTTTACAGTTAAAAATTCTTCAAAACTTATTTCTGAATAATTCTCAGATGCTTGTTCTCCTTCAAGATAAACGCTTTCACCAAGTTCTGAATCTTGAGCTAAAAGAATTCCTATATTTCCTTCTTTATCTTTTGCTGCAAGTAACATTCCCTGACTTTCCACACCTCTAAGATTTACAGGTTTAAGATTGCAAACAACAATTATCTTTTTACCTCGCAACTCTGATGCAGAATAATAAGGAACCAAACCAGAAACTATTTTTCTTTGTTCATCTCCAAAGTCGATAGTTTCAATATATAATTTATCTGCTTTAGGATGAACTTCAACATCGGTTATTTTTGCAACTCTTAATTCAATATCTTTAAATTCAATTTTCTTAGTCTTTTCAGGTTCTTTTTTATTATTTTTTTGTTTACCTGAAAATTGTTTATGTAATTCTTGAATCTCTTTATCTTCTAATTTCTTAAATAAAACTTCGGGTTTATTTATTTTATGTCCTTGTTCTAGTTTATTATCAATTTCAGCATAACTTTGTTCCTGTAAATTTAGCTGTGAAAACATTTCTTTACTTGTTACAGGAAGATAGGGTTCAATAAGTATTGCTAATTTTCTAACAAGTTCTATACAGTAATGTAAAGTTGTAGAAACATGTTCTTTATCTTCTTTATGTTTCCAAGGTTCTCTTCTTTGAAAAAATTCATTACCTATTTTACTAAGTGACATAATTTCATTTATTGCTTTTCGTAGTTCTATATTTTCTAATAAATCAATTATTGTTTGAATTTTAGAATTAATTTTATTCTCTAGTTCTTCTTGTTTTTCATAGCACTCTGGAAATTCTGCATTAAAGTTTCTATGTAAGAAAACAAGACTTCTATTCACAAAATTTCCAAGATTAGCAAGTAATTCATTATTTGTTTTTTCTTGAAAATTCTTCCAAGTAAATATTGTATCTGAACTTTCAGGTCTACTACTTAATAAAAAATATCTCCACACATCAACAGGTATTCCTGTTTTTATTGCATCATCTCCAAAAACTCCTGTTCTCCTACTCTTAGAAAATTTAGAATTTTCATAGTTCAAATATTCTGTACTAGATATTTGTTGAAGTAAAGTATAATTATCTTTAGCACCTATTAAAAAACTTGGAAACAAAATTGTGTGAAATGGAATATTATCTTTTCCCATAAACTGATATAATTTAACTTTGTCAGGTGAATGCCACCATGAATTGAATTCATCTTCGTTGTTAATTAAGTCTTTGGTTATTCCAATATAACCAATTGGTGCATCAAACCATGAATAAAAAACTTTATTTTCATAACCTTTTTTTGGAACAGAAACGCCCCAGTTTAATGATCTTGTTATACATCTCTGTTTTAATCCATCTCTCAACCAAGATTCAGTCATTGTTCTTGCATTTTGAGACCAATTATTTTTCTCAGCTGTTTCAGTGACCCAAGTTTCAAGTTCTTTTTTTAATTTAGAATTTAACAAATCTATAAATAAATGTTTTTCAGTTTTTATTATGGGTTGTGAATTACAGATTTTACATTTAGGATGTATTAAGTCTGTTGCATCTAATAACGTAGAACAATTATCGCATTGATCTCCTCGCGCATCTTCATAACCGCACTTTGGACAGGTTCCTTCGACAAATCTATCTGCTAAAAATCTATTACAATTTTCACAGAAAAGTTGTTTTACTTCTTTTTCTACAATAAAACCATTTTTATCTAATTTTTCAAATATGTCCTGAGTTACTTTTTTATTATTTTCTGATGATGTTCTTCCAAATATATCAAATGAACACTGAAACCATTCATAGATCTTTGAATGTATGTCATAAAACTCTTTTGAAACTTCTTCAGGAGTTTTTTTTAATTCTACTGCCTTAGTTTCAGTTGTTGTTCCATGTTCATCAGTTCCACAAACAAATAATACTTTTTCTTTACCATATTTGCTTCTGCAAAATCTTGCAAAAACATCTGCACTCAGAACACAACCAATTATGTTTCCAAGATGAGGAATATTATTAGCATACGGTAAAGCGCTTGTTATTAATATTTTGTTATTATTATTGTTATTGTTTTTTTCCATTTTATTATTCTCTTTGAATTTAATTACCTTATTTGTACGTAAGAAAATACGAGAATTTATAAAACTTACTGGATTTTTCTATTTTGTCGATGATGAAGTTATTCCCGGCTGAACTAGTTGATGAGAATGAGTAACTGCTGAGACAATTCTTTTATTTTATACACCTATATGACTCCACTATTCCAATCTCTTGAGCGTTTAGCGAAATGATTGCTTTTTACCAGATTTTTACTTTAGGTGTAAAAATCTGTGAGTTACTGATAATGCAAGTCTTTTCACTTCTAATGAACTTGAAACCATAATCAAGTTTATATATTAGTTTGCTTTTTAAATAAATATGACACAAACAATTAAGTTTATCGAGAGAAAACAATCAAGTTATATTATGACTTTAGGTTTATCACTATTAGTAATTTTCACTATTTTTTTAGCTGGATGTGGTAATCCTAATCTGGTACCGCCCAAAGTTAATACCACTATTCATACTCCTGTTATCAATGTTTCTTTAGGTAATATTTCATCAGATAACTGCTTTGTTGATGCTAATAATCTATTATCTTTTGATTTGTATGATAAATACAAAACCGAAGATGGAAATCTTTTTTTCTCATCTTATAGTATTGTCTCTGCATTAGCAATGACTTATGAAGGTGCAAGAGGACAAACTGCTGAAGAAATGAGAACTGTTTTACATTTACCTGATTCAAAAGAAACTCTAAGATCTGATTTTTTAGATGTTTATAGTGAACTTAATAAGTTTGATAAAACATATAAATTAAGTACTGCAAATGCTCTTTGGGCTCAAGAAGATTATCCTTTTATTGAAGATTATTTTAATATTGTAACTCAAAATTATGGTGGCTCTATAACAAATCTTGATTTTGTAGGTCATTCTGAAGAATCAAGAATCACAATAAATGATTGGGTAGAAGAAAGAACTAATGATAAAATAAAAGATTTAATTCCTCAAGGACTTATAAATGTAAATACGAGACTTGTTCTTACAAATGCGGTTTATTTCAAAGCTAATTGGTCAAAACAATTTAATGCAGAAGACACTTTTGATAGTCAATTCCATTTGAACTCAGAAGAAACTGTTGATGTAAAATATATGTCAAAAACAAGTACGTATAACTATGGAGAAACAGATTCTCTTCAAATCTTAGAAATGGATTATCTTGAAAATGATCTTTCAATGTTGATTATTCTTCCAAAAGACAATAATGTTGCTCAAGTAGAAAATAGTTTTAGTTTGCAAGAACTTGAAAATTGGAAGAACAATATGGCTGATGAACGGTTACGTGTTAGAATTCCTAAATTTAAATTTGAAACAAAATATTTTATGGCTGAAGATTTAGCCGAAATGGGAATGCCTACTGCATTTTCAAACCAAGCTGATTTTACGGGTATGAGTGAAACCAACGAACTTGCTATTAGCGACGTTGTTCATCAGACTTTTATTGAAGTTGCAGAATACGGAACAGAAGCAGCTGCAGCAACAGCAGTAACAATGGAACTTACGAGTGTTGGACCGCCAGTAGAACAACCTAAATTATTTCTTGCGGATCACCCTTTTATTTTTATTATTCAGGATAAAGAATCTGGAAACATTTTATTCATGGGTAGAATGGGTAATCCTGCTGAAGAATAATTTTTTTTCTTTTTTAATGTTTATTTAATATTAGTTTTCATAATATCAACTTCTAATAAAAACTTTTATGAATAAATAATCATTCATAATAATATGGGAAAATATTATCCTCTTGAAGAACAAGAAAAACTTAAAACTATAAAATCTTTAAATGATATAGTTACAATAACAAAATTAGATTCTTATTTTAAAATAACTGCTGAAGCTTTTGCAGAAATAGAAAAATGCGGTCTTGATGAAGAGAATAATGATAAAGCAAAAGATTTTCTTCTTATGGCAGAATCTTATTTTAAAGATGCAAAATACTTTGCATTTGAAAAGAAAGACTTTGTTCTCGCATTTGGTGCTTTAAATTATGCACATGGTTGGTTAGATGCAGGAGCTAGACTTAGATTTTTCAAAGTTAATAATTCTAGATTATTTACTGTTGATGATGAATAATTATTAAAAAGAAAAAATAAGGCTCTTCTTTTAGGGGGTTGGGGTGTAGAAAAAGGTTGAAGAGCCTTTTTAAAAATGATATGTAATGATAGGATACTGACAACTTACCTCTTTATCCCGAGTGGACTTCTTCTTAATTCTTGAAGCCACATTAATCCGATTCTCATCATATTTTTATTGAACTTTTCGGATATTTTGTATGTTTTTTTGAAATTATCGTAGTCGATTAAACCCATTGTTTTCATTGGTGTCAGTATCCTATCATAAAATTGTCTTTTGTTATATGATATTGTGTCAGGAGCTTTATTTAAACCTCTAATTCTAAGATTGTCTGTTTGCATTTTAACTCCTTCATGAAGTGCAGTAGCAAACATGGACATTTCAGTTTTACCAAGTTCTCCTTCATGGAGCTTTAATTCTTGAATAAGGAGTTTTCCAACTTTAACCTGCTGATCTGTAGCAAATATTATTTCAAATATGTTATCCGGCAAGTTAAACTGATCAAATAATACAACCATAACCTCTTTTAATCATAACTTATATATAAATGTTACGATTTTGTATACTGGTTTGGAAAAGAATATATGAATTGTCTTTATTATATACTGGTAGTTTAAATACATTTTATTAAAATATTGATATTGTGCTATTAATTTAAGAAAAAATTGAGAATATTATTCACTTTTACAGTGATTCCACATAAATTCAAAGTATTTCCTATAACCATCAGCTAGCTTTCTGCTTTTTATGATAAATTGTGTTGGTTCTTCAACAAGATTACCTGGATGTACGCCGACAAACATGACTACATATGGTCCAAATATGTCGATTGCAGTGTTGCTTGAATATTCTTTTGGAAGAAATTTATATGGTTTACCTACTAATTTTAGAATTTCTGGTTCTTGATCTTTAACTTCATAATCAAATAAATGTTTGAATTTTATACCTAATCTTTTTCTTTCTCTTTGGAATCTTGGTAAAAAATGTTTTAATCTTTCATCTAACCAAAACGCTTTTGCCCCAATAAAGTAAACTGTTTCTTTGGTTTCTAAGATATCATTTAGATAGTTTTTAAAACCTTGTATTCCTCTATAAATATGAGCTTCTTCTTTTTCTTCTAGAAATTTATAGTTTGCTTGCATTTCGGGTAGAACTTTATTTACTTTTTCTTCTTTTTCTTTAATTAATTCAAGTAATCTTCGAGGATTAGTTATTTTGAATCTTTTTTCTCTTTTTATAAAAATTTCTGAGGTGAGGCCTTTATTTATGAGTTTTGAAATTGCATCGTATACGTTTCTTCTATGCACATTTGCTTTATTTGAAATCTGTTGAACAGATGATTCTCCTAGTTTAAGTAGGGCTTCATAAACTTTTGATTCATTAGGGCTTAAACCTAAATCCTTTAGTAATTCTTCATACATATTCCTTTTCAAGACTTCTTTATATATAAATCTGTTGCTTTTGGTGGTTTATGCCACCACAAGAGTTTAAATACTTATTATGTTACTCTTATCTTGTGGTAAAAAATTCACAATTATTCAAAACAAAACAAATCAAAAAAGGAGGTAATAAAAATGGAAAATGAAAAATTAAATTTAGAACAATGTTTAGAAGAGCATTATGTTAGTAATATTTTAATTGTAGATGATTCTGAAGAAAATATTGCCGCTGCTAGAAAATATTTAGAAGAAAATTTGTCATCAGATTCAGCAATAAGAGTTACTTATTCTAATTCTGCAGAATCCGCAATTGAAGAAATTAAAAAGAGGTCTGATAATGACCAGTTTAATTTGGTTTTAACAGATCTTGATATGAAACATAAATTAAGTGGATGCGATGTTCAAATTGTGAGTATGTATTTTGATATTCCTTCATTTGTTGTAACTCAAGGAGATATTACTGGTTGCCATGGAGATAAAACAAGTATTTGTGCACCAAATATTAAAGACGAAATTATCTATCCTGTTCGTTATTTATCTAGTAAGCAGGTAGAAAAAAATAATCCCGAAACTTGGGCGTATGTTATTAATGCGGTATTAAAAAATTTAGAAGATACTTATATTGATAACTCTACAGGAAGAAATTTAACTTATAGCGAACTTAGATTCTCAGACGAATTATTATTTGATTCAGTGGAAAGAAAGATAACATTTGCGGTAATGCATGATACTTTGCAGGCAGAGTTAGGTAGTCAGACGATAAGGCCCTATGAACATGATTTGTTTAAAACACCTGAAGAAATTTATGACAGATTTTGTAAGCTAATAAATTAAAAAACTAAAACTAAAAACAGAAAAAGGAGGCAATAAAAATGAAAAATAAAAACGAAATTGAAAATATTGATGTATTGGTAACAGACCTTTCTAGAAGAAGATCTGTTGCTTCAAATGAAAAAAATGAAGCTAATAAAAAGTATGATGAAATTGAGAAATTAATTAATGCAGATGAAAAGTTATTAAATTTTGGGGTTGATTATACTCTTGTTGAAGAGATAGCACCCAAGTTAGTTGAAACTTTACTCAAAGAAGGAAAGTTTGATGGTAAGTATGAAAATAGAGTTATGGCTGTGGATATTGATCCTACTAGAAAGATTGTTGCTTATTTAACAATGGATGAATCTACAGTTCATGATGATGATTATAGGGAATATCCTCGTAGAAACTTAAACTTAAGTGTCTTTAAAGATGGAGAATGTATAGTTGGTAAAAACTATGTTGCTAGAGGTTGTTTTATTAATCATGTGGGATATGTTGGTCCTGGAGATTATCATCACTCTCCTGAAAACGATTTTGGCACTGTAGAACTTTTAGAAACTGATGATGAAAACATATTACAAATAAAACTAACTTCAGAAATATACGGATTTGAAGATAAACCTAGATATGGAAAGATTTTGACTTTCAATTTGGAAAAAAATGAAATTACTGAAGTAGAAAATTTAGATACTGTTAAGTATGAAAGTTTAAAGTATTAACGACGATAATGGGGATTGGTAGAACTACTAATAAAGTTATCATTTTTTTCTTTTCTTTTTTTCTTTTAAATATAATTAACGAGTTGTAAAACCAAAAATTATTCAAAATAAAAACAAAAAGGAGAAAATTAAAATGGAAATTGAAAATTTAGAAAAAGAGATTAAAGAAAAGAATAGCAAAATTAGTATATTAAGAAAGAATTTTGAGGAATTAAATAAAGAATATGACTCGTTAGAAAATAGTGTAGGTGAAGAAATATTAAAAGACAAACTCGGAAATTTTTATCCTAAAGATGCTAAAGTAGAAAGAAAAGAGAAAAATAGTTTTGTACATTATAGTTGCACTTCCGAAATTGTAACTGAAAATAAGGAAATTATACTGGAGATATTAAAATCTATAGAAGATGATGGTGAAAGACTTATAACTGCATATTTCTTACATCAAAAAGACGATGGTATTTTTGGGGGTGAAGACCGTTTTTTTGGAACTACCCCTTTTGGATGTTACGAACCTTATGGACTAAATGGGAATACTAATCCTCCCAAACCACATCAAAAGATGAAGGAAGTTATAGAAGATCTTAATCTTATGAAATATATATTTGTGGATGAATCTGATGAAAACTATCATAATTTACCACTTAAAACAAGAAGTCGAGAAATAGCTAAATTAATTGAGAAAAAATATTCATCCAAGAAAAAATCTTTAGTTAACAAAATAACTGAAATTGAAGAAGAATTTGTTGCTCTAAAAAAATCTGTTGTCGAAGAAGAAAAATTATTGAAGGTCTATAAACATTTAGTGGAAGAAAATGTTGATTATAAATCTGTTCAAGAATCAATGCCTGGACTTGTTCGAATCATGGAACAAATTCTTGATAAAAAACAGGAATTAAGAGGTGTAGATATAGACATTGACCGAAACGTAGCTGCTTTTGTAACAAAAGAAAGTAGTTATTTAGGTGGGTCAAGTGGAATTGCCGTAGATGCAGTTTTACACATTTTAAAAAAGGGACAAGAAGTAAAAACTGAAAGGTTTTCATATAGAGACCCACATTGTTTTTCAGGCGATAAACCTGAATTAAATTTTTATGATGTAAAAATAAGAACCATTAAAGAATCAGAAGGTTTATCAGTTATTTTAAAATCTCAGAATTCCAATAAATATGGCAACAAAATTGTATGTTTTAACTTTAAAGAAAATAAGGATAGTTTAGGCGGTAAAATTAATGTTGAGGAAAAAGAGGGATTTGAAAAACAAATTCGTGGCGAGGTTGAAATAATAATTGATGAAAACTATAAAAAAGGCAAAAGAATGCCTTTATATATTTTATTTAGGGGACATGAAGGACAAATTTCTGATAGGTTATTAAATTCATATAAAGATAAAGATAGTGATAAACAGGTTCCATATGAAAAGCCTACTCTTGTTGGTAGTCGTGTTTCAGAAGATGGACTTGAAGCAATCGTTATTATAAAAGCACAAATTGATTATAGTACTGCTGATGGTAAAGAATATGCATTTTTAGCTTACAAAATAACTCCTGAAGAAACCACATTCATAACTAAAGAAACGATATCTGAATTTAAAATGGAATATGAAAATAGATTTAATGATGATGGTGCAGCTGATCAGATAAAAGCTGAAGAACTTTTTAATCAAATCAGTTAAGTTATATACTTTTTTCTTTTTTTTCTTTTTTTAAATATATTTATGAGATATAAGCAATGACAAATAACCAAGAAGATGGAAACACAAATGATTAATATATAAGTAAGAGAGTAATTGATGCATGTAAACGTAAACATGGTATGGATCCAGAAGTAGAGTATAATAGATGGGAAAAAGATATGCGTGACAACATTGATCAACTAAAATCCTTATCTGATGCTTATACTGCACAACTTCAGACAGGCGTACAGAATGTTTTGGCAAATGAAATATCTACGCAGATAAGCAATGTGGCTTATTGTATATCGACTATTGCAGCTAATATTGGATCAGTTGGAACTTGTGTGACTAGCTGTAAATACGAAGTTGAGAAATAATTTTTTAATTTAAAAATATGTCCTTTCATTCATTTCTAATTGAATTTGTTCTTTTATTTTTTCACATTATCTTAATTAATATCATTAATATTAGAAAAGATTATAACTACTATGTAACTACCTAGCAGTAATACCTTTTGGGTATGAAGGAGGTTATAACTATGAAATTATCAATTCAAGAAAAAGCATATGGTTTAGTTAGTGCAATTACTTTTGGTTTGACTCGTATAGGAGGTCAACAACATATTGATGAAGCATTTATTAAAGAAACTCAAGACACTGGTTTATATGGAGGATTAGGTGTTTTAACTGCAGGAATAGGTTATAGTGTTGCAGAAAGACTTTGTAAAGATTCGGATAAACTTAAACTAGTTAAAGAATCAATTAAAGTTGGAATTCCTGCAATAGGTTATGGAATTTGTTTAGCTGTAGATCCTTCTCAAGCAGGAAATTTTGGATGGGGTGCAGGTATAGCTTATGCTTTACCCAAAATCGCAGATGCATACAAAAAAGGAATGAATTTAGAAAATAATTAAGTTATTATTTTTTTCTTTTAAATTTTAAAAAAACAAATATTTATAAAAATCTTAAAATTGCTAATATATATGATTCAAGTAGATTCTTTAATAACTTAAACCACAAAAAAATTTATAAATGAATCCGGGTTCGCTAGTATAAAGAATTAAATTTGCAGTAATCCGCTGTACTACTTCGGTAGGAGGAGAAAATGAACAAAAAATCTATTATACAAAGTATTAAAGAACTTAGAGCTAATTCGCCAGAAAGAAAGTTTTCTCAATCTGTAGATTTAATTATAACTTTGAAAGATATTAATCTAAAAAATCCGCAAGAGAATGTTGATTTTTTCATGACCTTACCTGCAAAAATTACTAAAAAGAAAAAAATATGTGCATTTGCTGGTGCAGAATTAGTTGATAGTGCAAAAAAGTGTTGTGATAACGTAATTATCGAGTCAGAGTTTGATAGTTTTGATAAAAAAGCAATAAAAAAACTGGCAACTGAATATGATTATTTTATTGCACAAGCAAATCTAATGGTAAAAATTGCAGCAAAATTTGGAAGAATACTTGGAACAAGAGGTAAAATGCCTAATCCAAAAGCAGGTTGTGTTATTCCACCAAAAGGAAATATTCAGGCACTCGTAGACAAACTTCAAAGTTTTATTTCATTAAAATCTAAAAAATCTCCTGTTGTATATTCAACTGTCGGAACTGCTACAGCAAGTGATGAAGATATTGCAGATAATATTATTGCTATTGTGGATGCAGTAAAACAGCATTTACCCGGAGATATAAATAACATAAAAGATATTTACTTAAAATTCACAATGAGTAAACCTGTGAAACTTGGGAAGTGATTGGTGATTCAAGATGACTGACAAATATAAATCAAAAGCAGCACAAGAAAAGAAAGATCAAATAGCTAAATTTAAAAAATTAATAGAAAAATATGATGTTATTGCTGCTGTTAACATGGTGAATCTCAGTGCAAAGCAAGTTCAAAATATGAGAACTCAGTTAAGAGGCAATGTTGAAATATTAATGGCTAAAAGACGTTTAATGAAGATTGCTATTAAAGATGAAATTGCTAAAAAGAAAGGTATAGATCAATTGATTTCACATTTAAAAGGTATGCCTGCATTATTATTTACAAATGAAAATCCATTTAAACTTTACAAAATTTTGCAAAAGAATAAATCTTCTGCGCCAATAAAAGCAGGTCAAATTGCAAACAAGGATATAATTGTTCCTGCAGGTCCGACTGGATTTGCACCAGGTCCAATTATAGGTGAATTAGGTTCTTGTAAAATAAAAGCAGGAATTGATGCAGGAAAAGTTGTTATTAAAGAAGATTCACTTGTTGCAAAAGAAGGAACTGAAGTTAATTCAAAGCTTGCTGCAGTATTATTAAGATTAGGAATTGAACCTTTAGAAATTGGTTTAGATCTTACCGCAGCATATGAAGAAGGAGAATTACTTACTAAAGATGTTTTATCAATTGATGAAACTAAATTTAAACAAGATCTAATCGGATTTGCTAAAGACTCTTTCAATTTAGCAATATTTATTGCTTATTCAACAAAAGAAACTATTAATTGTCTTTTATCAAAAGCAATAAGAGAAACAAGAGGTTTAGCAAAACAAGCAAAAATTGTTAATAAAGAAACAATTATTGATATTCTTGCTGAAGTTAATTTAATTGCTAAAAATGTTCACTCTAAACTTCCTGAAGATGTAAGGAGTAAACATAATTAGTTAATATTTATGAGGAGGAATAAAAAATGGAGTATGTATACGCAGCAGTGCTTTTACACAAAGCCGGAAAAGAAATAAATGAAGAATCAGTTAAAAAAGTGTTAGTAGCAGCAGGTGTTACTGTCGAAGACGTAAAAGTAAAAGCACTTATCGCAGCACTTGATGGAGTAGATATAGAAGAAGCTATAAAAACAGCAGCTATGGCTCAAGTCGCAGTAGCTTCACCAACTTCCGCAAGCTCAGATGCAAAGCCTGAAGAGAAAAAAGAAGATAAAAAAGAAGAAAAGAAAGAAGAATCAAATGCCGCAGCAGGTCTTGGAGCGCTTTTCGGATAATTTTTTTTACATACTTAAAATTAAATTTTTTAGTGTGCATTATCATTTTATTTTTTACAATTTTATAATATATTAAAAGGTGTGAAAACTTATGCTTGAACAGAGTGAAATAAAGAAAATACTAATTGAAGTCGAAGAACTTAAGTCTCAGTTAAAATTAAAAAAACAAGAGCTTAATCGTCTTAATTCAATAAAAGAAGGATGCTTTAAAAAGAAGAAAGAAGTTTCTGCTCAAATTTCTGCAAAAATAAATGAGCTTAGATCTTCAAAATCTAAAGTTACATCTCTTAGTAAAGAGGTTAAAACTTTGAAAGAAGAGAAATTTCAAGTTTCTGATAAAATAGGTAAGCTAGTTACAGATATAAAAAAATTAAAGCAAGAATATAATTCTCTTTGTAGCAAATACGGAATAACAGATAATCCTTCTTTTATTAAAAAAAAGATTGAAAAGTTAGAATATGCTCTTGAAACATCCGCAATAGGTTTTGATCAAGAGAAAAGACTCAATTTAGAACTAAAAAAACTAAAAAAGTCATATGCTCAAATGGCTGATGTTAACAAAATCTGGAAAGTTATAGAAGATAAAGAAAAACAAATAGCTGAATTGAAAGGATTAAAATCTGGAACCGTTAGCAAACTCAAAAATGGAGCATCACATAAACATAATCTTAGTGAAGATTTCATATCAAATTCTCAAGAAATAATGGATTTACGAAAAATTGAGTCTGAACATTATAAAAAATTTATAGAAGCAAAAGAAGAGTTCAAAGTAAAAAATGAAGAATTAAAAGAAATTCTTGCAAAGAAAAATGAGTTAGTTGTTTTTTTAAGTGAAAATAATGTAGTTCTTAAAGAAATGCAAAAAAAGAAACAAGAACAAGAAATGAAAGCAAAAAAAGAAGAAGTGAATGAAAAACTAAAGAAAAACGAAAAACTCACAACAGAAGATCTTCTTATTTTCCAAAGAGCTTTATAATTTTTTTAATTAAACTTCTTTCTAATTTTCTAGAATTAAATTGTTTTTTTTAACTATCGTTCATCATAATTCTTTTGTTTTTCGATAACGTGTTTTAATGAATCTAATGCAACTTCTAATTGAGGATTAGTTGGTTCAGAAGTTGTAAGTTTTTGCATTAACAAACCAGGTTGCATTAATATTTTCATAATAAAAGAATCAGTATTTTTTGCAGTTAATTTTAGAAACTCATAAGAAACTGCAATTATTAAAGGTAAAAGCATGAGTCTATACAAATAATTTACCCAGAAAGAAGTTCCAAAGGGTATTAACATATAAATTAATAGACTAAAAAATACAACAAACAATAAAAAAGAAGTTCCACATCTTGGATGTAGAGTTGAAAATTTCTTAGCATTTTTAACAGTTAAATGTTTTATATCTTTAAACTTTTCCCAACAGTAAACTGATTTATGTTCTGCACCATGATACATAAAAAGTGCTTTTATATCACTCATCAAAGAAATTACTAAAATATACGCTATTAAAATAATTATTTTAAATAAAGCATCAATTAAATTAAATAAAAATCCTGAACTAATATTAAGCCATTTTGTTAGTAAACTTGCAACACTTAATGGAAGTAGTTTAAACAATGCAAGCGCAATTCCAACACTTACAATAATTGTAAAGAACATATGCCAAAAAGACATTTTTTCCTCTTCTTCTTCAATATGCATATTAACACTTCTAGTTAGAGCGTCCATTCCAGTTGCTAACATTTCGGCCATATTTGCAATACCTCTAATAAAAGGAATTCTCCAAAATTTATGTCTTGACATAAAATTATTAAATTTATAAGTTTCATTAACTATTTCATCATTTTCATTTCTTACAGAAACACTAATAAAATCTTTTGATTTCATCATTACACCATCAAGAACTGCTTGACCACCGTAACTTGCGTTCTTCCAAGAGCAACTTTTCTTCATATTGTAACACCAAAAATACTTAATAATTGAGAAAAACCGATTTTTATATAACCTAAATATGGAACACGAAACATTGCTTTACCCATAATTTGATTTTCAGTTATTCTATGTTCATCAAAAGGTCCATCTTTTATTTGAGCAAAATTATGATCTCCTTTAGTTCCTAATATTCCTGTTTTTTTATCATCATACTTTTCAATAACTCTATGAATAATAGGATACATTCTATTGGAAACACTAAAAACCATAACATCTCCAATTTCTATGTTATCATAATTTGCACCTTTAAGAAAAATTATATCTCCTTTATTAAATCCTGAACTTAGTTCAAAGTCTTTAAATCGTTCTTTACTTATGTTTCTATCCTCATAAAAGTTTCCACAATATTTCCAAAAAGAATCAAAATTTACTCTTCCTGTTCGTCCATCAAAACCACATAAATTAACAGGCATAGTGCTTTCACCACAATCTGTATATCCATGTTCCATAGAACAAGAAATAACAGCAACAACAGGAAGTCCTGTTCCAAAAGCTAATGCTAATAGGGGATAAAATACATATTTAATAAAAATAAATGCAATTAAAACATTTGCAATCCAACTTAAAGCAGAATCATCATACCATAGAAAATAAAGTAATTTACCATACCTTGTCTTCTTGAGTTTATTTATTTTTATTGCTCTTTTCTCAAGTTTCTTGTTTCTAAACTCTTTCCTTTTATCTGATTTATTTATCTTATTATCCATTAAATATTCTTGACATTTATTTATCTTATAAATCTTTCGATGAATCCGAGTATGTCCAGAATGATAAAAAATACTGCCTTGGAGCAAACTAAGTGAAATACATTTTGTGTGTAAACACAAAATTATCTTATTTCATGATTAAAATTTGGTCACACAGTAGCCAACAACTCTCCGCAGTATAGAAAAAGATTCAATTTTGGACATACCTCCTGAATCCTAACTTTTTATTATTCTACTGGGTTGTAATTTTCAACCAGAGACATTAAAGAATCATTAGGCACAGGAGTCCCCTCTGCATATTGCAAGGGGTTAGTACAAAAATCATCTGATAAATATGGTTGTTTACCTTCAACTAAAAAAACATTTTTACCTTTGAATAAATTATTATTAAATTCATTACACGCATAATATTTATATTATTGATAAACGTATTTTATAACCTTAATTTCCAAAGAAGATTTTATAAAGATAAGTTGTTTTTTGTAATAATATGAAAGTCGCGATAATTTCAGACATACATGATAATGCACATAACTTAGTAATGGCATTAGAACAGATAATTTCATATGATGTTGAAAAAATAATATTTTTAGGTGATTTTGTAGGTGCAGCTATTGCAAAATTACTGTGTTCTTCACCTATTCCTGTTTTTGCAATATGGGGAAACAATGATGGCGATAAATCTTTAATAACAAAATTCTCATTAAAAGAAGGAAGTAATCTTGAAGTAGGATTTGATACTTTTGATATTTTAGAAATTGATAATAGAAAAATATTTTTATCTCATTACCCAATACTTGCAAAACCAATGGCAAAATCAAAAGAATTTGATGCTTGTTTTTATGGACATAATCATTCAAAATATAAAGAAAAAATTGATGCTTGTTTATTATTAAATCCTGGAGAAATAGGCGGATATAAAACAGGTGGTGCAACATTTGCAATATATAATACAAAAACAAATGATGCTGAAATTATTGAAGTAAAAAATACTATTACTGCAAATACTCTTGAGAGCCAAAAAAAGTTTAAAGAAATAACTAATAAGACTTGAAACAATTAAATTAATTCTGCAAACACTTTTCTATAATTTATTACATACCTTTTTAAATATATGGTTACTACCCTTGAATATAGTAATATTATCAATCAACTTGAATAGGTTATATACAATATTATACTGGAAACAATAAAAATGGAAGAATTCAAAAAATTAGGATTATCAGATAATTCAATCAAAGCATTGAAAAAGAAAGGTTTTGAAAAACCTACTGAAATACAAGCAAAAGTAATACCTTTACTTTTAGAAGGAAAAAAAGATATAGTCGGTCAATCTCAAACAGGAACTGGAAAAACAGCAGGGTTCGCACTTCCAATTCTTGAAAAGATCAAAGAGCATAGCAAAACAATTCAAGCTATTATTCTAACACCTACTCGAGAATTAGCAGTTCAAGTAGCAAAAGAAATTGATTCATTAAAAGGCGAAAAGAAAATTAAAATTCTTGCCGTTTATGGTGGTTCTTCAATTGACAATCAATTATCAAAACTTAAAAAAGGCATCGATATTGTGGTTGGAACTCCTGGTAGAATAATGGATTTGCAAAGGAGAAAAGCATTAAGACTTGAACATATTCAATATGCCGTTCTTGACGAAGCAGATGAAATGCTTAACATGGGGTTTGTTGAAGATATTGAAGATATTTTAAAATGTACTCCTGAAGATAAAAACATGCTTTTATTTTCTGCAACAATACCTAAACAAATACTAAAAATCGCTAAAAGATATATGCGAGAATATGAACTTATTGAAATAGGAAAAGAACATGTCATAATTGACACTGTTGAACAAATATATTATGATGTTAATGCAAGGGATAGATTTGAAGTGCTTAAAAGAGTTATTGATTTTTATAGTGACTTTCATGGTATTGTTTTTTGCAACACAAGAGCAACTGTTGATAATTTAACTCAACAATTAACAAAATTAAATTATAATGCTGCTGCACTTCATGGAGATATTACACAAAGTCAAAGAGAAAAAATTCTTCAACAATTTAGAGATAAATATGTGAAAATTCTTGTTGCTACAGATGTGGCAGCACGAGGAATTGATGTAAATGATTTAACACATGTTATTAATTTCTCATTACCTCAAAGTCCTGAATCATATGTTCATAGAATTGGAAGAACGGGTAGAGCAGGTAAACAGGGAATTTCTATTACTTTTGTAATTCCTTCTGAAAAAGGCAAATTAAAATTTGTAGAAAGAATTAATAATTGTAAAATTGCAAAACACGAAATACCTTCACCAAAGGAAATCATACAAAATAAAGAAATGCATATTAAAATAATAATTGATTCCATTATTAAAGTAAATAAAGGTAAATCTTCAAAATATACTCTAATGGCTGAAGAGCTTTTAAAAAATTATGATGCTTCTGAAGTTGTTTCAGCAGTCTTAAAATACAGTTTTAAAAACGAACTTAATACAACCACTTACAAAGATATATCTAAACCATCAAGAGCTTCATCTAGTTCAGATAGGGGTGGTTTCAGTCGAGGTAGATCTAGATCATCTTCTTCAAGATCAAGGAGTGGTGGCTTTAGCCGAAGTGGTTCTTCTAGAAACGATTCTTCAAGAAGCAGTTCAAGAGGTGGCTTTTCACGAGGTAGCTCTTCAAGAGGTAGTTCTAGAAGCGAATCAGGTTCATCTTCAAGATCAAGCAGGGATGGTTTTAGAGAGCATAAGTCCTATGGTGATCGTTCTGAAAAAAGAACAGGTTCAAGTCGAGATTCTGATAAAAAAGAAAGAAGACCAAGAACTACTGGTTTTAGAAAAAGTAGATAATATTTTGTTTTTTCACTTTAGAAATTCTTGTTTAACTAAATCATAGACTGTTGCTAAAGTAAATATGATTTGCAAGATTATGAAAACTAAATCTCCAATATGAATGCTATAAACTTCTAAGCATATTCCGCCAAGAATATAAAATATATCCTCAGTTTTTCTTTTTTTAGTTAGTATTCCAATAGAAATTAGTATAATTACTATTGCACCAAATGTTTACATATCAAACGCTAGAAAGCTCAACTCTTCAGGGGTAAGATGAATGGCTCTTGCTTTTGTATGTTCCAAAAATTTGCGTTTTAAGAAAATGGTTGTTAAAGCAATATTATTTAGGGTGGGGATAAATTGCTTTCAGCAGATTTTTGTTACTTTTTATCAAATCGAATAAACTTTTTACTTAATTCCATAACAATAAATCCTACTGTTGATATTCCTATTATGTATAGCCAATGACTTAAACTTAAACCGGTTGTACCAAATATTTTCTGTAAAAATGGGATATATATTAAGCATAATTGTATTGCTATGGATGAAATTATTGCAAGAAACAAATAACCATTCTTAAAAAAACCTTTTGAAAATGCCGACCTATAAAGAGTCCTAGAACTTAGAACTGCCATCATTTCCATTACAACTAATGTTGTAAAAGCAACAGTGCTTGCAAGCACAAAACTTGATTCATTCACATAAAACTTGTTGAATAAGAATAATGTTCCGATAGACATTAAAAGTCCAAATGTTAATATTAACCACAACATTCCGCCGCTTAAAGGGCTGTCTTTAGGATTTCTTGGCTTTCTTGTCATGACTTCATGATCAACAGAATCCATACTCAATGCGATAGCAGGAAGACCGTCTGTTAGAAGATTCATTATTAATATTTGAAGTGCAATAAGCGGTATTGGTAAATTTAAAAGTAATGCAAAAAATATTGTGAATATTTCTCCAGTATTACAACTTAATAGATATCTAAGAGATTTTAACATTTTATCATAGATATTTCTTCCTTCTTCTATTGCACTTACTATGGTTGAAAAATTATCATCTGCTAAAGTCATTTGTGAAACTTCTTTAGCAACTTCTGTTCCTGTAATACCCATTGATATTCCTAAATCAGCTTTTTTTATTGCGGGAGAATCATTAACTCCGTCGCCTGTCATGGCCACAATATTTCCTTTTTTTTGCAAAGCGTCAACAATTCTCAATTTTTGTATTGGCATAAATCTTGCACAAATTCTTATTTTAGCTATTTTTTTAGAAAGCTGAGAATCACTCATAGTTTTAAGTTCAGAACCTGTAACAATATAATCTTTTTTTCTAAATAGTCCTATTTTTTCAGCTATTGCTTTAGCAGTTAAAGGACTATCCCCTGTTATCATCATAACATTTATTCCTGCCTTATTAGCTATTGCAATTGATTCTTTTACCCCATCTCTTGCAGGATCAAGCATTCCAACAAGACCGACAAAGATCATATCTTTTTCTGAATCTTTTTGAGAATATTTTTTCTTTTTAGTCATATATTTAAAAGAAAGTGCAAGAACACGTAGAGCTGAAGATTCCATCTTTTTAGCAGAACCAAGTATTTTTTTCCGCATTGCAGGAGTTAATTTTTTAACTTTATTATTTAATAAAATTTTATTACATTCATTAAGAATAATGAGTGAGGCACCTTTTGTAAAAGATTCTATCTTTTTGTTATTTTTATCTTGACAAATTACACTCATCATTTTCCTATCTGAATCAAAAGGTAGCTTTTGAATAATCTTATATTTAGAAAATGCTTGGGACTTTCTAAAACCTAGTTTATTACCAAGAACAATTAATGCGACTTCTGTTGGATCTCCTATTACTTCATAATCTCCTTCTTTCTTAAGAATTAAATCAGAATCATTACATATTGTTCCTATGTGTAAAAGTTTTAAAAGTTCTTTTTTATCAACCACTTTATTTTTATGTAAAACATTTCCTTCAGCAGTATATCCAACACCATTAACTTTGAAAAGTTTATTATCATAAAATACTTCTTGTATACTCATTTCATTCTTTGTTAATGTGCCTGTTTTATCTGTACAAATAAAAGTTGCTGAACCAAGACCTTCAGCAGCGGGAAGCTTTTTGACAAGCATGTTTTTTTTGGCTAAATCTACAACCCCTCTACTTAATGATATTGTTACAACAGCAGGTAAACTTGATGGTGCTGCAGCAACTGCTAAGCTTAATGCTACAAGAATTGCTTGATTCCAAGATAATTTCCCCTGTAAAATTGAAGTTGCGAAAACTATTATACAAATAGTTATAACTGCAATAATAAGTTGCTTTCCTAATTTTGCAAGTTTTCTTTGCATTGGTGTTTTAATTCCTTTGACTTCAGTAAGAGAATCAGCTATCTTTCCAAATTCGGTTTTAAGACCTGTTTCTACTACAACACCTCTTGCAGAACCATAAACAACAACTGTCCCCATAAATGCCATATTTATTCTGTCAGAAACTTCAACCGTTTTAGAAATAGAATTTGTTTCTTTAAATCTATGATCTGATTCTCCTGTTAAAGATGATTCATCAACTTTTAAAGAAGATGATTCAATAAGTCTAATATCTGCAGGAATAATACTTCCTGCCTCTACTAAAACAATATCTCCAGGGACTAATTCTGTTGCATCAAGTATTTGTTCAACATTATTTCTGAGAACAACCGCTTTTCTTGAAGTAATTTTTTTTAATTTTTCAAGGGATTTTTCTGCTTTATATTCTTGAATAAAACCAAGAACAACAGATAATAAAATCATGACAAATATTGCTATTGCTTCAATGTAATTTCCCAATATTAATGAAAATAAACCTGCAAATAATAATAGTATTACTAAAAAATCTTTAAATTGTTCTGATATGAGCGCCCATATTTTATTTTTATCTTTTTTTTCAATAGAATTATGTCCGAACTTTTCAAGACGAAGTTGTGCTTCAGAATCAGAAATACCTTTTTTGGAAGTTTTCAACTCTTTTAATACTTCATTAATAGATTCTTTATAATACTTCATTTTTTACCTCTTTTAATATATTCTACTTTTATTATGTGTCTTTATAAATTTTTTTTATAAGTTTTATTGCATTTTAACTGTAAGCTAATCAATATCTTAAAATTAGTTAATGAAAAGGACCGATTCAGTAAAGATGTTCACAATTACTCATTTTGCAAAACTTTATTAATTAATTAGGCTAATATAATTTTATGGGTGATTGGGACGCCATATTTAAAAAAAAGGGAAAAGTTTTTTTTAAAACTAAAGAAGATATAACTAATTTGGTTATTCTCTTGAAAAAAGAAAGCGCTAAAAAAATTCTTGATTTGGGTTGTGGTTCTGGAAGACATACAATATTTCTTGCAAAACAAGGGTTTGATGTTTATGCAACAGATATTTCAAATACGGGATTAAAACTTACAAGAACTTGGCTAAAAAAAGAAAATTTATCTGTCAGACTTAAAAAACATTCTTGTTATGAAAAATTTCCTTTCAAAGATAATTTTTTTGATGCTGTTATATCTACTCAAGTTATTCATCATAATTTTCATGATAAAGTTAAATTTTCTATTTCAGAAATTGAAAGAGTGTTGAAACCAAATGGAATTATATTTATATCTGTTTCTGCAAATCGATTTAAAAGAAGAGCATCAAAATTTCAAATGCCTGAACCACACACATACATTCCTTTAGATGGTGAAGAAAAAGGATTACCTCATTTTATTTATACAAAAAAATTAATGAAAGATGATTTTACTAACTTTAAAATATTAAGTTTACACAAACATAAAGGAGATCATTGGTGTATTCTTGCAAAATTAAAATAAACCTACTTTAGAATATTACCTTGTATAAATTTATCTTTATGATTATTTTTATCCTGAATAGTTCTAATATGAATGATATACTTCATAAAAACATTTTTAAAGAAAACAAGTATCCTTTGTATCTATAACCAACATCAAACAAACTGTTGATTTAGTTAATGTTTGATATTGCCATCTGAGGTTATAAATATGATGGACAAAGAAATTCTTTGTTCTACTTATTGGCACAAAATAAATTAATAATTTTTTAGTTTTAGGAGGAATAAAAATGGTAGAATCAGATTCAGAATTTTTAATTTCAAATGAAGATTATCTAAAAGCGGGCATTCATATTGGAACAAAATTCAAAACAAAATATATGGCAAAGTTTATTTACAAAACAAGAACAGATGGCCTATCTGTATTAAATATTCAAAAAATAGATGAAAGATTACGATTAGCTGTAAACTTATTAGCATTTTATAAACCTGAAGAAATTCTAATAGTTTCAAGAAGAGAGAATGGTTGGAAACCAATAAGTGCTTTTGCAAAATTAGTAGGATGTAAATTTTTTGCAGGAAGATATCCTCCCGGATTATTAACAAATTCTCAGTTAAATAATTTTACAGAACCTAAAGTAATATTTATTATTGATTCTTGGCCAGATAGAAATGCGATAAAAGATGCTCTTAAAGTTGGTATGGTTGTTATGGCTTTATGTGATAGTAATAATCAGACAAATGGAATTGATTTTGTTATACCTTGCAATAATAAAGGTAAGAAAAGTCTCGGAATGATATTTTTCCTTTTAGCTCGTGAATACTTTAAGAAAACAGGAAAAATAAAAACTGATGAAGAATTCAAAACCACAATAGGTGAGTTTACAGAAGAATAATTTTTTATTAATTCTTTTTTTATGTTTTATTTTTGATTCTATATTTGGCTTTTTCTAATCTCGAATAAATATTTTACTCATAAAATGTGCTATCAAATAATATAAAAGTAGAATTCCGATTCCTAATCCTAAGTTTATTATGAATGTTACTGTTCCTGACAAATCTGGCTGTCCAGATATTGTTGAACTTAATAAACTTAGAAAACCACTCAAACCATTTATGAACAGATTTAGCATAAACGTAAAAGCACCAGCACCTAAAACTAAGAAACTTAAACAAAATAACAATGCCATAATTATTAATCTAATTATTATTTTCATTTTCTGTTTTTAATGCTTTTATTCCTTCATTTGTTATATTAAAATAAAGTTTTTGGTTTTCAGGTTGACTTCTATGTTTTCTTAAAATTGCAACTCTTTTTGCATCATCTAATTTTCTTATTTCAATTAAACATTTTCCCCAATATTTAAGTATGTCTCCACCAACAATATTTATTTTGTTTTTATCTTCAAAATCTTTATATATTTGATTTGTTATTATTACAGGAATTTTTTTCTTTCTTGCTATTTCACTTAAATACGCGATTTGTTGACCTAATTCTCTATTTGTTCCTTGAATATTCTTGGTTTTACCTATTTCTAATCTATATAACATTGCAATACTGTCAACTATTATAAGACCAACACTATCAGTTTTTGTTAATTCTTTTAATTTTGCAAAAGCGCTTTTTTGCTCACTGAAAATTGTTGGAGACATTATAAGAATATTGTCAATACAACATTTATCTTCTTGACATAATTGCCCAAATCTTTCAATTGAAAAACTTCCTTCAGTATCTATGAATATAACTTTTTTCTGATTTGACATTTTTGCAGCAGCCATTAAAACAAGATTTGTTTTTCCACAACCTGGTCCACCATATATCATTGTAACTATGTCGCTTTCATAGCCTCCTTTCAATAAATCATTCAATTCCGTACTTCCAGTACTTATTCTTTCTGACATACTAACTAGGTAAAGAATTAGCTTTTATAAGTTTATTGTTGTAATATTGTTAAAAATTCAGACTACTAATTCACAACACTTATATTTAATTAAATTAGTTTATATATATTATTTTCTATTTTGCACAAAAATAACATAATTATAGTATTTGGAGACTTTTTGACTATTTTTGGCTTATTTATATGTATTTTTGACATAATTTATGATATTTTTACAAATATTTAAAAACCCGTCGCCATTTCCAAAGAGTAAAAAAATGAAAAATGTGGGTAATAAACTAGTTTATGTAGCAGGTTCTGAGTTTGCTTTGAGGAGTTTGGAACCTTATATTTCACATAATGAATGTTATCAGTCGTCTAATTTTACTTCAGTAGATTGTCTTGACGATATAGTGCGAAAGTCTGAAGGATTGATTCCTGTTGTTCTAGATTATACTCATTCAGAAAATATTCAATTTAATAATAGTGTTCCCGAATATATTTATAACCGTATTCAAGGGGGAAACTTAAATTTTAGAAGAATAATAGTTTTACCTTTTTATGAAGAACTTTTACCTACTTCTGAAAACATAACTCTGGATGAACTTAATAAAGTTAAAAAAGGGAAAATCGCGGCTTTCAAAATAGCAAATCATTTTTCTACTGAAACACCTTCAATTAAATCATTAGATATTAATTCTTCAACACTTATTCCCAAGTTAAAAAGAGTTCATAGTGCTAATTCATTGAAAGCTAAACCTTTACAGTATAAAGATGAACAAATTGTTATTGTTCAAAATTCTCCTCAGTTAAATGATTATATTAAGCGAGTTACAAATATTCCTACAGTTAATAATGCTTTTTTAAAGTTTGTAAAAACTGACTCTTTTGAAAAATCTCGTAAATATATGCGTTCGGGCAATTCTGCCAGTACACTCATTATGACTATTGGTGAAAATGATGAGCTTATTAATCCCAGAATTTTAACTAATTTTGCTCAAAATTATCCTCTTACAAAAATCATATTATTGACAGAACGAGAAGATTATTCTATCTTACCATCTTCGCCCAATTTAATAACTGGTAATTTTGGAGAAAATACAATACATTCTAATATTTCAGATTCAATTGATTTTAGAAATAAGGAGATTAATAAATTATTGAATTCGTGGGGATCGCGATATAGGGGAATAATTATTGCGGGACCAAGAGGTGGAGGAAAATCAACGGTAACTAAAAATTTGTTATCTATTCTTCCATTTTTGTATTCAATACCTACAACTGTTAGTAGGGATTTATTTGAGGGTGAAACTGATATAAAAGATCATAAAGATGAATCTTTTTTTGAAGATTATTCAAATTCATTTATTACTACACATAAAACCGCTGGTAAAACCACTGGTTTAAATGATGCTTCTTATTCTGTAGGTTATTTAAAAGATAATTTTGATTATGCATATGGTCTAAAAACGGGTGTAATTTGTCAAGTAACTGATCCGCATTGTCTTGAAGACTTAAGTAATGCTTATCCTGACTTTGCTGTTGTTCTTGTAATATCTGATGGTGATACAATTAAAGAAAGAGTTGAAGGTAGACCTGGCAATTTTTATCAAGGAATGGAGTCTTATGATGCAATGATGCAACAAAAAATGTATTTAGATGTTCTTCATAATTCTAATCCAAGTTTAATTGTTCTTAATACTATAACTGCTGCAGTTAATAGTTATCCAAATGATTCTTTGTATATTATAGAAAAAGATGCTAAAAGTATTGCTGAAAAGGTTTTTCCCATACCCTTTAATAGATAACACAACAACCTGCATTACTATATGATTCTTAAAGATTCAAAGCAATAGTTAATTCTAAGAGAGATGTTAATATTTCCATTATTTGAAAATATCGATTTAATAATGCAAGTTCTTCTTTTGAAAACTTTTCAGAATGAAAATCTATTTTTTCAATATAATCATCTCTTAATTTATTTATCTTTGCAACAGTATCATTATCAAAATTATAAAATAAATTATAATATTTTACAATTGCTTCGTGAACACTATTCATTAATTTTAATGTCTCTTCCGAAATATTTGGCTTTATTGCTCTTGCTAGTCTTCCCGTATTTTTTATTATTTCAACAAGATTGTCTAAGTTTGTAAGAATAGCATAAATAATAGTTGTTTTTTTCTGGTCTTCAGAATAACCTATTTTATTTAATAAACGCATACAAAAACTTACAAATTTTGTTATCGTATTGTGTTCTTGATATAATGTTTTTAATAATGTTTCATCCTGTCTCTTGGCACCCGAAATAAAATCTTCGTTCATATCTATTAAGAGAAAAAAGATTCTTCTTAAAATAACATTAAACTCTTTTGGAGACATTTCAACCAATGTTTTAAGTTGACAAGAGTTTTCTCTTTGTTGTATTATCTCAATACCTGTTAATCTTGACAATTCTTCATGAATTATGAATAAGATTGGTTTTTCTTCTTTTATTCTATAATGAAATGCGGTGGACTTTTTGAAATGAGTATCTATGTTATTATATCCTAATTTATACATACTTCTAATTGAATATAAAATAGATGTTCTATCAAGACCACTTAAATCTGCCTCTACTTTAGCTAGATTGGTTGCTTTATCTGTTCTTATGATTATAGAATTGCCAGTTTCTTCACAATCTATCTCATCACCTTTTTTTATTCCATATTTTTTAGCCCATTTTGAAGGTATTGATACTATTAATGTTGCAGGTCCATGTTGAACTACTTTTCGTTTAATGTAAATCCCCCCAAATATTGTATATGTTGGCTATAATGTGACTAGGAATTCTTATTCATTTATATTTTTTTCTATTATTTGCTTTTTTTCTAAAAAAGCATATATGTGTATTAATATGTATAAAGCAATGGTTAGATATATATCTTAGTTAGTATATTCTTAGTTACGTGTAGGGGAGTGCAATAAGTTGGAGGTATTGAAAATGTATGACTTTATAGATAAATCAGATGTAGTATGTAAGTTTCTTGATACTAATCTTGATGAAGATCTTCAGGAATCTCCTGAAGACAGATATTTAAAGTGTTATTTAGAGTTATCTAGTAGAAAAAATGAAGTTTAATTAATTTTAATTGAATTTCGGTTACAAGTGAAATGTGACTTTTTTTAAATTATGGTGAGAGGTGTAAATATGTTGTTTGAGGATAAATGGGGAAATTTATTTACTGAATTTGAAGTTGAAAGAATGACTGAGAATGATTTATCACGAAAAGAAATAAAAACAATAGAAAACATAGAAGAATTCATTCTTAGGCAGAATTAACTTTCTTTAAAATTTTTACTTTTTTATTTTTTGTTCTCTTCTTCCTGGAAAATCATCAGAATAAGTTGTTGGAATAGGATTGAAGTTTTCATCTACTAATCGAGGATCTCTAATGGTATTTCCATCTTTATCTAATGATTCTAATGAACTCCTGACGTGGGGTGTGGCTGCTAGATTAAAATAAAGTCCAAAACTTGTTTGAACTTTTGCTAGTTCTCGTGCTCTTCGAGCTTCTTTAATAGTTAACGTTCCGTTAGTAATTCCAATTGGTTTATATATATCTTCAGTAGTTTTCATATCCTCTGTGCTGCCTTTTAACTTTTCCTCTTGAGGTGTTCTATAATCTGCTCTATATCCTTTTTTAATCATTTCGTCTAATACATACTTAATTATTTCTTCAAATCTTTCTTGTTTGTCTTTAGGAATTGAAGGATATAAATTATATGCACTTTTTATTTTTGTTAAAAGAATCTTATCAGATGGAATGTCAGAATCTAAACATTTAATGAAATACTTTAGAATTTCTTCCTTTCTCATATCATTTACGAACCTTGTAATTACAACTAATTCTTCTAAGAGGGGATCCATTTTAATTTTGAGAAATTTGGAAAATATATAAATCTTTGCTAGAAAGGATTCTAATAAGTTTTTTTAGTCTATAATTCCTATTGTTTCTTGAAGTGTAAGTCAACAATTGATTACATTTAGAGAATTAGCACACATATAAAAAGTTATTTTTTGGCAATTTGCCACAAATATTCAAAATAACATTTTATTTCTTTAGCAATTTTGTCATTTTTAATTTCTATAAAGTTATCATTATTATCCAAATATAAAAATACTACGCATCCGTCATATACAAACATTGTTGCTTGATTTGGCAATTTTTCTAAAAATCTATTTTTTCCAAGTTTCACAAATTGATTGATAAAATTATCATTTTTAAACTTAATATCCCATATTGCTTTTGCATCTATTTTGCTCAAAGAATTATTTTTATTTAGTTCTTTTAACAGTCTTTTAATGAAAATTTTCGAACTTTTTGTGGTTAATGCAGGACTATTACTCATCATATAACAAAAACTTAATTTTCCTTGATTTGCTAGATTAAACAATTTATTATTGAATTGAGCAAATGAATTTTTTGTGTTCAAATGATTTACTTCTGTTTCTTTCTCAACTTTTAATATTTCAACTTGAGGAATCAATGCTTCTAAAATTGCTTCTTTATTTTTTATTTTACCAATAACTGCATTTAAATCATTTGTATAGTACAATTTTTTATCTTCTTTTATTGATTCTGCAACAAATCCTTTCTCAATCAATCTTGCTAACACATTATAACTATTTGATCTTAAAATCTTTGTATCTTTAGAAATTTTATATGCTGTTAGTTTCCCTTTACTGACTAAATATTCATATATTTTACTTTCTTTCTCATCTAAACCATATTCTCTTAATAGGTTTAAAATAATCTCGGCCATAGAAAAAGGTAATCATCAAAATTATATAAATGTTTCTTTTTAGTCATTATTTTATGACTACATAGATTTTTGTATTTAGATTGAATTACAATACTTATGAGCAAAGCAAGTAAAAAAAGATTTGAAATTAAGAATAAATATTTTAATTATTTAGAAAAAACAGCATTAAAAGTGGATCCGTGGGTTAAAAAAATAATATCTGAAAATGGTTTTAGCTTCAATCTAGAAAAAATACTGATTTCAAGATATAGATTTGGTAAAGCACAATTAAGACCTGCACAAGTTAGGTGGGGATATGAATTATTTGGAGGCAGTAATTGGGAACAGATTATTCCTGCTTGTGCCTCAGTAGAAATGAAAGATACAGGTTACTATTGTTTGGATGATTTCTTTGATAAACGGCAAGAAAGTAATTTAGTTTTATTACAAGGGATTATATCTTCCTTATCTTATACAATGATATATGAATTGCTTAATTCTTATGAAGCTGAGCAAGTTAACAAAGTTTTGCAAGAATTAACTAATTTAGATATAAAAAATGCTAAAGCTGCATTCATAGATAATAAATTGAAAGAACCAAATATGGATTTATATTTTAAAAAAGTTGAAGGATATAATTTTTGGGAAACACCTTTGAGAATTGGGGCAATCCTTGCAAAAACTTCAACAGCAAATATTAATTTAATTGGTAAAATTGGAAAATTTATAGGAATGGGGTATATTATTGCAAATGATACTTGGGATTTTGGCAAAGATTTAGAAGATTTTAAAGCAGGAAAATATACTTTACCAATTATTTATCTTTTTGAACAATTAAAATCTGATGAGAAAAAGAAATTATTAGAATTATTTAGTAAAACAGGTATATCTAAAAAAGATGAAAATTTTATTAGAAAAGCTTCAGTTATTACTGGAACAATAGAATATGGTAAACAAATTGCTCAAGAATATTGTAATAAAGGTCTGGAATTATTAGAATCATTTAAACCATCGCAATCTAAACGACTATTAGAATTTTCCACTTCAATGACACAAAGAAATAAATTTTATGATAATCTTAAAAAGTTCAATCAAAAAAATAAATATTCTCTAAAGAAGTCTAGTGAGTTGTTAGTGAGAGTTTAGGTTTATTTAATTAGTACTCTTAGAAAAATAATGGCCCCTCCCCGAGGGTATATCGTCGTTGAGGAAAACTGGAATTACATTATTTTTATTCATTTTCAGTTAACCTCCGTCAATAAATGTTAATATAAGTATTTACTAACTACTTAATAAATCTTTTGATTTAATGTAAGAAACCACACTAAAACTAACATAAAAAGTAAACAAAGATTGTATATAAGAAAAGTTGAAAAAATCAATCAAATTTTTGTGTTAATAAAATCACAATTTTTATAATTAAACTTGTGTTAAATGAGTTTTTTTCTTTTATAGTATTACATAAACTTTATAAATAATTATGCATTACTATGCATTACTATGCATTACTATGTGTGCTGGTGCGTCTAAGAACAAAAAAAGTAGGTTTCGAATCAGAAATAACCTACTTTAAACCACGCGCAGTGCCTCTAAGAGAATTACGAGAGGTAGAGCTTACAATAGACAAGCTGGAAACACTGCGATTCTCAAATATGAGAAAATTAAGTCAAATAAAAGTTGCAGAAAAAATGGGTGTGCACCAATTAACATTTTAAAGAATCCATGCAAGGGCAAGATAAAAAATAACAGATACTCTTGTGAATAAAAAAGCAATAAAAATTCATGGAGGTGAATATCACATGCCAAAAGGAGACAAAACAGGTCCTGAAGGAAAAGGACCAAGAACAGGAAGAGGATTAGGACTTTGTTCAGGAAATGAAAAAGTAGGTTACCTAAACGAATCAATTCCAAGACAAGGAAGAGGAAGAGGACCGCAAGACGGAACTGGAAGAGGACAAGGAAGAGGACAAGGAAGAGGACAAGGAAGAGGAAGAAGATTTAATGAGTAATTTTTACTCACTTTTTTTTAGATTAAAAATGAATACTAAAAAGTTTATCATAGCAATGAAAAAATCTACAAAAGGATTATTACCTGTAACAGGCTTTTTAATAGAAGATGCATTAAAAATTAAATTATTTAATTTCGTATTTGGGCTAAAGTAGGATGGATATTACTACTTTTAGGATTTTAATTAAAAAAAACATAAAAAATGAACTTAAGGTGAAACAAAAATGGGAATAGGATATGGAATAGGATTAAAAATTAATTATGCTGTAAGAATTAGTTCTGTACAAACTGAAGATTTGTCTGAGCAAGGATCAGTAAGTAATAGCTATGTTAGAATGAAAATACCTGGTGAGGATCAACAAATAACACAACTTTCAATGTTAAGTTTAGCTGCAATACCCGATTATTCACTCTCTTTAGCAAATGGCCGTCCAAAACATGATGGTAGTGGAAAAGGAACTGGAGCTAATAAAGGTCGAGGATGCAACAATCCAGTTGGAGATCGAAAAGGTAGAAACAGTGGAACCGGTACGGGATCTGGCAATAAGAGATAAGTAATACTAGAATGAATTATACTACGCAAAGGGGTATAACTAACAGGAAATAATTGAACAGAAGGATGATTATCCTTCAATTGATGCAAACTAAGCCACAAATCAATAAAATTCTTACAAAAAGGCAAAGTAATAATCCTATTCTTAGTATTAGAGAACTCAACACGAATAACATAATTATTATTCTTCAAGAAAACAGGAAGATTAACATAGGAATAACTGAAAAAGGCAAAGAATTCTATTTAAAAGTACAGACAATAAATGCAAACACACATAAATAATAGTTTCTTTAGTAATTGATTTGGACACAAAATGCTTAAATGCAAAAAAGCACACTTCATTTTAAATGAACTTGAAAAATTGAAAGAAAATGATAAATTACATTCTCAGACATAGTCATATGAAGAATAAGTAATATCTATAGGTGAAAATAAGTAAAATAAAAGGAAAGTAGAAAAAATGCACACAGAAAGTTAAGACACTAGAGGATTTTGTAATTAAAAGATAATATCTGGAAAAATAAAAAGCGAGCAAAAATGAGGTTAAACCCTTTAAATTCGCTCGCGAGTTAATAGCCCCGCGCAGATTCGAACTGCGGTCCCAAGCTCCAAAGGCTTGGATGATTGGCCTCTACACTACGGGGCTAGTAAGAATAAATACTAGAATCTATATGATATTTATAAAATTAATTGTTATGTGTGGTAGATATGAGTAATGTTCTTGAATTTATAGCAAATTATAAAAAGAGAAAGAGTTATCTTTGAGTTTTGAGGTGTATTTAATGAGAAAATCAGAACTTAAAATTCAAAAAAGAAATCAAATCATTATGGCAGTTATATTAGTTTCAATAATGGTTCTTTCCATGTTTGGTATAATGTTAAATCAAGGTAATGAAACTATTAAGTATAATGGTATTAAATTCGAAGTAGATACTGAAAATCAAGGATATCTTGCTCATCTTGAACAAGGTAAAATATTCTTCAGTGCATTACCTGAATCACTTGAAAATGTTGAATTTTCATCTAATATTTGTAATTCATTAAAAAATTCAAACACAATAACTATTTTGTTTGATCCAACTTCTGAAAATCTTAATTTCATAGATTTTATTAGATTAAATATTCAAAAAGCAATAAAAGACCAAATAAGTTTTGCAATTACTGAAACATCTGATGTTTATCCACTATATCCTGTTGGGAATTGTTCTATGGCAACTCCCGAAAATCCTATTTTATTTTTGAATTATAATAAAAATAACACAATTGTTTCATTTAAAGAACAATCAGCTAATTGTTTTGTTGCTTCAGCAAAAGATAATAGTTTTATAATTTTACGAGATAGATTATTGTATTGTTATTATGGCGTAATGGAATAATAAAATAAATTAATTTTAATTTCGTAAGAGGTAAATAGTATGATAATAAAAAAAGAAATTATTCGTGAAGATGATGAAATTGTGAAAGATATAGATAATGTTTCAAATAATACAAAATCAGAAAAAAAAAATATTAGTGCAAAAAATAAAACAGATAAAACTGATAATGATGATAACACATTTAAGTATTTTATTTATGGTTTAGTAGCTGCTTTAGCCATTATTGTTATTTTATCTTTCGTTCATTTTAATACAGATGCAAATATTTTAGAATACAATCAATTTAAATTTTATCAAGATGAATCAGGAAATTGGTTAACTAAAGTTCAAATGAGTGGTCAAATTTATAATATTCCATTTAATCATTATCCTGCTGATGTAGAAGATATGACTATAGATTCACTTATTCAAAAAAGAATACTAACTTTGAATTCTTCTGACACATTATTTATTGCTGTTGACGAAGAAACACCTTCCGTGGCAGTTGTTGCAGGAACTCAAATATCAAGATTATATAAATACGGCTTTATCAAAGTTCCTGTTCATGGAGCAATATTTGATTCTGCTCTTGATGTAGATGAATATATGAAAACTGAATCTAATTCCAATCAACCATTAAGAATTAATCAGTTAATGGCTACAAATAATCAAGTTATTATGAGATTTAAAAGTTCAGAAGTATCTGCAATGTATTTTGCTGATGATTCGTATAATTTAATAAATGTGGATGCTAAAGACCCTGAAGATTTTAGAAGATTATGTGATAAATTAGCATATGAATTATTGGGAATAATTCAGGATTAAAGTATATCTTAGAAATATTTTTTTAATCTATTTTGTTTATCTTTCTTTTTTTCCATGTATGCGGGTGGTTCAATAGATTTGAATTCATAATTTAATTCCTTTGTCATTGCTAATGCATTTTTAGTTATTTTTGGGGCTGCAATTATTCCTTTAATATTTTTAGCTTTAATGCCCTTACTCTTTGCCAATCTTTCAATATATCTTCTTAATTGTTGAGGTGCAGTAGGTCCTGCAGTATATCTTTTACATTCTATAACTACAAGAGACTTGTTTTTATCATAACCAAATACATCTATAAACCCATATTTTGTTTGTTCTTCTCTAGAAACAGGTCTAAAATCTTTAGATATGACTTTAGGATTATCATATATGAAATCCGACATATCTTTTTCTGTTCCAAAAATTCTTATTTTTGTGGAATCATTAAGAATTGCACTGTTTAGAGATATTAATTTAGTTATGTTAATTTCTATATATTCATTTAAAGAATTATTTGTAGAACTTAATAATAATGTATTGTCTTTTTTATTTTCTATTAGTTTATGCATTGCACCTGGTTTCATATAGTTTACAGGTGCATTTCCAAATGGTTGATGTATTATTAAAGTATTATCTGGTTTTATCATTATTACTCTTTCTCCAGATTCAAGAAATGCTTCTGCTCTACCACTGTATTTAACAGTGCATTTAGCCATAAAAACTATTGTATGCTTTTTCTTTAATGCAGTTTTTAATTCCTCAATTTTTTTATTTGGCATTTAGAAAAATTTATTTTATATATTTATAACTTTTTAGGTTTATCACAATTGGGGTTTAATACTCCTTAGTTTTATTGAGGTATCCAGGGTGTAATGACCAAAAATTCGTCTTGAAGATTTCTGCTCCGATGGGATACCAAATCAACTGGATTTTTGTGTTTATTTTCGGAAATGAGATAATAACTTAAAGAAATATTGGATCAAAAAAATAAAAAATTGAACTATTTATTTTATCTACTTTTTCTTTGTTCGTTTAGTAGATTTTTTCTTTGTGACTTTTTTCTTAATTGTTTTTGCTGGTTTTTCAGCAGAAACAATTGTTGAAACAATTTTAAGTTTTTCAAATCTTGCAGTTAATTCTTCAATTTCTGCTTGTTGAATAGCATTTAATCGAACTAACTTAGTTGTTTTTTCTCTTAATTCATCTAATTTGCCATAAAAGATAAATGCGATATAGAATAATGCTATGATTCCAAGATAAACAAAACTGTCAACAGCTCTTCCTATTCCTAAGATTGTTGCAGGAACACCCATTATTTCAGGTATTATGCTTATTACTAGCAAGATAGTCCATATGATGATCCAGAATATTGTTTGTTTAAGGTCAAGCTTTTGTTTTTGAAACTTAACAAGTGTTCTTCCAATTAACAAAGCTGCAAGTAAAATAATCAATAATTGTATTGTTTGCATTTTAGTTTCCTCCTAATTATTTATTTAAACAAAATTGTATATGCTATTATTTAGAAAGTCTTAGGTTTATTTAAACCTTTTGAATCAGAGGGTATGTCTCAAAAGAGGAGGTATTAACTATCAAGATGAACTGATTAAAATGTGAGATTATGCGCGTCGTTAAGGGTTGTACCTTACGGGACGACAGCACCTTCGAAAAACAATTAATTCAGTGAAAGGCAGTACACCTTTTTGCTTCTTTAGGGATATACCTGAATCAGTAGTTCATTATTCTCAATTTTGAATTTAGTTTATATCTTTAAATCAAAATCCTTATAAATCAGGTTATTAATATTTAAGATTATGTTTGTATTAGACACATATCATGTGAAGAATATTAATATGTATTAGTGCAAAATTGTTTTAAACTATCAATCGATTAAGGAGGCGTTCAAATGAAGTTCATATTTCACGGTGGTGCAAGAGAAGTAGGAAGAAGTTGTATAGAATTTCAAACTAATTCTAATAAAAAGTATTTATTTGATGCGGGAATAAAGTTCAAAGAAGATGGATATGATTATCCTAAAGTTATTGATAACTTAACAAATTTAGAAGCAGTTTTCATAAGTCATGCACATCTTGATCATACAGGCTCATTACCCTTAATGTATCATAAAAATGTATTGCCTTTTGTATATATGACTGGACAAACCATTGCAATAACTAAAGTTCTTTTGCGTGATTCTTTTGAAGTTGCAAGAATAAAACACTTAGATGCTATGTATGATAAAAAAGATGTAAAAAAATGCATGTCAAAAGCGAGAGTTGTTCAATTTGATAAAGAGTATGATTTAAAAGATATAAAATTTAAATTTTTAAATGCGGGTCACATTCCTGGTAGTGCATCCATTCTTATAGAAAGTGATGGTAAAAATATTCTATATACTGGAGATATAAATTCTCGAGAAAGTAATTTGATGGTAAATCTTAATCCAAAAGAGCATCATGGTAAAATAGATGTTCTTATTGTTGAAAGCACTTATGGTTATAGAAATTTAAAAAGTACTAATGAGGTTGCTGAAGAACTTTTGAAAGAAATAACTAAAGTTTTGGAAAATAATGGCTCTGTTATAATTCCCGTTTTTGCATTGGGTAGATCTCAAGAATTATTAATAATACTAAGCAAACTTTATTTTGAAAAAGGATTCAAATATCCTCTTTATTTTGACGGAATGGCAAATAAGATAACTAGAAAAATATTAACTGAAAATCCTAGTTATATAAAAAACATAAGAACTCTTAGTAAAATGTTTTTTACAAAAGCAAATTTTGTTTTAAGTCAAAATCAGCGTAATAAGATATCTCTAAGTAAACAACCAAAAATAATTTTAACAACGTCGGGAATGGTTCAGGGCGGTCCTGTTATGAGTTATATAAAAAACATGTGGGGAGATCCTAATAATGCTATTTTTTTAGTGGGTTATCAGTGTAAAGGAACAAATGGTAGAATGCTTCTAGAAACTGGAGAGATTTATTTGAAAGGCTGGAAAACAAAAGTTAAGTGCCAAGTTAAACGATTTGGTTTTTCAGGACACTTAGATATGAAAGAAATACAAGAATACATTAAAGATGTTTCTCCTAAAACTGTTATTGTTCAGCACGGGGATGAAGAATCTGTAGATAATATTTGTAATTGGACAAAAGAAAATCTTCCTGAAGCAAAAGTATATGGTCCTAGTGTTGGTGATATAATAGAAATAAAATAAGCAATTTTGTTTTGTTTAAAACAATTAATCAAAATAAGGTTTGGGCATAGTTCCTAAGTGAATTAAATCTGAGTGTGTGAACAATAAATTACATTTTTCACAATAAAATCCTTGTTCTACATTTCCTTTTAAATCTGACATGCAAATTGGACAGCCTGATTCAATAGTTACGATTAATGTGGGTTCTGATAAATCCTGTTCATATTCTAAAACATTCTTTGTTTGAGAGTAGTCCATGTTGTCCTCTATTTTAAATTTGTTATTTTCAGTTGAAGAGTTTTCTGCCGCAGTTATAAGATACTCTTTTAAAGGATTTTTATTTTGCATAAATATATGTCTGATAATACTCATTAATAAATGTTTTTAAATTGGAGGTCTCTTAAGAACAATAATGTATGTTGCTTTGAAATGGCAATTAAAACTAAAAATATTTAAATGAATCGTGTTTCGTTTTGTTTAATAACATTTGAGGGTGAAAAAATGGCATTGATAGGATTTAATTTTACAAAAATTTTAGTTGAAAAGAAAAAATCAGTAAATGGACAAATAAAAATATCTAATAATTTACATTTTAAAAATATTGAAGAAGCAAAAATCAATTTTGTTGAGAAGAAATCAGCTCTTAATCTTGAATTCTTATTCAAATGCGACTTTGATCCAGAAGTGGGTATTATTGAATTACATGGAAATGCAATAGAACTTCTAGAACCTGATAAGAATAAAGAAGTTTTAGAATATTGGAAAAAAGAGAAAAAGCTCCCTGATGAATTAGCACAAAGTATTATTAATACAATACTTAATAAGTGTTATATCGAAGCTTTAATATTGAGCAATTCAATGAATCTGCCTTCTCCGGTTCCATTACCAAAATTAAAAGTGAATTCGGCAGTAGCACCAAGTACTAAAGTAACATCAAGTACTAAAACTGAGACAAAGAAGAAATAAATATTTTTTTATTCTTATTTGATATTTTATTAAAATGTCAAAAATTGTTGTAGATTGTAATAATTATATGATTTTTCAAAATTTATAGTTATGTTAATGAAATGAGTTATTCAGTCTTTTTTACATAACTTTTATAAATTGAAAAGTATGAATATATTAATTAAAGGTAAATAGACTATGGAACAAAAATATAATGCGGGTAAAGAAGAAATTGCAATAGTATTAGATTTTTTACCTAATGGGTATCCATTTGATAAAACTCCTATGCATAGAAAGACTGCAATAGTCCAAGCTATGGGAACAAATAGATTTACTTTACTAGAGCTTGTTCCAAGAAAAGGTGAATTTTTACAGCCTCTTGCAGAAGTTTACATAGGAGATGGTAAGCGAGAAATAATTCACCATATTAATGGGAGAATACCTTTTAATAAGCTTACTCATACTGCACAACAAGAGTTGACACCAATAATTAAAGAAATAATTAAAAAAAATGATAAGAAATTTGTAGATTTTTTTAATAAAGCACAACCATTATCAATTAGAATGCATTCATTAGAATTACTTCCAGGTATTGGAAAAAAACATGTTAAAGAATTATTGATTCAAAGAGAAGAGAAACTATTTGAAAATTTTTTAGACATAAAAACTCGTGTTAAACTCATGCCCGATATTGAGACCGTTTTATTAAAACGAATTCTTCTTGAAATAGAAGGTCTTGAGAAACATAAAATATTCCTTGATTAGTTTTTAATTCTTATTAGACTAAGTCTGAGCTATTGATTTTTTAAAAGAATTGAACAAACATACGTTTTTGTTTTATCATATATTACATCATCAATTGATTTATTTTTATACGGACCTTCGATGAATTTTCCTGATGAATTTATTGGTAATTCTCCTGCTTTCGCTTTTGAACCTGCATATCCTGGACAATAATTAATTGCAAGCCATGTGCCAAAAATCGTGTTTGTTGCTACAATTGCATATATTGTATATGATTTTAAGTTTTTTAATTGAAAATATTTTTTAAATTGATTAAAATTGTCTTTTAGTTTTTGTTTTCTTTCTTGTTTTTCATATCTTTCCACCTCTTCAATTACTTCTAGTAAATTAACTTTTCGACCTATTTTAAAATTGAGTCCGTCCTTGTCCATATACACATTTTTATGATCAAAAATATCTTCATCCATTCAAGGTTAAGAATCTTTCCGAAGTATTTAAATGAATGTGTGAATTTTTCCACACCATTAGAAAGATTTAAATAATTAAGACTTTTTTTAATATTTATAATGGATATTCTTCAAAAACTGAACTCTTTAGGATTAACAAACACTGAATCCCGATTGTATCTGGTTTTATTACAGATAGGCGAATCTACTGCTGTTCAATTAGCTAAAGAAATAGGCATTCATCGGAGAAGCATTTATGATAATATTGCAATTCTCATAAAAAAAGGTTTGGTAAGTTACAAATTAAAAAATAATGTTAAGTATTTCGAAGCTGTTAATCCTATTGCATTACAAGGGTTCTTAGATGAAAAAAAGAGTACACTTAACGAAATACTTCCCACGCTTACAAAATTCTTTGAAGATAAAGAAACAACACCCCAAATAACAATAATTGAAGGGATTGAAGGGGCAAAATCAATTGTTGAAGAAGCAACCAGAACAAAAAAAACTATTTATTGGATGGGTGGAGGATTATTCTTCTTTGATGCAATAGGAGTTTCAAAACAATTTATTGAGAAAAAATTATCTTCATCAAACATAAAAATTATTCAGGTAAAAACTCAGGGTATGAAGAAAAAATTAAAACATTTTAAAAAAGAAAACATAAAATTAATCTCAAAAAATTATATTTCAAAAGTGGGTTATACTGTTTATGATGATACTGTCGCAATAGGATTAATTCAGGAAAAAGGAATAATAACTTTAAAAATCGTAAGTAAGGACTTTGTAAAATCTTTTAAAAACTACTTTGACATTATATGGAATTCAAAAGAATAATAAAAAGAGTCTTCAACTATACATATTAGATTATTTTTAGTAGAATTTATTCGGAACTTGAATTTCAACTTTATAAACGATTTTCTAAGCCCGTTTTAAAATAATAACTTAATGAAATCCTTTTTGATTTTTAATTTCTTTGTAAGCAATTAATGTGTCAAAATCTCTTATGTTCTGTGAAAACACACTTCTGAGTTTTTGTATTAATAAATGAAATTCTCGAGCATCTTTTGCAAGAACACTTAATATTATGTTCCAATTTCCTATAACTTTTATCGCCTTAAGAAAACTCTTATTCTCAACAATTAATTCACTAAGTTTGGCTTCTTCTTTTTTAGTAAATTTTTTCATTCGTAAAAGAATAGTATAATAATGCAATCCTGCTTTATTATAATTTATATCTGTTGTAAAAACCAATGTGTCTTTATATTTTCTTAATCTATTCATTATTGCATCAGAACTCATATTTACTTGTTTAGCAATATTAATTAAAGATTCTCGGCTATTCTTGAACAATATATTAATTATTTCTTTATCCTTATCATCAAAATCATAATTAACTGCATCTTTTCTAAATCTAAACGCTCCAGCTTTTGCCATAATTTCTTGATCACTAATCACATGATAATAATTATTGTTTATTTCTGATAATAATTCATCAAGTTCATGAACATCATGTGTGTGAAAAACAACCCTTAAATCCCATTTATCAGTATATGCAGTTATTTCTACAGCTTTATCTTGATTTATAAGAAAGTCATAAAAGCCCTGTAATTCCTGAGATTCTGTCTCATAGAGCTGAAAAAGAACAATGTACTCTTGAAATCCTAAAAATTCATAATTAGTTTTTATAGTGTACTTATCTATTACGCCCAGAGCTTCTAATTTCTTGACCCTGTATGCTGCAGTATCTCTTGCAAGTCTGACCTTTTTCCCTAATTGCTGGAAACTAATTCTTGAGTTGATTTCTAATTCATTCAGAATGGCTCTATCATAGGAATCTAGCTTTATTGGTAGGTCATCCTCATTTATGGTTGGCATATTTTCTTATTTATCCGAAATAATATATAAATTTTGCGGTTTTAGGGAAAAAATAACTAATAATATTTATATTAACCAAAGTATTAGTAAGGTATAGAAGAAAATTAGTGATTAAAATGATACTAGAACAAGAAATTAAAAGAACTGAAATACGACCTAAAGATGATAATATTACTCATAGGTCTATTCAGGATGAATTCAAGTCTCAGATTGAAAACTACTATAGCTATTCAACATACGAAGGTAAAGCAAGAAGTTCAACTAAAGTAAAGTTCAAACCCGACTTTAGATTATAATCCCCTACCTCAATAACACCGAACCAAGGATTCCCTTTTTTAAGGGGTCCTTCTTTTTTTTTATTAAATTTTATAATCATACTATGTCAGTTCTAAGTTTAATTATTAAAAGAATTGATTAAGAAATAAATTGTCTAAAAAAAGAATTAAGATAATAAAATAAATAAAAAATAAATTAGTCGTTCTCAACACGAGGTGCAAGAATAAAGACTAATTGAAGTTTATTAAGAATTTTATATTCAATTCTCATAGGATAATCATTAGAGAATTGAAGAGTTACTTGGGGTGATAGTTTAGCACCTTGAATCATTTTCTTTAAATATTCAATTGAATACTTACTTTTATATTTTGATTCAGCAACAATTTTGGTTGTGTCATCAGATTTAATTTCAACACTTGCTTTATTGCTATCGCCTTTACTACTAACTTTCAAAATATTACTATCTATTTCAAAGCTTACGCTTTCTCCGATTATATCCATGTCTTCAATAACTTCAGTTATGACTGATGATTCTGTAACCACAGTTGCTTCAAAGTTAAGACTTGGCACTTTTCTCTCATTTTCTTCAAGTTCGATAAGTGGAAGGAAGAATGTTTTTGTGCTTTTACCTTTCATAATTATTTTCAGATTTCCCTCTGTTAATTCTAGAGTTATAGAACAATTATTTGCTCTTCTAAGCACTTGTTTAAAATCATTAAGATTTAATCCTATTACATCTTCTTTTTTCACGTCATACTCTGAAAAACTGCTACTTAGCAATTTATATGTGACCATTGCAACACTTGCAGGATCCATTGCTACAAGTTCAACAGAATCAGGTGTTATTCTGAATTGTGCTTCAGTTACTATGTCTGATATGATTGAGATACTGTCTTTTAGTAATTTTGGTTCTAATAATGTTAATCTCATTTTATACCCCCGTATAACTTATTATATTTGGAAAACATTTCCCCTTATATAAATATATCGATATTTTAGTTAAGGATATAATGTGTATAGTTTTGAAGCAGATTAAATTGTTCTTTACAACAAGAACATTTTTAAAAAAAGCACAATACTTACTACAATATTGAGGGGGTGCCGGAGTGGTCAAACGGGCAGGACTCAAAAGAGCTGAGAAGCAATGATTATCTCATAAGATATCCTGTGGCTTAGTGCCTACGAGGGTTCGAAACCCTTCCCCCTCATTTCTTGTTATGTTTGGTGTGGTTGTTAATTCGATGGGTTTTGAATGTGGTTCCGTAGAACTCGTTAGAGTTTGAGGTGTCAAGAATTCTTTTTTTTGTTTTGGAATTGTTGTGTACGAAACTCTTTCACCTTCATTTCTATTGTATCTAATTATGTGCCATAAAAAACTTTATAAATGTGTAAATTTGGATTATGTGAATGAGAAAAATAATGATTTTAGTTCTTTTGCTTTTATTTGTTTTAGTCGGTTGCACAAATAATAATT